>NZ_JBWKVU010000011.1:0-262543 GCF_059421865.1 Pseudomonas sp. GW821-FHT02B10 | reverse complement strand
GCGTCCCCTAGGGGACTCGAACCCCTGTTACCGCCGTGAAAGGGCGGTGTCCTAGGCCACTAGACGAAGGGGACACACTACAACATTCACTCCCTGCCGCGTTTCGCTGTGTGCTTTACGCTGCAAGTGGCGCGCATTCTATGGATGGATTGGAGGGTCGTCAACCCCCTGATATAAATTTATTTAAATCAATGACTTCGGGGTGGTTTGCGAGCCCTTTCGGGCATTTGTGCAGCCTGTGCCTTGACGCCTATATTCTGACACTCGACAAGACGCTATAGTCCACATCCTTAGGTGATGGCAATATGAAACCAGCCAGACATTTCCTATATAAGCAGAGAATCGGCCTGTTTCTGCTCGTCGACCTGCGCTAGGCGCCCCAAGGCTAAGTCACTACACTCGCCACTCGTACGCGAACCCCAGAAAGAGGTCTTACACGGTGACACCACTCATGATCACCCTGCTAGTAGTAGCCGGGATCGTAATATTGATCGCCATTGGCTACATGAACCATGTGGTGGAAAACAACAAACTGGAAAAGGCCCGTACCAAGGTCGAACTCAATGACCGCCTGCGCCGCTGCGGCGAAATCACCGAGACCTTCCCCGGCCAGTTCATGTCGCCTGGGCTCAAGCTGCTGATGACCCGCCTGGAGCTCAACGTCGTTCAGCGTCTGTTGAACCTGAACAAGTCCGATGCCGCGCTCAAGGCGCGTATCGCCGAGTTGAACGCGCTGGTCGGCCAGGGCGAATCGATTCCGGTCAACAACCCGCCCTGCCCGATCCAGACCGAAGCCAAGGCCAAGGACGTGCGCTTTCTTCTGGAAGCCCTGCATGGCCAGGTGACTCGCGCCGCCCAGGACGGCTTCCTGCCGACCAACGAAGCCAAGCACTGGATCAGGGAAATCCGCCACATCCTGGTGCTGCTGCACATCGAGTTCTTCAACAACCTCGGCCAGTACGCCCTGCAGCAGGAACAACCCGGCCAGGCGCGCCTGGCGTTCGAGCGCGGTGTGCAATACCTGCGCAAGCAGCCGGACCCGGCGGTCTATCGGGAACAGCTGGAGTACCTGGAAAAACTCCTGGCCCGCTCCAACGCGATGGTGCTGACCAACACCCAGCCGGTCGAAGGCGAGGTCAACCAATTGACCGAAGGCCTGAAGGTCGTCGAAGCCGACGCCGACTGGAAGAAGAAAGCCATTTACGACTGACCGGCAACGGCCGCGCGAGCCACTCGCGCGGCACGGCCTATAAGGCTGCGCCCCTGGCGGCGCAGCCTGTAGCAAGCATCAGCGGCATTACAACCGGAAATGCCCGACCATCCCCTTCAACTCCGCCCCCAACTGCGCCAGCTCGATGCTCGACGCCGCATTGCCCTGCATGGCCAGTGACGACTGATCGGCGCTGGCGCGGATACTGGTGACGCTGCGGTTGATCTCTTCGGCGACCGAGCTTTGTTGCTCGGCGGCCGCGGCGATCTGCTGGTTCATCTGCTGAATCAGCGACACCGCCGTGGCGATGCTGCCCAATGCGCTTTCGGTCTGCAGCGCATCGCTGACCGCCAGCTTGACCAGTTCGCCGCTGCTCTGGATCTGCTGCACCGAGGACTGCGCCGCCGAACGCAGGGCACTGACCAGGCGCTCGATCTCTTCAGTGGATTGCTGGGTGCGCTTGGCCAGGGCCCGCACTTCGTCGGCCACCACCGCGAAACCCCTGCCCTGCTCGCCGGCACGCGCCGCTTCGATGGCCGCGTTCAGCGCCAACAGGTTGGTCTGCTCGGCGACACTCTTGATCACGCTGAGCACGGTGCCGATGTTCTGGATTTCGGCGCTGAGGCTTTCAATGCTGGAGCTGGCGCTGGTAGCCGAATCCGCCAGCTGTTCGATGCGCTGCATACTCTGGCGCACCACCTGCTGGCCACTTTCCACCTTGTCGTCGGCGGTCTGCGCCGCCTGCGCGGCTTCTTCGGCGTTGCGCGCGACGTCGTGCACGGTGGCGGTCATCTGGTTCATCGCAGTCGCCACCTGCTCGGTTTCTTCCTTCTGGCTGCTGACTTCCAGATTGGTCTGTTCGGTCACCGCCGACAGCGACTGGGCCGAGCTGGCCAACTGTTCGATGCCTGCCTGCAGGCCGCTGACAATACCGCTCAGGCCGCTGCCCATCTGTTGCATCGCCAGCATCAACTGGCCGATTTCGTCCCGGCGCGTCACCTCCACCATCGCGCTCAGGTCACCGGCGGCGACCTGCTGCGCCACGCGCATCACGCTGCGCAGCGGAGTGACGATCAAGCGGGTAATGATCCAGGCCGCCAACACGCCCACCAGCAACGCCAGGGCCGAAGACGCGACGATCAACAGCGAGTTCTTTTTCAGCTCCGCCTGCATCGACTGATCCTGCGCACCGTACGCCTGGTCGACCCGCTCCATCACCTGCGCGGCGCGCTCGTGCAGTTGCTGATAGACCTTTTTCTCGTGCGCCAGCAAGCCGGTGTATTCGGCGAGCTTCTCGCTGAAACCACCGATATGCCCGACCACTTCGTTGAGCACCGTCTGATAACCGGCGTCTTTGACCAGGGTCTTGAGCTGCTCGGCCTGGGCCAGGGCCTGGTCGGCCTGTTCGATCTTGCCCTGCTCGACCTCTTCCTCGCCCTTGCGGCTCTGGTCCAGGCGCACCCGGGCTTCGTTCATGGCTTGCAGCATCAAGCGCGAAACCTGACTGACCTGATTGGCCTGCTCGACGAACTCGCTGCCCTCCTTGCCGGCGGACTCCTTGAGGCTATAGGTGCCGTCATCAGCCAGACCGGCCTGCAGCACGTCGAGGTTGTTGGCCACGCTGGACACTGACCAACTGGCCATTTCCAGCGCCAGGTCCTTGGCCTGGGTCAGCTCGACGAACTCGTCGAAGGCCTTGCGGTAAGCCCCCAGCGCCTGCTCGACATCGGTCATCACCGGCACATTCGCCGCCGAACGCTCCTTGAGCTGTGCCGCCAGGGCCAGCAAGGCGTCGACGCCCTCGTGCAAGGCGTCCGCGGTTTTGGCGTCGCCGTGCAAGGCATAGTTCTGTTCGAGCAGGCGGACCTTGAGCAAGCCGCTGTTGAGTGACGACATCTGCTTGAGGCCATCGAAACGCTGGCTGATGGTCTGCAGGGACCAGACGCCGATGGCGGCTACCAGCGCCGTCAGCAGCAGCACCAGGGTGAAGCCGACACCCAGTTTTTTCGCCATGCCGAGGTTGGCAAAACGTCCGTTCGTGGCCGAATTCATTGCGCTCAGTCCCCTTCCAGTCCCCAATGGCAACAGGGCCATTGTCCAGTTTTGCAGGTTCGCAACGGGCTGCACTGGAGCACAAGTCTCTGGCGTCGGAATAATGGCAAAAAGCTACGTTCAGGTCGTTTTCAGAATGGTCGAGGTCGATCCGGTACAACCCAGGCAACGCTTGGTCACCAGGGCCGTCCCTAAGGCAAGCGAGCGTCAGATGGCGGTGGCGCCACCGTCGACCGCCAGCGCATGGCCGGTGGTGAAGGCCGCGCCGTCGCTGCACAGATACAGCACCGCGCTGGCGATTTCCTCGACCTTGCCGATCCGCCCGACCGGGTGCATGGCCGCGGCGAATTCGGCTTTCTTCGGATCGGCCTCGTAGGCGCGGCGGAACATATCGGTGTCGATCACTGCCGGGCACACCGCGTTAACCCGGATTTTCTTCTTCGCATATTCGATGGCCGCCGACTTGGTCAGGCCGATCACCGCATGCTTGGAGGCGGCATAGATGCTCATCTTCGGCGCCGCGCCGAGGCCGGCCACCGACGCCGTGTTGACGATGGCCCCGCCGCCCTGGGCGAGCATCAGCGGCAACTGGTGCTTCATGCACAGCCAGACGCCCTTGACGTTGACTCCCATGATCGCGTCGAACTCATCCAGGGTGCCGTCCGCCAGCTTGCCCTTCTCGATTTCGATCCCGGCATTGTTGAAGGCATAGTCGAGGCGGCCGTAGCTGCTTACCACCTGGGCCATCAGGTTCTGCACATCCGCCTCGTCGGTAACGTTGCAGCGCACGAACAGTGCTTCGCCACCGGCGGCGCGAATCAATTGCACCGTACCCTCGCCACCGGCGACGTCGAGGTCGGCCGCCACTACTTTCAGCCCCTGCGTGGCGAACGCCAGGGCCGTGGCCCGGCCAATACCCGCCGCTGCGCCGGTGACCAAAACGACCTGGCCGGAAAACGTCATGCTCATGGTGATGCCCTCGATGGAATGCATGGATCGGATTCGCCCAGTCTAGGCACAGGCAACGAGCACGCGGCAGCACTATCAGAGGGCCGGTTGCCCACTTATCCGCAATGGTGATGAAGGCTGCCATACCACCATCACGCCTCTGGATCGCCCCCTATTCGCTACAGCGGCAAACCTTGCGGCATCAGGGCTGAAGGTCTATCAACTAGGGTTCCATCGATCCTTGAGTGCCTGCCATGACCACCCAGACCAATCGCCAGTTTCTGCTCGCCAAACGCCCGGTGGGCGCGGCGACCCGCGAAACCTTCACCTACCAGCAGGTTCCCGTCGGCGAACCCGCGGCCGGGCAGATCCTGGTGAAGAATGAGTACCTGTCCCTCGACCCGGCCATGCGCGGCTGGATGAACGAAGGCAAGTCCTACATCCCGCCAGTGGGCATCGGTGAAGTGATGCGCGCCCTGGGCGTGGGCCAGGTGATCGCCTCGAACAACCCCGGCTTCGCCGTCGGCGACTACGTCAATGGCGCCCTGGGCGTGCAGGACTATTTCCTCGGCGAGCCGCGCAGCTTCTATAAGGTCGATCCGAAACTGGCGCCGCTGCCGCGCTACCTGTCGGCCCTGGGCATGACCGGCATGACCGCCTATTTCGCCCTGCTGGACGTCGGTGCGCCAAAAGCCGGTGAAACCGTGGTGCTGTCGGGCGCGGCCGGCGCGGTGGGCAGCATTGCCGGGCAGATCGCCAAGATCAAAGGCTGCCGGGTGGTCGGCATCGCCGGCGGCCAGGACAAATGCAAGTTCCTGATCGACGAACTGGGCTTCGACGGTGCCATCGACTACAAGAGCGAAGACGTCCATGCCGGCCTCAAGCGCGAATGCCCGAAAGGCGTCGACGTGTATTTCGATAACGTCGGCGGCGACATCCTCGATGCGGTGCTCAGTCGCCTGAACTTCAAGGCCCGGGTGGTGATCTGCGGCGCCATCAGCCAGTACAACAATAAGGAGGCGGTCAAGGGACCGGCCAACTACCTGTCGTTGCTGGTCAATCGCGCGCGCATGGAAGGTTTTGTGGTGATGGACTATGCGGCCCAGTTCGCCGCCGCCGGGCAGGAAATGGCCGGCTGGATGGCCAAGGGGCAGCTCAAGAGCAAGGAGGATATCGTCGAAGGCCTGGAGACCTTCCCGGAAACGCTGATGAAGCTGTTCAGCGGCGAGAACTTCGGCAAGCTGGTGCTGAAGGTTTGAACGTGGCTCTTTGAATCAGGCTGTCTGTACGATCGTTTCGCGAGCAAGCTCGCTCCTACAAGGGCCTATGCACTCTCTGTAGGAGAGAGCTTGCTCGCGATAGCACGAAGCGCGCTTGCACTATCGCTGACAGCCAGCACTCCGCTGCCGGATTCAGGCCAGCTCGGCCACCACGGCCGCCAGGGCCTTGGCCGGGTCCGCCGCCTGACTGATCGGACGGCCGATCACCAGGTAATCGGAGCCGGCATCCAGCGCCTGGCGCGGGGTGAGGATGCGCCGCTGGTCGTCCTGGGCGCTGCCCGCCGGACGGATCCCCGGGGTCACCAGTTGCAGCGACGGGTGCGCGGCCTTCAGCGCCTGGGCTTCCAGGGCCGAACAGACCAGGCCGTCCATGCCGGCCTTTTCCGCCAGGGCGGCCAGGCGCAGCACCTGCTCCTGCGGCTCGATATCCAGGCCGATGCCGGCCAGGTCTTCACGCTCCATGCTGGTCAGCACGGTCACGCCGATCAGCAGCGGTTTCGGGCCGCTGCGCTGGTCCAGCACTTCGCGGCAGGCCGCCATCATGCGCAAGCCGCCGGAGCAGTGCACATTGACCATCCATACGCCCATCTCCGCGGCGGCCTTGACGGCCATCGCGGTGGTGTTGGGGATGTCATGGAATTTCAGGTCGAGGAAGACTTCAAAACCCTTGTCGCGCAGGGTGCCGACGATTTCCGAAGCGCAACTGGTGAACAGTTCCTTGCCGACTTTGACCCGGCACAGCTTGGGGTCCAGCTGATCAGCCAGTTTCAGTGCGGCGTCACGGGTGGGAAAGTCCAGGGCGACGATGATAGGAGTCTGGCAAGCGGACATGAAGGGGCTCTCAGGCAAGTCGAAATCGGCGCGGATTGTAGCGCAAGCGACGACGCTCCGGGACCCGATGATCGGTAATTCATCGCCAACGGCAGCTCCCGTATCGATAAAACCGTGCAAATGCCCGACCCTGGCGGCAATTGTGTCGAGCCCGATACACTCCCGACACGCCGGCAACACCCCGCCCGGCTACCCTCGCCAGCCGCAACACTCCCGAACAGCACTTCCAGCCCCAGGGCCGGACGCCTATGCTGAAGCCACCACCTCGCCGCCCCTCTTTGTGGCTGGCAGCCTACCTGGCAGACGATCGCACGCATGCACAATATTCCAGCTCCCCTCAATGACGATCAGAAAGCACCTGGCACGGGTGACGACAAGCGCTGGAACACCCGGGCGCTGATCGTCGACGACGATGTGCCGATCCGCGAACTGCTGATCGACTACCTGGCCCGCTTCAACATCCACGCCACCGGCGTGACTGACGGCGCGGCGATGCGCCAGGCCTTGCAGGCGGAACACTTCGACGTGGTGGTGCTCGACCTGATGCTGCCCGGCGAGGATGGCCTGTCCCTGTGCCGCTGGCTGCGCACCGAGTCGGACATCCCGATCCTGATGCTCACCGCCCGCTGCGAACCCACCGACCGGATCATCGGCCTGGAACTGGGGGCCGACGACTACATGGCCAAGCCCTTCGAGCCTCGGGAACTGGTGGCGCGGATCCAGACCATCCTGCGCCGGGTCCGCGACGACCGCACCGAGCAGCGGGCCAATATCCGCTTCGACAACTGGCGCCTGAACAGCGTGCTGCGCCAGTTGATCTCCGCCGACGGTCTTGTCGTACCGCTGTCCAACGCCGAATTCCGCCTGCTCTGGGTGTTCATCGAACGCCCGCGCCGGGTCCTGAGCCGCGAACAGTTGCTGGACGCCGCCCGTGGGCGCTCCATCGAAGCCTTCGATCGCAGCATCGACCTGCTGGTCTCGCGCCTGCGGCAGAAGCTTGGCGACGACCCGAAATCGCCGCAGTTGATCAAGACCGTGCGCGGCGAAGGCTACCTGTTCGACGCCCGAGACATCGGCTGATGCGTGGGCGCTTCGATACGCTGTTCGGCCGCCTGTTCGGGGTGCTGCTGATCGCGATCGTGCTCGCCCACCTGCTCGCCTTCTTCTGGTTCCGTCTCTACGGCCCGCCTCCACGCCCGCCGGCCAGCGAATTCAGCGGCCAGCCACAGCCCGGCAGCGGGCGTTTCGAGCCACGGCCACCACGTCCCTGGTTCGGCGGCCCGATCGTGCCCCTGACCTTCCAGTTCATCTCGCTGATCATCGCCGCCTGGTACGGCGCCAAGCTGCTGACCCGGCCGATCCAGCGCCTGAGCGATGCCGCCGAGCGCCTCAGCGAAGACCTCGACAGCCCGCCGCTGGACGAGTCCGGCCCACGGGAAGCGCGGCAGGCGGCCCACACCTTCAACCTGATGCAGCGGCGCATCCAGGAACAGGTCAAGCAACGCGGGCGCATGCTTGGCGCGGTCTCCCATGATCTGCGCACGCCGCTGTCGCGCCTCAAGCTGCGCCTGGAACAGATCGCAGACAACAAGCTGCAGGGCCAGATGCGCCAGGACCTCGACGACATGATCAGCATGCTCGACGCGACCCTGAGCTACCTGCATGAACAGCGCACCAGCGAAGCCGTGCAGTGGATGGATGTGCAGGCGCTGGTGGAATCGCTCTGCGAAAACGCCCAGGACCAGGGCGCCGATGTGCGGACCGACGGCCATTGCGCGCCCCTGCAAGTGCAGCCGATGGCGTTGCGTTCCTGCCTGAACAACCTGCTGGACAACGCCCTGCGCTATGCCGGGCATGCCCGCATCAGCCTGCAGGACAGCCGCGAGCAGGTGCTGATCCGGGTCATCGACCATGGCCCGGGCATCGCCGAAGACCAGCGCGAAGCCGTGTTCGAACCCTTCTACCGGCTGGAAGGCTCACGCAACCGCAATTCCGGCGGCGTCGGCCTGGGCATGACCATCGCCCGCGAGGCCGCCGAACGCCTGGGCGGGCAATTGCACCTGGAAGAAACCCCCGGTGGCGGCCTGACCACCGTGGTGCGCCTGCCCCGCGCCTGAGTCGGCCGTGTGCCGGGCGGTAGCCGGCTCCCGTCCACGAACCTTACCCCCGGCGGCGTTAACGTCGCCGCCTGATCATCCGCCACCACCGTACCGCTGTAGCTGCTGCCGAGCAGCGGCTACAGGCGCTTGTCTTCGCCCCGCGCCTGGCTCGCGCTCCAGTCGGTCAACAGACTGTAGGCCACGGCCAACAGGGTCGGGCCGATGAACAGGCCGATGAAACCGAACGCGATCAGTCCGCCGAAGACCCCGAGCAGCACGATCACCAGCGGCAGGTTGCCGCCACGGCTGATCAGGTAGGGTTTGAGCACGTTGTCGACGCCACTGATGATGAAAGTGCCCCAGATACCGAGGAACACCGCCATCCCGTATTCGCCCTTCCAGGCCAGCCAGGCGGTGGCCGGAATCCATACCAACGGTGGGCCCATGGGAATCAGGCTGAGCAGGAAGGTGACGATCCCCAGCACTAGCGCGCCCGGCACGCCGGCGATCAGGAACCCGATCAGGGCCAGGACTGCCTGGGCCGCGGCGGTGCCGATCACACCGTTGACCACCCGCTGCACCGTACCGGCCACCAGCTCGATGTAGTAGCCAGCGCGGTCGCCGATCAGGCGCTCCAGCAGCCCGTGGACGAACGCCGCCAGACGCGGCCCGTCACGATAGAAGAAAAATACGAAGACGATGCTCAGGGTCAGCTCGAGGATCCCGCCACCGATCTGCGCGCTGCGGGCCAGCAGCCAGTTGCCGACCTGCCCCAGGTAGGGCTTGATCGCCAGCATCATCGCCGCGCCCTGCTGGTCGATGCTGTTCCACAGCCCCACCAGCCGTTCACCGACGAAGGGCACGCCGGCCAGCCAGCTCGGCGCTGCGGGCAGGCCATCGACCTGCACATCCTTGATAAAGGCGGTGGCGTCACGCACATGGTCGGCCAGGTTGAAGCCGAGCCAGACCAGCGGCGCCGCCACCAGCAGCATCCAGCCCAGGGTCAGCACGGCCGCGGCCAGGGCCTCGCGGCCATTGAGCCAGCGGGTCAGCAAGCGCATCAGCGGCCAGCTGGCAAACGCCAGGACCGCCCCCCAGAACAACGCGGACCAGAACGGCGCCATGACCCAGAAGCTGGCGCCGAACAGCACCAGAAGCAGGATCTGCACCAACAGGCGATCATTATTGAGCATTTGGGATCTCGAGAAAGGTCAACTCACCAAGCGTAGGCGAACGGTGGATGCCCGTTCGCCCAAGCCCGTTCAATGCAGCGGTTCAGCGCAGCAGCTCAAGACGCAGGCCAGGGGCCTCGCTGCTGCCGGTTTCCATGCGTGCCGCCCGCACGCCCTGGCCGATCAGGGCCTGGCGCCAGGCTTCGGCATTCGGCCCGGAAACACTGACCCGCAAGGTGGTATCGAGGTTCAACCCGCGCGACAGCAAGGTCAGCCAGGTCGGCTGGGGCTCGCCGCCGAGCTTGGGCAGGTCCAGCTCGCCGGTGTCCTTGAGCTGGCGCAACAGGGTGGCCGAGGTCGGCAACAACTCGCCCAGGGGAGTACTGGCGTCGAATTGCTCGACATGCAGGTACGCCCGGCGGTTGCCGCGGGTAATGCTGTACAGGGCCACCAGCGAATTGTCGTTGGGTGCGGCCAGGCGCAACAACAGGTACGCCTGCTGGGCATCGGCGCCATACAGCTTGGCGTTGCCGAACACCTCGTTGGCCCACAGGCTGCTTTCCCCGCAATCGCGGGCCTGGCACCAGAACAACAGTTCGGCGCCCTGCCCCTGCAAGGCTTCGCGGGCGGCGGTAAAGGCCGCGGTCGAGGAATGTTCCGGCGGCAACTCGTAGGTCACCGAAGTCGTGGTGCCACGAGCGCCGACCTGGCCATCGAAACGCAGCTGGCCGCTAATCTTGCGGATCGAGCCCATGGGGTAGATCCGCTCCATCTCGGCCGCCGGACGATAGTCGACGATCTGCGCGTCAGGCATGCGCGGCACGATCGGCAAGTCATGGCTGCCGGGCAAATCGGCGGCGAACAGCAAGGGGCTGACAGCGGACAACAGCAGGACACTGAATAAACGCATGGGTGCTCTCATCGGATCAGCATGGCCTGGGCGCCCTTGATGACACTGGCGTCATCCGTGCGTTGCGGGACCAGCAGCCCGCGCTGCACCGCCGGCCGCGCCTCGAGGGTCGCCATCCAGCGTTGCAGGGCCGCCAGGCCGTCCACCGAAACCCCGGACCATTCATGGCCTCGCACCCAGGGAAAGGTGGCGATATCGGCAATGCTGTAGTCGCCGGCAAGGAACTCGACCTCCTGCAAGCGGCTGTCGAGCACCTCGTACAGGCGCCGGGTTTCATGCTGGTAACGATCGATGGCGCCCTGGAGCTTTTCCGGAAAATAACGGAAGAACACGTTGGCCTGGCCCTGCATCGGGCCGATGCCGCCCATCTGGAACATCAGCCACTGGATCACCCGGGAACGGCCCTGGGGATCGCTGGGCAGCAGTTGCCCGCTGAGTTCAGCCAGGTAGATGAGAATCGCGCCGGACTCGAACACCGCAAAATCGCCGTTGGCGCGGTCGACAATCGCCGGAATCCGGCCATTGGGATTGATCTTGAGAAAGCCTGGAGCCTTTTGTTCCTTCTTGTCGAAACTCAGGGCATGCACCGTATAGGGCAGGCCGAGTTCCTCGAGCACGATAGAGACCTTGTGGCCATTCGGGGTCGCAGCGGTATAGAGATCTATCATGGTTGTCTCCCATTTCAACCCGCCCAGCCTCGACAGTTGCCCGCTGCAAGTCAAGAAACGGCGAAAAACCTATTGAAACAGTCTGCAACAAGGATCGCGCCGTCTTCGTCGTTCAAGTGCAGGTGATGGCCCCCGGGCAGCTGTTCCCGGCTGAAGGGTAGCCGCTCCAGCAACTCTGTGTGCTTGGCCAGCATGCCGTCGGCCGCCACCACCAGATGGGCCGGACAGGCCAGGCGCTGGACGAACGTCAGGGCCTGCTCCTGGGTCAGGCGCAGCGGCGAAGCCAGGGTCAGGCGGCTGTCGCTGCGCCAGGTGTAGCCCCCCGGGACCGGCATCAGGCCGCGTTGCGCGAGCAGTTCGGCGGCTTCGCGGCTGACCGCGACCATGCCCTTCATCCGCGCCTCGATGGCGCGGTCCAGGGTGGCGTAGACCGGCTTGCGCTTGCCCCGCAGGTCCAACTGGGCCTGCAGGGCCATGCCCATGCGCTCGGCGGCGTTTTCCCCGCTGGCGGTCGGCGGAATCACCCCATCGATCAGCGCCAGATAGCTCACTCGCTCGGGCAACGAGCCGGCCAACACCAGCGAGACGATCGCCCCCAGGGAATGCCCGAGCAGGCCAAAGCGTTTCCAGCCCAGTTGCTCGGCGACCTGCAAGACGTCATACACGTAATCCCAGAGCGCATAGCTGGCGCCCAGGGGGCGGTGTCCGGAATGGCCATGCCCGGCCATGTCCAGGGCGACGATGCGCAAGCCGTGCAACCTGGGCGCCAGCCGCGCGAAGCTGTTGGCGTTGTCCAGCCAGCCGTGCAAGGCAATGACCGGCAGGCCGTCCTCGGGGCCGAACAGATGCGCCGCCAGCTCGATATGCGGCAGGCTCAGGCGGACTTCTTCCACCGCGGCGCTCATGCGCAGCTCCGTTCGGCACGGGCCTGCCAGCGGCTGAAGAGTTTTTTCAGCAGGGCCGCGGTGTCCTGCGGGCGCTCCAGCGGGAACATGTGCCCGCCCGGCATGCTCAGGGATTCGCCATGGGGCATGCGCCCGACACTGCTGGCGTGGTGCTTCATCACCACCCGGCTCTGGCGCCCGCGCACCACCGCCAGCGGCACCTTCAACTGGCGGGGGCGGCCCGGGCTGGTGTGCGGCACGCCGCGATAGATACTGATCTCGGTGGCCGGGTCGAAACGCAGCCGCAAACGGCCATCAACCTGATGCAGGCCATGTTGCAGGTAGGCGTCGAAACACTCGGGGTCGAAACCGCGGAACAGGGTCTTGCCGGCAAAATACTTGCGCGCCGATTCCAGGTCGCTGAACTCCTCGCGGCGGCCCAGGGTCCGGCCGGCGGGGGTCAGGCGATCGATGAAACCGAATCGCTTGGCGGCGCGAATCACCCATTGATCGGCGCGGGTCAGCACCGGCGAGTCGAGCATCACCACCCCGCGATACAGCTCCGGACAACGCAGCGCCGCATGCAGATGCAGGACGCCGCCGAAGGAATGGCCAACACCCCACACCGGCTCGGCCTGCTGTTGCAGATGGTGGATCAGTTCGTCCACCAGGTTCAGCCAGTTGTCGTCCGCCGGAAAGCGCGGATCGTGGGCGTGCTGCTGCAAATGCGCCACCTGATATTCGGGTGCCAGGGCGGCGAACAACTTGCCATAGGTACCCGAGGGAAATCCGTTGGCGTGAGTGAAAAACACCTGTTGCGACATACCGGCTAACTCATGAACAAAAAACGATGGCTGATTGTCCGCATGCCATTACCCGGCGGCAATGACAGTAACGGTCAAGAATGATGACACTCCGCTTCAGCCTATGGGTACCACTCAACGTGCCGGCGGCGTCTGCCCCAGGGGCACCACGGCCATGGTCAGGCGCGATACGCAGCTGGCCTTGCCTTCGTCGCTGCAGAGGCGAATATCCCAGACATGGGTGGTACGCCCGATATGAATCGCCCTGGCCACCGCCGTCACCCGGCCGGAGCGCAGGCCGCGCAGATGGTTGGCATTGATCTCCAGGCCCACGCAGTAGAACTTGCTGGCGTCGATGCACAGGTAGCTGGCCATGGAGCCGACCGTTTCCGCCAGCACCACCGAGGCGCCGCCGTGCAGCAGGCCATAGGGTTGATGGGTGCGATGGTCGACCACCATGCTGGCGGTCAAGGATTCGTCGTCGAAGGACTCGAAGCGGATGTCCAGCACCTCACCGATGGTGTTTTTCTGGATCGCGTTCAGTTGCTCGATGTTCGGGGTGGTACGCCATAGGCTCATCACTGCATCCTTTAGGGTGGTTATCCGCGCTCAATCCTGCCACAGCACCGCTTCGGAGCGCTCGCTCCACTCCTTGAAGCGCTCGCCGTAGGCGGCTTCGATGACATTGCGCTTGATCTTCAGGGTCGGGGTCAGAAAGCCGTTTTCCACCGCCCAACTGTCCTTCACCACCACCAGGCGGTGCAAGCGTTCATGTTTGTCGAGCGCGCCATTGACCTCATCGAGCAGGCTTTCCAGGCTCGCATGCAGGCCGCCACGGGCGTTGCCTGCGGCGTCCTGCAAACCGGCCGCGGACAACACGCACAAGCCCAGCGGCGCACTCAGGCCATCGCCGACCACACACACCTGCTCGATCCGCGAATGCACCGCCAGGCGGTTCTCGATCGGCGCCGGGGCCACGTACTTGCCCTTGCTGGTCTTGAAGATCTCCTTGAGCCGCCCGGTCAGGCGCAGATTGCCCTCGGCGTCCTGCTCGCCCTTGTCGCCGGTACGCAGGAAACCATCCGCGGTGACGGTTTCCGCGGTCTTCTGCGGGTCCTTGAAGTAGCCGAGCATGGTCGCCCCGCTACGTACCTGGACCTCTCCGGCCTCGTCGATCCGCACCTCGACGTCCGGGCAGGGCCGGCCGATCCAGCCGGGTACATGCTGGCCGCTGCGGCCGATATGGGAATAACCGCAACTTTCGGTCATGCCGTACACCTCCAGCACGTCGAGGCCCAGGCGCTGATACCAGTCCAGCAGGGCCTGCGGCACCGGCGCGGCGCCGGACAAGGCGACTCGCAGGGCGTCCAGCCCCAGCCCGGCCAGCACCTTGTGCCCGACCCGCTTGCCGATGAAAGGCAGGCCCAGCAGGAAGTCCAGGCGCTTGGCCGGGACCTTGCTGTACACGCCCATCTGGAACTTGGTCCAGATCCGCGGTACGCCGAACAGCGCCGTGGGCCGCGCCCGCTGCAAGTCGGTGAGAAAGGTCTCCAGGCTCTCGGCGAAGAACACCGTCTGCCCGGTATAGATCGCCGCCATCTCGACAAACATGCGCTCGGCCACATGGCACAGCGGCAGGTAGGACAGCAGCCGGTCCGTCGGCCCGAGGCCGAACAGCTGGGTGCCGCGTGAAGCCGCGAAACCCAGGGTGCCGAAGCTGTGCATCACGCCCTTGGGCAGGCCGGTGGTGCCCGAGGTGTAGATGATGGTCGCCAGTTGCTCGGCGGCGGGGTTGGGGTCGTCCTGGATCGGCGAGCACTGCTGCAACTCGTCCCAAGTGAAGTCGAAGCGGCCTTCGGGACAGATCGGCAGGCTGATGGTGGGCAGCCCGGGTTTCACGCCGGGGGCCATCGCCGGCCAGTCGTCGAGCTTGCCGATGAACACCAGGGCCGACTCGGAATGTTCCAGCACCTGGGCCACCGAATCGGCGGTCAGGTTGGGATACAGCGGCACGGAAACGTGACCGGCCATCCAGATCGCCAGGTCGGCGATGATCCAGTGGGCGCAGTTCTTGGAAATGATCGCGACATGACTGCCCGGCGGCAGCTCGCGGGCACGCAGCCAGTGGGCGGCGCAGCGGGCCTGGTGGCCGACGTCGGCCCAGGTCAGTTCTTCGACCCGGCCACCACCCAGGGGCTGGACCAGGAAACGTTGGCGGGGATGACGAGCTTCGCGCTCGTAGAACACTTCCAGCGGCAAACGAAAAGCAGCAGACATGCGACTCGCTCCTTTGTTTTTGTTCTGATCGTGAGGCTAGCCAACCAAGCACTTGCTCGGGCGACTATTCCACGCACAAAGGAACGCTGCAAGTTAAGAAATGTAGCGAAAAGAACAGATCGTGGTAGGAGCGAGGCTTGCCGCGATGAAGGCGGACGCGCTGCTTCGGACAGTCCGCGCCGCTTCCTTCGCGGGCAAGCCTCGCTCCTACAGCTCAGGGGCTCAGGGGCTCAGGGATTCCTGATGCTGTTGAGGGTCATCAGGCCGGCCAGCGGCCAGTCGCCTTCGAGTTCCGCCAGGCCCGCGGTGTGCATCGGCTGGGGATTGCGCAGATGACCGTGCTGCAGAAAGCCGATCAGGTTGCCCACCAGCGGCTGGTGGCTGACCAGCAGCACGTTGTCCGCCGAGTCGAGCTGGGCGACCACCGACAGCGGGTTGTTGTCCGGCGTCAGCCAGGACACGGTGCGGATTTCCGCTTCGAAGCCCAGGGCTTCGCGCACCAGCTTCGCCGTCTGCTGCGCCCGCGCATAAGGGCTGGCGATGATCGCGCTGAGCGGCTGGCCGATCAGGTGCGCGGCGCTGCGCAGCGCCTCCTCGCGGCCATGCTCGGTCAGGTTGCGCTCGGCGTCGCTGCGCGCGTGAGGCTCGGCTTCACCGTGACGCAACACCCAGAGCTTCACAGCTTGGGCTCCTCGTCACGCACCGGATGGGGCGCCGGTGGCACCACATGCGGCGCTTCACCTTCAGGGGCGCGCGGGGCCGGCCAGTCGGCGAACGGCCAAGGCTTCTGGTCGGTGTGGAAACTGCCGAAACGACCGATCTGCGCCAGGAACTGGCTCAGGCTGTCGCCGAAGTTCATCAGGCTGGCACTTGGCGAGCCATAGATCAGCCGGTAGATCAACTGCACCAGCACCAGCGCGCCGAGGATGAATTGCGCCACTTGCCAGACCAGCACGAACACCAGCATCCACAGCACACGCAGCAGGATGGATTCGTACTTGGCTTCGGAATTCGTATCGTTCATGTCTCGCTCCTGTCCTGCTCAGTTGAAACCACTGGTGGAGATAAAATCGACATCGGTTTTCGGCTCGCCGCGCATCAGCAGCTCAATGACCTGGTTCAGCGTGCGCCCCTCAAACAGGATGGCATGTAATCCGGCCACCAGCGGCATATATACGCCCACTTCCTGCGCCTTGACCTTGAGCACCTTGAGGGTATTCACGCCTTCGGCCACCTCGCCGAGCCGGTCCACCGCCTCTTCCAGGCTCAGGCCTTCGCCCAGGGCGAAACCGACCTGATAGTTGCGGCTCTTGGGCGACGAGCAGGTGACGATCAGGTCACCGACCCCCGCCAGGCCGAGGAAGGTCATCGGGTTGGCGCCCTGGCTGACCGCAAAACGGGTCATTTCCGCCAGCGCCCGGGTAATCAGCATGCTCTTGGTGTTTTCCCCCATGCCCAAGGCCACAGCCATGCCGGCAATGATCGCGTAGACGTTCTTCAACGCCCCGCCCAGCTCGACGCCGAAGCGGTCGGCGCTGGCATAGACGCGGAAGGTCCGGCCATGCAGGGCCGCCTGCACACGCTGGCAGAGTTCTTCGTCTTCACTGGCGACCACGGTGGCGGTCAAGGCGTGCTCGGCCACTTCACGGGCCAGGTTCGGCCCGGACAGCACGCCGATCCGCGCTTGCGGGGCGATGTCTTCGAGGATTTCGCTCATCAGCTTGAAGGTCTGCGCCTCGATGCCCTTGGTCAGGCTGACCAGCAGTTTACCGGCGAGCAACTGCGCATGGGGCGCCAGCACCGAGCGCAGGGCGCTGGAGGGCAAGGCGACAAAACACAGGTCACTGTCGTTCAGGGTGGCCAACAGATCGGTCACCGGCTCCACCGCCGGATGAATCTTGATGCCTTTGAGGTAACGCGGATTTTCGCGATGAATGCGAATGGCCTCCGCCTGCTCCGGGTCACGCATCCACTGCCGCACCCGATGACCGTTCTCGGCCAGCAGATTGGCCACGGCGGTACCAAAGCTTCCGCCTCCCAGGACCGCGATAGGGCGCTGTTCAGTCATATGCAATCCGTCAATCCATACAGTGGCGATGGCGGCATTATACGGGGCGCCCCTGCGGCGGCCAGCCCTGTGAACAATTAGGCACAAATGCCGGGAAAACACCGATTAGGACGGGGAATGTCGGGGTTATCGACTGGAAAACCCGGTCATCTCGGTTAACATGCGCGGCAATTACTCGTTATCAAGGCTGTGCCGTGTATCCTGGCCCTCCCCTCTCCCGCCCATCCCTGTTGCTGGCGCTGCTTTGCAGCACCCCGGTGCTGGCCGACGATCTGTTCCTGGACAGCCAGCCGCTGCCGGAAATCCTCACCGCCACCCGTCTGAAACAATCCCCCGCGGCCGTGCCCGGCAGCATGACCGTGCTCGACAGCGAACTGATCAACGCCAGCGGCGCCCGCGATATCAGCGAGCTGCTGCGCCTGGTACCGGGGATGATGGTCGGCAATATCAGCGGCAACCAAGCCGCGGTGAACTATCACGGCACCAATGCCAGCGAAGCGCGCCGCATGCAGGTGCTGATCGATGGGC
Source organism: Pseudomonas sp. GW821-FHT02B10 (assembly GCF_059421865.1). NCBI lineage: Bacteria > Pseudomonadati > Pseudomonadota > Gammaproteobacteria > Pseudomonadales > Pseudomonadaceae > Pseudomonas > Pseudomonas sp. GW821-FHT02B10. The sequence continues at coordinate 244,813 of NZ_JBWKVU010000011.1, read as the reverse complement.
GCTCGGTGTACCGGGCAGGCCTGGCCACCGTGGACTGGAGCGACATTCCGGTGGCCATGGAGGACATCGAGCGCATCGAGGTGTTCCGCGGCCCCAATACCGTCAGTTACGGCGCCAACGCGCTGATGGCGGTGATCAACATCATCACCCGCTCGCCCGCCAACAGCCACGGCACGCGAATCAAGGTCACCCGCGGCCAGCGCGGCATCAGCGACTGGTACGCCAGCCAGGGCACCGGCTGGGACAGCGGCGACCTGCGCCTGTCGCTGTCCGGGCAGGAGGACGACGGCTTCGACAGCGATCGCAACGGCGCCGACTACCGCGACAGCCGGCGCTTGAACCGCTTCAGCCTGTCGGTCAGCCAGATGCTCAATGAGCAGCAGAGCATCGACTGGCAGCTCAGCGCCAAGGAAGGCAGCAACCAGCGCCCCTATACCTACCGCCCGGTGTTCTCCGGTATCACCTCGGCCGGCTACAACTCCGACGTGATCGCCAAGGACTATGCCGGCTCGCTGCGCTGGAACCTCGACATCAACCCGGAGCACAGCCTTTATATACAAGGCTCGGCCCAGCACTGGGACCGCCAGCAGAACTGGCGCGCCTGTGACGCCGAAGTGTCGTTCAGCCCGGAACTGACCCGCCTCTGGCAGCTCAACCCGAACTACGCCGAACTGCTGGCCCGGCACATGGACAATTTCACCGGCTCCGGCGCCCCTCCAGGCACCGCGGCCGAACAGGCCCTGGCGAACCAGGTGCTGACGCAATGGAAGGACGGCGCCAAGCGCACGGTCTGCGGGGATATCGACCAGAGCGCCCGCGAATCGCGCTACGACCTCGAACTGCAGGACACCCTGAGCCTGTCCGATGGCGTGCGCCTGGTCAGCGGCCTGAACTATCGCTACGACCGCGCCGACTCGCAAACCTATTTCAACGGCACCCTCGACGACAGCACCTGGCGCGCCTTCGGCCAGCTGGAATGGCGCGCCACCGAACACTGGCTGTTGCAGGGCGGCGCCATGTTCGAGGACTCGCAACTGAGCGGCAGCTCGCTGACCCCGCGGGTGGCGGTCAACTACCTGATCAACCCGCGCCACGGCCTGCGGGCGGTATATTCGGAAGCAATCCGCTCGCCGGACATGTTCGAGAACAACGTCAACTGGAGCTACCGGGTCACCAAGCTGAGCCCGACCGCCTACGGCCAGCCCAGCGCCCAGTACTTCGTCAAGACCCGCGGCCCGGGCAACCTCGACCAGGAACGCATGCGCTCACGGGAACTGGGCTACAACGGCTTTTTCGCCGATCTCGGGCTGAACCTCGATGTGAAGCTGTTCTACGACGAAATCAGCGGGATGATCAGCGAGCCGCTGCGCAACAACCAGTACATCGCCAGTAACAGCAACAGCTCACGCTTCGCCGGCAGCGAAACCCAGCTGGACTGGCGCCTGAACCCGGCGGACCGGCTGCGCCTGACGTACGCCTATGTCGACGCCGAGGCCAGCAACCCGCTGGACGAGCAATTGACCGCGCGCCACAGCGGCTCGGCGGGCTGGTTGCGCGACTGGGGCCAGGGCTGGTCCAGCGCGCTCTTCTACTATGGTTCCAGCGCGCTCAACGGGTATCGCTTCGAACGGGTCGATACCCGCGTCGCCAAGCGTATCCCCCTGGGCAAGGGCAGCCTGGAGCTGGCCGGCGTACTCCAGCAACGGCTCGACGACGAGCCCACTACCTTTGTCGACAACAACTATGACTCGCACCACGTCCTCTACTTCAGTGCGGAGTTGACGTTCTAGCATGAGCCACCGTCAGTCAGGGATGACGCCTGCCTTGAACCGATTCCGGGTTCGCCTGCTGCTGTTCTGTTGCCTCTGGGGTGCACTCCCCGCATGGGCGGCCCAGGTGTTACTGACCGGCGCCGAAGACAGCGCCGGCGTGCAGGCCTTTGCCCAGGCACTGGCGCAACAGCGGCCACAGGACGACGTGCGCTTCGAGCCCCTGGCCAACCTGCCTGCCCCCGGTCAATTGCCAGCAGGCACCCGGCTGATCCTGCTCGACCCGGCCAGCCTCGAATGGCGCCAGCAGGAGGCCCAGGGCCCGGCCACGCTGGTGTTGCGCATCGGCCGGATCCAGGCTCAGCAGCGCCTGGGGGCAACGTCTTCGCCCCGGCTGAGCCTGTTATGGAGCGACCCGCCGCTGGCTCGGCAATTGCAGCTGATCCGCAAGATCCTGCCCCAGGCCCGGCGGATCGGCGTGCTCTACGGCGCCGACAGCGAATTCCTGCTCAAGGAGCTGCACCAGGCCGCCCATCCCCTGGGGCTGGAAATCGTCGCTGAGCGCTGGGACGACACCAATGACAGCCGTCCGCTGCAAAGCCTGCTGAAAAGCAGCGACGTCCTGCTGGGGCTGGACGACCCGCAGCTGTACAACCCGAAAACCGCGAAGAACCTGTTATTGAGCAGCTATGCCCGGCAACTGGCGCTGATCGGCCCCAATGCCGGCTTCGTCAAGGCCGGCAGCCTGGCCAGCACCTACAGCGACCAGGAAGACTGGCTGCAGGTGCTCGACGATTTGCTGGACCGGCCCACGACCCACTGGCCGCGTACCCTGTATCCACAACCGTTCAAGGTGTTGAGCAACCCGCAAGTGGCACGCTCCCTGGGTGTCGAACCGATTGACGAGCAATCGGTGGCGACCCAGCTGGCCGAAGGAGAAAAACGCCCATGACCTTCCGTCGCCGTTGGGACATCAGTACCCGCACCCAGATTATCTGCCTCGGCCCGGCGCTGCTGCTGACCCTGCTGCTGATCAGCTTCTTTACCTTCGTACGGATCCAGGATCTGCGCCAGGAGCTGAACCACACCGGCCAGTTGATCGCCAACCAGCTGGCGCCGGCCACCGAATACGGGGTGATCTCGGGCAACAGCGAAGGTCTCGAGAGCCTGCTCAAGGCCACCCTGGCCACGCCCCACGTGCGCTTTCTCGAAGTCCAGGACAGCCGCAACAAGATCCTGGTGTACGTCGAGCAGCCTTCGGAGACCCACCACCGCTCACAGCAGGTCGAAGTGTTCCAGGCCCCGGTGCGCCTGCAACGCATCCAGCTCAGCAACGACTTTTTCCAGGACGACCCGAGCGCCAGCGTGAGTCCGAGCGAGGACTACCTGGGGCGGGTGATCGTCGGCATGTCCAACGACGCCTTCAGCCAGCGCCAGCAGGAGATCCTGTTCAAGGCCGGCATCCTCGCGCTGTTCGCCCTGCTGTTCACCTTCCTCCTGGCCCGCCGCCTGGCGGCCAGCCTGTCGCAGCCGATCAGCGCCATGGGCACCGCGGTCAAGGCCATTCAACAGGGTGACTTCAAGACTCCGCTGCCGATCGTCGACGACGCCGAGCTGGGCGATCTTTCGCGGCATATCAACAACCTGGCCGCCGGCCTCGAGCAGGCCAGCCGCGAGCAGCACCAGGCCATGGCCCAGTTGATCCAGACCCGCGAAGAAGCGGAGCGGGCCAACAATGCCAAGTCGGATTTCCTGGCGATGATGAGCCATGAACTGCGCACGCCCATGAACGGCGTGCTGGGCATGCTGCAACTGCTCGAAACCACCGAAATGACCGATGAACAGCACGAATACGCGGCGCTGGCCTCCGAGTCCACCGAGCACCTGCTCAAGGTGATCAACGACATCCTCGACTTCTCGCGCATCGAGCGCTCGGCCCTGGAGCTGGAGCACATCCCGTTCAACCTCGCCGAACTGATCAGCAGTTCGGCCCAGGCCTTCCAGCACAGCGCCGCGCAACGCGGGCTGGACCTGCAACTGCGACTGCCGCCCGGCATGGAGTCGCTGCAGGTCAAAGGCGACCCGACGCGCATCCGGCAGATCCTGGTGAACCTGATCGGCAACGCCTTGAAGTTCACCGAGCAAGGCAGCGTCACCGTCGAGCCGCAATGGCAAGCCCTGGACCATGAGCTGCTGTGGTTCACCTGCAGCGTGCGCGACAGCGGGATTGGCATCAGCACCGAAAGCCTGGAACTGATGTTCAACGCCTTCCAGCAGGCCGACAGTTCGATTTCCCGGCGTTATGGCGGCACCGGCCTGGGGCTGCCGATCGCCCGCACCCTGGCCGAACGCATGGGCGGCACCCTGCGCGCCCAGAGCGAGGAAGGCCGCGGCTCGGTGTTCACCCTGGAGATCCCGCTGGCGCTGTACCAGCAAAGCCTGCCGGTGCTGGCGCCACGGGTGCACAGCGGGCATGCCCATGGCGAAGGACGCAACGTACTGCTGGTGGAAGACAACCCGGTCAACCAGACCGTGATCCAGGCCATGCTGCGCAGCCTGGGCTTCACGGTCAGCATCGCCACCGATGGCGCCCAGGCCATTCGCAGCGCCGAGAGCCTGATCTTCGAGGCGATCCTGATGGATTGCCGGCTGCCGCTGATCGACGGCTACGAGGCCACCCGGCAGATCCGCCAACTGCCCGGATGCGCCGATCTGCCGATCATCGCCTTGACCGCCAACGCCTTGCAGGGCGACCGCGAAGCGTGTTTGTCGGCGGGAATGAACGATTACCTGGCCAAGCCGTTCAAACGCACGGATCTGCAGCAAATTCTCCAACGCTGGGTGCAGTAGCGGCCACTTATCGACCATCTGCGACTGGCGTGGCGGGCGAAAGTGCGGCAGTCTTAGGCACCCGAACAGGCCCCTCACAGGGCCTGTATAATAATTTCAGTGCACAAGTGTACATTCATGTCCCTTGTGCTGTGACTTTCACCACAACGCAATAGTCTATGAGTAGGCTGCCGGCTCGAGGCATGAACGCTTCGATCGGCCGGGAAGATTTGCCCCACCCTGCCGCATGGGACTATTGAGGAGCTCGCATGACCAAACAAAACGCCTTTACTCGGGAAGATCTGCTGCGCTGCAGTCGCGGTGAGCTGTTCGGCCCAGGTAACGCGCAACTGCCCGCCCCGAACATGCTGATGGTGGATCGCATCACTCATATCAGCCAAGAGGGCGGCAAGTACGGCAAAGGTGAATTGGTCGCCGAGCTGGATATCACCCCTGACCTGTGGTTCTTCGCCTGCCACTTCGAAGGCGATCCGGTGATGCCGGGCTGCCTGGGCCTCGACGCCATGTGGCAACTGGTCGGCTTCTTCCTGGGCTGGCAAGGCCTGCCGGGCCGCGGTCGCGCCCTGGGCTCGGGCGAAGTGAAGTTCTTTGGCCAGGTGCTGCCGACCGCCAAGAAAGTCACCTATAACATTCATATCAAGCGCGTCCTCAAGGGCAAGCTGAACATGGCCATCGCCGATGGTTCGGTCAGCGTCGACGGCCGCGAAATCTACACCGCCGAAGGCCTCCGGGTCGGCGTTTTCACCTCCACTGACAACTTCTAAGGGTTATCCGCATGCGCCGCGTCGTTATCACTGGTCTGGGCATCGTTTCGTGCCTGGGCAATGACAAAGAGACCGTCTCCGCTAACCTGCGTGCAAGTCGCCCTGGCATCCGCTTCAACCCGGAATATGCCGAAATGGGTCTGCGTAGCCAGGTTTCCGGCTCCATTGACCTCAATCTCGAAGAGCTGATCGATCGCAAGATCTATCGCTTCGTCGGCCACGCGGCGGCTTACGCCTACCTGGCCATGAAAGACGCCATCGCCGACTCCGGCCTGACCGAAGAGCAGGTTTCCAACCCGCGTACCGGCCTGATCGCCGGCTCTGGCGGCGCCTCTACCCTGAACCAGATGGAAGCGCTGGACATCCTGCGCGAGAAAGGCGTCAAGCGCGTCGGCCCATACCGCGTGACGCGGACCATGAGCAGCACCGTTTCCGCATGCCTGGCCACGCCGTTCAAGATCAAGGGCCTGAACTACTCCATCGCTTCCGCCTGCGCCACCAGTGCTCACTGCATCGGTACCGCCATGGAACAGATCCAGATGGGCAAACAGGACATCGTGTTCGCCGGCGGCGGTGAAGAAGAACACTGGAGCCAGTCGTTCCTGTTCGACGCCATGGGCGCCCTGTCCAGCAAGCGCAATGACACCCCGGAACAAGCCTCCCGCGCCTACGATGCCGACCGTGACGGCTTCGTCATCGCCGGCGGTGGCGGCATGGTGGTGGTCGAGGAGCTGGAACACGCCCTGGCCCGTGGCGCGAAGATCTACGCCGAAATCGTTGGCTACGGCGCGACGTCCGACGGCTACGACATGGTGGCGCCAAGCGGCGAAGGTGCAATCCGTTGCATGCAGATGGCCATGTCCACTGTCGACGCACCGATCGACTACCTGAATACCCACGGCACCTCGACTCCGGTCGGCGACGTCGCGGAAATGAAAGGCGTGCGTGAAGTGTTCGGCGACAAGGCTCCAGCCATCAGCTCCACCAAGAGCCTGTCGGGTCACTCCCTAGGCGCCGCCGGCGTTCACGAAGCGATCTACTGCCTGCTGATGATGGAAGGCAACTTCATGGCCGGTTCGGCCAACATCGACGAGCTGGACCCGGAAGTGGCCGACATGCCGATCCTGACCAAGACTCGCGAAGACGCCACCATCAACACCGTGATGAGCAACAGCTTCGGCTTCGGCGGCACCAACGCCACCCTGGTCCTGAAGCGCTGGCAGGGCAAGTGATCCCCGCCTTTGCCACATGAAAAACGCCCCGACTGGTTCGGGGCGTTTTTTATTGGGCGACTGTTTTTCCCCGCGCAAAAGCACTTACACCGAAAAACGCGCCACCAGCGTGTTCAGGTCCACCGCCAGCCGTGACAGTTCCTGGCTCGCGGCGCTGGTCTGGTTGGCCCCGGCCGAGGTCTGCATGGCCAGGTCGCGGATGTTCATCAGGTTGCGATCCACCTCCCTGGCCACCGCCGCCTGCTCCTCCGAGGCGCTGGCGATCACCGTGTTGCGCTCGTTGATCAGGGTGATCGCCCCGGCGATTTCCTCCAGCGCCGCCCCCGCCGCCTTGGCCAGCTCCAGGGTCGAGCGGGCCCGACTGTTGCTCTGCTGCATGGAGCTGACAGCCTGCTCGGTGCCCAGCTGAATACCGCCGATCATCTGCTCGATCTCCTGGGTCGATTGCTGGGTGCGATGCGCCAGCGCCCGCACCTCGTCCGCCACCACCGCGAACCCGCGACCGGCATCCCCGGCCCGCGCCGCCTCGATGGCGGCATTCAGGGCCAGCAGATTGGTCTGTTCGGCCACCGAACGAATCACATCCAGCACCTTGCTGATGCCATACACCTTCTGCGCCAGCTCTTCGACCTGGGAGGCGTTGGCAGTCACGTCGTCGGCCAGGGACTCGATGGATTGTACCGTCTGGCGCACCTGCTCACGCCCATGCTGGGCAATCAGGTCGGACTGGCGGGAGGCTTCGGACGTTGCCACGGCATTGCTGGCCACCTCCTCCACCGCAGCGGTCATCTGGTTCACCGCAGTCGCCGCCTGTTCGATTTCCTGGCTCTGCTGGTGCAGGCCACGGGTGGCGTCCTCGGTCACGCAACTGAGTTCCTCGGAAGCGGAAGCCAGCTGGCTGGAAGACTCGGAAATGCGCCGGATGGTCTCCCGCAGGCTGTGCTGCATAGCCTTGAGCGCCTGCAGCAGGCGCGCCGGCTCATCCTTGCCACTGATACGAATGTCCTCGGTCAGGTCGCCGCCGGCCACCACCTCGGCCACGTTCAGCGATTGCGAGAGCGGCAGCACGATGCTGCGGGTGAGCAACAGGGCCAGGACAATGGTCATCAGGCCGGCCACCACAATCATCACCACCACCCAGACCTTGGCGTTGCTGAACACCGCCCTGGCCAGCTCGGTGGCCAGGTTGGCGTTGTGCCGGTTGAGGGCCACCAGCTCATTGAGGGTGCCCGCCAGCTCATCGGCCAGCTGGCTCATCTCGCCATTGACCACCGCAACCGCATCCTCGACCCGCCCCTGCTGCGACAGCGCCATCACCTGGTTCTGATGCTCGAGGTAGCGCTTCTCGGCGGCCTTGTAGCGATCGAACAGCACACGCTCTTCCGGCAGCACAATCAGCGCGTTATAGCGCTCCTGGGCCACCGTCATGCCGCGCTTGATCTCATTGAGTTTGCTTTCGTTCTGCGCCAGGGCCTGGGGGCTGCGGTTGATCAGCAAGCGCATGGTCAGCGCCCGGACCCGCAGCAGGTCCTGATTCATTTCGCCCACCGACATCACACTGGGTAGCCAGTTGTTGTCGACCTCGTCGGACTGCGCGCGCATGTTCGACATCTGCAGCAGGGCGAACGCCCCCAGGCCGAACACCATCAGCGCCAGCAGGCCGAAGCCCAGGCCCGCGCGCGGTGCAATGTTGAGACTCCTGATGCTCATTCTCCGGTTCCTTCCAAAAGCGCTGCATTCGCCATACAGCGGGCTGCTCTTGAAGGTATCGGGTCGCGGAAAATTTGCTTAAGACGAAAACGTGATATCAAAACGCCCAAGCACTCCGATGCCTGGGCGTAAACGATTCAGCGTACGGTAAAACGCTGCTGGACCAACAAACGGTCGCCCTGGAATACCATGAAACGCCACTCGCCGGGGATCACCTCATGACTCTCGGTGAACTCATAGGCCATGATGTCCTGCGGCGCGCCCGACACCAGTTTCTGGGTCACTTCGAGCTTATCGTGACGCTGGCCATCCGGGGTACGGATGCCCGGCGTGAAATACAACAGGGTCAGTGGCACATCCTCGGCCACCTTGCCGGCCAACTGATAACGCAGGCCGAACTTGGTGCCCAGCCGCGCGGGCACGATCTCGGTCTGCTCGATGTTTTCGTTGCTGCGCCGCAGCACCCGCTCACCCGACTGCAACGCGGCCTTCGGCCCCTCGAACACACCATATTCCACCGGGCCTTCGACACGGACTTCGGCACGGGCTTCGGAATAGCCCAGGCCACTGAGCATCATCAGCGCCGCCAATGCGCTTAAACGGGTGAGGTGCATATCGCGCTCCTTGATTGAGATGGCGCGAGCCTATGACGCAGGCATGACAGGCTGATGACAAACCTGCATCACCAGCGCCTTGGCAACGCCCACGAACCCGAGCCACTCAGGATCAACGTGCGCGCGGCAGCACGGCGAGGAAGTTGTCCCGGGCCACCTTGCGCGCCACGGCCTCTGGCAAGGCATCGAGGAAGGGATCGAAGCCGCGCATTTCCCGCCCCAGCTTGTTGAAACGCCCGACAACGTCCGAACCCAGCATGAAGCGCTCGGGAAAGCGCTCCACCAGCTTCAGCCACTGCGCCCGAGGCACGCCCTGCTCATCCAGCAGATATGGCCTGAGCACGCTCCAGGACAGGTCGATGTACAGGTTGGGATAAGACTCGAGCATCCGCGCCAGGGTCGGCAGGAGAAAATCCAGCTGCACCTGATGCCGGTGGATCTCCATGCTGGTGCCCGCGTGGGCCCAGATAAAGCGCGTGTGGGGATGATTGCGCAGCGGCTCTTCGATTTCCGCCAGGTACAGCGGGTTCTTCTCGCGCTTGGAGGTGATGTTGGAATGCAGCATCACCGGTAGGTCGTTTTCCGCCGCCAGGTGATAGATCCGCGTCATCGCCTCGTTATTGGCCCGTGGCGTATCGCCGGAGGTCAGCGCGGTCAGGTCGTCGTGGCGGGTGAACACCTCGCCGATGCCCTGCCATAGCCCCGGATTGAGGTCGAGCATGCGCTGGATATGGGCGTCGGAGTTCTTGTCGTTGGGGTTGAAGCCGGACAGGAACGGATGAAAATGCTGGCGCTGCTCGGGCGTCAGGCGGTTCACCGCGGCAGCGACAATCACATCGGTGGCGCTGTACCAGTAGGCATCGGCGTCGTCGCCGGCGTAGTAGCGCGGTCGCTTGGGTTCGTCTTCATGCCATTTCTTGGCCACCGGGATACCGGAAATCATCACATGCTCGATGCGATTGTCGGCCATGGCCTTGAGCAGCTTGTCCATGCCCGCCGACTCCTGGAAGAAGTCGACGTAATGCAAGTGAGCATCGCTGTAGGCGTAGTCGCGGGCCTGGGCCCAGGCGCTCGGCAGCAGCAACAGCAAGGTGCTCAGGTAGATCCAGTGCATGGGCGGGCTCCCGTCGGTTGACGCTGGGTAGACCCTGCCCTGCAGGTGACGGTTCAGAAAAAGGGGAACGCACGGCAAGCGTAATGCTCTATAACTGCACCACCTTTCAACGTCTGTTCCGACTGCTCACCACTGCCCGAGGTCCGCCATGACTATCACCGTCAACACCGAGTCCAGCGAAGGTTTCCGCCACAGCATCCAGATCGATGACCATCAATTGTTCGCCGACCTGCCCAAGACCCTGGGCGGCGAAGGCTCCGCGCCGGAACCCCACGACTTTTTCGATGCCGCCCTGGGTGCCTGCAAGGCCCTGACCCTCAAGCTGTATGCGCAGAAAAAAGAGATTCCGCTCACCGGCGTCACGGTCGAGGTCAAGCACGACAACAGCCAGGAGCAGAAAGGCAAATATGCGCTGCACGTCAAGCTGACCCTCAAGGGTGTGCTCACCGACGCCCAACGTGAAGAACTGCATCGCGTCGCCGACCGCTGCCCGGTGCACAAGCTGATGACCACCGCCGAGGTGAGCATCGAGACCCACCTCTCCGAAGGCGCCTTCAGCCAATAGCGCCACGGCTCGCACAAGCGGGTTATGCTCCCGGGCATAACCCGATCAGCCTGGAATGCACCATGAACACACCGCTCGTGATTCGCCCTCGCGCCGAGGACGTCGAAGGCCAACCCATCCTGCGTCCGCTGCCCTCGGCCCAATGCCGCAGCGTGGGGCCCTTCGTATTTTTCGATCATATGCTGCAAACCCGCTACCCCGCGGGCAAGGGCATGAATATCCGCCAGCATCCGCATATCGGCCTGTCGACCCTGACCTATCTGTTCCAGGGGCAGATCCAGCACAAGGACAGCCTCGGCTCCGATCAGGTGGTGAACCCGGGGGATGTCAGCTGGATGACCGCCGGCAGCGCCATCGCCCATGTCGAGCGCACCCCGCAGGCGCTGATCGACAGCGACTTCAGCATGCACGGCCTGCAGGTCTGGCTGGCTTCGCCCAAGGCCCATGAACAAGGCCCTGGGCACTACAGCCATCACCCGACCGCGACCTTGCCGGTCAGCGACAACCTCGGGGTCAAGATCCGCATGATCGCCGGCAGCGGTTTCTGCCTGGAATCGCCGGTGCCAGTGCTCTCCCCGACCCTGTATGCCGAAATACAGCTACAGACCGCGACCACCCTGCTGATCCCCGCCGAACATGAAGAGCGCGCCCTGTATGTGCTCGAAGGCGACGCCCAGCTGGATGGCGAGCCCGTCGAACCGCACTCGCTGGTAATCCTGCCGGCCGGAACCACACCCACCCTGTTCGCCGACAGCGATTGCCATGCCGTGCTGTTCGGCGGCGCGCCGCTGGATGGTCCACGGCGGATCAACTGGAACTTCGTCTCCAGCGATCCAGCACGTATCGATGAAGCCCGCCAACGCTGGGCCGCCGGCGACTGGCCAACGGTGCCGGGGGAAAGCGAAAGAATCGAACTGCCCAAGGGCAAAGGCTCGCCGTCACCCCTGTAGCGCCGGGCGCTCGGTGATCCGGACAGGTCAAGCGCCGGGCCAGGCTTCCCCCGCCGCCTGGTTGCGCAACCAGGTACCGGCCGGCGCGAGCGGTTGCGGGTAGCCGGATCCCGGCCTATGGTCCAAGCGATGCATTGCCTGCGACCAGCGCGCGATGATTCGCCGTGGGTCGCCCATCCAGCGCAGCTTTGCGCAGCGAGGTGACGACATGCCGAACGACTCCCGTCCCGCCGTGCTCGAACTGATCGGCAACACGCCGCTGGTGCGTGTCAGCCGTTTCGATACCGGCCCCTGTACACTGTTTCTCAAGCTTGAATCACAAAACCCCGGTGGCTCGATCAAGGACCGCATCGGCCTGGCGATGATCGATGCCGCCGAGCGCGATGGCCGCCTGCGACCCGGTGGCACCATAGTCGAAGCCACCGCCGGCAACACCGGCCTCGGCCTGGCCCTGGTCGGCCGCGCCAAGGGTTATCGAGTGGTCCTGGTGGTGCCGGACAAGATGTCCACCGAGAAGGTCCTGCACCTCAAGGCGATGGGCGCCGAAGTGCATATCACCCGCTCCGATGTCGGCAAGGGCCACCCTGACTACTACCAGGATATGGCCGCGCGACTGACCAAGGAGATTCCCGACGCGTTCTTCGCCGATCAGTTCAACAACCCGGCCAACCCGCTGGCCCACGAATGCAGCACCGCGCCGGAAATCTGGGCGCAGACCCAGCATGACGTGGACGCCATCGTGGTCGGCGTCGGCTCGGCCGGCACCCTGACTGGCCTGACCCGGTTCTTCCGCCGGGTGCAGCCGGACCTGGTCATGGTCCTGGCCGATCCGGTCGGCTCGGTGATGGCCGAATACAGCCGCAGCGGCGCCCTCGGCACGCCCGGTTCCTGGGCGGTGGAAGGCATCGGCGAAGACTTCATTCCATCCATCGCCGACCTTTCCAGCGTGCGCAAGGCCTATTCCATCAGCGACGAGGAAAGTTTCGAGCACGCCCGCCAGTTGCTGCGCGCCGAGGGTATTCTCGGCGGCTCTTCGACCGGTACCCTGCTGGCCGCGGCTCTGCGCTACTGCCGCGAGCAGACTGAGCCGAAGCGGGTGGTCAGCTTCGTCTGCGACACCGGCACCCGCTACCTGTCGAAGATCTACAACGACCAATGGATGAACGACCAGGGCCTGCTGCAACGCAAAGGCTACGGCGACCTGCGCGACCTGATCGCGCGGCGCTTCGAAGACGGCCGGGTGATCAGCGTGGGGCCGGACGATACCCTGCTCACCGCCTTCCAGCGCATGCGCCTGGCCGATGTGTCGCAACTGCCGGTGCTGGTGGACGGGCAGCGGCTGGTCGGGGTGATCGACGAGTCGGACATCCTGCTGGGCGTGCACGAAGATGCTTCACACTTTCGCAAGACCGTGGCCAGCGCCATGACCGATCAGCTGGAAACCCTGCCTCCCGGCGCCAGCCTGGCCGAACTGGAGGCGGAACTCGACCGTGGCTTCGTGGCGATCATCGCCGACGCTTCGGGCTTCCACGGCTTGATTACCCGGGTCGACATGCTCAACCACTTACGGAGATCACTGCCATGAGCCAACAGGATGAAACCGGCGCGCCACGCGCCTTCGCCACCCGGGTAATCCATGCGGGGCAAACGCCGGACCCTTCCACCGGGGCGCTGATGCCGCCGATCTACGCCAACTCCACCTATGCCCAGCAGAGCCCCGGGGTGCACAAGGGGCTCGATTACGGACGCTCGCACAATCCCACGCGCTGGGCCCTGGAGCGCTGCGTGGCGGACCTCGAGGGCGGCACCCAGGCCTTCGCCTTCGCCTCCGGGCTGGCAACGATTTCCACCGTGCTCGAACTGCTCGACGCGGGCGCGCATATCGTTTCCGGCAATGACTTGTACGGCGGAACGTTCCGTCTCTTCGACAAGGTGCGCCAACGCAGCGCCGGCCATCGCTTCAGCTTCGTCGACCTGACCGATCTGTCGGCTTTCGAAGCCGCGCTGCAGGACGACACGCGGATGGTCATGGTCGAGACCCCGAGCAATCCCCTGCTGCGCCTCACCGATCTCGCCGCCATCGCGCGCATCTGCCGGACGCGGGGCATCATCTGCGTCGCCGACAACACCTTTGCCAGCCCGTGGATCCAGCGTCCGCTGGAGCTGGGCTTCGATATCGTGCTGCACTCGACGACCAAGTACCTCAACGGCCATTCCGACGTGATCGGCGGCATCGCGGTGGTCGGGCAGAACCCCGACCTGGCCGAGCGTCTGGGCTTCCTGCAGAACGCCGTGGGAGCGATCGCCGGGCCGTTCGACGCCTTCCTCACCCTGCGCGGGGTGAAGACCCTGGCGCTGCGCATGGAACGCCACTGCAGCAACGCCCTGGAGCTGGCGCAATGGCTGGAGCGCCAGCCACAGGTGGCGCGGGTCTACTACCCGGGCCTGCCGTCCCACCCGCAGCACGCACTGGCACGGCGGCAGATGCACGGTTTCGGCGGGATGATTTCCCTCGACCTGGACTGCGACCTGGCCGGCGCCAGGCGTTTTCTCGAGAGCGTGCGAATCTTCGCCCTGGCCGAGAGCCTGGGCGGCGTGGAAAGCCTGATCGAACATCCGGCGATCATGACCCACGCCAGCATTCCCGCGGACACCCGGGCGCAGCTCGGCATCGGCGACGGGCTGGTGCGTTTGTCCGTGGGCGTCGAGGATGTTGAGGACCTGCGCGCCGACCTGGCCCAGGCACTGACGCGGATCTGAATGGCCGACAGGCACAAAAAAAGCCCGCCTGGCGTACAAGGCGGCTCACTGAGAGCCGCATTGCATCGCCAAGCGGGCTTGTGGCTCCCGGGGCTCAGCCCTTGAACACTTCATCCAGCAGGTTGTGCATCGAGGTGAAGGCGCGACGGGCGGTCTTGGCGTCGTACATCATCTTGCCCGGCACATTGGCGTGCGGATCGGTGAAGGAATGCACCGCGCCGCCGTAACTCAGCAGTTGCCAATCCACCCCCGCGGCGTTCATTTCCTCTTCGAAGGCCGGCAATTGCTCTTTCGGCACCAGCGGGTCGGAAGCGCCGTGCAGCACCAGCACCGAGCCCTTGATGTTCCGGGCGTCGGCCGGATTCGGCGTATCCAGGCTGCCGTGGAAAGACACCGCGGCTTTCAGCGGCGCGCCGCTGCGCGCCAGCTCCAGGGAGCAGCAGCCGCCGAAGCAGAAACCGAAGGTGGCCAGCCTGGCCTTGTCCACCGCGGCTTCCTGCTGGCTTTGCAGCGCCTCGAAAGCCGCCTGCATGCGCTTGCGCAGCAGGGCCCGGTCATTCTTCAGCGGCATCATGGCGGCACCCGCCTCGTCGCCGTTGCTCGGGCGGACCTGTTGCCCGTACAGGTCGGCGATCAGCACCACATACCCCTTGGCGGCGACCGCCTCGGCGATCTTCTCGGCACCGGCGCCGACACCCATCCAGTTCGGCGCCATCAACAGCCCCGGACGCGGGCCCTGCTGGCTGGCATCGAACGCCAGGCGGCTTTCATAGGATTGACCATCAATCTGGTAGACCAGGGAACGAACAGTGACTTGGCTCATTTCAGACTCCTGATTCAAAAACACCGGAATGAAAAAACCCGCCGAAGCGGGTTTTTATACAACGCAGTTAAACCGACAGTTCAACCAGCAGCTTGTTCAGGCGGCGCACATAGGCGGCCGGGTCTTTCAAGCTGTCGCCGGCAGCCAGGGCCGCCTGATCGAAGAGGATGTGCGACAGGTCGCCGAAGCGCTCGTCGCTCTGCTCGCCGTCGAGTTTCTCGATCAACGGGTGAGCCGGGTTGAATTCGAAGATCGGCTTGGAATCCGGCACCTTCTGCCCGCTGGCCTCAAGGATCTGGCGCATCTGCAGGCCCAGGTCCTGCTCGCCGATCGCCAGGATCGCCGGGGAGTCGGTCAAGCGGTGGGAAACCCGCACTTCGCTGACGGTATCGCCCAGGGCGGTCTTGATCCGCTCCACCAGGCCTTCCTTGCTCTTGGCGACTTCTTGCGCGGCCTTCTTGTCCTCTTCCGAGTCCAGGTTGCCCAGGTCCAGGTCACCCCGCGCCACGTCGACAAAGCTCTTGCCGTCAAAGTCGCTCAGGTAGCTCATCAGCCACTCGTCGATGCGGTCGGTCAGCAGCAGCACTTCGATGCCTTTCTTGCGGAAGACTTCCAGGTGCGGGCTGTTCTTGACCTGCGCGTAGGTTTCGCCGGTGAGGTAGTAGATCTTGTCCTGGCCTTCCTTGGCGCGTGCCAGGTACTCGGCCAGGGAAACATTCTGCTCGCCGTCGTCGCCCTGGGTGGAGGCGAAGCGCAGCAGGCCGGCGATCTTTTCCTTGTTGGCGAAGTCTTCGGCCGGGCCTTCCTTCATCACCTGGCCGAAGTTTTTCCAGAAGCCCTTGTATTGCTCAGGCTCGTTCTTCGCCAGTTTTTCCAGCATGTCCAGCACGCGCTTGGTCAGCGCCGACTTCATGGAGTCGATGATCGGGTCTTTCTGCAGGATTTCCCGCGACACGTTCAGCGACAGGTCGTTGGAGTCGACCACGCCCTTGATGAAGCGCAGGTACAACGGCAGGAAGGATTCCGCCTGGTCCATCACGAACACGCGCTGCACGTACAGCTTCAGGCCTTTCGGCGCTTCACGCTGGTACAGGTCGAATGGCGCACGAGCCGGCACGTACAACAGCGAGCTGTATTCCAGCTTGCCTTCGACCTTGTTGTGGCTCCAGCTCAGCGGGTTCTCGAAGTCGTGGGCGATGTGCTTGTAGAACTCCTCGTATTCCTCGTCCTTGATTTCGGTACGCGGACGGGTCCACAGGGCACTGGCACGGTTGACGGTTTCCCATTCCTGCGCAGGCTTCTCCTCGCCCTCAGCGGCAGCGGCCTCTTTCGGCAGCTCGATCGGCAGGGCGATATGGTCGGAGTACTTCTTGATGATGTTGCGCAGGCGCCAGCCGTCGGCGAACTCGTCTTCGCCGGACTTCAGGTGCAGGACGATGCGGGTACCGCGGTCGGCCTTGTCGATGGTCGCGACTTCGAACTCGCCTTCGCCCTTGGAGGACCAGTGCACGCCTTCGCTGGCGTCAAGGCCGGCGCGGCGGCTGAAGACATCGACCTTGTCGGCGACGATGAAGGCGGAATAGAAGCCCACGCCGAACTGACCGATCAGGTGCGAATCCTTCTTCTGGTCGCCGGTGAGGTTTTTCATGAAATCGGCGGTGCCGGACTTGGCGATGGTCCCCAGGTGGGTGATCACATCGTCCCGGCTCATGCCGATGCCGTTGTCTTCGAGGGTGACGGTCTTGGCCTCCTTGTCGAAGCTCACACGGATTTTCAGCTCCGCGCCACCTTCCAGCAACTCAGGCTTGGACAGGGCTTCGAAGCGCAATTTGTCGACAGCGTCAGAGGCGTTCGAGATCAGTTCGCGAAGGAAGATTTCCTTGTTGGAATACAGCGAATGGATCATGAGGTGCAGCAGTTGCTTTACCTCGGTCTGGAAGCCCAGGGTTTCCTTTTGAGTTTCCACACTCATGGTCATCAAACTCCAATCAGATGGCATAAGCCGCGCCCGGAGGGCTTACGGCGGGATGTCCACAGAGTTGGGGGCTATACCTGAGATTTCAAGGCCCTGGACTTTCTTCGAGCTTGAAATGTGCGCGGGCGGTGGCAATCGGCTCCTCCGCGCTGCTCTGCCAGGCGGTGATGGCCACGTTCGCCACCCGCCGTCCCTGGCGGCAGACCTGGCATCGGGCATAGGTATCGCGAAATTGCCCGGCACGCAGGTAATCGAGGGAAAAGTCGATGATCTTCGGCACGCCCGGCGAGCCGGTGCCAATCAACAGATGCAGGGCCGCGGCCAGCTCCATGAATCCGGCGATCACCCCACCGTGCAGGGCCGGCAGCAACGGGTTGCCGATATTGTCGCGGTTGGCGGGCAGGCGAAACAGCAACTCATCGCCCTGCCGCGAACACTCGATGCCAATCAGCCTGGCGTAGGGAATCAATTGCAGCAGCGCGGCGTAATCGCCTTGCTGGTGGGCATGCTGCACTTGCGTCTGGAAATCGTCGCTCATGGCTGCTCACCCTTGATGACACCGGCAAAACCTTTGCTGCCCTTGATGCCCTTGCCCATGCGCATGAAGGTGCCCACCACATGGGCAACAGGGTGCTCTGGGTCATCCTGATAGGCAAAACCACGGGTGAAAATCACATCGGTGGTCACCCGGTAGCACTGGGCAAAGCCATACACGCTCTTGCCTGGCTGCGCCGGGTGCATGTAATCGATGCGCAGGTCCAGGGTCGGGCAGACCTCGAACTCCGGCAGGACGCACAAGGTCGCCATGCCACAGGCGGTGTCCATCAAGGAGGTCAGCGCACCACCGTGGATCACTCCGGTCTCGGGGTTGCCGACTATCTGCGGGCTGTAAGGCAACATCAGGGTGATGCCGTCTTTTGAGGCGCTGTGCACGCTCATGGCCAATACCTGGCAATGGCGCAACGCCGACAAAAATCGCGTCGCACGCTCAAAAACAGGGTTTTGCTCCATAAGGAAATTCTCTAGTTGGTGTCAAAACCGCTCGGTTAACGCGGCAGGTAAAAGTTCCATATTGCTGGCACTTTATATATCTTTAACTTTCAAGGAACTTAACCTGTAGAGCCATGCTCGAAAGGCCAGAAGATATCTTCAATAAGGAGAAACACCCCATGCGTAAGACTTTAGCTATTGCCCTGATGCTGACCGCTTCCCTCGGTCTCGCTGCCTGCGATAAAAAATCCGAGGACAAAGCTCAAGATGCCAACCAACATGCTGAGCAAGCTCAACAGAAAATGAATGAAGCTCAGGATAAAGTGAACGAAGCTGCAAAAGAAAACGCCGAAGCAGCCAAAGATCAGGTTGAATCGAGCAAAGCAGCGGCTGAAGAAGCTGCCAAGGAAGCCGCTCCTAAAACCAACTAATCCGGTTTTAGTGCAGCAAAAAGAAAGCCCGCCTAGTGCGGGCTTTACTTTATCTGCAATAACGCTAAGCCAACAGGCTGCGAAAAGTCGGACTAAGCATCAGCAGCAATGAGCAGAGCAGACCGATAAACCAGACCAGACTGCGCTGCCAGGCAAGATCCGCCCAATAGCAAAGCAGATAGATAACCCGAGTAATGACGAAGACGATCGCCAGGCCGTCGATCAACCAGCCCTGAGTCTGGGTGGTATGGGCCATCAGGACCCCGACCGCGAATAACATGAAGGCTTCGAAACTGTTCTGGTGCGCCGCCACTGCCCGGGCACCGAACCCTGTGAGTTGTGTCTGTTGCTGGCGTGGCAGGTGATTGTCGTAACCGCCCTGCTCTTTCATCGCTCTGGCTACTGGTATGCGCGCCACGTAAATCAACAGCGCGCTGATAAACACACACCAAAACGCAATACTCATCAGGCTATCTCCTTGTTCGCCTCGGGCAATGGCGCCTCTGTAGGGGTATAGACCATCACGTCCAACACGTCGGAATGAAACTCCCGGCGGTACAGCACCAGCACCACGCCCGCACTCATCAACATAAACAGCCAGGGGCTGACGAACCAGGCCAGCATGCTCATGCCGAAGTAATAGGAACGCAGGCCGAAGTTGAACTGGTTGGCGGCCATGGAAATTACTCGCGCGGCCCGCATTGCAAAGGCTTTTCGCTCCTGTTCGGAAACATGCCGCTCACCGATCATCGGTGCCGAGCCCACGAGAATGGCCGCGAAGTTGTACTGGCGCATGCACCAACTGAAGGTGAAAAAGGCATAGACGAACACCAGGGCCAGGCACAGCAGCTTGATCTCCGACATGCCCTGGGAGGCCTGCTGAACCATGGGAATGTCGGCCAGCAGCGACACCGCACGCTCGGAAGCGCCAAGCACGGTGAGGATACCGGCGAGGATAATCAGGGTGCTGGAGGCAAAGAACGAGGCATTGCGCTCCAGGTTACCGATCACGCTGGCGTCGGCAATGCGGTTATCGCGCAGCAGCATGCGGCGCATCCAGTCTTCCCGGTACAAATGCAGCACGCTGGCCAGGCACGCGGTGTCGCGGCCCTTCCACGTGGCGTAGCGGGTGTAGCCGCCCCAGCAGATGACAAACCAGAGGGCGGCGATGAGATGGATCAGGTTGGCTTCGACGAACGACATGCAGGTTCCCGGATAGGCGTTGGCAGAGTGCGGATACAACTGGCACTGCTTCGACGTTGATCGAGGAAAAAAGACACCATTGGCCGCCCATAAAAAATGCCCCGTATCGCGGGATACGGGGCATTTTCATGGCTACTCGGTGCCCGCTTGTGACAGGCCCCGGCAGATAGCGGTTTAGGCCAGCGCTTCGCTGCGCTTGCCCAGCAGGCGGTCGCAGGCTACCGCGACCACCAGGGTCATGACCGAAGGCACCAGCCACGCCAGGCCCTGCTCGCTCAGCGGCAGGTGCATCAACTGGGTTGGCATCCAGTCCGCCAGGCCGGCACCCTTGAGGGCGTCGATCAGGCCGAACAGGAAGGACACCAGCATCACCGGACCGACGATGCGGCCTTGCTCATGCCAGAAGTCCTTGCAGAAGCTCAGGGCCACCAGGGCGATGCACGGCGGGTAGATGGCGGTCAGCACCGGGATGGAGAAGGCGATCAACTTGGTCAGGCCCAGGTTGGACACCAGCAGCGAGAACGCCGCCAGGATGATCACCAGGGTCTTGTACGACAGCGGCAGTACGCGGCTGAAGTACTCCGCGCAAGCGCAGGTCAAACCGACCGCGGTCACCAGGCAGGCCAGGGAAATCAGCACGGCGAGGAAGCCGCTGCCCAGGGAACCGAAGGTGTGTTGCACATAAGCGTGCAGCACCGCCGCGCCATTGGTGGCACCGGCCGCGACTTCATGGCTGCCCGAACCCAGGCGGAACAGGCTGACATACACCAGCGCTAGGCCGATACCGGCAATCAGCCCGGCGATGATCGCGTAACGGGTGATCAGGCGTGGCGACTCGACACCGCGGGAACGGATGGCGTTGACGATGACGATACCGAACACCAGCGCGCCCAGGGTATCCATGGTCAGGTAACCATTGATGAAGCCCTGGGAGAACGGCGCCGCGACGTATTCGGGCGTCGCAACACCGATATCACCGGCCGGCAAGGCGAACGCGGCGATGCCCAGTACGGCCAGGGCGATGATCTTCAGCGGCGCGAGGAAACGCCCAACGGTATCCAGCAGGCGTCCCGGGTAGAGGGAGATGAAAAACACCAGCAGGAAATACACCGAGCTATAGAGGAACAGCGCCAGCGGGCTTTCGCCGGTCAGGGGCGCCAGGCCTACTTCGAAGGACACGGTCGCGGTACGCGGCGTCGCGAACAACGGACCGACCGCCAGGTAGCAGACCGCCGCCAGCAGGCCACCGGCGATCTTGCCAATCGGGCTGCTCAGCGCGTCCATCGCCCCACCGACCTTGGCCAGCGCAATGACAGTCACCACCGGAAGCCCCACAGCGGTGATCAGAAAGCCCAGCGCCGCGATCCAGACGTTAGGTCCGGACTGCAAGCCGACGATAGGCGGGAAGATGATATTGCCGGCCCCGACGAACAGGGCAAAGGTCATAAAACCCAGTGCCAGAATGTCCTGGCCTTTCAACACTTTCATTAAGGAAATACCACACTACTGAATCGGAATTTAGAGAGGGATTTCCCTTATGGGTGAGGGAAATGCTGTCGGTCCGTATAGGACTGACCCGTTTAGCGCGCGGCTTCCTTGTGGGACGCAGACGCAAAAGAGGCGGCTAGACTACCGAATTTGTAAGACAAACGCACTGTTAGAGGGCGAACTGTCCGATCAGCGACATTTGCGTGTCGCGTTTACGTATTAAAAGCAGCTGCAAGGCACAAGTTTCAAGCGACAAGCTTCTCTTGCAGCTTGTCGCTTGAGGCTTGCAACTGCTCTTAACGAACAAAGGCCACCCGAAGGTGGCCTTTGTTGGTGGAGCGTCAGCTAAGCGCGAGGCTTACTTGACAGCCCAGCCAGTCAGCTCAGCCAGGGCCTTGCCGATGTCTGCCAGCGAACGCACGGTTTTCACGCCTGCGTCTTGCAGAGCAGCGAATTTCTCGTCTGCAGTGCCTTTGCCGCCAGAGATGATTGCGCCAGCATGGCCCATGCGCTTGCCCGGAGGAGCAGTCACACCAGCGATGTAGGAAACAACCGGCTTGGTCACGTTAGCCTTGATGTAGGCAGCCGCTTCTTCTTCAGCCGAACCGCCGATCTCACCGATCATCACGATCGCTTCGGTCTTCGGGTCTTCCTGGAACAGCTTCAGGATGTCGATGAAGTTGGAGCCTGGGATCGGGTCACCACCGATGCCGACACAGGTGGACTGACCGAAACCGGCGTCAGTGGTCTGCTTCACGGCTTCGTAAGTCAGGGTGCCGGAACGGGAAACGATACCGACCTTGCCTGGCAAGTGAATGTGACCTGGCATGATGCCGATCTTGCATTCGCCAGGAGTGATCACGCCTGGGCAGTTAGGGCCGATCAGGGTAACACCCAGCTCGTCGCACTTAACTTTAGCGTCCAGCATGTCCAGGGTAGGAATGCCTTCGGTGATGCAGACGATCAGCTTGATGCCGCCGAATGCCGCTTCCAGGATGGAGTCCTTGCAGAAAGGAGCTGGAACGTAGATCACGCTGGCGGTGGCGCCAGTGGCAGCTACAGCGTCTTTCACGGTGTTGAAGACAGGCAGGCCCAGGTGCTCGGTGCCGCCTTTGCCCGGAGTTACGCCGCCGACCATCTTGGTGCCGTATTCGATGGCTTGCTGGGTGTGGAAACTACCTTGCGAACCGGTAATACCCTGGCAGATAACTTTGGTGTCTTTATTGATCAGGACGCTCATTATTTGCCCTCCGCAGCTTTGACAACTTGTTGAGCAGCGTCGGTCAGGCTGGTAGCAGCGATGATGTTCAAGCCGCTTTCTGCCAGTACTTTAGCGCCCAGTTCAGCGTTGTTGCCTTCAAGGCGAACAACAACCGGGATTTTCACGCCGACTTCTTTCACTGCACCGATGATGCCTTCGGCAATCATGTCGCAACGAACGATGCCGCCGAAGATGTTGACCAGTACTGCAGCGACGTTGGTGTCGGACAGGATGATCTTGAAAGCTTCGGTCACGCGCTCTTTGGTAGCACCACCACCTACGTCGAGGAAGTTGGCTGGCTTGCCGCCGTGCAGGTTGACGATGTCCATGGTACCCATGGCCAGGCCGGCACCGTTGACCATGCAGCCGATGTTGCCTTCCAGCGCTACGTAGTTCAGTTCGAACTTGGCAGCGTGCGCTTCGCGCGGATCGTCCTGGGACGGATCGTGGAAAGTCTTCAGCTTAGGCTGACGGTACATGGCGTTGGCGTCGATGTTGATCTTCGCGTCCAGGCAGTGCAGATCGCCATCAGCCTTGATCACCAGCGGGTTCACTTCCAGCAGTGCCAGATCGTGGTCCTGGAACAGTTTGGCCAGGCCGACGAAGATCTTGGCGAACTGAGTGACTTGCTTGCCTTCCAGGCCCAGCTGGAAAGCCAGCTCGCGACCCTGGAATGGCTGAGCGCCAACCAGTGGATCGATAGTAGCCTTGAGGATTTTCTCAGGGGTGTCGTGAGCGATTTTCTCGATGTCCACGCCACCTTCGGTGGAAGCCATGAACACGATGCGACGGCTCGAACGGTCGACGACAGCGCCCAGGTACAGCTCTTTAGCGATATCAGTGCACGATTCAACCAGGATCTTGGTGACTGGCTGACCATTGGCGTCAGTCTGGTAAGTCACCAGACGCTTGCCCAACCACTGTTGAGCGAATGCTTTAGCGTCTTCTTTGCTGCGAACCAGCTTTACGCCGCCCGCTTTACCGCGACCACCGGCGTGAACCTGGGCTTTGACAACCCACTCGGAGCCGCCGATCTTGTCGCAAGCTTCTGCTGCTTCTTCCGGGGTGTCTACCGCGTAGCCTTTGGATACTGGCAGGCCGTATTCAGCGAACAGCTGCTTACCCTGATACTCGTGAAGATTCATGCTTTTTACCGTCTTCGTTAGGTACTGCGCATTCGGCGCTGCGCTCTTGATGAGTGCCGCGCCACCTGTGACCGCTCCTCACCGGACTCCCCTGCCCCGCATCCGCAGCCTGGGCTGCGGCACAGCGCATGAAGATTCCCGTGAGGTCGAGTCCAGCGGACGTTCCGCGGTGAGTCTTGCTCGCAAGGCTCACGACGGGCAATCCGCCGTGGTTTCTTATTGTCTTAACGCTTTTTGCGGTTGGCGATGTGGATGGCGCCGCCATTCACTGCCAGTGCTGCTTCGTGCAGGGCTTCGGACAGGGTCGGATGGGAGAAAACCATCATGCCCAGGTCTTCGGCGCTGGTGCCGAACTCCATGCCGATCGCACCTTGCTGAACCAGTTCTGCCGCGCTTGGGCCGATCACGTGAACGCCCAGTACACGGTCAGTCTTGGCATCAGCGATGACTTTTACGAAACCGCCGGTGTCGTTGGCTGCCATGGCACGGCCGCTGGCTGCGAACGGGAAGGTGCCGACGTTAACTTCAACGCCTTCAGCTTTCAAGGCCTGCTCGGTCTTGCCGACCCACGCGATTTCCGGGTGAGTATAAATAACCGAAGGGATCAGGTCATAGTTCATCTGAGCCTTGTGGCCCTTGATGCGCTCGACGACCATGATGCCCTCTTCCGAGGCCTTGTGAGCCAGCATCATGCCGCGAACCACGTCGCCGATCGCGTAAACGCCCGGTACGGTGGTAGCGCAGTGATCGTCAACGTGCACGAAACCGCGCTCGTCGAGGGTCACGCCGCAATCAGCAGCCAGCAGATCAGTGGTCACTGGACGGCGACCAACGGCTACGATCAGCTTGTCGAAAGTGATGTTCTGTTCGCCGTTGGCATCGGTGTAGGTCACGACCACTTCTTCGCCGTTGACCTTGGAGCCGGTGACGCGAGCGCCCAGTTTGATGTCCAGACCCTGTTTGGTCAGGGTTTTCAGCGCTTCCTTGGAGACGGCGGTGTCGGCAGCCATCAGGAAGGTGTCCAGAGCTTCGAGGACAGTCACTTCAGCGCCCAGACGGGACCATACCGAACCCAGCTCCAGACCGATCACACCAGCGCCGATCACGCCCAGGCGTTTTGGTACGGATTGGAATTCCAGGGCGCCGGTGGAGTCGACGATCACTTTCTGATCGACCGGAGCCGGTGGAATGTCGATTGGACGCGAGCCCGGCGCCAGGATGACGTTCTCGGCTTCGATCACTTCCACCGAGCCGTCAGGCTTGGTGACTTCGACTTTCTTGCCGGCCAGCAGTTTGCCGTGGCCCTGGATGGAGGTCACGCCGTTGGCCTTGAACAGGGTGGCAACACCGCTGGTCAGGTTTTTCACGATATTGGCCTTACGGCCGACCATCGCAGGCACGTCCATGGACACGCCAGCGTGGCTGATACCGTGGATCGCGAAACCGTCTTGGGCTTCGTGGAATTTCCAGGAGCTGTCCAGCAGCGCCTTGGAAGGGATGCAGCCGACGTTCAGGCAAGTACCGCCGAGGGCCAGCTTGCCCTCCTTGTCGGTATATTTCTCGATGCAGGCAGTCGTGAGGCCGAGTTGCGCAGCTTTAATGGCAGCTACATAGCCGCCAGGGCCTGCGCCAATCACTACCACGTCGAATTTCTGAGTCATGTGTCATTCCTTCTCGAATCAAACCGGACGGCCTCTTGTGGAGGCCGTCGTGGGACGAAGCTGTTCGTTTCGGCGAAAGGCCGATCATCGCTGATCGGCCCATGCTACGAAATCAGATATCCAGCAGCAGACGAGCCGGGTCTTCCAGCAGGTTCTTGATGGTAACCAGGAAGGTCACTGCTTCTTTGCCGTCGATCAAACGGTGATCGTAGGACAGAGCCAGGTACATCATCGGACGGATAACCACCTGACCGTTGATCGCCATAGGACGCTGCAGAATGTTGTGCATGCCCAGGATCGCCGCTTGTGGCGGGTTGACGATCGGAGTCGACATCATCGAACCGAAAGTACCACCGTTGGTGATGGTGAAAGTACCGCCGGTCATTTCTTCCATCGACAGCTTGCCGTCACGGGCTTTCTTGCCGAAGGTGGCGATGCCACCTTCGATTTCAGCCAGGCTCATCAGTTCGGCGTTACGCAGAACCGGAACCACCAGGCCGCGGTCGCTGGACACGGCAACACCGATGTCGGCGTAACCGTGGTAAACGATGTCGGAGCCGTCGATCGAGGCGTTGACCGCAGGGAAACGCTTCAGCGCTTCGGTAGCAGCCTTGACGAAGAACGACATGAAGCCCAGGCGTACGCCGTTGTGGGACTTCTCGAACAGATCCTTGTACTTCGAACGCAGGGCCATGACTTCGGTCATGTCGACTTCGTTGAAAGTGGTCAGCATCGCCATGTTCGACTGGGCTTCGACCAGACGCTCGGCAACCTTGGCACGCAGGCGGGTCATCGGAACGCGCTTCTCGACGCGGTCGCCAGCAGCGAATACCGGAGCGGCGGCGGCAGGAGCTGCGGCCTTGGCAGGCGCGGCAGCCGGAGCGGCTTTCTTGGCTGCAACGGCCGCAACCACGTCTTCCTTGGTCACGCGACCGCCTTTGCCGGTACCGGCAACGGAAGCGATGTTGATGCCGTTCTCTTCGGCCAGCTTGCGCGCGGCTGGAGCAGCGATTGGATCGTCTTCGCCTTCGGCGGCAGGCGCTGCGGCCTGGGCGGCAGCCGGTGCGGCAGCGGCTGGAGCAGCAGCAGCGGCGGCAGCGCCTTCAGCGATGGAGCCCAGGACTTCGTCGGACAGAACGGTGTCGCCTTCGTTCTTGACGATAGCGCCCAGCACGCCGTCAGCGGTGGCCAGAACTTCCAGCACGACCTTGTCGGTTTCGATGTCGACGATCAGCTCGTCGCGCTTGACGGCGTCGCCCGGTTTTTTGTGCCAGGTGGCAACGGTGCCATCGGCAACCGATTCCGGGAAAGTGGGGGCTTTGATCTCGATAGCCATTATCTGTGGTTCCTTAAATTCGGTTTCAGGTGCGCGAAGGCGTTAAACAGTGAAAGCATCTTGCAGCAGTTTTTCCTGCTGCTCGGCGTGCATCGACGCGTAACCGCATGCAGGTGCAGCAGAGGCTTCACGGCCTGCGTACTCGAGTACGAGCGACTTGTCGTGATTGCCAACGATGCGGCGCATGTGGTGCTGGCTGCAGTACCAGGCACCCTGGTTCATCGGCTCTTCCTGACACCAAACGACATGCTTGAGGTTGGTGTACGGAGCCAGGACTTCGTTCAAGTCGTCCTCAGGGAATGGGTACAGCTGCTCGATACGCACGACGGCGATGTCGTCGCGGCCTTCGGCACGGCGTTTTTCCAGCAGGTCGTAGTAGACCTTGCCGCTGCACAGAATCAGACGATTCACGTCTTTTGGATCCTGGGCATCGATTTCCGGAATAACGGTCTGGAACGAACCTTCCGCCAGATCTTCCAGGGTCGAGATGGCCAGTTTGTGACGCAGCAGCGACTTCGGAGTCAGGACCACCAGCGGCTTGCGCAGCGGGCGAATCACCTGACGACGCAGCAGGTGGTAGATCTGGGCCGGAGTGGTCGGCATGCAGACCTGGATGTTGTGCTCGGCGCACAGCTGCAGGTAACGCTCCAGACGAGCCGAAGAGTGCTCCGGACCCTGACCTTCATAACCGTGCGGCAGCAGCATGGTCAGGCCGCAGAGACGGCCCCACTTGTGCTCGCCACTGGTGATGAACTGGTCGATCACCACCTGGGCACCGTTGGCGAAGTCGCCGAACTGGGCTTCCCAGATCACCAGCGCGTTTGGCGTGGTGGTCGAGTAACCGTATTCGAACGCCAGTACGGCTTCTTCGGACAGGAACGAATCGTACAGATCGAAACGTGGCTGGCCGTCGTACAGGTGCTGCAGCGGAATATAGGTGCTGGCGTCTTTCTGGTTGTGCAGGACCGCATGACGGTGCGAGAACGTACCGCGACCGATGTCCTGGCCGGTCATGCGGATCGGGTGACCTTCGAACGCCAGGGTCGCGTATGCCATGGTTTCGGCATAACCCCAGTTGATCGGCAGGCCGCCGGCTTGCATCTTCTGACGGTCTTCGTAGATCTTCGCGACCTGGCGCTGAACCACGAAGCCTTCCGGCAGCTCCAGCAGCTTGGCGGACAGTTCCTGCAGGGTCTTCAGATCGAAGGTGGTGTCGTGACGCGCAGTCCAGGCGTGGCCCAGATATGGACGCCAGTCCACGAACAGCTCTTTGTTCGGCTCTTTGACCAGGCTCTTCACTACGTGCAGGCCGTTGTCCAGCGCGTTGCGGTATTCGTCGACTTTCGCCTGAACACGCTCGGCGTCGAGCACGCTTGCCTGGACCAGACGATCGGCATACAGCTCACGGGTAGTGCGCTGTTTGGCGATCTGCTGGTACATCAGAGGCTGAGTGCCGCTTGGCTCGTCCGCTTCGTTGTGGCCGCGACGACGGTAGCAGACCAGGTCGATCACCACATCGCGCTTGTACTGCATGCGGTAGTCGATGGCCAGCTGGGTCACGAACAGTACGGCTTCCGGATCGTCACCATTCACATGGAGGATCGGCGCCTGGATCATTTTCGCGACGTCGGTGGCGTACTCGGTGGAACGCGAGTCCAGCGGGTTGCTGATGGTGAAACCGACCTGGTTGTTGATCACGATGTGCACGGTGCCGCCGGTCTTGAAACCGCGGGTCTGCGACATCTGGAAGGTTTCCATCACCACGCCCTGACCTGCGAATGCAGCGTCACCGTGGATCGAGATTGGCAGAACCTTGTCACCGGTCTGGTCGTTGCGGCGATCCTGACGGGCGCGCACCGAACCCTCGACCACTGGCGAAACGATTTCCAGGTGGGACGGGTTGAAGGCCATGGCCAGGTGAACTTCACCGCCGGTGGTCATCACGTTGGACGAGAAGCCCTGGTGGTATTTCACGTCACCGGAGCCCAGCTCGACCTTCTTCTTGCCTTCGAACTCGTCGAACAGCTCGCGCGGGTTCTTGCCGAAGGTGTTGACCAGGACGTTGAGGCGACCACGGTGGGCCATGCCGATCACGACTTCCTTGGTGCCATAGGAACCGGAACGCTGGATCAGCTCGTCGAGCATCGGGATCAGGCTTTCGCCGCCTTCCAGGCCGAAACGCTTGGTGCCCGGGTACTTGGTGCCCAGGTATTTTTCGAGGCCTTCAGCTGCGGTGACGCGCTCGAGCAGATGACCCTTGATATCCGTGGAGTAGGTCGGACGGCCGCGTACGCTTTCCAGACGCTGCTGGAACCACTGGCGCTGCTCGGAATCGGTGATGTGCGTAAATTCAGCACCGATGGTGCGGCAATATGTCTGCTGCAACGCTTCGTGAATTTCGCGTAGGCTCGCTTCCTCTTTGCCGATGAACAGGTCGCCGGCACGGAAGGTCGTATCAAGATCGGCATTGGTCAAGCCGTAATGATTAATTGACAGGTCTGCAGGTGCAGGACGCTGCCACAGCCCCAGCGGGTCCAGCTGGGCTGCCTGGTGGCCACGCATACGGTAGGCCTGGATCAATCGCAGCACTTCAACTTGCTTCTTCTCGTGCTCGCTGCTCACGCTACCGGCGGATACCGGCTGGGCGCGGCGCTGGTTCTTTGCCAGCAACACGAAATGATCGCGGATTGTCGAGTGCGAAACATCGATGGCAGTGCTGCCGTCGGTAGGCAACTTCTGGAAGTAAGTGCGCCACTCTTCTGGCACAGCGTTAGGGTCGTGCAGGTAGAGCTCGTAGAGCTCTTCCACATAGGCAGCGTTACTACCGGATAGGTAGGCGCTGTTCCACATGCGCTGCATCACGCTTTCTTGCATGCTTGGTCACCCTCGGTTAGGGGAACACCACCGGCGAAGACACCGAGCAAACTTGCAAAAGTCCGAGTGCAGCGACCAAAACAAGCCACTTAGGATCACGCTGATAGTCCGGGTACCAGCCCGGATGCCCCTGCTTGTCTCATTTCTTCAAAATACGAGCGGCAACTTTGTGAGCTGCTGCTCAGCTTAAAACTACGGCGCCGGTTGAAGCCTGCGCCGTAGCCTCTACGGGTACAGCGGTCCTGCCTTTACAACAACTGGGTTACAGCAGCTGAATCACACGCCGCTCGAGAGCAGCATGTTACGTATGTGACCGATGGCCTTAGTCGGGTTCAGGCCTTTCGGACAAACGTTGACGCAGTTCATGATGCCGCGGCAGCGGAATACGCTGAACGGATCATCCAGCGAAGCCAGGCGCTCGGACGTCTTGGTGTCGCGACTGTCTGCCAGGAAGCGATAGGCTTGCAGCAGAGCAGCTGGACCCAGGAACTTGTCCGGGTTCCACCAGAAGGACGGGCAGGAAGTCGAGCAGCAAGCGCACAGGATGCACTCGTACAGACCATCGAGCTTTTCGCGCTCTTCAGGGGACTGCAGACGTTCGATGGCCGGAGCCGGCGTGTCGTTCTGCAGGAACGGCTTCACCTTCTCGTATTGCTTGTAGAAGATGCTCATATCGACGACCAGGTCACGGATAACCGGCAAACCTGGCAGCGGACGAACAACCAGCTTGTTGTTCTTCACCACGGCAGACAGCGGCGTGATGCAGGCCAGACCGTTCTTGCCGTTGATGTTCATGCCGTCGGAACCGCAAACGCCTTCACGGCAGGAGCGACGATAGGAGAAACCTTCGTCCTGCTCTTTGATCAGCGCCAGTACGTCCAGCACCATCAGATCCTTGCCACCGGTGTCGACCTGGAAAACCTGGGTTTTCGGCGCGGAGTCGGTGTCAGGGTTGTAACGATAAACTTCGACTTGCAACATATCGATCACCCTTTAGTAAGTCCGGACTTTTGGTTCAAAAGTCGGAACAGTCTTCGGCGAGAAGTTAACGGCACGCTTGGCAACGCGCTTCTCACCCGGGAAGTACAGGGTGTGGCACAGCCAGTTTTCGTCGTCGCGGTCTTCGAAGTCTTCACGGGCGTGGGCGCCGCGGGACTCTTTACGCACTTCGGCAGCGATGGCGGTGGCTTCGGCCACTTCCAGCAGGTTCTGCAGTTCCAGTGCTTCGATACGTGCAGTGTTGAACGCCTGCGACTTGTCGTTGATCTTGACGTTGGCGATACGGGTACGCAGTTCGGCCAGCTGGGCGATGCCCTTCTGCATGTATTCGCCGGTACGGAATACGCCGAAGTAGTTCTGCATGCAGCTTTGCAGCTCGCGACGCAGGGTAGCCACATCTTCGCCATCAGTACGCTCGTTCAGAGCGTTCAGGCGTGCCAGGGCAGCCTCGATGTTGGCGTCGGTCGCGTCATCGTATTCGATGCCGTCGGTCAGGGCTTTTTCCAAGTGCAGGCCGGCAGCGCGGCCGAATACCACCAGGTCGAGCAGCGAGTTGCCGCCCAGGCGGTTGGCACCGTGAACCGATACACAAGCCACTTCGCCCACAGCGAACAGACCATGGATGATCTCATCCACGCCTTCGGCGTTCTGGGTGATTGCCTGGCCATGAATGTTGGTCGGCACGCCGCCCATCATATAGTGGCAAGTCGGAACAACCGGAACCGGAGCAACCACCGGGTCAACGTGTGCGAAAGTCTTGGACAGTTCGCAGATGCCTGGCAGACGGCTGTGCAGCACTTCCTCGCCCAGGTGGTCGAGCTTGAGCATCACGTGGTCGCCATTCGGACCGCAACCATTGCCAGCGATGATTTCTTTAACCATCGAACGGGCAACAACGTCACGACCGGCAAGGTCCTTGGCGTTCGGAGCATAACGCTCCATGAAACGCTCGCCGTGCTTGTTGATCAGGTAACCACCTTCACCACGGCAACCTTCGGTAACCAGTACACCGGCACCGGCGATGCCGGTCGGGTGGAACTGCCACATTTCGATGTCTTGTACCGGCACGCCGGCACGCAGCGCCATGCCGACACCGTCACCGGTGTTGATCAGGGCGTTGGTGGTGGATGCGTAGATACGCCCTGCACCGCCGGTCGCCAATACGGTGGCTTTCGCGCGGATGTAGGTGGTTTCGCCGGTTTCGATGCAGATCGCGATCACACCGACGAACGCGCCGTCCTGGTTCTTCACCAGATCAACGGCGTAGTACTCGTTCAGGAAGGTGGTACCGGCTTTCAGGTTGCCCTGATAAAGGGTGTGCAGCAGCGCATGACCGGTACGGTCGGAAGCTGCGCAGGTACGGGCAGCCTGGCCGCCTTTACCGTAATCCTTGGACTGGCCGCCGAAAGGACGCTGGTAGATACGACCGGTTTCGGTGCGGGAGAATGGCAGACCCATGTGGTCCAGCTCGAAAACCGCGGCCGGGCCTTCCTGACACATGTATTCGATAGCGTCCTGGTCACCGATATAGTCGGAACCCTTGACGGTATCGTACATGTGCCAGCGCCAGTCATCGTTCGGGTCGGCCGACGCGATGGCGCAGGTGATGCCGCCCTGGGCCGACACAGTGTGCGAGCGGGTCGGGAACACCTTGGTGATCACTGCAGTCTTGTGGCCGCCTTGGGCCAGCTGCAATGCGGCACGCATGCCGGCGCCGCCGCCACCAATGATGATGGCGTCGAAAGAAATCGTTGGAATGTTAGCCATGAATCAGATACCCCAGAGAATCTGCACACCCCAGACGAAGTAGGCGAACATTGCAACGCCGCATACTGCCTGGAAAAGGAAACGTACTGCAGTCGCCGACTTGCCCAGCGCCATCGGCGTCAGGTAGTCGGTCGAAATGGTCCACATGCCGACCCAGGCGTGAGCGCCCAGAGCAACCATGGCCAGCAGGCTGAAGATACGCATCCAGTTGTTGGAGAACAGTGCGTGCCATTGCTCGTAGCCAAGGCCCGGGTTCGCAACGAGGTATCCGATCAGGAAGATGAAATAAGCCGCGAGAACGACCGCAGACACACGTTGTGCCATCCAGTCATAGAGGCCCGAACGCGACAGGTTCGTGACGTTAGTTACCATATCCAAACTCCTGCCAGAACGATTACCACCACGGATACGGCGATAACGATTTTAGAGCCCAGCTTGCCGCCTTCCAGCGTCTCACCGATGCCCATGTCCATGATCAAATGGCGCACACCGGCAACCAAGTGATACAGCAAGGCGGACAGGATGCCCCAAATCACTAGCTTGGCTAGCGGACTGGTCAGACACGCTTTCACCTCGCCGAAGCCTTCCTCGGAGCTGAGCGACTTGTCCAATGCATAAAGCATGATGGCAAGGCTCACAAAGAGGATGACACCGGAAATACGGTGAAGGATGGACGTGTAAGCAGTGACTGGGAGTTTGATGGTCCTTAGGTCTAGGTTTACAGGTCGTTGGCTATTCACGGCTTTTTTCACACTGAAGAGCCCCTAACAATCAGGGCAAAGTTGTTGGGGAGTGCACTGGTCAGGTACCCACCACCCAGGGAGTGACGACCCCCATCAAACCGGGCCCGAAAGCCCATGGCGGTCGGTGGCCGAGTATAGACAGTTAGGCTACTAATGACAACGCAATCCCCTTCCCCTAATAGCTCATTGCGTTAGGCGGATAAAAGGCGTAAATGGCGGGGAATTTCGAGGAAAAAGTCCGGTTAAAGCCTTCTGGGGCAAGACTTTAGGCAAATTGACATTCGGATTTATCTCACTATAGTGGTGCGGGCCCTGCGTGGGGGGTCTGTCTGATGATTTCAAGCATAAATAGGAGGCCACATGGCTGACAAAAAAGCGCAGTTGATCATCGAGGGCGCAGCCCCCGTCGAGCTGCCCATTTTAACCGGCACCGTTGGTCCCGATGTAATCGATGTTCGGGGCTTGACGGCCACGGGCCGCTTCACCTTTGACCCGGGTTTCATGTCGACCGCCTCCTGCGAGTCGAAAATCACCTATATCGACGGCGACAACGGCATTCTGTTGCACCGCGGCTACCCGATCGAACAGCTGGCTGAAAAGTCGGACTACCTGGAAACCTGCTACCTGCTGCTCAACGGCGAATTGCCAACCGCAGAACAGAAGGCCCAGTTCGTCGGCAACGTGAAGAACCACACCATGGTTCACGAGCAGTTGAAGACCTTCTTCAACGGCTTCCGTCGCGACGCCCACCCGATGGCGGTCATGTGCGGCGTAGTCGGCGCCCTCTCGGCCTTCTACCACGACTCCCTGGACATCAATAACCCGCAGCATCGCGAAATCTCCGCGATCCGCCTGGTTGCCAAGATGCCGACCCTGGCCGCGATGGTTTACAAGTACTCCATGGGCCAACCCATGATGTACCCGCGCAACGACCTGTCGTACGCGGAAAACTTCCTGCACATGATGTTCAACACCCCGTGCGAGATCAAACCGATCAGCCCGGTGCTGGCCAAGGCAATGGACCGGATCTTCATCCTCCATGCCGACCACGAGCAGAACGCATCGACTTCCACCGTACGTCTGGCAGGCTCCTCGGGCGCCAACCCGTTCGCCTGTATCGCTGCCGGTATCGCTGCACTCTGGGGCCCGGCTCACGGCGGCGCCAACGAAGCCGTACTGACCATGCTCGACGAAATTGGCGATGTCTCGAACATCGACAAGTTCATCGCCAAGGCCAAGGACAAGAACGATCCGTTCAAGCTGATGGGCTTCGGTCACCGCGTCTACAAGAACCGCGACCCGCGCGCCACCGTCATGAAGCAGACCTGCGACGAAGTGTTGAAGGAACTGGGCATCACCAACGATCCGCAACTCGAACTGGCCATGCGCCTGGAAGAGATCGCCCTGACCGACCCGTACTTCATCGAGCGCTCGCTGTACCCGAACGTCGACTTCTACTCAGGGATCATCCTCAAGGCCATCGGCATTCCGACCAGCATGTTCACCGTGATCTTCGCCCTGGCGCGTACCGTCGGCTGGATCTCGCACTGGAAAGAAATGCTCTCCAGCCCTTACAAGATCGGCCGTCCTCGCCAGCTGTACACCGGCTACGAGTCGCGCGACATCACCAAGCTGGAAGACCGCAAGTAAGACCTATTGCCTTGCGCTAACGTCTTGACTGCAGCGGATACGGCCTCTTTATAGAGGCCGTATTTGTTTGTGCTCCCCTCCCCCGCCATTTCCCTGTAGCTGCCTGCATTCGGCCGCACAGCGGATGTGGAATGCCAACTCCACATCACTCTCACGCTGAACGAGCTTGCGAGCGCTACGCACTCGATCGCAGGCTGCGCCAGCGGCTACAAAGGGCGACGCCAATAAAAATGCCCCTGTCTTTCGACAGGGGCATTGGGGTTTAACGCAGCTTATATATAGAAGCCTTAGTGCGATACCGCCCCGCTGGCTCCCAGGCCGGTCTGCGAACGCACGAACTGCGGGAAGAACAGCGCCCGCTCATTGTCAGCCGCAGTGGACTTGTCGGTGATGGAGAAGAACCAGATCCCGATAAAGGCAATGATCATCGAGAACAGCGCCGGGTACTCGTAAGGGAAGATGGCTTTTTCATGCCCCATGATCTGCACCCAGATGGTCGGGCCGAGGACCATCAGGCCCACCGCACTGACCAGGCCCAGCCACCCACCAATCATGGCGCCGCGGGTGGTGAGCTTCTTCCAGTACATGGAAAGCAGCAGTACCGGGAAGTTGCAACTCGCCGCGATGGAGAACGCCAGGCCGACCATGAACGCGATGTTCTGGCTC
The DNA here is from genome assembly GCF_059421865.1 of Pseudomonas sp. GW821-FHT02B10. Taxonomy (NCBI): domain Bacteria; kingdom Pseudomonadati; phylum Pseudomonadota; class Gammaproteobacteria; order Pseudomonadales; family Pseudomonadaceae; genus Pseudomonas; species Pseudomonas sp. GW821-FHT02B10. The sequence continues at coordinate 209,473 of NZ_JBWKVU010000011.1, read as the reverse complement.
TCAAACAGGATGCCCAGGGCAATCGCCAGTACGCCCAGGCACACGGTGGTGATCTTCGAGACGCGGATCTCATCCTTCTCGTTGGCCTTGCCCTTCTTGATCACGCTGGCGTACAGGTCATGGGAAACCGCCGAGGCACCGGCCAGGGTCAGGCCAGCCACCACCGCCAGGATAGTGGCGAAAGCCACCGCCGAGATGAAGCCGAGGAACACGCTGCCGCCCACGGCATTGGCCAGGTGCACCGCCGCCATGTTGTTGCCGCCGAGCAGAGCGCCCGCCGCGTCCTTGAACACCGGGTTGGTGCTGACCAGGAGGATCGCGCCAAAACCGATGATGAAGGTCAGGATATAGAAGTAGCCGATGAAGCCGGTGGCATACAGCACGCTCTTGCGCGCTTCCTTGGCGTCGCTCACGGTGAAGAAGCGCATCAGGATGTGCGGCAGGCCCGCGGTACCGAACATCAGCGCCAGGCCCAGGGAGAACGCCGAGATCGGATCCTTCACCAGGCCGCCCGGGCTCATGATCGCTTCACCTTTGGGGTGAACCTTGGTGGCTTCGGAGAACAGCATGTTGAAGTCGAAGTTGACATGCTTCATGACCATCAGCGCCATGAACGAGGCACCGGACAGCAGCAGGACCGCCTTGATGATCTGTACCCAGGTGGTCGCCAGCATGCCGCCGAACAGCACGTACAGCACCATCAGGATACCCACCAGGATCACCGCCACATGGTAATCGAGGCCGAACAGCAGCTGGATCAGCTTGCCGGCACCGACCATTTGCGCGATCAGGTAGAACGCCACCACCACCAGCGAGCCGCAGGCCGACAGCGAGCGGATCTGGGTCTGCCCGAGGCGATAGGACGCCACGTCGGCGAAGGTGTACTTGCCCAGGTTGCGCAGGCGCTCGGCGATCAGGAACAGAATGATCGGCCAGCCCACCAGGAAGCCGATCGAATAGATCAGGCCATCGTAGCCAGAGGTGAACACCAGAGCGGAAATCCCCAGGAAGGACGCCGCCGACATGTAGTCACCGGCAATCGCCAGGCCGTTCTGGAAACCGGTGATCTTGCCGCCCGCGGCATAGTAGTCGGCCGCCGACTTGTTGCGCTTGGAGGCCCAGTAGGTGATGCACAGGGTGGCCCCGACGAACAGCACGAACATGATGATCGCAGAGACATTGAGGGGTTGTTTATGCACTTCGCCGGTCAGGGCATCGGCCGCCCAGAGACTGGGAGCAAAGGCCGCGACGCTAAAAAAAGCCAATAGACGCCGGATCATTGCTGAGCCTCCTTGAGAATCGCATTGTTCAGGTCGTCGAATTCGCCGTTGGCGCGTCGCACGTAGATACCGGTCAGGACAAAGGCCGCGACAATCAACCCGACACCAATGGGAATACCCCAGGTGATGGATGATTCAGGACTGAGTTTTGCCCCCAGCACATGGGGTCCGTAGGCAATCAGCAGGATGAAGCCCGAATAGAGCCCGAGCATGACCGCCGACAGTATCCAGGCGAATCGTTCGCGCTTGCTGACCAGCTCCTTGAAACGCGAGCTGTTTTGAATCGAGAGGTAAATGCTGTCGTTCATTGTTTTTATCCTCGCAGCACAGATTTTAGTTGGAACGTAGTCCACTCTATGCAGCTCTGGAGGCGGTTCCAGACGACCTTAGTATTAGAACGACAGTACCCCCGACACAGGCTTTTGCACCGAGCAAAACAAAAGGCCGCCGGGTGCGAACACCCGGCGGCCTCGAGACCTGCGAGCTAGACGCTTCCCGATCAGTTAGCGGTCCATTCGGCAACGCGCTCAGGGTGCTTGGCCACCCAGTCCTTGGCCGCCGCTTCCGGCTTGGCGCCCTCTTGAATTGCCAGCATCACCTCGCCGATTTCATCCTTGGAGGCCCACTGGAACTTCTTCAGGAAAGCCGCAACCTCCGGCGCCTTCTTCTCCAGGCCTTTGCTACCGATGCTGTTGACGGTTTCAGCGGCGCCGTAAACGCCTTTCGGATCGTCCAGGAAGCGCAGCTTCCACTTGGCGAACATCCAGTGCGGCACCCAGCCGGTGACCGCGATGGATTCGTTCTTCTCTTCGGCACGGGTCAACTCGGCAATCATTGCCGCGCCCGAGCTGGCTTGCAGTTTGTAGTCCAGACCGTAGTCCTTGATGGCCTGGTCGGTCTTGAGCATCACGCCCGAGCCGGCATCGATACCGACGATCTTGTTCTTGAAGGTGGTGTCACCCTTCAGGTCGGCAATGCTCTTGGCCTTGACGTACTCCGGTACGATCAGGCCGATTTTCGCGTCCTTGAAGTTGGGACCGTAGTCGACCACCTTGTCCTTGTTCTTGGTCCAGTACTCGCCGTGGGTCACCGGCAGCCAGGCCGACAGCATGGCGTCCAGCTTGCCGGTGGCCACGCCCTGCCACATGATCCCGGTCGCCACGGCCTGCAACTTCACGTCATAACCGAGTTTCTGCTTGATCACCTCAGACGCTACATAGGTGGTCGCCACGCTGTCCGACCAACCGTCGACATAGCCGATGCTCAGGGTTTTGCTATCGGCGCTAGCCAGGGTTGAACTGATCGCAAGTACCAGACCGGCACCTGCGCCTAAGAGTCGTCGCATCTTCATCGTTACTTCCCCGAAAGTGCTGCGCCCGACGGATGCCGAGCCGCGTCAACCTGTTGTTATGGTGCACAGCGCCCTCATCACGCCCCACCAACTTGCTCGAACATCAGCGCGATTGCCCTATGAGAGCTCTGACGCGTCGATCATCAACCTGACGCCAAAGGCGACCTGCTCTGACTGCGACCTCAAAACATTCAGCAACGACACCAGTTCGCCAGTAATCAGGGCATGCCCAAAACAGTCGCCCAATCCCGCCCGAACTTTGCATGTCAAAATCATGCAGGCCACCTGGGCAGCGGCAAATCCGGGTAAGATGCCCCGCTTTGTTTCCTGACGGCCTGACCATGCCCTCGATTGCCCGCTTCCCGCTCCTGCCCTATCTATTCGCCTGCCTGCTGGGAGTCTTCGCACTCTGCGGTTTCTGGTACGGCCTCGGCCAGCCGGTGGTGCTGCCGGATGTCGCCAGCGCCAGCCACAAGCTGCAATGCGCGTCCTACACGCCGTTCGACAAAGACCAGTCGCCCTTCGACCAGCCGTTCAAACTGCGCCCGGAGCGCATGGACGCCGACCTGGCGCTGCTGGCGACCCGCTTCGAGTGCATCCGCACCTACTCCATGACCGGCCTCGAAGCCCTGCCGGACCTGGCGCGCAAGCACGGCCTGAAACTGATGATCGGCGCCTGGGTCAACAGCAACCCGGTGGACAGCGAAAAAGAGGTCGACCTGCTGATCGCCTCGGCCAATGCCAACTCGGACGTGGTGAGCTCGGTGATCGTCGGCAACGAAGCCCTGTTGCGCAAGGAAGTCACCGGCCCGCAACTGGCCAGGCTGATCAACAAGGTCAAGGCTCACGTCAAGCAGCCGGTCACTTACGCGGACGTCTGGGAGTTCTGGCTCAAGCACCCGGAAATCGCGCCGGCGGTGGACTTCCTGACCATCCACCTGCTGCCCTACTGGGAAGACGATCCGTCCAACATCGATGCCGCGCTGAACCATGTGGCGCAGGTGCGCCAGGTGTTCGGCAACAAGTTCGCGCCCAAGGACGTGATGATCGGCGAAACCGGCTGGCCCAGCGAAGGCCGCCAGCGTGAAACCGCCCTGCCGAGCCGGGTCAACGAGGCCAAGTTCATCCGTGGCTTTGTGGTCATGGCCGAACAGAATGGCTGGCATTACAACCTGATCGAAGCCTTCGACCAGCCGTGGAAGCGCGCCAGCGAAGGTGCGGTCGGCGGTTACTGGGGTCTGTTCGATGCCGATCGCCAGGACAAAGGCGTACTCGCCGGGCCTGTGTCGAACCTGCCTTACTGGCCATTGTGGCTGGGCGTGGGCGGGGTGATCTTCGTTGCCACGCTGATCCTCGGTGGCCGGGTCCGCGGTACTCGCGCGGCGCTGACCCTGCCACTGCTCGGCGCCCTGGCCGCCTGCTCCATCGGCGCCTGGGGCGAGCTGGCGCGGGTCACCAGCCGCTTTGCCGGGGAATGGTTCTGGGCGGGCCTGCTGCTGGCCCTGAACCTGCTGGTGCTGGCACACGCGGCACTGAGCCTGAGCACCCGCGCCGGCTGGCGCCAACGTATGTTCAATCGCCTGGAAAAGCATGCCGGCTGGCTGCTCGCCGGCGCCGGTTTCGCCGCCGCGGTGATGATGCTGGAGCTGGTGTTCGACCCGCGTTATCGCAGCTTCCCCAGCGCCGCCCTGCTCCTGCCGGCCCTGGTCTACCTGTGCCGCCCGGTGCGGGTGCCGCGTCGCGAAATCGCCCTGCTGACCTTTATCGTCGGTGCCGGCATCGCTCCCCAGCTGTATCGCGAAGGCCTGGAAAACCAGCAGGCCTGGGGTTGGGCCCTGGTCAGCGTGCTGATGGTCGCCGCCCTGTGGCGCAGCTTGCGGGCTCGCAAAGCCTGACAGAAAAAAGGGATGACCATGGTCATCCCTTTTTTATTACCGGCGATTCGCCTCACGCCACCGCGCGAGGCGCCCTTACCAGTCGCAAGGCGCCGATCACGATGGCAAACACCGCCAGGCTGGTGTTGTAGAGCGCCAGCGCCGGGAAGCCGAACAGCAGCGCCAGCACCGCCAGGCCCCAGCCAGAACGGCCCGGCACCACGAAGGCGATCAGGGACGCCGCCAGCGCCACCCAGCCCATGACCTTGAAGTGGATCAGCAACCCCAGGCTGGAACGCGCCTGGCACTCCCAGCGGCTGGCCTCGTCGACACAGACGCCGACCCATCGAGCATCCTCCATGAAGCCATAGCGCACGCCATAACTGGCGGCCAGCCACAACGGCAGGACAACAAGCAGCAGAATCAGGGGAAGACGGCGGGACATGAAGCACTCCGATAAGCGAAAACGGCGCCCAGCATAATCGCCCGAGGCCGGTAAGCAAGCTTGTTACACAGATAACTGTTGAGCAAACAGCGGCAAAGTGTATCGTCTGGCGACTATTACCGCCGATCCGGCTTTGTCCTGCCTTGATCGTTTTTTGTGCCGAGCCATGGCACTTCGGCAGCAACCCGGTGGTCATAGCCTGCGAACTTCTCTCGGCACCTTCCTCTACAGGGATTTAGTCATGCTTCGTTCCTTGCGCTTCGCTGCCCTGTTTGGCGGCCTTATTTCGAGTGCGTCCGCGCTCGCGGTCGACATCGATGCCGCCAGCTATGGCTACCCCTTGACCAATCCGTTCGAGGCGACCATTGCCACCACTCCGCCGGACCTGCGTCCGAAGCTGCCGAGTGACGACGACATCAATCAGGCGGACCGCAGCCTGACCTTGCGCCCCGAGCGCGAGTTCATCCTGCCGGACAACTTCTGGGCCGTGAAGAAGCTCACCTACCGCATCGCCGAGCAGGACCATGCCGCGCCGCTGATCTTCCTCATCGCCGGCACCGGCGCGCGCTATGACAGCAGTCTCAACGAGTACCTGAAAAAGCTCTATTACCAGGCCGGCTACCACGTGGTGCAGCTGTCCTCGCCCACCAGCTTCGACTTCATCAGCGCCGCCTCGCGGTTCGCCACCCCCGGCGTGACCAAGGAAGACGCCGAAGACCTATACCGCGTGATGCAGGCGGTGCGCGCGCAGAACCCGAAACTGCCGGTCACCGACTTCTACCTCACCGGCTACAGCCTCGGCGCCCTGGATGCGGCCTTCGTCAGCAAGCTGGACGAAACCCGGCGCAGCTTCAACTTCAAGAAAGTCCTGCTGCTCAACCCGCCGGTCAACCTCTATACCTCCATCACCAACCTCGACAAGCTGGTGCAGACCGAGGTCAAGGGCATCAATAACACCACCACCTTCTACGAGCTGGTACTGAACAAGCTGACCCGCTACTTCCAGCAGAAGGGCTACATCGACCTCAACGATGCCCTGCTCTACGACTTCCAGCAGTCCAAGCAGCACCTGAGCAACGAGCAGATGGCGATGCTGATCGGCACCTCGTTCCGCTTCTCCGCCGCCGACATCGCGTTCACCTCGGACCTGATCAACCGCCGCGGCCTGATCACCCCGCCCAAGTACCCGATCAGCGAAGGCACCAACCTCACGCCGTTCCTCAAGCGCGCCCTGCAATGCGACTTCGACTGCTACCTCACCGAGCAGGTGATTCCGATGTGGCGCGCCCGCACCGACGGCGGCAGCGTGCTACAACTGATCGACCAGGTGAGCCTGTACGCACTCAAGGATTACCTGCAGGACAGCCCGAAAATCGCCGTGATGCACAACGCCGACGACGTGATCCTCGGCCCGGGCGACCTGGGGTTCCTGCGCAAGACCTTTGGCGACCGGTTGACGGTCTACCCCCATGGCGGCCATTGCGGCAACCTCAACTACCGCGTCAACAGCGACGCCATGCTGGAGTTCTTCCGTGGCTAAACATCTCCTGCTCATCGCTGCGTTGTTCTGCGCAGGCTATGCCAATGCCGACGACGGCCAGACCGCGACACCCGTGGTCGCGGACGGGGACGGCTTCACCCAACCGCTCAAGCAACTCAAGTTCAACCCGGGCCTTGACCAGCGCGAGTTCGAGCGCTCGACCCTCAACGCGCTGAACGTCTACGACCCGCTGGAGTCGTGGAACCGCCGGGTGTACCACTTCAACTACCGCTTCGATCAGTGGGTGTTCCTGCCGGTGGTCGACGGTTACCGCTACATCACCCCGAGCTTCCTGCGCACCGGTGTAAGCAACTTCTTCAACAACCTGGGCGACGTGCCGAACCTGGTCAACAGCCTGCTGCAGTTCAAGGGCCAGCGCTCGCTGAACACCACCGCCCGCCTGCTGGTCAACACCACCCTCGGTATCGGCGGTCTCTGGGACCCCGCCACCCGCATGGGCCTGCCACGCCAGAGCGAAGACTTCGGCCAGACCCTGGGCTTCTACGGCGTGCCGGGCGGCGCCTATTTCGTCCTGCCGATCCTCGGGCCCTCGAACCTTCGCGACACCGCCGGATTGGCCGTGGATTACACCACCGAGTCGGCGATCAACTTCCTCAACGTGTCCGAGGTCAGCTCGAATCACCCGGAACTCTGGGTCCTGCGCACTATTGACAAGCGTTATCAGACCAGCTTCCGCTATGGCCAGCTGGACTCGCCGTTCGAATACGAGAAAGTCCGCTACGTCTACACCGAATCGCGCAAGCTGCAAATCGCCGAGTGATCCCTCCAGGGCCCTGCCATCCGCGCAGGGCCCTTTTCTTCGCCCTCCCCTCACCACCTGTACCTTCTCCGGACCCGGAAAAATCCTCATTGGAATTTTCCAGGCAAGTAGATACGATGCTAATCATTAGCTAGCTATCTATGTGCCTTGCCAATGAAAAGCCTCGCCCTGCGAATCCCCGATTTCTGGCTGGCCGTCCTGGCTCCCAGCCGCAACGACCTGCTGTTCGCCATCAGGAACATGATCGCCGGGGTCATTGCCTTGTACCTGGCCTTTCGCTTCAACCTCGAGCAGCCGCAATGGGCCCTGACCACGGTATTCATCGTTAGCCAGCCCAGCAGCGGCATGGTCCTGGCCAAGGGCGCCTTCCGCCTGCTCGGCACCTTTAGCGGGGCCGTGGCCTCGATCATGCTGATCGGCCTGTTCGGCCAGGCGCCCCTGCTGTTTCTGCTGGCGATGGCGCTGTGGCTGGCCTTCTGCACCACCGGTGCCTCGCTGCTGCGCAATCACGCCTCCTACGGCTTCGTACTGGCCGGCTACACCGCAGCGATCGTCGCCCTGCCCGCCACCGCACATCCGCTGCTGGTGTTCGATCAGGCCGTGGCCCGCTGTTCGGAAATCAGCCTGGGGATCATCTGCGCGGCGATCGCCAGCACCGTGCTCTGGCCACGCCGGGTCGAACAGGCGTTGGCCACCCAAGGCAAGCTCGCGTGGCAAGCCGGCATGCGCGCCGCGGCCTCCGAACTGATCGGCCAGGACCAGCGCAAGGGGCTGCTGGAAGCCCTCGGCAAGCTGGTGGCGGTCGATGCCCAGCGCGATCACGCCTGGTTCGAAGGCCCCCAGGGACGGCGTCGTTCACAGGCCCTGCGAGTGCTCAGTCGCGACTTGCTGAGCCTGCTGCGCGCCGCCCGTGGCGTGGCCCGCCAGCGGCTGATGCTCGACAGCGCGGCGAATGCCAGCGTGGCTCCCCTGATCGAACAGCTGGCCACGGCCCTGGAACACAGCCACGAGCAAGACATCGCCCAACTGTCCTCACGCCTTCAAGAGGCGCTGCAGGACCGCAGCTTGCCTCAGGACGCGCATCTGTGCCTGATGCAACTGGCACAAGTGCCGGTGCTGCTCGAACGCAGTGCGCAAACCCTGCAGGCCGTCGAGCAAGCCCGAGTGCCCGATGGCGCGCCTGGCGCCCTGTCCTGGCACCGCGATATCGAGCAAGGCATTCTCGGCGGCCTGCGCAGCGCCCTGGCGTTTCTCGCCGTGGCCGGCTTCTGGGTGCTCTCGGCCTGGCCCTCAGGCCTGGGCGCGGTATCGATCTGCGGGGTGGTGCTGAGCCTGTTCGCCGGCCGGGAAAACCCTTCCGCCTCCAGCCTCAACTTTCTCAAGGGCATCACCCTGTCGGTGCCGGTCGCCGGCTTCGTCGGCCTGGGATTGCTGCCCGGTTGGGACGGTTTCCCGCTGCTGTGCGTGGGCCTCGGGGTGCCGCTGTTTTGCGCCTCGCTGTGCATGAGCAAGCCGCGGATGGCGCCGATCGCCTCGGCGTTCTGCATCTTTTTCATCAACAACGTCGGCCCCGGCAACCTGATGACCTACGACCTGGCCAACTTCCTCAACAAGGCCATGGCCACCCTGGTCGGCGTCGGCATCGCGGTCCTGGTGTTCCGCCTGGTCAGCCTCAACCCCGGCGAACATCACTATCGGCGGATGTTCCGCGCCTCGCTGTTCGACCTGGCGCAACTCACCTCGCGCCCGCTGGAGCAAGCCGAGAGCTGGTTCGGCGGGCGCATGGCCGACCGCCTGATCCGCCTGGCGCGCTATTCCGAAAGCCTGCCCCAGGAACGCCGCCAGCACTGGGACAACGGCCTGCTCGGGCTCGACCTGGGCGACGAACTGCTGCAACTGCGCGCCAGCCTGGGCGCGGCGACCGGCGCCCTGGCCGTGGAACGCGGGCACTACCTGCAAAGCATCGCCACGCTGCTCAAGTCAGGCGGACCGACGCCACGCCGTAGCGATCGACTGGACGCCCCGACCGTCGCCCTGCTCAAGGCCCTGGAACAGGCGCCGCAACTGCCGGAACAGGATCTGGAAATGGCCAGGGCGGCGCTGCTGCAACTGCAATTCACCTGGCACAAATGGTGCCGCCTGACTCGCCACGAACCCGGCGTGGCGGCTGTCGCCCAGGGGTAATGATCGGGCAAAAAAAACCACCACGCGCCGGTGGCGGCGGGTGGCGGCATAACGCCCTGCGAAAGCCCCTCAGGCTTGCAGCAGCGGGAACAGCGAAATCACCAGCAGCAACGCCATGCCGTAGTTGAACAGGCGTAGCCAGCGCGGATCGCGCAGGACATTGCGCAGCACGCTGCCGAACCCGGCCCAGACCCCGACGCTCGGGGCGTTGATCAAGGCAAACAGGCTGGCGATCACCACCACGTTGAAAAAGTAGCCCTGCAACGGCGTGTAGGTGCTGATGGCCCCCAGCGCCATGACCCAGGCCTTGGGGTTGACCCACTGGAACGCCGCGGCACCCCAGAACCCCAGCGGCCGGCCCTTGCCGTCGACTTCCTGGGACACCGGCCCGGAACGGGCGATGTTCCAGGCCAGGTACAGCAGATAGGCCGCACCGACGTAGCGCAGCACCTTGTACAGCACCGGGTAGGCCTCGAACACCGCGCCCAGGCCCAGGCCCACGGCCAGCACCAGCACCAGGAACCCCGAACTGATCCCGAGGATATGCGGCACCGTGCGGCGGAATCCGAAATTCACGCCCGAAGCCAGCAGCATAGTGTTGTTCGGTCCGGGGGTTACCGAGGTGACAAAGGCAAACAAGGCGAAAGCCAACAACAAGTCGATCGACAACGGCATACAGTCATCCTGAGAAGTACATGCTCCGAACAGAGCCCTGAGTCATTGTTTTCGCCCCGGCGATCGCCACGGGCGAGGCTTATCCACGCTTACAGCAAGGACCCGATGAAGCCCGCGGCGACCATCGCGTAGAACGCGCCGCAGACCAGGCCGAAAGCCTTGCGCGTGCGGACGAAAAACGGCTCCGCCGAACGCGCGGAAAAAGCCAGGGCATAAGCGCAGAAAATCACGAAACCAGCGACCGCACAGCTGCCCACCAGCACGAAGCTGGCCCAGGATGGCGCCGTGGCGCTGAGGCCGACGGTGGTCACGGTGAACCAGGTCAGGGCCGCCTTGGGGTTGGTCAGGTGGATGCCCAGCCCTTGCAGGTAGAACCCCAGCGTGCGGCTCTGTTTGGCCCGGGCGCGGTTGAGGTTGACCGTGCTCGAGCTCAGGGCACCGCGGATGGATTTGTAGGCCAGCCATAACAGGTAGCAGGCGCCGAGGATCTTCAGCCAGACCAGCACCTGGGTGTTGGACATCAGCAAGGCCGAGACGCCCGCGGCCGTCATCGCGCCCCAGCACAACGAACCGGAAATGACCCCGGCCGCCAGCGCCAACCCCGGGGTACGCCCGTAGCTGAGCGAGGTGTTGGCAATCGCCAGGTTACCCGGGCCAGGGCTGGCGGTTCCGATGACATAAACGGCCATAGCAGCACCAAAGCTCGATAAATCAAACATTTGACGGTCTCTCGTAGAAGTCGCGGGAGCAGGGTTTACCAACCGGGGATGCCGCCCCGCGCGGGCCGGCATCCCTCCTCGCTACTTGAAGCAGCGATGATCGGGTTCTTCGGCCCGGATCTTTTCCATCCAGGGTTTGAGTTCGGATTGCTTGTACAGCCGCTCGCCCCAGCGCTCGGGCGACACCGGCAGCGGACGGCCTTGCAGGATGTAGTCGGTCAACAGGTGGATGAACTGCTGCAGGCAATAGGCGCCGACATGCAGGCGCAGCGAAGACGCGGTTTCCGCCGGGGCGATGTTGAAACGCGCAACATGGATGATGTCGCCGCTGTCCACCGAGGGTGCCAGGTGATGGCAGGTCGAACCGTAGGTTTCGTCCTGGTAGTAGATCGCGTAGTGCTGGCTGCCCAGGCCACGGTACTTGGGCGGCGCCGGGTGCAGGTTGATTGCACCCTTGCGGGCCCGCTGATAGATGCTCGGCGGGAAGATGAAGTCGCCACGATAGGAAATGATCCAGTCGCCTTCCCAGTCTTCCAGGTGATACGGATAGGGGTCGCCCGGGTCCCAACAGAACACTTCCAGGTTGGAAAAAACCGTCTTGGCGAATTCAACGCCGTGATCGCACCAGTCCATGGTGCACACCGACAATAGAACTTTGTCCTTGCATGGTTCGATGGTCTGCATAGTCTTTTCCACTATTGGCTGTTGGTACATTTCGAAAACACCCCCGGTCCGCCCTCCCGCTAACCCTGCTGGCAGGCCTCGACCACCGCCGTGAAGCGCTCGACCATTTCGGCGATTTCCGCTTCGCTGGAGATGAACGGCGGCGCGAACAGCACGTGGTTACCGTGAACACCGTCGGCGGTTCCGCTGCCCGGATAAATCAGCAGCCCTTGTTCCAGCGCCTGCGCCTTGAGGCTCGCGGCGTAACGGCCGCCACCGTGATAGGGCTCGCGGGTATTCCGGTCCTGAACGAACTCCACGCCGACGAACAGCCCGCGCCCGCGCACATCGCCGACATGCTCGAAGCGCGCCAGGCACTCGCGCAGGCCGTGGCGCAGTTGCTCGCCGCGCAGGCGCACGGCCTGCAGCAGGTTCTCGTCCTCGATGACCCGCTGCACCTCCAGCGCAACGGCGCAGGCCAGCGGATGGTTGACGTGGGTCTGGCCGTTGCCCAGCACCCCGGAGTTGCCCGCCATGGCCTCATGCACCTGGCTGCTGACCAGCAACGCCGAGATCGGCTGGTAACCGGCTGCCAGGCCTTTGCCGACCGCGACCATGTCCGGCACGATGCCGTCGTCCTCGTAGGCAAAGAACCTGCCGGTGCGGCCCATGCCGGCCATCACCTCGTCGAGAATCAGCAGCACATCGTGGCGCTCGCACACCGCCTTGATCTTGCGGAAGTAACCCGGCACTGGCGGCACTGCGCCGTTGGTGGAGCCGACCACGGTCTCGGCGAAAAACGCCGCGACCCTGTCGCTGCCCAGTGCCCGGATTTTTTCGTCCAGCTCCAGCGCCAGACGCGTCCCGTACTGCTCGTCACTTTCATCGGTGCCCTGATGGCGATAGGCATAACAGGGCGAGACGAATTCGGCGGCCCCCAGCAACGGCTCGAATACCCCGCGACGCTGCAGGTTGCCGGATATCGACAAGGTCCCCAGGGTGCTGCCGTGGTAGCTCTGCTGCCGCGAGATAAAGATCGATTTGCCCGGCAGCCCGCGCTCGCACTGATACTGGTAGGCAATTTTCATCGCCAGCTCCATGACCTCGGAGCCGCCGGAGAGAAACTGCGCCTTGGCCAACCCGCCGGAGGCCCCCACCAGCAGGTCCGCCAACTCCTCGGCGGCAGCCGTGGTGAAGCTGCCGGCATGGGCCCAACTGAGCTTTTTCGCCTGCTGCTCGATGGCCGCGGCGATCCGTGGGTGTCCATGTCCCAGGCTGGAGACGGCCACCCCGCCGCACGTGTCGAGGTAGCGTTTGCCCGAGGCATCCTCAAGCCAGACCCCAACGCCATTGACGGCGAGAATCGGTGAGGCATTCAAGTTCTTGTAGATGACCGTTGACATGGATCCGAGCCCTTGCAGTTATGCGGCCTAACGGGTGTTTTCCGGGTGGTCCCACGCCGTCGAGCCTTGATGGAAACGCTGGCTGAAGCGCGAGGAATTGAATATCCGGCGCGCCCAGCCGATCGGTAGCAACACCACAGCGAACATCAACAACGAAAGCAACCTGAGCATGGCCTTGTCTCCTGAATAAAAAGTGAGTGAGCGATCAGTCCAGCGGGATCTCGTTGCGCCAGTCGACCTCTTCGACGAACTCCGGCTGGGTCGTGCGCTCGAGAATGAAGTTGCCCAGTACCAGCACATCCATCTCGGTGCGCATGAAGCAGGCGTAGGCTTCTTCCGGCTTGCACACGATCGGCTCGCCGCGCACGTTGAACGAGGTGTTGACCAGCACCGAGCAGCCGGTGCGCTTCTTGAAACTGCGCAGCAGATGGGTGAACGGCGCGTTGTTTTCTTCGGTCACTGTCTGCACCCGCGCCGACAGGTCGACGTGGGTCACCGCCGGCAGCTGCGAACGGATCGAGTTGATGCTGCCCAGGCCACGCTCAGGGCCGCCCGGCTTGCGCGATTCCTCGGTCTTGATCGAGTCGGTGACCTGCGAAACCATCAACATGTACGGGCTCTTCTCGCAGATGTCGAAGTAGACCTGGGCGTCCTCGTCCAGCACCGCCGGGGCAAAGGGCCGGAAGGATTCGCGGTACTTGATCTTCAGGTTCATGGTGCGCTGCATCTCGGGATTGCGTGGATCGCCGAGGATCGAGCGCGCGCCCAGGGCTCGCGGGCCGAACTCCATGCGTCCCTGGAACCAGCCGACCACGGCGCCATCGGCCAGGTGCCGCGCGGTTTCGTCATACAGCTCGGCACCCTCGAAGCGCCGATATGGATACTGGTTGGCGTCGAGAAACGCCTGGATCTCTTCATCGCCAAAGCCCGGCCCCAACAGGCTGCCGCTCATGGCGTCGAGCTTTTTGCTGCCCAGGTGCGGGCGCCCGGTGCGCTTGACCGAATAATCCATGGCCGCCCCCAGGGCACAACCGGCGTCGCCGGCCGCGGGCTGAATCCAGATCGCGTCGAAACGTCCGGAACGGCTGAGCACGCCGTTGGCCACGCAGTTGAGCGCCACGCCACCGGCCAGGCACAGGTTGCGGTAACCGGTCTGCCGCACGGCCGCGGTGGCCAGCCCCAGCACCACTTCCTCGGTCACCTGCTGTACCGAGGCCGCCAGGTCGCATTCGCGCTGGGTGATCGGGCTCTCCGGCTTGCGCACCGGACCGCCGAACAGCTCCTCGAACGCCTCGCCGACCATGCGCTCGCCACGCAGGTACTCGAAGTACTTCATGTTCAGGGTGAAGGAGCCGTCGGCGCGGATGTTGATCAGTTCCTTGCGGATCTTGTCGGCATAGATCGGCCGGCCGTAAGGTGCCAGGCCCATGAGCTTGTACTCGCCGGAGTCGACCTTGAAGCCGCAGTAATAGGTGAACGCCGAGTAGAACAGGCCGACCGAGTGCGGATAGGAAATCGAGTTCATCAGGTCGAGCTTGGAACCGTCACCCTTCCAGATCGTGGTCGAATGCCATTCGCCGATGCCGTCGATGCACAGCACCGCCGCCTGCTCGAACGGCGACGGGAAAAACGCCGCCGCGGCATGGGAACGGTGGTGCTGCGAGGCGATGGTGAGCGGACCGGTACCACGCCCCAGTTCCTCGAGCTTCTCGTCGATGAACTTGAGCACATTGAGCTTCCAGCGGATCCATTCCGGCATGGTGCTGATGAAGGTGCGCGCGCCGCTGATGCCGCCACTGGCGAAGGAGGAAATCATCCGCGAGAACTTTTCCTGCGGGTCTTCGTAGTAGACCACCGCGGTCAGCTCATCGAGGCCGATACCCTCGGCGTCCAGGCAGTACTTGATGGCATTGGCCGGAAACGCCGCGTCGTGCCGCACCCGCGTGAAGCGCTCTTCCTGGGCCGCCGCCACCGGCACCCCGTCCTTCACCAACGCTGCTGCGCTGTCGTGATAGAACGCCGAAATCCCTAATACGTAAGTAGCCATTTAAACGCTCATCCTCATAGCTTCATGCCAATCCATGGAAATTCCCTGTGTCTGTGCACAGTCCGTCATCCGTGCAACCAACTTGAGACCGGCAGGCTTTTTAATGCCGGAATCAACGACACCACCAACAACACACTCATTGAAATATTGAACAGCCGCAGCCGGTTCGGCTCGCTGAGAAAGCGCCGCAAATAACGTCCGAACAGCACCCAGACCATCGAGCAGGGCGAGCCGAAGAGAAAGAAGATCAAGGCGATCAGCAGGATCTGCGCACTGTAGGAACCGACCGGCGTGGTGTAGGCCAGGACCGCGCCCACCGCCATGATCCAGGCCTTGGGGTTGACCCACTGGAACAGCGCGGCGCCGGTGAAGCCCAGCGGGCGCCCACCCTGGTCATCGAGATCGACTGTGGGCGCGGTGGCGATCCGGTAGGCCAGGTACAGCATGTACAGGGCACCGACCACCTGCAGGATGTCGTGCAGGCTGGGATAACGATGGAATACCGCGCCGGCGCCGAGTCCCACCGCGATCAGCATCAGCGGAAAGCCGATGTTGATGCCCGCAACGTGGCGCAGGGTGCGGCTGATGCCGAAGTTGACCCCGGAGGACATCAGCATCACGTTGTTCGGCCCCGGCGTCACGCAGGTGGAAATCGCGAACAGGATGACGGCGTAGTAGTCCAGATTCTGCATGCCCCAGGCTCCGCTCAACGATAGTCTTCAAGGGTGCCGCGGCGACGAATGTCGACCGACACGCAATGGAAGCCGCCACTGAGGCTGCGGGCATGGCGCATTTTCAGCGGCGCCACATCGATACCGTGTTTCTCCAGGGCGCGAATCAGCGGCACCTGCTGGTCGTTGATCACCGCCAGGGCCGGGTTGACCATGATGAAGTTCATGCCCTGCCAGATCGATGCACGCGGGTAGGACCAGCAATAGCCGGTGTCGACCATTTCCGGTGCCCAGATGATGTCCCAGTTCTTGAACAGCGCCGGTACCTGGTCCTTGCGGATCCGCTCCGGACACAGCACCACCAGCCCCGGGCGAACCACGGTGATGGTGGTATCCAGGTGCGTGCCGTCGTACACGCCGCTCACCGGGTGCACCCGGTAACGCTCGCCCAGCACCCGCTGCAACCACTGGCAGCCCAGTTCGTTGCCGCTGCGGGAAACCAGATAGAGGATGTCCTCGCCGATGCGGATTACGTTGGCGGCGTCGAAGATCGGCTCGTCATTGGCAATGATCGAGCCGTCCTTGGGGTTGATCCGGTAGGTGCTGTCCAGCAGCTGCGGCTTGGGCGCGGAGATCCAGTTGGAGCCGCTGGCAAAGTATTCGGCCAGGTGCCGGCGATAGGCGAACGGCTCCAGGTAACGGCTGCGCAACGCCATCGGCGCCTCGATGATGGTCTGGCCGATGGGCAGCAGCACATCCCGTGGGCAATAGTTGTATTCGCCGTCGGTTTTCCAGGCTGGGGTGCCGAATACCGCGCGATGATCAGTGACGTCCGGGCGCCGCACTATGACCCCGTGGGAACGCAGAAAGGCGGCAAAGGCGTCCAGGTCCTCGCTGGCCTCCTCGATGACCTGCTGCGGATAGGGGCCGGATGGAATCTCCTCGATGTAATCGTGCTGCTCGCTGTAGTCCAGGGCGAACAGCCCGCGATCAGGTCGCGGCACCTGTGCGCCCTGGGCGACGCCGACGATCATTTCTTCCAGCGGATCCCACTCGTTGTGCACATTGACCAGAGACATGGACACTCCTTGATGTTCAGGCCGTTACGCCAACCGGCGCGGCAGGGACAATAGGTTCGTGATGGAACAGCGCCTGGTCCTCGCCCCGCGTCTTGCTCCGGGGCAGCACTGCACCCGCGGAGCCGATACCCAGGCGCCGCAACCAGGACGTCAGGCGGTCCGGCTGCGGTGCCAGGGACTCGTAGCCGACGCGGACCCGCTGCCAGTGCTCTGCCAGTTCCGCCGGCTTCGAGGCGGCGACCTGGCGCATGTAGGCGTCGATGGCGTCCACCGCCCAGGCCGAATGCCCGGTGGAGACGTTATCGATGGTGTTGTGCAGGTCGACGAACGCGGTGCTGAAGCCGTAGTGCCTGAGGAAGCGCCGGGCCGAGCGATAGCTGCCGCCCACCCCCGACAGCTCCATCGCCAGGTTCATGCCGAGGATTTCCGGCATGAAGGTCACCGGCAACTTGCCCAGGCACAGCCAGTAGACCGGCAAGCGGAACGACGCCTCGCGCAGCCGCTCATCCTCGGCGAACTCGCGGGCACCGGTAGGCGCCAGCTCCAGGCCCATCTGGCGCAGGCCGTCGCGGTAGATTTTCGGATGGTTCAACGCATAGGAGCCGTTACCCAGCTCATCCCAATAGGTCTGGAACAGCGCGTAACCGACATGGGACGAGGCCAGCGTCAGGTCGGTGAAACCCTGGAGCCAGGCGCCGTCGATCAGGGTCAGCGGTGCCAGTTGCAGGGTGGAGTCGACGATTTCTTCGCGCGACGGCATGGCCGCCGGGTCGCTTTCTTCGAACTCCTGGCCGTGGCGGTCGTGCTTGTCCAGCAACCATTCGCGCAAGACGCCGACATTCCAGGCTTCAGGCAAAGTGCGTTCGGAGCTTTGCAGCGAGCGCCGCGACTGTTCCAGCCAACGAGTCACATAAGCCTGGGCAAAAGCCTGGGTGCGCGGCGCCAGCGCCCTGCCCTGCAAGACGAAATAGGCCTCGCGCAAGCTCTTGGGCCACTGGCCCTGCTCTGCAATGTTCTCGCCCAGTACCTGCCGAACCACTGCATTGCAAGGGGTTGGCGCTGGTGCTTCGGTAGCTTCCGCACGCTGGATCGGGCCGGACAGGCCATCGATCCACTTGCGGATGACGCTCAGGTCAGCCTCGCTGAAAATCCGGAACATGCGCCCGTTCGGCGCGACCAGTGTATTGACCAGCAGGCTCTTCTCGGCATTGCCCGGCACGATCAGGCGGCTGCGCGAAAGCATTTCCAGCAGCGGCACGGGGTCGACCTGGGCCTCACGCAGCCACTGCGCCAGGCTGCGGCCTTCCATCTTGTAATCCTGGTGATAGACCGCGCCGGCCCGGGCCATGCGCTGGATCATCTTGCCCATCAGGCGCTCGGGCGATACCGCGGCCCGGCAGTGCGCCAGCAATCGTTCGTTGAAGGTTTTCAGGGCCGCGAACAACCATTGGGCGCCCGCCTCCAGTTGCAGGCGGCGAAGGCTGCCCTGGCTGGCGACCTGCTCGCAGACCCATTGGGAGATTTCCAGCGCCGAACTGTCGCCCGCGGTTTCATCCAGCTGGTTCAGGTCGAGCCGGCGAACGTCCAGCTGCTGCGCATCCAGCACCGACCACCATGGGCTCAGCCCCAGGGCACGCCAGGCATAATCGATGCCGCACAGGGTGTCGCCAAAGGCATCGCTGCGGCGGCTGACCGCTTGCAGCAATGCAGGTAATTCGAACAGTTCGTCAGGCAGGTCGGGGAGCGTGGAAAGTTCGAACGGCGAAACCGCATAGGCGGTCAGCCCCGACTGTACCAATAGCGATTTGAAGTGATCGGCGCGCGATGCCAGCGGCCGCCCGACGCCCACGTCGTGGGCCAGCAGCTCCATGAGCTTGAGCTGCGCGCTGTCCTCAAAGACACCGGGGGCGCTCATGCCTTGCAACCAGCAGCCCAATACCGAGGCCAGTGGCGCCGAGTGCGCCAGCAGCGCCTCGGCGAATTCCCGTTGGTTGCCCAGCTCCGCGGCCTGGCTGGCCAGTTCGCGGTAAGCCCGGGCCTGCTCGTCACGCCAGTGCTCGATCTGTACCCGCAACCCGGCCAGGCCACCCGCACCGGCTTCACCCGGTGCGGCCAGGCCCATCAGGCGCCGAATACTGACATCCCCCAGAAAGCTCTCGGGATTGCTGACTGATCGATAAAACTGGCGCCACATACTGTTTACTTCCCTTCCAGGTTGGAGACCAAGGCAATCCATTGCCGGCCCTCAGTCATCGGCAAGCAATGACGTCGGGTGTCGAGATCAGAACATCGGGTAGATCGAAGAGTCCGGCTTCTTCTTTTTCTTCTTGCCGAACAGGCGTTGGAACAAGCTCTTGATGTAACTCATGGCAGACTCCTTTAAAGAACATCGAGGATGATTTTCGAGACGAAATCGTTCCCCTGGTCGGTGAAGTGAATACGGTCGACGAACAACCACTGTTCAGGCCGCAGGGCCTCGGACAGCAGCGGTGTAATGTTCACGAAACGCACGCCCATCTTCTGTGCGCCTTCGCGCAGGCGGGCGGCATAGGCCTCGCAGACGCTGGGCTGCAGGATGTCGCCATAGACCTCGCTGAAACTGCCGGCGCGATCCAGCTCGGCGAACAGCTGTTCTTCCTCGTCGCAACCCTTTTCCCGGACCCAGCCGGCCAGCGGTTGCAGAATGAAGGTCAGCTTGGCGCCCATGTCGGCCGCCAGTGCGCGCCAGGTATCCAGGTGACGCAAGGTCAGGTCGGCGGCGTAGTCGATCTGCTCTTCCATGGTCGGTGGCGGCTCGGGCGTCGGCTCTTCCTGTTCCTTGCCGAGCAAGGCGCGGAACATGCCGCGCTTGGGGGCCTGAGTCTCCGGACGCATGGCGTCGAAGAACTGATTGCAGTTGAAGAAAGCACCGTGTTCGCCACGGCTGCTGTGTGGCTGGCGTGCCAGCCCCAGATTGTTGAACCCGGAAAACAGCACGATCTCGTCGACCTTGGGCAGCAAATGACGATAAAGGGTGAAAAGCGTCAGTTCCTGGGTCGAGTTGAAGCTGCGTCCGCCGAAGTTGATCCAGGGTTTGCTGTCCGGATCGTTCTCGGCCAGGCGCGAAGGCAGTGTCCAGGCATCCGAGCTGGCACCGATGCCAAACACGGTCGAGCTGCCGGCCAGCACCCGCACGCTCTTGGCGTGACGGCTGTTGACCACCGAATACTGTATGCCCAGCAACTCCGAATAGCGGAAGCCCGAGGCATCTGTATTGACCACCTCCGAACGGTGGTCGGTAGGATGGAAGTACATCAAATAAGGCAGCCAGCGAACCTCACCACCGTCGGTGAATTTCTGCTCGTACTCAGCCATCTGCGGAGTCAGTTTGATCCTTGCCGTCATTACCCTGCTCTTCCTTGAGAAGTCATCGTCTAAAGTAGCCTGAGGGGGAAGCCCGTTCGGGGGGACTCTGAATTGCGCCGCAACTGTATTTAAGAACAACCAGTACAGTGCGATGCGGGCCATCTTCCCAAAGGCAACCACTGTCTTATAGGTACACGCCGGATGATTTTTCTCAGTACAGATTGCCTTTTCGCCCTGAAAAATTTTCAAAAAAAGTGAAATCTGTAACTTTTTATACGACAGATGAGTCGCTACAGTCCCCCGCATGACTCGATACCTGAATCTCGCCGAATACATCAGCAGCCGCATTGAGCAGGGGTTATACGGGCCGGGGGAGCGTCTGCCTTCGGTGCGGGCCCTGAGCCTCGAGCACGGCGTCAGCCTCACCACCGTGCAACAGGCCTATCGGGTTCTGGAAAGCTCGGGACTGGCTATCCCCAAGCCCAAGTCGGGCTATTTCGTTCCGGCCGGCCGGCGCTTGCCGGAGTTGCCGAAGATGGGACGGCCGTCGTTGCGGCCTGTGGATATTTCCCAGTGGGACCTGGTGCAGGAGCTGATGCGCCAGGAGCAGAACGCCAACGCCATTCAACTGGGTTGCGGCATGCCCGACACCACGGCGCCGACCCTCAAGCCGCTGCTGACCGCCCTGGCGCGGATCAGCCGGCGCAGCGACAGCCCTAGCCTGCAATACAACCACCTGCAAGGTGTGCTGAGCCTGCGCGAGCAGATTGCCCGCCTCGGCGTCGATTCCGGTTGCCGCCTGACGCCTGCGGAAATCGTCGTCACCAGCGGCTGCCAGGAAGCCCTGTCCATCGCCATCCGCGCCCTGTGCGAACCCGGCGACATCGTGGCCATCGCCTCCCCCTGCTTCCACGGCATCATCCAGCTGCTCAAGGCCGCCGGCCTCAAAGCCCTGGAGATTCCCACCGACCCGGTCACCGGTATCAGCCTGGAAGCCATGGAAATGGCCCTGGAACAATGGCCGATCAAGGCCATCCAGCTCACGCCCAATTGCAACAACCCGCTGGGCTACATCATGCCGGACGATCGCAAGCGCGCGATGATCCGCCTGGCCCAGCGCTACGACGTGCCGATCATCGAAGACGATATCTATGGCGACCTGGCGTTCCGCTACCCGCGGCCGCGCACCCTGAAGTCATTCGATGACGACGGGCGCGTGCTGCTGTGCAGTTCGTTCTCGAAAACCCTGGCGCCAGGACTGAGGATCGGCTGGATCGCCCCGGGACGTTACCTGCCGCAAGTGCTGCACATGAAATACGTCGGCTCCGGCACCACCGCTACCCAGCCGCAGCTGGCGGTGGCCGAATTCATTGCCAAGGGGCACTATCTGCCGCACCTGCGGCGGATGCGCAAACAGTACCAACGCCATCGCGACCTGATGACCGAGTGGGTCAGCCGCTATCTGCCGGAAGGCACCCGGGTCAGCAAACCCCAGGGCGGGTTCACCTTGTGGGTGGAGCTGCCGGACGAGTTCGACACCTACACCCTGAACCGGCTGCTGGAAGCCGAGGACATCCAGATCGCCAACGGCAATATCTTTTCCGCGGCCGGCAAGTACCGCAATTGCCTCAGGCTGAACTTTGCCGGCGTGCCCAACCGCAAGATCGAACAGGCGATCAACAAGATCGGCCTGGCGGTCGCGCAACTGCTCCCCGCCTGACCCCCCTCGCACCTGCCCCTCGCCACCGCGACGAGGGGCATCAGCGAATCAGGCCCTGGCCGCGCGCCACAGCTTGCCACCCAGCGAAACTACGACCAGTACCGCGGCGCCAGCGATGATACCGGCCACGGCATTGAGCAGCGTCGGCATGATCAGCGAAAACCCGCCAACCGCCTCGGCCGTGTGCGCGGTGACAGTCTCGATCCAGTGATGCGCCGCCGGCACGCCATGGGTCAGGATGCCACCACCGACCATGAACATGGCCGCGGTGCCGATCACCGAGAGGCTTTTCATCATGTAGGGCGCCGCGCGCAGGATCGCGCCACCGATGCTTTTCGCCACCTGGCCCGGCTTCTGCGTCAGCCACAGACCGAGGTCGTCGAGCTTGACGATGCCGCCCACCAGGCCATACACGCCGACGGTCATGACGATGGCGATGCCCGAAAGCACCACCACCTGCTGCATCAACGGCGCGTCGGCGACGGTGCCCAGGGTAATGGCGATGATCTCGGCCGAGAGAATGAAGTCGGTGCGGATCGCGCCCTTGATCTTGGTCTTCTCGAAGGCCACCAGATCGGTGGCCGGGTCCGCGACGGCTTCGATCAGTTGCTGGTGCTCGGCCTGATCCTCGGCCTTGCTGTGGAGAAACTTGTGGGCGAGCTTTTCAAAGCCCTCGAAGCACAGATAGGCGCCGCCGAGCATCAGCAGCGGTATCACCAGCCAGGGCGCGAAGGCACTGATGGCCAGCGCCGCGGGCACCAGGATCAGCTTGTTCAGGAACGAGCCTTTGGCCACCGCCCAGACCACCGGCAACTCACGCTCGGCGCGCACCCCGGAAACCTGCTGGGCATTGAGCGCGAGGTCGTCCCCCAGCACCCCGGCGGTCTTCTTCGCCGCCATCTTGGTCATCAGCGCCACGTCGTCGAGTACCGCGGCAATATCGTCGATCAGCACCAGCAAACTGCTTCCGGCCATGGATCAGGGCTCCTTGAGGTGATAAATGCTGCGAAGCATAACGCGCAACGAGGGCCGCCGGGGCATTCTTGAGCCTCGCGCAAGGCCGGTGCTACCATGCGCAACCGCCCGAACAGGCAAGGAATCACCTGGTTTATGAGCACCATCCGCGAGCGCAACAAAGAACTGATCCTGCGTGCCGCCAGTGAAGAGTTTGCCGACAAAGGCTTCGCTGCGACCAAAACCAGCGATATCGCGGCCAAGGCAGGATTGCCCAAACCCAACGTCTACTACTACTTCAAATCCAAGGAAAACCTCTACCGCGAGGTCCTGGAAAGCATCATCGAGCCGATCCTCCAGGCTTCGACCCCGTTCAACGCCGACGGTGTGCCCAGTGAAGTGCTGAGCGGCTACATCCGCTCGAAGATCCGCATCTCCCGCGACCTGCCCTTCGCCTCCAAGGTGTTCGCCAGCGAGATCATGCACGGCGCTCCGCACCTGAGCCCGGATCAGGTCGAACAGCTCAACGCCCAGGCCAAGCACAATATCGATTGCATCCAGACCTGGATCGATCGTGGCCAGATCGCGCCCATCGACCCGCACCACCTGATGTTCAGCATCTGGGCCGCGACCCAGACCTACGCCGACTTCGACTGGCAGATCTCGGTGGTAACCGGCAAGGCCAAGCTGGACGAGTCCGATTACGAAGCCGCCGCCCAGACCATCATCCGCCTGGTGCTCAAGGGCTGCGAAACGGACAAGTAAGCCAGCCCCTGTAGCCGCTGCCGCAGGCTGCGATAAGGCCGAAGGCCTTCAGCGATCTTCAGATCTTGCGCACACGTTGTGTGCGATCGCAGCCTGCGGCAGCGGCTACACGGCTACAGATCAGGCGCTCACGCCCGCATCCGCCTGCAAGCCCTGCGCCTCGATGGCGCTGATCGCGCATTGCTCGTCGATGTCCGAGGTGTCGCCGCTGATGCCGATCGCCCCCACCACCGCCCCCTGCTGATCACGAATCAATACCCCACCCGGTGCCGGCACCACGCTGCCCTGCCCCAGGCTGTTGAGCGCGGCAATGAACGCCGGCCGCTGCTGCGCATCCAGCGCCAGCAGGCGCGAGCCCTTGCCCAGGGCGATCGCGCCCCAGGCCTTGCCGATGGCGATCTGTGGCCGCAGCAGGCTGGCCCCGTCTTCGCGCTGCAAGGTCACCAGATGCCCGCCGGCGTCGAGTACCGCAATGGTCAAGGGTGCCGCGCTGATCTCGCGGCCGAAGGCCAGGGCCTTGCCGGCCAGGCTGACTGCAACGTTCAAGGTTAAAGCGCTCATGGGTGCCGTCCTTATTTTGTTATTGGGAAAAATCTGGGTGTTCCGATAAGAAGATCGATACAACAAATAGAACACAACAAATTTTGTTTTTGTATACAATAATTCTCGCAAACCCCTGCTTCCGACGAAAAGCTGCCTGTTTACCGGCACCGGACGAACGCACCCCAGCGCTAGAGAAAATGGATTGACCTGCGACGCTCGCCGTGAATACACTCTGCGCAAAGCCACTTGTATACAATTACAAAACGTAAGAGGCACAAAACCATGAGCAAAATGAGAGCAATCGAAGCCGCCGTTCTGGTGATGCGCCGTGAAGGGGTCGATACCGCCTTTGGCATCCCGGGTGCCGCCATCAACCCGCTGTACTCCGCCCTGCAAAAGGTCGGCGGCATCGATCACGTCCTCGCTCGCCACGTCGAAGGCGCCTCGCACATGGCCGAGGGTTACACCCGCACCAAGGCCGGCAATATCGGCGTGTGCATCGGCACTTCCGGCCCTGCCGGCACCGACATGGTCACCGGCCTGTACAGCGCCTCGGCCGACTCGATCCCGATTCTCTGCATCACCGGCCAGGCCCCGCGTGCCCGCCTGCACAAGGAAGACTTCCAGGCCGTCGACATCACCAGCATCGTCAAGCCGGTGACCAAGTGGGCGACCACCGTCCTGGAACCCGGCCAGGTGCCCTACGCCTTCCAGAAAGCCTTTTATGAAATGCGCTCCGGCCGCCCCGGCCCGGTGCTGATCGACCTGCCGTTCGACGTGCAGATGGCCGAGATCGAATTCGACATCGACGCCTACCAGCCGCTGCCGCGGGCCTTGCCGTCGGCGACCCGGGTCCAGGTCGAAAAGGCCCTGGCCCTGCTGGATCAGGCCGAGCGGCCGTTGCTGGTCGCCGGCGGCGGCATCATCAATGCCGATGCCAGTGAGCTGCTGGTGGAGTTCGCCGAGCTGACCGGCATCCCGGTCATCCCGACCCTGATGGGCTGGGGCAGCATTCCCGACGATCACCCGCAGATGGTCGGCATGGTCGGCCTGCAGACCTCCCACCGCTACGGCAACGCCACCCTGCTCAAGTCTGATGTGGTCCTGGGCATCGGCAACCGCTGGGCCAACCGCCACACCGGTTCGGTGGACGTCTACACCGAGGGTCGCAAGTTCATCCACGTGGACATCGAGCCGACCCAGATCGGCCGGGTGTTCACCCCGGACCTGGGCATCGTCTCCGACGCCAGCTCGGCGCTGACCGTATTCATCGAAGTCGCTCGCGAATGGCAGGCCGCCGGCAAGCTGAAGAACCGCAGCGCCTGGCTGCAGGATTGCCAGCAGCGCAAATCGAGCCTGCAACGCAAGACCCACTTCGACAACGTGCCGGTCAAGCCACAGCGCGTGTATGAAGAGATGAACCAGGTATTCGGCAAGGACACCTGCTACGTCAGCACCATCGGCCTGTCGCAGATTGCCGGCGCGCAGTTCCTGCACGTGTACAAGCCACGCCACTGGATCAACTGCGGCCAGGCCGGCCCGCTGGGCTGGACCATTCCGGCGGCGCTGGGGGTGGTCAAGGCCGATCCGAGCCGCAAGGTGGTGGCGCTGTCGGGCGACTACGACTTCCAGTTCATGATCGAAGAGCTGGCCGTGGGCGCGCAGTTCAAGCTGCCGTACATCCACGTGGTGGTGAACAACTCCTACCTGGGCCTGATCCGCCAGGCACAGCGCGGTTTCGACATGGACTACTGCGTGCAGCTGTCCTTCGACAACCTCAACGCCCCGGAACTCAACGGCTACGGCGTGGACCACGTCGCGGTCGCCGAGGGCCTGGGCTGCAAGGCGCTGCGCGTGTTCGAGCCGTCGGGCATCCAGCCGGCCCTGCGCCAGGCCCAGGAAATGCTCGAACAGTTCAAGGTGCCGGTGATCGTCGAGATCATCCTGGAGCGTGTCACCAACATCTCCATGGGCACCGAGATCAACGCGGTCAACGAATTCGAAGACCTGGCGCTGGTCGGCAACGACGCCCCGACCGCGATTTCCCTGCTCGACTGACCCCCTATGTAGCCGCTGCCGAAGGCTGCGATCGCATCCGCGGGATGCGCAAGATCTCAGGATCGTCGAAGGCCTTCGGCCTTATCGCAGCCTGCGGCAGCGGCTACAGAGCCCCTTTTCACAGGAGACCACCATGCCGCGTTTTGCCGCCAACCTGTCCATGCTGTTCACCGAACAGGACTTCCTCGCCCGCTTCAAGGCCGCCGCCGAGGCTGGCTTCAGTGGTGTCGAATACCTGTTCCCCTACGAATTCAGCTCCGCCGAGATCAAGGCGCAACTCGACGCCCACGACCTGACCCAAGTGCTGTTCAACCTTCCCGCGGGCGATTGGGTGAAAGGCGAGCGCGGTATCGCCTGCCTGCCGGACCGGGTCGAAGAGTTCCGCGCCGGGGTCGACCTGGCCATCGCCTACGCCCAGGTGCTGGGCAATACCCAGATCAACTGCCTGGCCGGTATCCGTCCGCAGGGCGTCGACGATGCCACGGTGGAAAAGACCTTCGTCGCCAACCTCAAGTACGCCGCCGAGAAGCTCCAGGCCGCGGGCATCAAGCTGGTGATGGAAGCGATCAACACCCGCGACATCCCGGGCTTCTACCTGAACAACACGGCCCAGGCCCTGTCGATTCGCGAGCAGGTCGGCAGCAGCAACCTGTACCTGCAATACGACATCTACCACATGCAAATCATGGAGGGCGATCTGGCCCGGACCCTGTCCGGCCACCTGGACGCGATCAACCATGTCCAGCTGGCGGACAACCCGGGACGTCACGAACCGGGCACCGGCGAGATCAACTACCACTTCCTGTTCGGGCACCTGGACAAGATCGGCTACCAGGGCTGGGTCGGCTGCGAATACAAGCCGCTGACCACCACCGAGGCCGGCCTCGGCTGGCTCAAGAGCCACAACGCAATCTGATCGGGCAGCGCGTCATCGTTTATCGCTGTAGGAGCGAGCTTGCTCGCGAAGATCGTCAACGATGACGCAGGCATCCTGAATGGACACGGCGCCCTAGCCGTTTTTCGCGAGCAAGCTCGCTCCTACAGAGGGCGTGCTACCTAATAAAAAGAGGATTTTCTCATGGCTAAAATCGGATTCATCGGCACCGGCATCATGGGCCACCCAATGGCCTCCAACCTGCAGAAAGCCGGTCACAGTCTGTTCCTGTCCCAGCACCATGACGCGGCCCCGGCCGACCTGGTCGCCGCCGGCGCAGTCGCCCTGGCCAGCCCCAGGGAAGTGGCCCAGGAAGCCGAGTTCATCATCGTCATGGTCCCGGATACCCCACAGGTCGACGACGTGCTGTTTCGCGCCGACGGCGTGGCGGCGGGCGTCGGCCCGGGCAAGGTGGTAATCGACATGAGCTCGATCTCGCCGACCGCGACCAAGGCCTTCGCCGCCAGGATCAACGAGAAAGGCGCGCAGTACCTGGATGCCCCGGTGTCCGGCGGTGAAGTCGGCGCCAAGGCGGCGACCCTGAGCATCATGGTCGGCGGCGACAGCCAGGCCTTCGAGCGCGCCCTGCCGCTGTTCCAGGCCATGGGCAAGAACATCACCCTGGTCGGCGGCAATGGCGACGGCCAGACCGCAAAGGTGGCGAACCAGATCATCGTCGCCCTGAACATCCAGGCGGTGGCCGAGGCCCTGCTGTTCGCCGCGAAAAACGGCGCCGATCCGGCCAAGGTGCGCGAGGCGCTGATGGGCGGCTTCGCCTCCTCGAAGATCCTCGAGGTGCACGGCGAGCGCATGATCAAGGGCACCTTCGACCCGGGCTTCCGTATCAGCCTGCACCAGAAGGACCTGAACCTGGCCCTGCAAGGCGCCAAGGAGCTGAACATCAACCTGCCCAACACCGCCAACGCCCAGCAAGTGTTCAGCACCTGCGCAGCCATCGGCGGCAGCAACTGGGACCACTCGGCGCTGATCAAGGGCCTGGAACACATGGCCAACTTCTCGATCCGCGACCAGTAAGAGAACGCCAGGAAATCCCCTGTAGCCGCTGCCGAAGGCTGCGATCGCCTGCGCAGCAGGCGTGCACCTGCACATCGCAGGAAGGTTCTTCGAACCTTATCGCAGCCTTCGGCAGCGGCTACAGGTTGCGTTACAGCCACACCTCGAATAACAAGAAATCCGGGAGCCCGCCATGTCGGTCGATCCGCAACAATTCCTCCGTGAGCTGTTCGCCACAGCCATCGACGCCGCCCACCCGCAGCACGTCCTCGAAGCCCATTTGCCCAGCGACCGCAGCGGCCGGGTGATCGTCATCGGTGCCGGCAAGGCCGCCGCGGCCATGGCCCAGGTGGTCGAACGCTGCTGGTTGGGTGAAGTCAGCGGGCTGGTCGTCACCCGTTACGGCCACGGCGCCCCCTGCGAAAAAATCGAAGTGGTCGAAGCCGCCCATCCGGTGCCCGATGCCGCCGGCCTGGCCGTGGCCAAGCGCGTGCTGGAGTTGGTCAGCGACCTGTCGGAACAGGACCGGGTGATCTTCCTCCTGTCCGGTGGCGGTTCCGCGCTGCTGGCCCTGCCCGCCGCGGGCATCAGCCTGGCGGACAAGCAGTCGATCAACAAAGCCCTGCTCAAGTCCGGCGCCACCATCGGCGAGATGAACTGCGTGCGCAAACACCTCTCGGCGATCAAGGGCGGCCGCCTGGCCAAGGCCTGCTGGCCGGCCACCGTCTACACCTACGCGATTTCCGATGTACCGGGCGACCTGGCCACGGTCATCGCTTCCGGCCCCACCGTGGCCGACCCCAGCACCTCGGCCGAGGCCCTGGCGATCCTCAAGCGCTACGCCATCGAGGTCCCGGCGGCCGTGCGCACCTGGCTGCAAAGCCCGGAGTCGGAGACCGTCAAGCCCGGCGACCCGAGCCTGGCCCGCAGTCACTTCCAGCTGATCGCCCGGCCGCAGCAGTCGCTGGAGGCCGCCGCGGTGAAAGCCCGCCAGGCCGGGTTCAGCCCGCTGATCCTCGGCGACCTGGAAGGCGAGGCCCGCGAGGTGGCCAAGGTCCACGCCGGCATCGCCCGCCAGGTGGTGCTGCATGGCCAGCCTCTGGCGGCGCCCTGCGTGATCCTTTCCGGCGGTGAGACCACGGTCACCGTGCGCGGCAATGGCCGTGGCGGGCGCAATGCCGAGTTCCTCCTGAGCCTCACCGACAGCCTCAAGGGCCTGCCCGGCGTCTACGCCCTGGCCGGCGACACCGACGGCATCGACGGCTCCGAAGACAACGCTGGCGCCATCATGACCCCGGACAGCCATGCCCGCGCCGCCGCCCTGGGCCTGAGTGCCAGCGACGAGTTGGACAACAACAACGGCTATGGCTATTTCGCGGCCCTGGATGGGTTGATCGTCACCGAGCCGACCCGCACCAACGTCAACGACTTCCGCGCCATCCTGATCCTCGAGAGCCCAAAACATGACGCCTGACAAAAAGGTCAAAATCCTCGCCACCCTCGGCCCGGCCATCGACGGCATCGACGATATCCGCGAGCTGGTGCAGGCCGGGGTGAATATCTTTCGCCTCAATTTCAGCCACGGTGACCACGCCGATCACGCCCAGCGTTACCAGTGGATCCGCGAAGTCGAAAAACAGCTGAACTACCCGCTGGGCATCCTCATGGACCTGCAAGGCCCGAAACTGCGGGTCGGCACGTTCGCCGAAGGCAAGGTCCAGCTGCACCGTGGCCAGGCCCTGCGCCTGGATCTGGACAGCACCCCGGGCGACCAGCGCCGGGTCAACCTGCCCCACCCGGAAATCCTCAAAGCCCTGGAGCCGGGCATGGACCTGCTGCTGGACGATGGCAAGCTGCGCCTGCGGGTCACCGCCAAGCACGCCGACGCCATCGACACCACGGTGCTCAACGGTGGCGAGCTGTCGGACCGCAAAGGCGTCAACGTCCCACAGGCGTTGCTCGACCTCAGCCCGCTGACCGCCAAGGATCGTCGCGACCTGGAATTCGGCCTGGAACTAGGGGTGGACTGGGTCGCCCTGTCGTTCGTGCAGCGCCCCGAGGACATTCGCGAAGCCCGCGCGCTGATCGGCGACAAGGCGTTCCTGATGGCCAAGATCGAGAAACCCTCGGCGGTCACCCAACTGCGCGAGATCGCCGAACTGAGCGACGCGATCATGGTGGCCCGTGGCGACCTGGGGGTGGAGGTGCCGGCCGAAAGCGTGCCGCAGATCCAGAAGAACATCATCGGCACCTGCCGCCAGCTGGGTAAACCGGTGGTGGTGGCCACGCAGATGCTCGAATCCATGCGCTTCTCCCCTGCCCCGACCCGGGCCGAGGTCACGGATGTGGCCAACGCGGTGGCCGAAGGTGCCGACGCGGTGATGCTCTCGGCGGAAACCGCCTCCGGCGAATACCCTCTGGAAGCGGTGCAGATGATGAGCAAGATCATCCGCCAGGTGGAAAGCGGCCCCGACTACCAGGCCCAGCTCGACGTCAGCCGACCCCAGGCCGAAGCCACGGTGTCCGATGCCATCAGCTGCGCGATCCGCCGTATCAGCAGCATCCTGCCGGTGGCGGTGCTGGTGAACTACAGCGAGTCCGGCAGCTCCAGCCTGCGCGCGGCCCGGGAACGGCCGACGGTGCCGATCCTCAACCTGACGCCGAACCTGTCCACCGCGCGGCGCCTGACGGTGGCCTGGGGTGTGCACTCGGTGGTCAACGACCGCCTGCGCCAGGTCGACGAGGTCTGCTCCACCGCCCTGGAGATCGCCCAGGCACAAGGCATGGCCAAACGTGGCGACACGCTGTTGATCACCGCCGGCGTGCCGTTCGGCCAGCCGGGCTCGACCAACTCGCTGCGCATCGAAACCCTGATCTGAGCCTGTAGCCGCTGCCGAGCCTGCGAGGCTGCGCTCGAAAACGCAGTCTTCGCCAGGCCCGAGCACTGGACTTGCCTGTGGAACACGGCATTGCCTGATTGACGGCCGCTACGCGCCCGATCGCAGCCTCGCTGTGCTCGGCAGCGGCTACAAGAGCCCACCTCATGCCTTCAGAACACTTCAACGCGCACTGCCCCGACTGGGCCACCGCCTTGCTCAACGGCTTCAGCCAGATCTTCCTCCAGCGCCATCCTCTGTGCGGCCTGATGTGCATGCTGGCCATCCTGCTGAGCGCTCCGGCGTTGCTCGGTGGCGCGCTGCTGGGTGGCGTGGCCGGGCTGCTCACCGCGCAGCGCCGGGGCTATGCCAAGGCCGACCGGCAAGCCGGGCTGTTCAGCTACAACGGGGTCCTGCTCGGCCTGCTCCTGAGCCTGCGCTTCGATTGGTCGGTGCTGCTGCCACCGCTGATCATCGCCTGCGGCGGCGTCAGTGCGATCCTCACCCGACAATGGCTCAAACGCGCCCGCGACCCATACTGCCTGCCGGCCTACACCGCGCCCTTCGTCGGCCTCGGCTGGTTGCTGCTGGGCCTGGCCGCGCCGCTGCCCGCCAGTGCCGACGCGCCCTGGATCGAGCCCGATGCGCTGGCGTCGCTGCAGGCACTGATCCAGGGGCTCGGCCAGGTGATGTTCCTTGAGCATCCGCTGGCCGGGGTGTTGATTGCCCTGGGGTTGCTGCTGGCTGATCGCCGGGCGGCCGCCTGGGCGCTGTTCGGTTCGGCGGCGGGCCTGGGCTTCGCCCTGCTGCAACAGGACCACGCCGGCGCCCTGCTGGGCCTTGGCGGCTACAACTGTGCCCTGGTCGCCCTGGCCCTGAGCCAGGACCGCCGCCGATCCTGGTTGGCCCTGCCGGGAATGCTCCTGGCGCTGCTGCTCGCCCCGGGCTTCGCCGCGCTGGGCCTGCCCGTGCTCACCGCACCCTTTATCCTCGCCTGCTGGCTGGTTCGCGCCGCGCTGCGGGTGCTGCGCCAGGCCGCCGTGGACAGCACGCCTTGCGCTACCGGGGCCAATCCCCCTAGGCTTCGCTGACCTTCGATTCAGGCGAACAACATGGACAGCAACACGGACAACAACCGGCACTGGCGCGAGCGTCTCTACGTCATGATTTTCCAGACCGACACCGTGGCCGGTCGACGCTTCGACAGCACCCTGTTGCTGATCATCCTCGCCAGCCTGGTGATCGTGATCCTCGACAGCATCGACGAGGTGCATCAGAACTACGCCAATGTGCTGGCCTATATCGAATGGGGTTTTACCCTGATCTTCGCCATCGAATACGGTCTGCGCCTGTATTGCTCGCCCAAGCCGTTGCGCTACGCCTTCAGTTTCTACGGCTTGGTGGACCTGCTGGCCATCGTGCCGGGGATCCTCGCCCTGTATTACAGCGACGCCCAGTACCTGCTGATCATCCGGGTGATCCGCATGCTGCGCATCTTCCGCGTGCTCAAGCTCAGCCCGTATCTCAAGCAGGCCAACTACCTGATGTCGGCGCTGCGCGGCAGCAAGCAGAAAATCATCGTGTTCCTGCTCAGCGTATCGACCCTGGTCACGGTGTTCGGCACCCTGATGTATGTGGTCGAGGGGCCCGAGCACGGGTTCACCAGCATCCCCAAGGGCATCTACTGGGCCATCGTCACCCTGACCACCGTGGGTTTTGGCGACATCGTGCCGAAGACGCCACTGGGCCAGGTGATTTCATCGATGGTGATGATCACCGGTTACTCGATCATCGCCGTGCCCACCGGGATCTTCACCGCGGAACTGGCCAATGCCCTGCGCGGCGAACAGCTCAAGCACGACTGCCCGGTGTGCAGGAAGAACGACCATGAGCACGGCGCCGCGTTCTGCTCGCGGTGTGGCAACGCGCTGTTCCCGAAAGTGGTCCAGGAAAACTGAATAAGCAAAGCACTTTTTAATCTTTAAAGAGATATACCGCCCCGGCTATAGTCGGCGGCAAATTGCCTTCACTCTCTAATAAAAGGAACGTGCAGTGAAAAAACTCGTTAGCGCCTCTCTCCTGGCCGCCGGCCTGGCACTGGGCAGCGTCGCCCAGGCCGCCCCGACCCTGCTCAACGTTTCCTACGACGTGATGCGAGACTTCTACAAGGACTACAACACTGCCTTCCAGAAGCACTGGCAGGCCGAGCACAACGAGAACATCACCCTGCAGATGTCCTTCGGCGGCTCCAGCAAACAGGCGCGCTCAGTGATCGACGGCCTGCCGGCCGACGTCATCACCATGAACATGGCCACTGACATCAACGCCCTGGCGGACAACGGCAAGCTGGTGCCGGACAACTGGGTGACCCGCCTGCCGAACAACAGCGCGCCTTTCACCTCGGCTACTGTGTTCATCGTGCGCAAGGGCAACCCCAAGGCCCTGAAAGACTGGCCGGACCTGCTCAAGGATGGCGTGCAAGTGATAGTGCCGAACCCGAAGACCTCGGGTAACGGCCGCTACACCTACCTGTCGGCCTGGGGTTATGTGCTGAAGAACGGCGGCGACGAGAACAAGGCCAAGGACTTCGTCGGCAAACTGTTCAAGCAGGCACCGGTGCTCGACACCGGTGGCCGCGCCGCGACGACCACCTTCATGACCAACCAGATCGGCGACGTACTGGTGACCTTCGAGAACGAAGCGGAAATGATCGCCCGCGAATTCGGCCGCGATCAGTTCGAAGTCATCTACCCGAGCGTCTCCGCCGAAGCCGAGCCACCGGTGTCGGTGGTCGACAAAGTGGTCGACAAGAAAGGCTCGCGTGCCGCGGCCGAGGAGTACCTGAAGTACCTGTGGTCGCCGGAAGGCCAGGAAATCGCCGCCAACAACTACCTGCGCCCACGGGACCCGAAAGTCCTGGCCAAGTACACCGACCGTTTCCCGAAAGTCGACTTCCTGTCGGTGGAAAAAACCTTCGGCGACTGGCGTACCGTGCAGAAGACCCACTTCAACGATGGCGGGGTCTTCGACCAGATCTACGGCGGTAAGTAACAACACCTGTAGCCGCTGCCGCAGGCTGCGATAAGGCCGAAGGCCTTCAGCGATCGTCAGATCTTGCGCACACGCTGTGTGCGATCGCAGCCTTCGGCAGCGGCTACAGTATTTTGCGGATCAGGAATCTAAAGCCCGGCGGCAGCTTCGAACAGCACCGCCTTCCCCGCCTGATGCAGCTCAGGCAACATCGCCTCGGCCTCGATCTCGATCAGCCACTCGGGCAAGGACAGGCCGCTGACGATGATCCACGAGGACGCCGGTGGCTGCTGGGGGAAACGCTGCAACAGCACCTGGCTGATCTGTTCCTGCTGGTCGCGGGCTGCTTCGGCGATGTAGATCCGCAGCATGACCACGTGGCTCAGGTCGCCGCCCGCCGCCGCCAGGACCCGGGCGATATTGTCGAAGCTCTGCTCGGTCTGCTCGCGCAGCCCCGGGCCGACGCAGACCTCGCGCTCATCGACACCCACCTGGCCGGACAGCAGCAGGCGCCGCCCACCGCGCACCTCCACGGCCTGGCTGAAACCGTACTGCAGGGAATTGAAGACACTGGGCGGATTGAAGACTGATGTATGCATGGGACCTCCGCTGCGATAGACGACCGCAAACCCTAAACCAAGCCCCTGCACAAGGCCATCCGAAACCAGGTCGTTGAAACACCTGGCAACGTAACCGCCAGCCAGCTACATCGGCGGCGTCACCCCATCCTTGCCGGCGGAGATCGATTGCGCGGTGAGCGTGCCGTCCGCGCTCTGCGACACGAACATCACCACCTTGACCCCGGCCTTGAGCAGGCTGCGGTCGCCCGGCACCAGGTTGACGATGGGCACGTCGTCCGGCACCAGGATCGTCTGCTGGCCGCCCTTGTAGTTGACGGTCAGGGTCCGGCCATTGCTCACCACCAGGTCGCCGACGTGGCCATTGGTCATGCTGCTGCCCTTGACCAGGTCGAAGGGCCGATGGCCGTCGCCGGTGCCGGCCATCTGCGGTGGAAACACATG
The DNA here is from genome assembly GCF_059421865.1 of Pseudomonas sp. GW821-FHT02B10. Classification (NCBI taxonomy): domain Bacteria; kingdom Pseudomonadati; phylum Pseudomonadota; class Gammaproteobacteria; order Pseudomonadales; family Pseudomonadaceae; genus Pseudomonas; species Pseudomonas sp. GW821-FHT02B10. The sequence goes on along the minus strand of NZ_JBWKVU010000011.1, from coordinate 174,500 downwards.
GACCTCCAGCGCCTTGAGGCTGCCATCGGCCTGCGGCACGGCGGCCGAACCTATGTAGCTGCCGGGCTTGATGTCCTCGATATTGGCCAGGGTCACGGCGCGGACCTGGGTCTGCGGCGTGAGGTTGATGGTGACGTTCTCGCCACTGTTGACGTGCACCCGCACCGCGTCGCCGGCGATGCTGGTGATTTCCCCACGCACGCCGATGCGCATGCCCGGCGCGTCCTGGGCCTGGGCCGGGCCGGCCAGCAGCAGTGCGCCGAGGGTGATCGCTTGGGCGCCGCCGAGCAGGCGGCGAAGACACAGATTCATGGGACGGGCTTCCTGTGATGAAAGGTGGCACAGAGGTCTAAACGAAAGCACTCCAGTGTCCGCGGAACAATGAGCGAGCTATGGAACTGAATGTAAGTAAATGTATCATCGCAACGCGATCCCGGTCGTCGTCTGCCGCTCTCGGCCGGCCCCGCCAGGCATTTATTCCTCCCGGGCATGAATGCTATCGCTCGTCAGCTTCTACCGCGTCACGGGCCAGCCCCTTAGCCTCGCCCGCATCCCTTTTGCTGCAACGAGAATCGCCATGACTTCCACGACCCAGGGGCTGCCCGCCGCCGCCACGACCATGACCCGCGGTATGGTGCTGCTGTTCGCCTTCTGCTGCGGCGCCATAGTCGCCAACATCTACTATGCCCAGCCGATCATTGAGCTGATCGCCCCGGACATCGGCCTGAGCAGCACCATGGCCAGCCTGATCGTGTCCCTGACCCAGATCGGCTACGCCCTGGGCCTGTTCTTCCTGGTGCCCCTGGGCGACCTGCTGGAAAACCGCCGGCTGATGATCCTCACCAGCCTGGTGGCCATCGCCAGCCTGCTGGGCGCCGGGTTCACCGAGCAACCCAACGCCTTTCTGCTGGTCTCGCTGCTGATCGGCTTCAGCTCGGTGTCGGTACAGATCCTGATTCCCCTGGCCGCGCACCTGACGCCGGAGGAATCCCGTGGCCGGGTGGTCGGCGGCATCATGGGCGGCCTGCTGCTGGGCATCCTGCTGGCACGCCCGGTGTCCAGCGTGGTGGCCGACCTGTTCGGCTGGCGCGCGATGTTTATCGCCGCCGCCATGCTGATGGCCGCCATCAGCCTGGTCCTGCTGCTGACCGTGCCCAAGCGCCAGCCTGCCCACAGCGCCACCTACGGCCAGTTGCTGGGTTCGTTGGGCACCCTGCTGCGCCAGCAACCGGTGCTGCGTCAGCGAGCGTTTTACCAGGCCTGTATGTTCGCCACCTTCAGCCTGTTCTGGACAGCGGTGCCGCTGGAGCTGGCGCGCAATCACGGCCTGTCGCAAAGCCAGATCGCCCTGTTCGCCCTGGTCGGAGCCATCGGTGCCATCGCCGCGCCCATCAGCGGACGCCTGGCGGATGCCGGCCACACCCGAGTCGCCTCGTTGCTGGCCATGCTGTTCGCCGCCTTGAGCTTCCTGCCGGCCTTTGTCCACCCGGCCTACAGCGTCATCGGCCTGGCGGTGACCGGCGTGGTCCTGGATTTCTGCGTGCAGATGAACATGGTCCTCGGCCAGCGCGCGGTCTACGCGCTGGATGCCCATAGCCGCGGCCGCCTCAACGCGCTGTACATGACCAGCATCTTCATCGGCGGCGCCGTCGGCTCGTCGATTGCCAGCGCGGTGTACGAACACGCCGGCTGGCTGGGCATAGTCGGCGTCGGCAGCGCCTTGCCGTTGCTGGCCCTGCTGCGTTTCCTGGGCACCTCGCAGAAGGCGCTGCCTGTCCCGGCCTGAGCCCGGGCTCAAGCCGCAGCCTGATCGATGTCCTCACCGGTGCGGTCGCGAATCCACAGCAACACCAGGGTGGACAAGGCGACCGTCGCCATCATGTACCAGGCCGGCGCCAGCGCCTGCTCGGTCACCTGCAGCAGCCAGGTGACAAAAAACTGGGCGAAGCCGCCAAACACCGAGACCCCGATACCGTAGGCCGCCGCCATGCCGGTGGTGCGCACCGACTTGGGGAACATCTCCGGCAACATGGTGATGCCCGGCACCGTCTGCAGGGTCAGCAACACCGAGAGCAGGCCGATGATCAGCAGCAGGTTGAACAGGCTGGGGGCGGCGATCAGCCACTGGAAACACGGCACTATCACCACCAGGGTCAGCAGGCGCGAGCAGAAAATCACCCGCTTGCGCCCACAGCGATCGGCCAGCCAGCCCACCAGCGGCGACAACACAAAACAGACCGCCCCCACCACCACGCTGGCCAGCAGGCTGGAGGTGGTCGGCAGGCCCAGCACCCTGGCGGCATAGGCCGGCATGTAAAAGGCGATGATCTGGGTCGAGACCATGGCCCCGAGCATCAGCAGCACGCTTTTGCCCAATGCCCGCTTGTGCTGGCCGAACAGCTCGCGCAGCGGACTGCTGCGGGCCGCATGTTCCCTGGCCTGCTGGCTGTGGGCAGTCGACAGCCCGACCACCAGGGTGTCTTCCAGGTGGCGACGGATGTACCAACCCACCGGGGCGGTGAGCATGCCGATGAAAAACGGCACCCGCCAACCCCACTCGCTCATCGCCTGTTGATCCAGCCCCGCCACCAGCGCCGCAACCATGATCGCGCCGAGGAAGATCCCCAGCGACTGGCTGCCGAACTGCCAGCTGGCATAAAAACCCCGTTGCGATGCGGGGGCGTGTTCCACCAGCAGGGTGGTCGCCGCCCCCACTTCGCCACCGGCGGCAAAACCCTGGATCAGTCGCGCCAGCGCCATGATCAGGGGCGCGGCCATGCCGATCTGGCCATAGGTCGGGGTCAAGGCCATCAGGCCGCAGCCCAGGCCCATCAGGAACAGGGTCAGGGTCATCGCCGAGCGACGGCCAAAGCGGTCGGAGTAGGAACCGATCAGCAGCGCGCCGACCGGGCGCATCAGGAAACCCACGCCAAAGGTCGCGGTGGTCAGCAGCAACTGCCCGTAAGCGGACGCCGCAGGGAAAAACAGCGGCCCGATAAACAGCATCAGAAAGCTGAACACCGTGAAATCGAAAAACTCCAGGGCGTTACCGATAGTGGTACCGACAATCACTCGCCGACGGGAAACACACAGATTCGTCGCCGCAACCGGCGCGAAGGATTCGGAAACAACGGCCATGACATTCTCCTTGCAGACAAGGGCTACGCACCCACGACCGGCCGGGCCCGAACAGGCCCGGCCGGAGCGATCACCAGAGGCTGCGGGTCAGTCGACCGGCTCGAGAAAGGCACTCACCAGCTTCACCCAGTAGCTGGCGCCGTAAGGCAGGCAGGCGTCATTGAAGTCATAGGCCGGGTTATGCAACAGGCAGCCGCCCGCCGTCCCTTCGCCGTTGCCCATGATCAGGTAGCTGCCGGGGCAGGCTTGCAGCATGAAAGAGAAATCCTCGCTGCAGGTCATCGGCTGCATATCGGCGACCAGCCCCTCCTCGCCCAGCCACTCCAGGGCCACCGCCCGTGCCAGGGCGGTTTCCCGCGGGTGGTTGTAGAGCACCGGGAACGCGTTGGCGCTGACCGTGACCTCGGCAGTCGCGCCGAATGCCTGGGCCTGGGCGTGGGCCAGCGCCTCGATGCGCTGTAGCAACAGCTCACGGGTCGTTTCTTTCAACGCCCTGACCGTCACCGCCAGCTCGACACGGGTGGGAACCACTGACGAACTGCTACCGCCATGAATCGCCCCGACCCCGACCACGCCCATTTCCAGGGGCGGCAGGTTGCGCGCCACCACGGTCTGCAACGCCATGACCAGCGAGGCCGCGGCGACTATCGGGTCGACCGTGTCCTGGGGCATGGCGCCGTGGCCGCCACGACCGTTGATGCCAATCGTCACGGTGTCGGCCGAGGCCATGAACGGCCCGGGGAGAAAACCGAACTTACCCACCGGCAACCCCGGCCAATTGTGCATGGCAAAGACCGCATCGCAGGGAAACAGCTGAAACAGCCCATCCTCGATCATCTTCCGCGCGCCCACATGCCCTTCCTCGGCGGGCTGGAAGATCAGGCGCACGGTGCCATCGAAGTCGATGCTCTGGGCCAGGCACTGGCCGGCGGCCAGCAGCATCGCGGTATGCCCGTCATGGCCACAGGCATGCATCTTGCCGTCATGCCGGCTGGCATAGGGCAAGCCGCTGGTTTCCAGGATCGGCAAGGCGTCCATGTCCGCGCGCAGGCCGATGACCCGGTTGCCCCGGCCCTTGCGCAACGACGCCACGACGCCGGTGCCGGCCAGCCCGTGGTGAACCTCGTAACCCCAGCCGCGCAGCTTGTCGGCGACCAGGCGGCTGGTTTCGAACTCCTCGTAGCTCAGTTCAGGATGGGCGTGCAGATGCTGGCGCAGCGCAACCATGGGCGTCGTCAGCTCGCGTATCTCAGGCAGGATCGTTGGGCTCGGCATGGGTTTCTCCTCAGCAGTGATAGATGGCCTGATCGTCGGCTGAGACGCTGTCAGGCTCTTGTAGGTCTTTCAGGCAGATCAGGCTGGCGGCCAGATCTGTGGGAACCAGTCCTGGCGCAGGTGCTGGCCTGCTTGCATGCCGTGGTCAGGGTACGGCGGCGAGGTCCTGCCAGGGCGCTCGGCATAACGCACGTCCTCGCCCAGCCAGCGCAGCGACAGCACGCGTCGGCGGGCCTGGCTGAGATTGCCGCGTGCGCCGTGCACGGTGCGGAAGTCGAACAGCACCGCATCCCCCGGCTCCATCTGCCACTCCAGCACCTGCATGCCGGGTTCGACATCCGGGTCCGGCACCGGCCGATAGCGGCTGACATCCTCGTAAAAGCTGCTGTCGTCCTTCCAGCGCAGCGGCAGCACCCATTGCTGCCAGAGGTGGGAGCCGGCGATCAGGCGCAAGGTCGCCTCGCGCACCGGGTCCACCGGGATCCACAGGCTGACGGTCTGCTCGCCATCGAGAAAGTAATAGGGAATGTCCTGGTGCCAGGGCGTCGGCTTCTGGGTGCCCGGCTCCTTGACCAGTACATGATCGTGAAAGAACTGCGCACTGGGCGACTGCATCACCGCCGCCGCAATCGCCGCCGCGGGCGACTCACGGACCATGGCGACGAATTCGGGAATGCGTTCCCAGTTGCAGTAATCGTCGAAAAACCCGCCCGGCTCGCCGGCCGCCACCACGTTGGTGGCACAGGGGCCCGGCTCGCGCTGGTTACGCTCGATACCTGCGGCGATCGACCCGACCCAGTCCTTGAACACACCACGTAGACAAATGGCGCCATCGCGTTGAAAAGCTGCGATATCCGCCGCCGATACCAGAGGGCTGACTGACCTGTTCATAGGGGCTCCTGCGTGACGGCCGCCATGATCGCGGCGACCACGGCCAGACTATTGCCCCAGGCTCATCCAAAAATAAAATAATATGATCCGATCTGGCTCCTCGGAATTTCTTATGAAGATCAGTCTGCGCCACCTGCGCTGCGCCCTGGCGGTCACCCGCCACGGCAACATCACTCAGGCCGCCGAGCACCTGAACGTATCGCAGCCGGCGGTCTCCGCCGCCCTCAGCGAACTGGAAGGACACCTGGGGCAAGTGCTGTTCATTCGCCAGCGCGGACAGGGAGTGACGCTGACGCCGTTCGGCCGCCTGGCGATGGACAAGGCCCAGCAGATAGTGGCCGGCGTGCATGAGCTGGAACGCCTGGCGGACCACGACGACACCTTGTCCGGCGAACTGATGCTGGCCTGCTTCGAGGACCTGGCGCCCTATTGCCTGCCGCAGCTGTTGCGCGGCCTCAAGGAACGCCACCCGGCGATCGAGGTGACGATTCGCGAATACGGCTTCGACCAGATCGGCAAGCAACTGAGCAACGGCAGCCTGGACGCCGCGCTGAGCTATGACCTGGGCTTGCCGGATGGGGTACAGAGCACAGTGCTCTGCGAACTGTCGGCCCATGCGCTATTGCCGGCCGAGCATCCCCTGGCCAGTCACCGCGAGGTCAGCCTGCGCCAGCTCTGCGATTACCCCCTGGTGCTGACCGAACAGGCCTACAGCTGGCAGCATTTCCTCGACCTGTTCCGCTTCCATGGCTTGCAGCCGCAAAACTTCAGCAAGACCTATTCTTTCGAACTGCAGCGCGGGCTGGTGGCCAACGGCTTTGGCGTGGCCGTGGCCTATACCCGGCCTTTCGGCGACCACAGCTATGACGGGCGGCCGCTGGCGATCCGGCCGATTGCCGAACCGCTGCCGCTGCAACGCATCGTGCTCGCCCAGTCTCGGGCCCGCAGCCATTCGCCGCTGGTCAACGCCCTGCGGGAACAGGCCCGGCAATGGTTCGGCGAAAGCCCGGGGTTTGGCTGGCACCCATAAGCGGCGCCGCGGCTCGACGGCGTTCCACACAACACTCGATCGTTCACACACAAGGAGCCCCAATGGACCGGCTGGCAGCCATGCAAACCTTCGTTCATGTGGTGGAAAGCGGGTCCTTTTCCGCCGCCGCCCGACTTCTGGATATCGGCCAGCCGGCCGTATCGAAAACCATCGCCCAGCTCGAGGCGAGGCTGGCGGTGCGGCTGTTGCTGCGCTCGACCCGCGGCCTGACGCCCACCGAGGCCGGCATGGCGTTTTTCGAGCGGGCCAGGCGGGCCCTCGAAGAGGCCGACGAAGCCGATCTCGCCGCGCGCGGGGCCGGTACGGGGCTGCGCGGCACGCTGCGAGTCTGCGCCGCGGTGACCTTCGCCCGCCTGCATATCGTGCCGCACCTGGGGACCTTTCTCGAGCGCCACCCCGAGCTCGACATCGACGTGGTGATGGATGACCGCAATATCAATCTGGTGGAGGCCGGCATCGACGTCGCCCTGCGCATGGGCCCCTTGAGCGACTCCGGGCTGACCGCGCGGCGGATCGGCGAATGCCGGCGCGTGGTATTGGCCACCCCGGACTACTTCGCCCGCCACGGCGAACCCGCCTGCCCCGCCGACCTGAGCAAGCACCAGGCGATCATCTACAGCCTCGGCGGCGGTGCCCACTGGCGCTTCGAACGGGGCGACGAACAGCAATCGGTGACGGTCCGCGGGCGGATTCGCGTCAGCGCCGCGGAGGGGTTGCGCGAGTCGGTGCTGGGCCATCAGGGGCTGACCATGGCCTCGCAATGGATGTTCGCCCCCGAGCTGGCCAGTGGCGCGGTGCACGAAGTGATGTCGGACTGGACGCTACCCCGGCAGGAGCTATGGGCGGTGTTCCCTACCGGGCGGCTGACCAGCGCCAAGACCCGGGCCTTCGTCGAGTTTGTCCAGCAGCTGCTGGCCCGCGCGGATGCCACTCAAGGTTGAGCGACGTCAGATTCGCCCACGTACCAGCACTTCGACCTTGGCCGCCTCGCCCCAGCGCTGGACCCGTTCGATCAGCGCAGGGTCGGTTTCGCCCACCAGATACAAGGTTTCGATCGATTGGGCAGCCGCCCACTCGACAAACCCGCACTGCTCGAAGGTGTCGATAGCCGCCAGCTGGAACTCGTTTTCGTAGAAGCCGGGCACCACGGCGACCTGGGCATCGACGGCACTGACTTCAGGCAGGAACGGACAGGCCAGGTGCACCACGTCCCACTTCGCCACGCGCCAGTTGCGCAGCGCTTCGTCGAAGCGGCTGCGGGCGCCGCGGACAAACCCCAGGCCATCGATCACCATGCGCCGGTTGATGATCATCCACACCTTGCGTTTGCGCGGGGCCTTGAGCAGCACCTCGCCGGTGACCTTCGAGGCGCGCAGGGCCAGGGCGAACACCAGCAGCACCGGAACGAAGTAGCGATAAACGGTCTCGGCATTGGTGGCGCGGGTCAGCTCATACAGCCTGGAAACCTCGCCCCGGGCCTTGCGCTGGTCGCCCAGGGTTTCATCGAGGCGGCCGAGCCAGGCCAATACGGGCGGCGCCGAATACCGGGCGCGAAGCTCATCCAGCGCCTGGACCACCGTCCCCACCGAGAGCGCCGTCAGCCGCCCCTGCGCCGTTCTCTCCAGCGTGGCAAAACGCTGACAGAGCTCGCTCACCTGCGCGGCATCGGCGGCGCTATAGAGAGTCACGGCGGCACGGCAATGCTCCGGGCCCAGCAGATCGTCGATCTCGGCCTTGAGGCGCCTCTGGGTCGCGGCTTCATGGGATTCGGCCAGCCGATAGTCGCTCTGGAACCATTCGGTCCTGACGCTCTGGGTCTCGCCGATCAGCGCCAGCGACGCCAGCAGCAGCCAGCCATAGTCCACGCGCTTCCAGCCGATCTCGCCCAGGGGAAAGACCGAGATGAAGCTCCAGCAGAAGAAGTAGTAGAGGAAGATAAACAGCACCAGCAAATACACCGGTGCCAGGGAGAAGTAGATCAGCTGCGGCACTTCGACATCGGCGAAGCCATGCAGGGCGAGCAGCACAACGACAACACAGAGCCAGAAGGCCATGGGCGCGAAATAGGGTTTGTTCAGGCTTTTCTTCATCGGGCGCTCGGATGGCGATACTCAGGAACACCCCGGGGTATCGGCCATCCAACCGACCGCTTGAACCGGACTCGCCCGCGGTCCGCTCAGTGGTCGCCGCTTACGGGGAGGCGCTTACGGGGAGGCGCTTATTGAGAGCCGCTTACTGGAACTGGCGCCCCAGGCCCGACGGCACACCGTGGATATCGGTTTCTTCCCATGGCCCGTCGGGGCTGATGGAACGGCTCCAGCCGTTGTTCCAGCGGTAGTAGGTGCGCTGGCGGTAGAAGGTGTTGGTCTGGTTATCCAGCACATAGACGCCCAGGCGCGGGTCCCAGTGGCTGTTGCCGCCCGGTGGCGGCGCGAAGCTCGCGGAAGTGCGCGGCAACGGCTTGGCCGGCTTGATCGGCGTAGCGGGTTTGCTCGGGGTGCCGGGCGTCGGCTTGGTAGTGGGTTGCGCGGGCGGAATCGGTGGCAGCGTCTCGGGCGGCGTCGGCTGCTGGACCGCACAGGCGCTCAACCCCAGGACCAGTGTTAACAGGGTGATGCGGGCAATGGCGGTCATGGCGGCTTCTCTTATTTATCCGGGCTGTCGATGGTCAGTTGTTGCGGCGCGGTGGTGCTGCTGGCCAGGGGCTTGCTGCGACCGACCCACTCGCCGGCCGTCGGTTGGCCGGCGCGGGAAATGCGTGCAACCAGTTGGACTTCCGGGAAGTTCGACAGTTTCAACTGCGGCATCATCGCGTCGGCATCCCCCAGCTCCACCGTCACCGGCAGGTCGGCCACGGTCAGGCGCTTGGCCGCCAGTGGCGCCGGCGGCCCGGAAGTGGCGCGGGCAAAGATGAACACGCTGTCGCCCGGCTGCACCTTGGCTTTCAGCTCGGCGGCCAGGTCGACACGCACCTTGAGCAGCGCGGCGGCCTTGGGCGCGGGCGCCTGGGCCACTTTGCCGCCGCTGGCCAGCAGCTTCTCGGTGGCCCGGTCGATACCGCCCTGCAGCGCGGCGCGCGAGTTGTCGTCCGCCGGCAATTGCGCCAGCAGGCGGTTCCAGTAATCGATGGCCTCTTGATAACGCTCGCCTTCGAAGGCGGCGATGCCCAGCAGGCCGAGGCTGGTGACTTCCTTCGGATCGGCCTTCAGCGCTTCGTCGGTCAGGGCCTGGACCTTGTCCGACCACCGCTTGCCGTCGGCGAAATACTGCGCCTGCGCCCACTGGCCGAGCAGTTCCGGCTGGCGCCCGGCCAGGGCCACGGTGCGCTCGAAGATCTTCGCCGCGTCCGCCGGGCGGTCCTGGGCCATGTAGGTACGACCGAGGAAGTACAGGCCCTCGGCGGAATCCGGCTGGGCGGCGACCGCGCGCTCGAGGCGGCGGGTCATCTCTTCCATGGATTGCGGGGCCTGGGCGAATTCACGGGTCAGCTCGACCTTGTCGCTGGCGCCGAAATGCAGGTACAGGCCCAGGCCCAATAGCGGCACCAGCAGCGCCGCCAGCAATGGCAGCGGCTTGCCCAGGCGCGATACCCCAGCCAGTTCCGCGCCCTCGGTGTCGGCCAGCAGTTCACGCGCGGCTTCGGCGCGGCCGCTGTCCATCTGCTCGGCGCTGAGCACGCCTTCGGCCTGCTGGCCTTGCAGCTCAGCCACGCGTTCTTGATAAAGCGCCACGTTCAGCGCGGTACGATCCTCTTCACGCTGGGCGCGACGGCCGCGTAGAACCGGGATCAGCAGAAAACTCAGGGCTACCAGGAGCAGCAGGCCTGCGGCGAGCCAGAAATCAATCATTCGCGGTCTTTATCCAACAGTTGGTCGAGGCGCTGACGCTCCTCGGCGGAAAGTGTGCTCGGGCTGTCGCTGCGCTGCACGCGCCGACGCCGGACGATCACGGCGATGATCACCACGCCCCCCAACAGCAGGCCGGCGGGGCCGAACCAGAGCAAGGCAGTCTTGCCGGTCAGCGCCGGCTTGTAGCGCACGAAGTCGCCATAGCGGTCGACCATGAAATCGATGATCTGCTGGTTGTCCTTGCCTTCGCCGAGCATGCGGAAGATCTCCTTGCGCAAGTCCGCGGCGATCGGCGCATTGGAGTCGGCGATGTCCTGGTTCTGGCACTTGGGGCAACGCAGCTCTTTGGTCAACTCGCGAAAGCGCTCGCGCTCGGCGTCGTTGGCGAATTCGTAGGTATCGATCGCAGCGTGGGCCACGCCAGCGATACTCAGGCCCAGGACGGCCGCGGCCAGCCAACGCTTCATGGCTTGGCCTCGTCGGCCAGGGCCTGATACTTGGCGGCCAGCTTCTCGCGCCACACCGTTTCGTCGATCACCCCGACGTATTTGTCGCGGATAATGCCCTTGGCGTCGATGAAGAAGGTTTCCGGCGCGCCGTACACCCCGAGGTTCAGGCCCAGGGTGCCCTCCTCGTCACGGATATCCAGCTGGTAAGGGTTGTGGAATTCGACCAGCCACTTCAGGGCGTCGGCGTTGACGTCCTTGTAGTTGACGCCGTAGATGGTCACGCCCTGCTGCGCCAGCTTGTTCAGCACCGGGTGCTCGACCCGGCAGGAAATGCACCAGGTGCCCCAGACGTTGACCAGCGCCGGCTTGCCCAGCAGGTCGGCGCGGGTCAGGGTCTTGTCGCCCTGCACCGACGGCAGGGAAAACTCCGGGAACGGCTTGCCGATCATCGCCGACGGCAGCTCGGCCGGGTCCAGGTACAACCCGCGGTACAGGAACACCGCCACCAGCAGGAACAGCGCCAGCGGCAACAACATTATCCAGCGTCTCATGCAGTGGCTCCTGTCATGCCCAGGGCTTCGCGCACCCGGGTCTTCACCTTGACCCGGTAACGCCGGTCGAGGGCCGCCAGCAGGCCGCCGAAACCGGTGAGCAGGCCGCCGAACCAGATCCAGCGCACGAACGGCTTGACGTGCACCCGCACGGCCCAGGCGCCCTCGCCTAGCGGCTCGCCGAGGGCGACGTAGAGGTCACGGGTGAAACCGGCGTCGATCCCGGCCTCGGTCATCACCGAGTTCTGTACTGTGTAGAGGCGTTTTTCCGGGTGCAGCACGGCGATTTCCTTGCCGTCGCGGATCACTCGCACCGTGCCCTTGTCGGAGGTGAAGTTGGGGCCTTCGAAATGCTTGGCGCCCTCGAAGACGAAGTGATAACCGGCCAGGTCCATGGACTCGCCCGGCTCCAGGCGCAAGTCGCGCTCGGCGCTGTTCTGGCTCGACAGCACCACGCCCAGGGCGCAGACCGCGATGCCCAGGTGCGCCAGCTGCATGCCCCAGTAGCTGCGGGTCAGGCCCGGCAGGCCCTTGACCAGGCCTTTGTGGCGGGTCTTGTCGAAGATGTCGCGGACCCCGGCGAGCAACACCCAGGCCGCCAGCATGAAGGTCGCCAGCACTGCCCAGTTGAAGTCGCCGTAGACGATACCGGCCACCACCGCCAGCGCGGCGCTGCCCAGCAGCACCGGGGTCAGCATGCTTACCAGCCATTTCACCGGAGTGTCTTTCCAGCGCACCACCACGCCGATCGCCATCACCACCATCAGCAGCGCCATCAGTGGAATGAACAGCGCATTGAAGTACGGCGGGCCGACCGACAGCTTGGCCCCGGTCAGGGCGTCCAGCACCAGCGGGTACAGGGTGCCCAGCAGGATCATCGAGGCCGCCACCACCAGCACCAGGTTGTTGCCCAGCAGCAGGGTTTCCCGCGACCACAGGTTGAAGCCGACCTGGCTCTTGACCACCGGCGCGCGCAGGGCGAACAGGGTCAGCGAACCGCCGACCACGAACAGCAGGAAGATCAGGATGAACACGCCGCGCTCGGGGTCCGAGGCGAAGGCATGGACCGAGGTCAGCACCCCGGAACGCACCAGGAAGGTCCCCAGCAGGCTCAGGGAGAACGCGGCGATGGCCAGCAGCACGGTCCAGCTCTTGAACACGCCGCGCTTTTCGGTGACCGCCAGCGAGTGGATCAACGCGGTGCCCACCAGCCACGGCATGAACGAGGCGTTTTCCACCGGGTCCCAGAACCACCAGCCACCCCAGCCGAGTTCGTAGTAGGCCCACCAGGAGCCGAGGGTGATACCGATGCCGAGGAATGCCCAGGCGACTATGGTCCAGGGCCGCGACCAGCGCGCCCAGGCCGCGTCCAGGCGACCGCCGAGCAAGGCTGCGATGGCAAACGCGAAAGCCACGGAGAAACCGACATAGCCCATGTAGAGCATCGGCGGGTGCACGATCAGGCCGATGTCCTGCAGCAGCGGGTTGAGGTCGCGGCCGTCGCCGGGCACCTGCGGCAGAATCCGCGCGAAGGGGTTGGAGGTGACGATCAGGAACAGCAGGAAGCCGGTGCTGATCATGCCCATCACCGCCAGCACCCGCGCCAGCATCACTTGCGGCAACTGCCGGGAGAACACCGACACGGCGAAGGTCCAGCCCCCGAGGATCAGCGCCCAGAGCAGCAACGAGCCCTCGTGGGCGCCCCACACCGCACTGAACTTGTAGTACCAGGGCAAGGCGCTGTTGGAGTTGCTGGCGACATAGGCCACCGAGAAATCGTCGACCATGAAGGCATAGGTCAGGCAGCCGAAGGCAAATGCGAGAAAGGTGAACTGCCCCCAGGCCGCCGGCTGCGCCAGGCCCATCCACAGGCGGTCACCGCGCCAGGCGCCGAGCAGCGGCACCACGGCCTGGACCAGGGCAAAACACAGGGCCAGGATCATCGCCAGATGGCCGAGCTCGGGAATGAAGATTGCAGATGTCATCGCTCAGCCCTCCTTGGCCGGAGCCGGCGCCATTTGCCCACTGTCTTTCAGGGCCTTGGTCACTTCCGGCGGCATGTACTTCTCATCGTGCTTGGCCAGCACTTCGTCGGCCACCACCACGCCGTCGGCGTTGAGCTTGCCCAGGGCGACGATACCCTGCCCTTCGCGGAACAGGTCCGGGAGGATGCCGCGGTAGGTGATGGTCACGGCCTTGTTGAAGTCGGTGACCACGAAGCGCACGTCCAGCGAGTCCGCCGAGCGTTGCAGCGAGCCCATCTGCACCATGCCGCCGGCGCGGATCCGCGTGTCATGGGGGGCTTCGCCGTTGGCGATCTGGGTCGGGGTGTAGAACAGATTGATGTTCTGTTGCAGGGCGCTCAGCGCCAGGCCGACGGCAACGCCCACGCCGCCCAGCACACCGAGGATGATCAACAGACGCTTTTTACGCAGCGGATTCACTGATTGTTCTCCCGGCGCAGACGACGCGCCTCTTGTTGCAGGTAACGCTTGCGGGCCAGCAACGGCACCGCCACGTTGAGGATCAGCACCACCAGGCAGATGCCGTAGGCTGACCAGACATACAGGCCATGATGGCCCATGGCGAGAAAGTCGGCGAAGGACGAAAAACTCATGATGCCGCCTCCAGGCTGTTCTGCACTTCGGCCCTGACCCAGCTGGCGCGGGCTTCGCGCTTGAGCACTTCGAGACGCATGCGCAGCAACAGCACGGCGCCGAAGAAACAATAGAAGCCCAGCACGGTCAGCAACAGCGGCAGCCACATCTCGACGGGCATCGCCGGCTTTTCGGTGAGGGTGAAGGTCGCGCCCTGGTGCAGGGTGTTCCACCACTCCACCGAGTATTTGATGATCGGGATGTTGATCACCCCGACGATGGCCAGCACCGCGCAGGCCTTGGCCGCACTGTCGCGATTGCTGATGGCGTTGCCCAGGGCGATCAGGCCGAAGTACAGGAACAGCAGGATCAGCATGGAGGTCAGGCGCGCGTCCCAGACCCACCATGAGCCCCAGGTCGGCTTGCCCCAGATGGCCCCGGTGACCAGCGCCACGGCGGTCATCCAGGCACCGATGGGCGCCGCGCATTGCAGGGCGACGTCGGCCAGTTTCATCTTCCACACCAAGCCCACCACCCCGCACACCGCCAGCATCACGTAGATGGACTGGGCCAGCATGGCCGCGGGAACGTGGATGTAGATGATGCGAAAGCTGTTGCCTTGCTGATAGTCCGGCGGCGCAAAGGCCAGGCCCCAAACGACGCCGACGGTGATCAGCAGCAAGGCTGCGATGCTCAGCCAGGGCAACAGCTTGCTGCTGATGCCGTAAAACCACTTGGGCGAGCCGAGCTTATGAAACCAGGTCCAGTTCATACTGTTTCCATCACGGGTGCCACGCGTTGTCACGCACAGCCAGGGTCTTTACTGATCAAAATTTGATCAGACCTCATTATTCGCCGACGCTGATCTTCAGGCCAGCCGCTATTGCAAAAGGTGTCAGCGTTACTGCCAGGGCGGTCAGGCTCCCAAGCCACAGCAGGTAACCGGTCGCCGGCATGCCCTGCAAGGCCGCCTGCAAGGCGCCGCTGCCGAGAATCAATACCGGGATGTACAGGGGCAGGATCAGCAGCGCCAATAACAGGCCGCCACGCTTGAGTCCTACCGTCAACGCCGCGCCCACCGCTCCCAGCAGGCTGAGCACCGGAGTGCCCAACAGAAGGGACAGCAACAGCACCGGCAGACAGGCTGTGGGCAGACCGAGCATCAGTGCCAACAGGGGCGCAAGCAATACCAGTGCCAGGCCGGAAAAGGCCCAGTGTGCCAGCACCTTGGCCAGAACCAGAAGAGGCAGGGGGTGCGGCGAAAGGACCCACTGCTCCAGGGAGCCGTCCTCGAAATCACTGCGAAAAAGCCCGTCCAGCGAGAGCAAAACCGATAATAAAGCCGCTACCCAGACTAGCCCTGGAGACAAGGTTTGCAACAATTGTGTCTCAGGTCCCACCGCCAATGGGAACAGTGAGACAACGATGGCGAAAAACACCAGCGGGTTGGCCAGTTCGGCGGGACGGCGGAACAGCAGCCGGGATTCGCGGGCAACCAGCAGTCCGAAAACACTCATACGGCCCAATGCCCCAGATCGATGTCGCGATAGCCGGCAGGCAGGCGGCTCAGTGTGTGGTGGGTGGTGAGGATCACCATGCCGCCGCGTTCACAGTGGCCGGCCAAGTGTTCTTCCAGTTGCGCCACGCCTTGTTTGTCCAGGGCGGTGAAGGGTTCGTCGAGAATCCACAGCGGCGGGCTGTCCAGGTACAGCCGGGCCAGCGCCACCCGGCGCTGCTGGCCGGCGGACAAGGTGTGACAGGGCACATCCTCGAAACCGCGCAGGCCGACCGCCGCCAGGGCCTGCCAGATCGCCTCGCGATCGGCGGGCTGATGCAGGGCGCAGAGCCAGCTGAGGTTTTCCTCGGGGGTCAACAGGTCCTTGATCCCCGCCGCATGGCCGATCCACAACAGGTTGCGCGCCAGCTCCGTGCGCTGGGCGTTGAGCGGCTGGCCGTTGAGCAGCACCTGGCCGCTGGTCGGCTGCATCAGCCCTGCCAGCAGGCGCAACAGGCTAGTCTTGCCACTGCCGTTGGGACCGCTGATCTGCAACATGTCGCCGCTGGCCAGACGCAGTTCGAGCTTTTCGAAGAGCAGCCGCAGGTCGCGCTCACAGGCAAGCGCTACGGCTTCTAGAAGAGGACTGGTCAAATGATCACGGGCCTTTACGGTTCAAGTCGGCGGTGGAGCAGCCGTTAAAGAGATGCAGAATAAACGCATCGGCGGCCTGTTCCAGAGAGCTGCGTCAAACTTTTGCGATGTTTTCGCCACGCTCCCCGAAGACGGGCGGCATTATACATGCGATGCCCTACTCTCAAGAGGGCTTATTTCTCCACAGGTTGTGTCCAGATGACAGGCGAAATCACCCTTCCTCCGCTGCCCCAACTGACGCCGGGAACCGTGCGCGCGCTGCCGATCAGCGGTGAGCTGCTCAAGTTGCTGCAGCCCCTGGAGGGCCTGATCGCCGCCGGCCAATCGGCCAAGGCCGAAGTGCTGTCGCTCAAACAGGCGGACCAGACGTTCCAACTGTTGCTCAAGCTGACCCTCGACAGCGGCCGGCAGACCACCGTCCAGGCCACCAGCAACCAGCCGCTGCCCCTGGGCACCAGCCTGGCGGTGACCCAGCCCTCGGCCGGCAACCTGGCCATCACCGTGCAGCAGGCGATTGCCGCCAGCGTCGCCACCCTGACCCGCCTCGACACCGCACAGCTTCCCGTGGGCACCCTGCTGCAGGGCAAGGTGCTGACCACCCAGCTACAACCCCAGGCAGCCGGACAACCGGCGGTCTACCGCTCGCTGGTGAGCCTGCTCAACACCGCCCTGAGCGGCAGCACCCTGAGCATCGATAGCCCGCAACCCCTGCGCATCGGCAGCCTGTTGAGCGCCCTGGTGCAAGGCTCGCAGAGCTTGAGCTTCGTGCCGCTGAGCGGGCGCCAGGAGCAACTGGCGATCGCCCAGCAACTGGCCGCCCAGCAAAGCCGCCAGGCCTCGCTGACGGGCCTGATCAATGCGTTACAGAAGCTGCCGCCCTCCGACGACACCTCCAGCGAACTGCGCGCCACGGTGGACAAGCTGCTCGCCGGCCTGCCCGACCTGCAGCAACTGAGCAATCCCAAGGCGCTGGCCCAGGCCCTGGGCAACAGCGGCACCTTCCTCGAGTCGCGGCTGCTGGCCGGCGACAATCCGGCCCTGGCGGCTGACCTGAAAGGCAACCTGTTGCGCCTGATCGCCCAGATGACGCCGGGCCTGCCGGCCAGCACCAGCTTCAACGCGATCATTGCCGCCAACACCCTGGCCCAGGTGCTGCCGAGCTTCGTGCGCAGCGCCCTGGGGACCCTCGGCCAGGTCAGCGCCAAGCCCCAGCCCGGTGGCTTCCCCCTGCCCTCGCGGCTGCTGCAAAGCCTTGAGGAGGAAGGCGACCTGGAACACCTGCTGCGCCTGGCCGCGGCCGCTGTTTCGCGCCTGCAGAGCCATCAGCTGGCGAGCCTGGAACAGAGCGGCCTGACCGATGACGGGCGGCTGCTGACCACCTGGCAACTGGAGATCCCGATGCGCACGATGCAGGACGTCGTGCCCCTGCAGGTCAAGTTCCAGCGCGAAGACCCGGCGGAAAAACCGCCCGAGGAAAAACGCGAGGAACGCGAACCGAAACAACAGCTGTGGCGCGTCGAACTGGCGTTCGACCTCGAGCCCCTGGGCCCGCTGCAAGTGCAGGCGCAATTGCTCAAGGGCCGCCTGTCCAGCCAGCTCTGGGCGCAGCGGCCATTTACCGCGAGCCTGATCGAAAGCCATCTGGGCAGCCTGCGTGAACGGCTGCTCGCGTCCGGCCTGGATGTGGGCGATCTGGACTGCCATCTCGGCACACCGCCGCAGGGCCCGAAAACCCGACTGGAACAACGCTGGGTCGATGAAACCGCATGAATAATCCCAACCCGCCACGCCAGGCCATCGCCCTCAAGTACGACGGCCAGCACGCCCCCACGCTGACCGCCAAGGGCGACGACGAACTGGCCGAAGCCATCCTGAAAATCGCCCGCGACTGTGAAGTGCCGATCTATGAGAACGCCGAGCTGGTGAAACTGCTGGCGCGCATGGAACTGGGCGACAGCATTCCCGAGGAGTTGTACCGGACCATTGCCGAAATCATCACCTTCGCCTGGAACCTCAAGGGCAAGTTCCCGGCCGGGCATGAGCCGCAGGAAGCGGCGCTGGAGAAGGATGTGACGGAAAGCGGGGAGGATTACTGATCTGTAGCCGCTGCCGCAGGCTGCGATCGGCCGGTACGGCCGCAGGGATCTCAGGATCGCTGAAGGCCTTCGGCCTTGGCGCAGCCTGCGGCAGCGGCTACAGAGGGATTTCAGCTTTTGTGCAACTTACTCATCAACTCGGCCTCGGCCTGGGTCAAGCCGCAGGACTGAGTCAGTTCGTCGACGCTGGCGCCCATGCCCACCAGGCGCGCGGCCTGGGCGAAGGACAAGCTCGACGGATCGCGCTGCTCCAACTGGGCCAGCTTGTCCGGCAACGGGCCGACCACCGCGCGCAGCTCATGCAGGTCTTCACCCATGCGCACCGTACCGTTCTGGTAATCGTCGACGCGCTTGGCCAGGTCCTTGATGCGCTGATCGCGCAGCGCATCGCCCTGGGCCTGCTGGGCGGCGATCTGCCGCTGAGCGCGGATATAGGCCAGGAACATCGCCAGTGTGCCTGCCCAAAAGAGGAACAGGACAATAACCGCAACCTCGAGAATCAATCAGATACTCTCCAGTTCCGACCACTCTTCTTCGCTCATCATCTTGTCCAGCTCAACCAGAATCAGCAGCTCGCCGTTCTTGTTGCACACGCCCTGGATGAACTTGGCCGACTCTTCGTTACCGACGTTCGGCGCGGTCTCGACTTCCGACTGACGCAGGTAAACCACTTCCGCCACGCTGTCGACCATGATCCCGACCACTTGCTTGTCGGCTTCGATGATCACGATACGGGTGTTGTCATTGACCTCGGTGGGCACCAGGCCGAAACGCTGGCGGGTGTCGATCACGGTCACCACGTTGCCGCGCAGGTTGATGATGCCCAGCACGTAGCTCGGGGCACCCGGTACCGGTGCGATCTCGGTGTAGCGCAGGACTTCCTGCACGCGCATCACGTTGATGCCGTAGGACTCGTTATCCAGCTTGAAGGTTACCCATTGCAGGATCGGATCTTCGGAACTCTGTGCAGACGACGACTTATTCATACCCCTGACCCCTTAAAAAACCGTTGGAAACGGTGTGTGTTCTGTGTGGCCGCACCGTCGGCGCAGCCTGTTGTTGGTCTATATCGGCTTCGGCGCCGGTTTACTGATAGCCATGTGTTTCGCGCCGCCGCTGGCGATCAGCTCGGCCAGCTCGGAAACGTCCAGCAGCGCGCACATATGCTCGATGACCGTGCCCGCCAGCCATGGCCGCTGGCCACGGTGGCTGCGCCATTTGATTTCGTTCGGGTCCAGGCGCAACGAGCGGCTGACCTGATGCACCGCCAGCCCCCACTCGTAGCCCTGGACCGAGATCACGTATTGCAGGCCCTGGCGGAAGTCGTCGCGGTAGCGGTCCGGCATCACCCAGCGCGCGGTATCCAGCACCTTCAGGTTGCCGGCCTGGCTCGGCAGGATCCCGAGGAACCACTCCGGCTGACCGAACAGCGGTGTCAGCTCATGCCCCGCCAGGGAGTAGATCGACCCCAGGCAGACCAGCGGTACCGCCAGGGTCAACCCGGCGACATCGAACAGCAGGCACTCGAAGGGTTCCGCCGCCCAGCTCGGCCGGTCGTCACCCGCCACCGGGGGCGGCGTGCTGCTGGGTGGCCGATGCACCTCGACCACCGGTTCGACCAGGCCTTGCAACAAGGGCGCAACGGTCGACAAGGTGGCCGGCAATGGCGCGGGCGCCTCCAGCACGGGGGCGACCACCGCTTCCTCGACCCGCACTACCGGCGCGACAACCGCAGCCGGCGCAGGCTGGGCCTGGGCATCACGAGCCTGTTCTTCGAGCACCGCGGCCTGGAACTCATCCAGGACCTCGCTCGACACCGCCACCTCTGCAACGGCTGCCTGAACCTGCGGCAGCGCCTCGGGAACCGCGAATTCTTCTTCGGTGGCGTCCTGCAGCAACGCGTCCAGGTAGGACTGCAGCGCCAACTGCGGCCGGGACGTGACGTCGACAGGACGGTTCATAAGGATGCCCACGGATAAAGCCCAGCACAGTGACCTGTAGGGTTTATCGGCCAGACCGGCAGCAGACTTGAATGCTCCGCCACGTCAGGCCACCTGCGGGACAAGTTGCTGGGCCAGCAGGTGCTTGAGCAAGGCGCGATAGGCCAGTACGCCGCGGCTCTTGCCGTCGAACTGCGAAGGCGTCAACCCGGCCCGGCTGGCATCGCGCAGGCGCGTGTCGACCGGGATATAGCCCTGCCAGATCTCATCCGGGAACTTGTCGCGCAGCACCCGCAAGGTGCCCAGGGACGCCTGGGTGCGGCGGTCGAACAGGGTCGGCACGATGCTGAACGGCAGCGCCTGTTTGCGCGAGCGGTTGATCATCGCCAAGGTATTGACCATGCGCTCCAGGCCCTTGACCGCCAGGTGCTCGGTCTGCACCGGGATCACCAGTTGCTGGCTCGCCGCCAAGGCATTGACCATCAGCACGCCGAGCAACGGCGGACTGTCGATCACCGCATAGTCGAAATCCTGCCACAGCTGCGCCAGGCTCTTGGCGATCACCAGGCCCAGTCCGCTCTGCCCCGGCGACTGGCGCTCCAGGGTAGCCAGCGCGGTACTCGAGGGCAGCAGGGAAATACGTTCGTCGCTGGTCGACAGCAGCAACTGCCCGGGCAAGCCCTCGGGGACGCTGCCCTTGTGCAGGAACAGGTCGTAGTTACTGTGTTCCAGGCTGTCGGGGTCATAGCCGAAGTAGCTGGTCATGGAGCCGTGGGGGTCGAGATCGACCACGACCACGCGCTTGCCCGCCTCGGCCAGCAACCCGGCTAAAGCGATGGAACTGGTGGTCTTACCGACGCCACCCTTTTGATTGGCAACTGCCCAGACTCTCATTCAGATTGTTCCTCCCGGCAGGCACGGGCCCACCGAGAAATAGCACCCAGTTATAAAGCCGGTGACGGAGAATTGACGGCACTCTCGCGTCCCGGCGTCTTGACTGACGTAGGTGCAGTTTGTGTGCCAGCCCGCTTCAATGCCGCATCCGGTGTCGCATGGGCGGTGCCGGTGCCCGTCAGGCTGCGGCGTACGTCGAGATTGCGCGACACCACCAGCACCACCCGACGATTGCGGGCACGGCCATCGGCCGTCGCGTTATTGGCTACCGGCTGGAACTCGCCGTAGCCCACCGAAGCCAGGCGCTGCGGATTGACCCCCTGCATCGCCAGCATCCGCACGATGCTCGCCGAGCGGGCCGACGACAGCTCCCAGTTGGTCGGGTACTGCGCGGTCTGGATCGGCTGGTTGTCGGTAAAGCCCTCGACGTGAATCGGGTTGTCGAAGGGTTTGAGGATCGCCGCCACCTTGTCGATGATGTTGAACGCCAGGTCGCTGGGCATGGCATCGCCGCTGCCGAACAACAGGCTGGAGTTGAGTTCGATCTCGACCCACAGCTCGTTGCCGCGCACGGTCATCTGGTTGGAACTGATCAGGTCGCCAAAGGCCGCGCTGATATCGTCGGCGATGCTTTTCAGCGGATCGCTGGCACCGGCGATACCGGCGTCGGTCTGTTCGCTGTCCTTGACCAGCGGCTTGGCCGGGGTCACGGTCTGGGGCCGCTCCTCACCGATGGGAATCGGCTTGAGGGCGCGGTCCGAATCGGTGAACACGCCGATCAGCGCTTCGGAAATGACCTTGTACTTACCCTCGTTGATCGAGGAGATCGAGTACATGACCACGAAAAAGGCGAACAGCAAGGTGATGAAGTCCGCGTAGGACACCAGCCAACGCTCGTGGTTGACGTGTTCTTCATGCCGGCGACGACGGGACATAGTCCATTACCCCCATCAATCCATGAAGCCTTGCAGCTTCAACTCAATGGAACGAGGGTTTTCACCTTCGGCAATCGACAGGATTCCTTCAAGCAACATTTCGCGATAACGCGACTGGCGCAAGGCTATGGACTTGAGCTTGGCGGCGATCGGCAGCAACACCAGGTTGGCGCTGGCCACGCCGTAGATGGTCGCGACGAAGGCCACGGCGATGCCGCTGCCCAGCTGCGAAGGATCGGCCAGGTTACCCATCACATGGATCAGGCCCATGACCGCACCGATGATACCGATGGTCGGCGCGTAGCCGCCCATGCTTTCAAAGACCTTGGCCGCCTCAATGTCGCGGCTTTCCTGGGTGTAGAAATCCACCTCCAGGATACTGCGGATGGATTCCGGCTCGGCGCCGTCCACCAGCAGTTGCAGGCCCTTGCGCGAATAGGTGTCGGGCTCTGCATCGGCCACGCCTTCCAGGCCCAGCAGGCCTTCCTTGCGGGCGGTCAGGCTCCAGTTGACGACACGGTCGATGCCCCCGGGCAGGTCGACCCGCGGCGGAAACAGGATCCAGCCGAGGATCTGCATGGCGCGCTTGAAGGCGCTCAGCGGCGATTGCAGCAACGCCGCACCGATGGTCCCACCCAGCACGATCAGCGCCGCCGGACCATTGGCCAGGGCCGACAGATGACCGCCTTCCAGGTAGTTGCCACCGATGATGGCGACGAACGCCATGATGATCCCGATGAGGCTTAGAACATCCATCAGAGACAGGCCTCGACCAGGTGCTTGCCAATGTCGTCCAGGCCGTACACCGCATCCGCCAGTTCCGCCTTGACGATCGCCATCGGCATCCCGTAGATCACACAGCTCGCCTCATCCTGGGCCCAGACCGCGCTACCGCCCTGCTTGAGCAGGCGCGCGCCTTCGCGACCGTCGGCGCCCATGCCGGTGAGGACCACCGCCAGAACTTTGTCGCCGTAGGACTTGGCCGCCGAACCGAAGGTGATGTCCACGCACGGCTTGTAGTTCAGGCGCTCGTCGCCCGGGAGGATTTTCACCGCGCCACGGCCGTCGACCATCATCTGCTTGCCGCCCGGTGCCAGCAGCGCCAAGCCCGGACGCAGGATGTCGCCGTCCTCGGCTTCCTTGACGCTGATCCGGCAAAGCTTGTCCAGGCGCTCGGCGAACGCCTTGGTGAAGGCCGCTGGCATGTGCTGGATCAGCACGATCGGCGCCGGGAAGTTGGCCGGCAACTGGGTCAGCACCCGCTGCAGCGCCACCGGACCACCGGTGGAGGTACCGATGGCCACCAGTTTGTAGGCCTTGCGCTTGGGCGCTGGCGACGACGCGCCAGCGGCCGGCGTACGGGTGGGAATCGGCGTTGCAGCCGGGCGCGCCGGGGCCGTGCCGCCGAAGCTGCTGGTGCTCGTTGGCGCAGGCTTCGGTGCCGCCGCCGGTTGTGGCGCCGGCGCACTGTAGCTGCTGAAACGACGGTTACTGCGCGAAATGCTATGGACCTTCTCGCACAGCAGTTGCTTGACCTTCTCGGGATTGCGCGAGATGTCTTCGAAGTTCTTCGGCAGGAAATCCACCGCGCCGGCATCCAGCGCATCCAGGGTTACCCGGGCGCCTTCATGGGTCAGCGAGGAGAACATCAATACCGGCGTCGGGCAGCGCTGCATGATGTGCCGCACGGCCGTGATGCCATCCATCATCGGCATCTCGTAGTCCATGGTGATCACGTCCGGCTTGAGCGCCAGCGCCTGATCGATCGCCTCTTTGCCGTTGGTCGCGGTACCGACGACCTGGATATTGATATCCGCTGAAAGAATTTCCGAGACGCGGCGGCGGAAAAAACCCGAATCATCCACCACCAGGACCTTGACTGCCATAAACACTCCGTTAGGCGGGGCAAGGCAAATGGCCCCGCCCCTCCGGTATTCAAATACGCCGTGCGGCGTAACGCTTGAGCATGCTCGGAACATCGAGAATCAGGGCGATGCGGCCGTCACCGGTAATGGTGGCGCCCGACATGCCTGGAGTCCCCTGGAGCATCTTGCCCAATGGCTTGATGACGACTTCTTCCTGGCCAACCAGTTGATCGACGACGAAGCCGATCCGCTGGGTGCCGACCGAAAGGATCACCACATGGCCTTCGCGCTGCTCTTCGTGAGCGGCGGAACTGACCAGCCAGCGCTTGAGGTAGAACAGTGGCAGCGCCTTGTCGCGGACGATCACCACCTCCTGGCCGTCGACCACGTTGGTGCGCGACAGGTCCAGGTGGAAGATTTCGTTGACGTTGACCAGCGGGAAGGCGAACGCCTGGTTGCCCAGCATCACCATCAGGGTCGGCATGATCGCCAGGGTCAGCGGCACCTTGATGACGATCTTCGAACCCTGGCCCTTGGTCGAGTAGATGTTGATCGAACCGTTGAGCTGGGAAATCTTGGTCTTCACCACGTCCATGCCCACGCCGCGGCCGGACACGTCGGAGATCTCGGTCTTGGTCGAGAAGCCCGGGGCGAAGATCAGGTTGTAGCACTCGGTGTCGCTCAGGCGATCGGCGGCATCCTTGTCCATCACCCCCCGCTTGACCGCAATGGCGCGCAGGACGTTCGGGTCCATGCCTTTGCCGTCGTCGGAGATCGACAGCAGGATATGGTCGCCTTCCTGCTCGGCCGCCAGCACCACCTTGCCGCCACGGGACTTGCCCGCTTCCTCGCGCTCTTCCGGCGACTCGATACCGTGGTCGACGGCGTTGCGCACCAAGTGCACCAGCGGGTCGGCCAGGGCCTCGACGAGGTTCTTGTCGAGGTCGGTCTCTTCGCCGACCAGCTCCAGGTTGATCTCTTTCTTGAGCTGGCGGGCCAGGTCGCGAACCAGGCGCGGGAAGCGCCCGAAGACCTTCTTGATCGGCTGCATCCGGGTCTTCATCACCGCGGTCTGCAAGTCGGCCGTGACCACGTCGAGGTTCGACACGGCCTTGGACATGGCTTCGTCGCCGCTGTTAAGCCCCAGGCGCACCAGGCGGTTACGCACCAGCACCAGCTCGCCGACCATGTTCATGATTTCGTCCAGCCGCGCGGTATCGACCCGCACGGTGGTTTCAGCTTCGCTGACCGGCTTTTCCGCCGGAGCGGCAGCCGGAGCACGAGCAGGCGCCGGAGCAGCGGCTGGAGCCGGTTTTGGCGTTTCGGCCTTGGCTTCGGGCTTCTTCACCGCTGGCTTGGCGACGGCGGCAGGCGCCGGAGCCGTGGCGGCCGTTGCGCTACCCACGGTCGCCGCGGCTGCGGGCACTTCAGAGAACTTGCCCTTGCCATGCAGCTCGTCGAGCAGGGATTCGAATTCCTGGTCGGTGATCAGGTCGCTACCGGCGGCGGCCGCGCTTGGCGTAGCCGGCGGTACCGCCGCTGCCACCGCGGAGTCCAGCGCATCGACCGCAAAGTTGCCTTTGCCATGCAGCTGATCCAGCAGGGCTTCGAATTCGTCATCGGTGATTTCGTCGCTGGCCGCGGCTTTTTCCGCAGCCGGCGCCGTGGCCGAAGGGGCCACCGCATCCGGTGCGAACTGGCCCTTGCCGTGCAATTGATCGAGCAACGACTCGAACTCGGCATCGGTGATTTCGTCGCTGGCCGCTTCACTGCCGGCGGCGGGTGCCGCGGGAGCAACAGCAGCCGGGGCTTCGGCCTCGGCCTTGGCGGCATTGAGCGAATCGAGCAGCTGCTCGAACTCGCTGTCGGTGATATCGCCGGACTCGCTTTCGGTCGACTCGGCGACCGGCTCGGCAACGGCTTCAACAACTGTCTCAACGTCGGCCACCGGCGCGGCGACCTCCTCGGCCCCCGCAGGCTCGGCCAGACGGGCCAGGGCAGCCAGCAGCTCCGGAGTGGCGGCGGTGATCTCGGTACGCTCGCGCACCTGGCCGAACATGCCGTTCACTGCGTCCAGCGCTTCGAGCACTACGTCCATCAGTTCCGCGTCGACGCGACGCTCACCCTTGCGCAGGATGTCGAACACGTTCTCGGCGATGTGGCAGCACTCCACCAGCTCGTTGAGCTGGAGGAAGCCGGCGCCCCCTTTTACAGTGTGAAAACCGCGAAAAATTGCGTTGAGCAGATCCGCATCGTCCGGCCGGCTTTCCAGCTCGACCAGTTGTTCGGACAGTTGCTCTAGAATCTCGCCGGCCTCAACCAGAAAATCCTGAAGGATTTCTTCATCGGCGCCGAAGCTCATGTATGGGTGCTCCTAGAATCCAAGGCTGGAAAGCAAATCGTCGACATCGTCCTGACCGGATACAACGTCTTCACGTTTATCGGCATGAATCTGCGGACCTTCACCCTTGGCCAGATGTTTTTGCGGATCTTTTTCAGCGAGGATCGATTCACGGTCATGTTCGATGCCGGCAAAACGATCGACCTGGCTGGCCATCAGGACCAGTTTGAGCAGGTTGCTCTCGACTTCGGTGACCAACTGGGTCACGCGCTTGATCACCTGACCGGTCAAGTCCTGGTAATCCTGCGCCAGCAGAATGTCGTTGAGGTTGCTCGATACCGCACGCGTGTCTTGCTCGCTGCGGGTCAGGAAACCGTCCACCCGGCGGGCCAGGTCGCGGAATTCCTCGGCGCCCAGTTCGCGGCGCATGAAACGCCCCCAATCGGCGCTCAGGGCCTGGGCTTCGCTACTCAGGCCATTGACCAGCGGGGTGGCGCTCTCGACCAGATCCATGGTGCGGTTGGCCGCGGCCTCGGTCAGCCTGACCACATAGGACAGGCGCTCGGTGGCATCCGTGATCTGTGAAACTTCCTCGGCTTGCGGCATATGCGGGTCAATCTGGAAATTGACGATGGCGCTATGCAGCTCGCGGGTGAGCTTGCCGACCTCCTGGTACAGGCCGCGGTCACGGGTCTGGTTGAGCTCATGGATCAGTTGCACGGCTTCGCCGAACTTGCCTTTTTCAAGGCTGTCGACCAGTTCGAGTGCGTGTTTTTTCAGGGTCGATTCGAAATCGCCCAATGAAGATTCGTTGTGCTCCATAGCTCCCCCGTGGCGGAATGATTCCACTCTCAACCGATGCGTTCGAAGATCTTCTCGATCTTCTCTTTCAACGCCTGGGCCGTGAAGGGCTTGACCACATAACCGTTTACGCCGGCCTGGGCAGCTTCGATGATCTGTTCGCGCTTGGCTTCAGCGGTCACCATGAGTACCGGCAGGTGCTTGAGTTTTTCATCGGCGCGCACATGGCGCAGCAGATCGATACCGGTCATGCCGGGCATGTTCCAGTCCGTTACCAGAAAGTCGATGCTCCCACTGTTGAGGACCGGAATGGCAGTGGTGCCATCGTCAGCCTCGACCGTGTTGGTGAACCCCAGGTCACGCAACAGGTTTTTTATGATCCGCCGCATCGTTGAGAAGTCATCAACGATGAGGATTTTCATGTTCTTGTCCAATTCGACCTCCAAGCAGTCTTAAACGCGTCCAGCACCTGAACGCGCCATTCAATCAATCAGGCAGAGCACTCAACGACTGCATGGAATACACACCGCAAGTCCGGCCACGTCGTGCCAGTCTCGTCCGCAGTGTCCCCCACACTGCCTGTCAGCGCGCTCGCCACTCTCCCAAACGCCCCCGCAAACGGGCCGCGCACTGGCTGTGTAACTGGCTGACCCGCGATTCGCTGACCCCCAGGACCTCACCGATTTCCTTGAGGTTCAGCTCTTCGTCGTAGTACAGCGCCAAGACCAGTCGCTCACGCTCCGGCAAATTGGCAATCGCGTCCGCCAGCGCGGCCTGGAAACGTTCGTCCTCCAGGTCGCGCGACGGCTCGAGATGAGCACTCGCGCCATCCTCATGCAGCCCTTCATGCTCGCCGTCCTGCAACAGGTCGTCGAAGCTGAACAGGCGACTGCCCAAGGTGTCGTTCAAAATCCCGTAATAATCGTCGAGACTCAATTGAAGTTCGGCCGCAACTTCATGATCTTTAGCGTCACGACCGGTTTTAGCTTCAATTGCGCGAATGGCATCGCTCACCATCCGGGTATTGCGATGTACCGAACGCGGCGCCCAGTCACCTTTACGGACCTCATCGAGCATCGCACCGCGGATACGGATACCCGCGTAGGTCTCGAAACTCGCGCCCTTGCTCGCGTCGTACTTGGTCGACACTTCGAGCAGACCGATCATCCCGGCCTGGATCAGGTCTTCGACCTGGACACTGGCCGGCAGGCGCGCCAGCAAGTGATAGGCAATACGCTTGACCAGCGGTGCATAGCGCTCGATCAATTCGTACTGGCTGTCACGTGCCGACTTTTTGTAAAGGTTGTAGCCGCTGGCGCTCATAGCACCGGTCCCGCTGTCTGATGCACGAGCCGCTCGACGAAAAATTCCAGATGTCCACGTGGGTTGGCCGGCAACGGCCAGGTATCGACCTTCTGCGCGATGGCCTTGAATGCCAGCGCGCATTTCGAACGCGGAAACGCCTCATAGACCGCACGCTGCTTTTGCACGGCCTTGCGCACGCATTCGTCGTAAGGCACGGCGCCGACATATTGTAGGGCCACGTCCAGGAAGCGATCCGTGACCTTGGTCAACTTGGCGAACAGGTTGCGCCCTTCCTGCGGGCTCTGCGCCATGTTGGCGAGCACGCGGAAGCGGTTCATGCCGTAGTCGCGGTTGAGCAGCTTGATCAGCGCGTAGGCGTCGGTGATCGAGGTCGGCTCGTCGCAGACCACCAGCAATACTTCCTGGGCCGCGCGGACGAAGCTGACCACCGAGTCGCCGATGCCGGCGGCGGTGTCGATCACCAGCACATCGAGGTTGTCGCCGATGTCGCTGAAGGCCTGGATCAGGCCGGCATGCTGCGCCGGGCTCAGATGAACCATGCTCTGGGTGCCGGACGCCGCCGGCACGATACGGATTCCACCCGGCCCCTGCAGCAGCACATCGCGCAGCTCGCAGCGGCCTTCGATCACGTCGGCGAGGGTCCGTTTGGGGGTCAGCCCCAATAGCACGTCGACGTTGGCCAGGCCCAGGTCGGCGTCCAGCAGCATGACGCGCCGGCCGAGCTCCGCTAGGGCCAGGGACAAGTTCACTGACACGTTAGTCTTGCCGACGCCACCTTTGCCGCCGGTCACCGCGATCACCTGTACGGGATGCATGCTGCCCATGTTCGTTCTTTACCTTGTCTTACTTAGACGGGGCCACATAACTGGCTGCGCGTTCACCAACGGAACAATGCCTGGCAGACCATCGATGTAGGTACATTGCAATCTTTTCATGATTCCCTCAGCCAACCCGCTTGGTCGGGTTGTGGTAGAGGTCAGCGAACATGTCAGCCATGGCTTCTTCGCTGGGTTCTTCCTGCATCTGCACGCTCACCGCACGACTGACCAGCTGGTGACGACGCGGCAAGTGCAGATCGTCCGGAATCCGCGGGCCATCGGTCAGATAGGCAACAGGGAGTTCATGACTGATCGCCAGGCTCAACACCTCACCAAGGCTGGCGGTTTCATCCAGTTTAGTCAGGATGCAGCCGGCCAGCCCGCAACGCTTGTAGCTGTGGTATGCGGCGGTTAGAACCTGTTTCTGGCTGGTGGTTGCCAAGACCAGATAATTTTTTGCCCGGATGCCACGTCCGGCCAGGCTTTCCAGCTGCATGCGCAGGGCCGGGTCGCTGGCTTGCAGGCCGGCGGTGTCGATCAGCACCACACGCTTGCGCAGCAGCGGATCGAGGGCTTGCGCCAGGGACTGGCCCGGGTCGACATGGGTCACCGAGACGTTGAGGATCCGGCCCAGGGTCTTGAGCTGTTCCTGGGCGCCGATGCGGTAGCTGTCCATGCTCACCAGCGCGATGTTCTGCGCGCCGTACTTGAGTACATAACGCGCGGCCAGCTTGGCCAGGGTGGTGGTCTTGCCCATGCCGGCGGGGCCGACCATGGCGATCACACCGCCCTCCTCCAGTGGCTCGACTTCCGGGGTCACGATCATCCGCGCCAGGTGGGCCAGGAGCATGCGCCAGGCCTGGCGGGGTTCGTCGATTTCAGTGATCAGCGCCAGCAGGTCACGGGCCAGCGGACCGGACAAGCCGATACGCTGCAGGCGCCGCCACAGGTTGGCCTGTTCGGGCCGGCTGCCTTGCAGCTGGCTCCAGGCCAGGGAGCCGAGCTGGACTTCCAGCAACTCGCGCAGGCCGTTGAGTTCAAAACGCATCGAGTCCAGTGCCCGCTGATCGACAGCCGGTGCGGCGACTACCGGGGCCGGGCGCTGGGGCTCGTTGAATGTAGGTTCGATCAGCGGCTCGGCGGCGGTCAGCGGCAGGCCGGCGAACAGCTGGCGATTGGTGCTGGCATCGCCGTCGCCACGCAGGCTCAGTTCGGCCTGGGCGGTGACGATGCGCGACTGAGTCTTGCGCAGTTCGTCCTCGAGTTCCATGTTCGGCACCCGCGGCGCCAGCGCCGATAGCTTGTAATCCAGGGCAGCCGTCAGCTCGACACCGCCGGCAATGCGGCGATTGCCAATGATGGCAGCGTCGGCGCCCAGCTCATCACGAACCAGCTTCATGGCCTGACGCATATCGGCGGCGAAAAAACGCTTAACTTGCATAACCCACTACCTCAGCCGTTGGGCCCTACTGTCGCAACGATGGTCACTTGCTTGTTGTCAGGGATTTCCTGGTACGCCAACACGTGCAAGCCCGGGACCGCCAGGCGTCCGAACCGCGAGAGCATCGCGCGGACCGGACCGGCTACCAGCAGAATCACCGGTTGACCTTGCATTTCCTGGCGCTGCGCGGCTTCGATCAACGAACGCTGCAGCTTCTCAGCCATGCTTGGCTCCAACAGGACACCCTCTTCCGAGCCTTGTCCTGCCTTCTGCAGACTATTGAGCAAAATCTGTTCCAACCTGGGCTCCAAGGTGATCACAGGCAGCTCGGACTCAGTGCCTACAATGCTTTGCACGATGGCGCGCGACAATCCGACACGCACCGCGGCCACCAAAGCGGCAGTATCTTGACTCTTGGCGGCATTGTTCGCGATGGCCTCGGCAATGCTGCGGATATCGCGCACCGGCACCTGTTCGGCCAGCAGCGCCTGCAGCACCTTGAGCAGCTGGGACAACGAAAGCACGCCCGGCACCAGCTCTTCCGCCAGCTTCGGCGAACCCTTGGCCAGCAATTGCAAGAGCTGCTGGACTTCTTCGTGGCCGATCAGCTCGCTGGAGTGCTTGTACAGAATCTGGTTGAGGTGGGTGGCGACCACGGTACTGGCGTCGACCACGGTGTAGCCCAGCGACTGCGCCTGGGCGCGCTGGCTGATCTCGATCCACACCGCCTCCAGGCCGAAGGCCGGATCTTTGGCGTTGATGCCATTGAGCGTGCCATAGACCTGCCCCGGGTTGATCGCCAGCTCGCGATCCGGGTAAATCTCGGCCTCGGCCAGGATCACCCCCATCAGCGTCAGCCGGTAGGCGCTGGGTGCCAGGTCGAGGTTGTCGCGAATATGCACGGTGGGCATGAGGAAGCCCAGGTCCTGGGACAGCTTCTTGCGCACGCCCTTGATCCGCGCCAGCAATTGCCCACCCTGGTTGCGGTCCACCAGGGGAATCAGGCGATAACCGACTTCCAGGCCGATCATGTCGATCTGGGTCACGTCGTCCCAGCCCAGCTCCTTGGTTTCCAGGGCGCGGGCCGGCGAAGGCAGCAGCTCCTGCTGGCGCTTGACCTCTTCCAGCGCCTTGACCTTGACCACGTTCTGGCGTTTCCAGAACAGGTACGCGGCACCGGCCGCCAGGGCCGCCATGCTCAGGAAGGAAAAGTGCGGCATGCCCGGCACCAGGCCCATCACCGCCATCAGGCCAGCGGCGACAGCCAGGGCCCGGGGCGAAGCGAACATCTGCCGGTTGATCTGCTTGCCCATGTCTTCGGAACCGGAAGCACGGGTCACCATGATCGCGGCCGCGGTGGACAGCAGCAGCGATGGCAATTGCGCCACCAAACCGTCACCGATGGTCAGCAAGGCGTAGACCCGGCCGGCATCGCCGAAGGACATGTGGTGCTGGAAGATACCGACCGCCATGCCGCCGATCAGGTTGATGAACAGAATCAGCAGGCCGGCGATGGCGTCACCGCGGACGAACTTGCTGGCACCGTCCATGGAACCGTAGAACTCGGCCTCCTGGGCCACTTCCGAGCGGCGGGCCTTGGCCTGGGCCTGGTCGATCAGGCCGGCGTTGAGGTCGGCGTCGATGGCCATCTGCTTGCCCGGCATCGCATCGAGGGTGAAACGCGCGCTCACCTCGGAAATCCGCCCGGCACCCTTGGTCACCACCACGAAGTTGATGATCATCAGGATCGCGAACACCACGATACCGACCACGTAGTTGCCGCCGATCACCACCTCGCCGAAGGCCTGGATCACTTTACCGGCGGCGGCGTGACCGTCCTGGCCGTGGAGCATCACCACCCGCGTGGAGGCCACGTTCAGCGCCAGGCGCAACAGGGTCGCCACCAGCAGGATGGTCGGGAACACCGCGAAATCCAGCGGCCGCAGGGCATACACACAGACCAGCAGCACGACGATCGACAGGGCGATGTTGAAGGTGAAGAACACGTCCAGCAGGAACGGCGGCACCGGCAGCATCATCATGGCCAGCATGACCAGCAGCAACAGCGGCACCCCCAGGTTCCCTCGACTGAGGTCGGCCAGGTTAGTGCGAGCCGTACTGATTAACTGAGAGCGATCCACCGGTATTCCCCGTTCCCTTGAAGCAAACTTTTGACGCCTGGAGGCGGCGCAGGGCGGGTATTGCAAGAAGCCTTCCAACTTTGGCCTGGAACACAAACTGATTTATGGCGTTGCGCCATCAGTCGTCACACAAGGCGCTTTCGCGCCATCGCGAGCAAGCTCGTTCCTACGGCCGGGCGTGGACTCTGCTGGAGCGAGCTTGCTCGCGATAACGTCGGCACAGCCAACGCCGACCTCAGGAATCGCGACGCAAATCCGGCGGAATCGGCAGGTCCTTGAGCGGATCGGGACGCTTGCCTTTGCCGGCCCGGTGCTGGCGAATCTGATAGACATACGCCAGCACCTGGGCCACCGCCAGATAAAGCCCGGCGGGGATTTCCTGCTCCAGCTCGGTGGAGTAGTAGATCGAACGCGCCAGCGCCGGCGACTCCAGCAACAGCACCTCGTTGGCCACGGCGATCTCGCGGATCTTCAGCGCCAGGAAATCGCTGCCCTTGGCCAGCAACACCGGCGCCCCGCCCTTCTCGGCGTCGTACTTGAGCGCCACGGCGTAGTGGGTCGGGTTGGTGATAACCACGTCCGCCTCGGGAATCGCCGCCATCATCCGCCGCTGCGACATCTCGCGCTGGACCTGGCGAATCCGCTGTTTGACCTCGGGGCGCCCTTCCTGGTCCTTGTGCTCGTCACGCACTTCCTGCTTGGTCATCAGCAGCTTCTTGTAGCTCTGGTACAGCTGCACCGGCACGTCCACCGCGGCGATCAGGATCAGCCCGCAAGCCATCCACAAGGTGCTCCAGGCCACCACTTGCACACTGTGGATAATCGCCTGCTCCAGCGGCTCGTGGGCGATCCGCAGCAGGTCGTCGATGTCCGAAGACAGCACCGACAAGGCCACGATCAGGATCACCACGAACTTGGCGAAGGCCTTGAGCAACTCGATCAGCGAGGTCGGGGACACCATGCGCTTCATGCCGCTGAGCGGGTTCATGCGGCTGAACTTGGGCGCCAGGCTCTTGGTGGAAAACAGCCAGCCGCCCAGGGAGATAGGACCGATCAGTGCCGCCAGCACCAGGGGCAGCAGGATCGGCATCGCAGCGATAATCGCGATCTTGCCCGAATGCAGCAGGTACAGGCCCATGGCGCCGGGGCTGAGCAGCACCTCGCGCGGCAGGGAGAAATTCAGGCGCATGATTTCCAGCAGGTCCCGGGCCACTCCCGCG
The DNA here is from genome assembly GCF_059421865.1 of Pseudomonas sp. GW821-FHT02B10. Classification (NCBI taxonomy): domain Bacteria; kingdom Pseudomonadati; phylum Pseudomonadota; class Gammaproteobacteria; order Pseudomonadales; family Pseudomonadaceae; genus Pseudomonas; species Pseudomonas sp. GW821-FHT02B10. Next base: position 140,733 of record NZ_JBWKVU010000011.1, on the reverse strand, counting down.
CCGTAGATCAGCAGGCCGGCGGCGCCGATCATGGTGATCGCCAGGGTATTGAGCTCCTTGGAGCGGGCAATCTCGCCCTTTTCCCGGGAGTCCTTCTTGCGTTTCTCCGTGGGGTCTTCTGTCTTGTCCTGACCGCTCTCGCTCTCAGCCATGGTTCAACGCGCCTGTGCCAGGTTGCGCAGCAACTGCAGGGCCTCGACGGCCAGCGGTTGGTACTGGTTGAGAATGTCGCCCAGGCTGACCCAGAAAATCACCAGGCCCAGCACCAGGGTCAGCGGAAAGCCGATGGAGAAAATGTTCAACTGCGGCGCCGCGCGGGTCATCACGCCAAAGGCGATGTTCACCACCAGCAACGCGGTGATCGCCGGCAATACCAGCAACAGCGCGGCACCCAGCACCCAACCCAGCTTGCCGGCGATGTCCCAGAAATGGTTGACCAGCAGCGCGCTGCCCACCGGCAAGGTGGTGAAGCTCTCGGTCAGCACCTCGAAGACCACCAGATGCCCATTCATGCCGAGGAACAGCAAGGTCACCAGCATGGTCAGGAACTGCCCGATCACCGCCGCCGAAACACCGTTGGTGGGGTCGACCATGGACGCGAAGCCCATGCCCATCTGCGTCGAAATGATCTGCCCGGCGATCACGAAAGCCTGGAAGAACAACTGCAGGGAGAAACCGAACAAGGCACCGATGATGATCTGCTCGGCAATCAGCAGCAGCCCGCCGAGATCCAGTGCATTGACCGCCGGCATGGGCGGCAGCCCCGGCACCACCACGACCGTGATGGCCAGGGTGAAATACAGACGGATGCGGGTCGGCACCAGGGTCGCGCCGAAGACCGGCATGGTCATCAGCACGGCGCCGATACGAAACAGCGGCAGCATGAAGCTGGCGACCCAGGTGCTGATCTGCGTATCAGTAAGCGCCAGCAGAGACATGATTCAGCCGATCAACTGCGGAATACTGCCGTACAACTGCAGGATGTATTCCATGAAGGTCTGCACCAGCCAGGGACCGGCGACGATCAGCGTCACCAGCATCACCAGCAGGCGCGGCAGGAAGCTCAGGGTCTGTTCGTTGATCTGGGTGGCGGCCTGGAACATCGCCACCAGCAAGCCCACCAGCAGGCTGGGGATCACCAGGATGGCGACCATCATGGTGGTCAGCCAGAGCGCTTCGCGAAACAGGTCTACCGCGACTTCAGGCGTCATAACGCGTCACCCGCCAACAAGGTTCTAAACACCACCGAAACTGCCCGCCAGGGTGCCGATGATCAGCGCCCAGCCATCCACCAGCACGAACAGCATGATCTTGAACGGCAGGGAAATGATCAGTGGCGACAGCATCATCATGCCCATGGCCATCAGCACACTGGCGACCACCAGGTCGATGATCAGGAACGGAATGAAGATCATGAAACCGATCTGGAACGCGGTCTTCAGCTCCGAGGTGACGAAGGCCGGCACCAGGATCGTCAGCGGCGCCTGGTCCGGCGTCGCGATATCAGTGCGTTTGGACAGGCGCATGAACAGCTCCAGGTCGCTGCTGCGGGTCTGGGCCAGCATGAAATCCTTGATCGGCACCTGGGCCTTGGCCACTGCGTCCTGGGCGCTGAGCTTCTCCGCCAGGTACGGCTGCAGGGCATCCTGGTTCACCCGGTCGAACACCGGGGCCATGATGAACATCGTCAGGAACAGCGCCATGCCGGTGAGGATCTGGTTCGACGGCGTCTGCTGCAGGCCCAGGGCCTGACGCAGGATCGAGAACACGATGATGATCCGGGTAAAGCTGGTCATCAGCATGACGAACGCCGGAATGAAGCTCAGCGCGGTCATGATCAACAGGATCTGCAGGCTGACCGAGTATTCCTGCTGGCCGTCGGCATTGGTGCCGAGGGTGATCGCCGGGATCGACAACGGGTCGGCCGCCAGCGCCAGCGGCGCCGCCAGCAACAGGGCCAACATCAAGAGGAGGCGCAACGGCATTACTTCTTATCCTTCTGATCCTTGCCCAGCAGCTCCATCAGGCGCTGGGCAAACTCCGGAGTCGCCTGCTCGGTGCTCGGCACCTGCACCGGCTCCTTGAGCACATGCAACGCAGTGATGGTGCCCGGCGTCAGGCCGAGCAGAATCTGTTCGTTGCCGACCTGCACCAGCACCAGCCGGTCCCGCGGGCCAAGCGCCCGCGAGCCGACCAGCTCGATGACCTGGCCCTTGCCGGCCGGTCCGGCCTGCTGCACCCGGCGCAACAGCCAGGCGAGGAAGAAGATCAGCCCCACCACCAGCAACAGGCCCAGCACCAGCTGGGTCAGCTGCCCGGCCACGCCGCTGCTGCCAACCACTGGCGCGGCGGTACCGGCCACCGGCTCGGCGGCCAGCGCCCAGAGCGGCCAGGCCAGGAACAGCGCGAGTGCCTTTCTCACTTAGCGCAGCTTCTTGATGCGTTCGCTCGGGCTGATCACGTCGGTCAGGCGGATGCCGAACTTCTCGTTGACCACCACCACTTCGCCATGGGCGATCAGCGTGCCGTTGACCAGCACGTCCAGCGGCTCGCCGGCCAGGCGATCGAGCTCGATCACCGACCCCTGGTTGAGCTGCAGCAGGTTGCGGATGTTGATGTCGGTACTGCCGACCTCCATGGAGATCGATACCGGGATATCCAGGATCACGTCCAGGTTCGGACCGTCGAGGGTCACCGGCTCGTTATTCTTCGGCACGCTGCCGAACTCTTCCATCGGCAGGCGATTGGACGCCGGCGCGCTGGCCGCATCGGCCGCCAGCAAGGCATCGATATCGTCTTGCCCGGCGTCGCCGGTTTCCTGCAGGGCAGCCGCCCACTCATCAGCCAGGGCCTGGTCTTCTGCGGAAGTCATTTCGTGTTCGTCAGCCATGTTGTCCTCGGCGGGCAAAAAATCATTAACAAAGCGAATTCATAACAACGCCGCTCAACGGCGCTCGATCGGCTCGATCACTTGCAGGGCCAGGTTGCCCTTGTGCGAACCGAGCTTGACCTTGAACGCCGGTACGCCGTTGGCGCGCATGATCATGTCTTCAGGCAGCTCCACCGGGATCACATCCCCTGGCTGCATGTGCAGGATATCGCGCAGGCGCAACTGCCGGCGGGCCACCGTGGCGCTCAAAGGCACATCCACGTCCAGCACGTCTTCGCGCAGGGCCTTGCTCCAGCGCTCGTCCTGGTCGTCCAGGTCCGATTGGAAGCCGGCGTCGAGCATTTCCCGCACCGGCTCGATCATCGAGTACGGCATGGTCACGTGCAGGTCGCCGCCACCGCCATCGAGCTCGATGTGGAAGGTCGAGACCACGATCGCTTCGCTCGGACCGACGATGTTGGCCATGGCCGGGTTCACTTCGGAGTTGATGTACTCGAAGTTGACTTCCATGATCGCCTGCCAGGCTTCCTTCAGGTCGACGAAAGCCTGCTCCAGCACCATGCGCACCACGCGCAATTCGGTCGGGGTGAATTCACGGCCTTCGATCTTGGCGTGACGACCGTCGCCGCCGAAGAAGTTGTCCACCAGCTTGAACACCAGCTTGGCGTCGAGGATGAACAGCGCGGTACCGCGCAGCGGCTTGATCTTCACCAGGTTGAGGCTGGTCGGCACGTACAGCGAGTGCACGTATTCGCCGAACTTCATCACCTGCACACCGCCCACCGCCACGTCCGCCGAACGGCGCAGCATGTTGAACATGCTGATACGGGTGTAGCGGGCAAAACGCTCATTGATCATCTCCAGGGTCGGCATGCGTCCGCGGACGATGCGATCCTGGCTGGTCAGGTCGTAGCTTTTGACGCTGCCGGGCTCGGCGGCGTGTTCGGTCTGTACCAGACCGTCATCGACGCCATGCAGCAGCGCGTCGATCTCATCCTGGGACAGCAGGTCCTGCACGGCCATGTCGTGTTCCTACTGCAGTACGAAGTTAGTAAAGAGCAACTGCTCGACCACCACTTTGCCGACCTCTTTCTGCGCCACTTCCTGCACGCTGGCGGTGGCCTTCTGACGCAGCATTTCCTGACCGACCGGAGTCGCCAGGGTGTCGAAGCTCTGGCCGGAGAAGAGCATGACCAGGTTGTTGCGGATCACCGGCATATGCACTTTCAGCGCGTCCAGATCGGCCTGGTTGCGCGCCAGCAGGGTGATGCTCACCTGCATGTAGCGCTGGCGGCCGTTCTGCGTGTAGTTGGCCACGAAGGCTGGCGCCATGGGCTCATAGATGGCCGCCGGCTTGACGCTGCTGGTCGCCTCGGTCGTCTCGGCAGGCTTGCTCTGGGCACTGCTGTGCATGAAGTACCAGGTCGCCCCGACGGACAAACCGATCGCCAGCAACAAGGCCAGAACAATCAAGAGGATAAGCTTGAGTTTGCCTTTCCCGGCGGGGGTTTTCTCTGCTGCTTCGCTCTTCGCCATGCCAATAATCCGTCACTAATCGGGTTTTCACAGTCGCACGGCAAGGCAAGAGCAAGTGTTATGCCAGATTTGTCTGAATTGGGGTGAACTGAAGGGATAGGGGAAGCGCAAAGCAGAAGATCGCCAGCCGCGGAGTCACACGGCTGGCGATCCTCTGTTCAATGACACCCGAAGCGGGTCAGGCGTAATAGTCGACGGCGCTGCTGCCGATGACCGTGCTGGTGCTGGCGGCGACTTCGGCGACGCTCGGCGGCAACTCTTCATCCACGCCATCCAGACGCCCGCCGCTGGCGCTGGTGCTGGTGCCGTTGCTGCGATGCTGCCCCTGCTGGGCCTGCTCCTGGCCACCCTGCCAGTTGCGCGACTGGTCGGAGACGTTGACGTCCACCTGCCCCATGCCTTGCTGGTGGAACATGTCGCGCAGGCGATGCATCTGCCCTTCGAGGGCCTCGCGCACGCCGACATGGGCACTCATGAAGGTTACCTGGGTCTGCTGGTCCGGCACCATGTTCACGCGAATGTCCAGGCGCCCCAGCTCGGCCGGCTGCAACTGGATCTCGGCCGACTTCAGATTGACGCTCGACAGGTACATGACCCGGTTGACCACTTCTTCGGTCCAGCCGCTCTGATGCATGGCCAGCGGCTGGTTCACCGGGACGGCATTGGCGGTCTTGGGCGTGGCCGCCTGGGTCAGGGCCGCCAGGCGGTTGGCGAAATCGTCGACGCGGGTGTCGCTGGCAGCGCCCTTAAGGTCCTTGAGACCGTCATCGAGCAGGCCGCTGAAGGCCTTTTCGCCGCCCTGCTCGGTGCTGTCCTTGTCCACCTGTAGGTCCAGCATGTTGGCCATGCCGCTGGCGAAGGTCTGGGCCGAAGTCGGTCCGTCATCGGCCACCACGGTCGGCGCCGCCTTACTCTGCGCCTGGCTGGAAGCCGAGACATGGCCGCTCTGCTCCATGGCCAGGCGCACCACCGGCAGCGCATCCAGCGGATCGGCCTCAGGGTCGAATTCCGGATCGACCGGCACCGGCGTCGCAGTGCTGGTCACCACCGGTATAACCGGCTGCGCTTGCGGCTGCACTGGCGGCTGTGCCGGAACCGGCGCAGTCGCCACTTCCGGCTCGGGCGCCGGCAACGGCACCGGCTGGGTCGCCTGCATCAGCGCCGGATCGAGGGTCGGGTCGACCGGCGTGCCCTCGGCCAGCGGCTGATCGCTGCTCGCGGCCTGGTCATCGGCGACTTTTTCGCCACTGGCAACAGCCTTGTCGGCAGGCAAGGTTTTGCCGCTATCGGCAACCGCAGGCTCGGGGGCGGCAGTCTTGCCCTTGCCCTGATCCACCTTGGCAGCGGTTTCGCCACCCTTGTCGCGAGCCGGCTTGATCGGGCCGTCGGCAGCCGCTACCGGCTTGCCGAGTGCCTCCTTGGCGAACACCCGGGCAAAGCTTGCGCCTTTGTCCCCGGGCTCGGCGGCGCTGGCCTGGGGGGTGGCGGAAGCCGCTTGAGTCTTGGCCTGGGAAGCGGCCTGAAGAAGCATGTTCGGGGTAAGGGGCATGAAAACGGTCTCCGCTGCACTGGGATCGTAGGTACAGTTGGGAGACTTGATTGCAAAGGTCGAGCCAGCTTTGCTGGCTCGCGGGAAAAAGCCTGGGCTGCAGCGGTTTTTCAGCAGTGAAAACGCTGGCGTTCCTGCTCGCACAGCTGCCGGACAATGGCGAATTCGCCATCGATCTCGCCCACCAACTGCTCGATACCACGCAACGACGAGCCCTGGGCACGTTGCTCCAACTGATGACAGAGCTCGGCCAGGCGAATCGCCCCCATATTGCTGCTGCTGCCCTTGAAGCTATGGGCAGTGGCGACAAGTTGACGGGGATCGTCGACCTTGTGCAACTGGCGCAAACGCTCTTCGGAGTCACAGAGGAAGGTGTCGAGCAACAGCGGATACTCATCCTCCATGACTTCCTGCAATGCGTTCAGCACCTCGTGATCCAGATGAATCTCAGACACTTGCTCACTCCTTGATCAAGAATCGGCGAATTATGCCAGAGGCTCCCAAGAAAACTCCACGCAGGCACTACGACCGTCGTCGGACCAGCTGGCACGCCGGCTGAGCTGACGGATCAGGCTGACACCCCGCCCGGAAAGACGGTCGCCATCGACGGGCCGCGCCATCACCCGCCCGACATCGAAACCACTGCCGCTGTCCTCGACCCGGATCAGCAAACGACCGCCAGCCCCTTGAGGCTCCACTTGCAGGTGCACCCGCACAAACCCCTCCTGCAAGGCTTCGAGGCGTACCGAGCGCTCCCGGTAATAGCGGGAAAACCCCTGGGCATCGCGCTTGAGACTCGAGTCCAGGCCCAATACGCCATGCTCCAGGGCATTGGAATACAACTCGGCCAGCACACTGTAGAGCGCCCCGCTCTGCGCCCGCAGGCCATGCACTTCCAGCAGCAGCTGCAACAGGTAGGGCAAAGGGTTGAAACGTTTGAGGGTCGCGGCGCGGTACTCGAAACTCACCGACCAGTCCAACGGGCAGGACTGACCGCTGTCGGAGTACACCAGTGCCGGCGGCGTCAGTTGCCGGGCCTCGAGCAGGCTGACCTCGACCATGCTCACGTCGTCCCGCGCATCCCCGCCAAACTCGCTCAGGGCCCGCTGGATCTCCTCGAACAACAGGTCCGGCTCGCGGTTGGCGGCAAACACCCGCTGCAGGCGCTCGACACCGAACAACTGCTCGTTGGCGTCGCAGGTGTCGATCACCCCATCGGACAACAGAAAAACCCGGTCGCCCAGGGCCATGGGAAAGACTTCGGTGCGGTCGTCGAATGCCTCGGCGCCCAGCACCCCCAGCGGCAAATGGTGCGCTACCAGCGGCACCCGCTCCCCGCTTGCCAGGCGATGCAGGTAGCCATCCGGCATGCCGCCGTTCCACACCTCCACCGCCCGCCGCTGGAAACTCAGGCACAGCAGCGTCGCACAACAGAACATGCCGACCGGCAGGATGCGCTTGAGCTTGGCATTCATCTCGCGCAGGGTTTCGGGCAGCCCGTAACCCTTGGCCGTCATGCCGTAAAACACCTCGGCCAGGGGCATCGCGCCCACCGCCGCCGGCAAGCCGTGGCCAGTGAAATCCCCCAACAGCACATGCATGTCGCCCGTCGGGGTAAAGGCAGCCAGCAGCAAATCGCCATTGAACAGCGCGTACGGCGACTGCAGGTAGCGGATATTCGGTGCGCTCAGGCAGCCGGAATGCGCCACCTTGTCGAACACCGCCTTGGCCACCCGCTGCTCGTTGAGCAGGTAGTCATGATGCTGGGTGATCTGGTCGCGCTGCTGCAGCACGGTTTCCTGCAGGCGCCGCAAGCGATCCATGGCTTTGATCTTGGCGGCCAGGATCACCGGGCTGTAGGGTTTTGCCAGAAAATCGTCGCCACCGGCTTCCAGGCAGCGCGCCAACGCCTCGCTCTGGGTGAGCGAAGTCAGGAAAATGATCGGCACCAGCGCTTCGCCAGCCAGACGCTTGATCTGCCGGGCGGCCTCGAAACCGTCCATCACCGGCATCATCGCGTCCATCAACACCAGGTGCGGGCGCTGCTGGATGAACAGCTCCACCGCCTCGGCGCCGTTACTCGCCGTCAGCACTTCGTGCCCCTGGCGCCGGACGATGCTCGACAGCAACAGGCGGTCGCTGGTGCCGTCCTCGGCGATCAGCACGCACAGAGGTGCCTCACTCGACTGCATGTCGATCAACTGATGTCGAACAGCTTGTCGAAATTGGAAATGGCGAGAATCTTGCGCACGTCCGAGTTGCTGTTGATCACTCGCACGTCGGAATCGTCGCCGCCGGCGTGATCGCGCAGCAACAGGAGCATGCCCAGGGCGGAACTGTCGAGGTAGGTGGCGTCTTTCAGGTCCACCACTATGGAGTCAGGCCTTTTGTTGAGGTGCTCGTAGGACTCGCGAAACTCTTGATGACGGCCGAAATCGAAACGCCCCTTGATCGAAATCGTCAGTTTGTGCCCGTCCGGTGAAACTTCAGTAACGACTGACATGATTCGCTTCCTTGTGATTGGCAATCTGTACAAGGTTTAGCACCCCGTACAAGCCTGGGCAACCCGAACCGCCGAAGCGTCGCTGACGAGCGCCTGGCGGCGACGAATGGGGTGGCGCTCAGTACGGATCCTGGCGCGGCAGGCGCTGGGACAGTTCGTCGAGCAGCTTCTGCTCGCGCTTGTCTTCCAGTTGGCGGGCTTCATCGATGTAGCGTTGCACCAGCTTGCGCAAACCCTCGACCCGGGCATAGGCCTGCTGCCAGGTTTCCCGGGCGCGGTTGAGGTTGTTCTGGTGCCAGGCCAGGCTTTGCCGCTGCTGGCCCACGGCGGTTTCCAGCTGATTGAGGAAGTGCTGGTAGTTCATCAGCCACTGGCCGGAAACCCCAGCACTGCCTCGCTCGATCCACTGTTGCTGGTATTCGGCACGAAAGCGTTCCAGGTCCCCTAGTTTGCTTTCCGCCAGGCGCACCTGCCCCTGGAAATGCCCCAGGCGCTGGGCGGCGGTGCGCTCGGCGCTTTCGGCCATGTCGACCACCGGCGCCAGACGCGCGGCACGGCTGTTGGCCATGACGGATTAACCGCCCGGCGCCGGAGCGAAAACCATCTCCAGATGGGCTTCGCTTTCACCCAGGCTGATGCTGTCGTTGAGCCCCTGGCGCAGGTAGGTGACCATCGACGGCTGCAGCGAGATGGCGGCGTCGGTTTCGCGATCGCCGCCCGGTACGTAAGCGCCGACGCTGATCAGGTCGCGCGCCTGTTGGTAACGCGACCACAGCTGCTTGAAATACTGGGCGCGGGTCATGTGATCCGGGGTCACCACCGCCGGCATGACCCGGCTGATGGACGCCTCGATATCGATCGCCGGGTAATGCCCCTCTTCCGCCAGGCGCCGCGACAGCACGATATGCCCGTCGAGCACACCTCGCGCCGAGTCGGCGATCGGGTCCTGCTGGTCGTCGCCTTCGGACAAGACGGTATAGAACGCGGTGATCGAGCCGCCACCGGCCTCGGCGTTGCCCGCTCGCTCCACCAGCTTCGGCAGCTTGGCGAAGACCGACGGCGGATAGCCCTTGGTCGCGGGCGGCTCGCCGATGGCCAGGGCGATTTCCCGCTGGGCCTGGGCGAAACGGGTCAAGGAATCCATCAGCAACAGGACGTTCTTGCCCTTGTCGCGAAAATATTCGGCGATACGCGTGCAGTACATGGCCGCGCGCAGGCGCATCAACGGCGCATCGTCCGCCGGCGACGCCACCACCACGGAGCGCTTGAGCCCCTCCTCACCGAGGATGTGCTCGATGAACTCCTTGACCTCACGGCCGCGCTCACCGATCAGCCCGACCACGATGATGTCGGCCTCGGTAAAGCGGGTCATCATGCCCAGCAGCACACTCTTGCCCACGCCGGTACCGGCGAACAGGCCGAGACGCTGGCCGCGGCCCACCGTCAATAATCCGTTGATGCAGCGAATGCCCACGTCCAGCGGTCGGCTGATGGGGTCGCGCTTGAGCGGGTTGATGGTCGGACCGTCCATCGGCACCCAGTCCTCGGCCTTCATCCCGCCCTTGCCGTCCAGCGCACGACCAGCACCGTCGAGGACCCGCCCGAGCATGCTCATGCCCATCGGCAGGCGGCCAGTATCGGCCAGCGGCACGACCCGGGCGCCGGGCGCGATGCCGGCGACGCTGCCGACCGGCATCAGGAATACCTTGCTGCCGGAGAAGCCCATCACCTCGGCCTCGACCTGCACCGGGTGATAGCTGTCGTCGTTGATCACCATGCAGCGCGTGCCCATGGCCGCCCGCAGGCCTTCGGCCTCCAGGGTCAGGCCGACCATGCGCAGCAGGCGGCCTTCGAGAATCGGCTGGTTCGGCAGTTCGGTGGCTTCGGCGTAGCTGCTCAGGCGCTTGCCGAAGCTGGTGCGGTCAAGGCGCATCGGCGGGGTCCTGCGCGGCGTCGACAGGGTCGACATCCGCGGCGGGCTTGCCGGTGGCGGCCCCCAGCTCGACGCTCCGGTCCGGTTCGGCGGGATGCAAAGCCTGCTCATGAAGCTGGTCGGACAGCTTGTCCATGATCTTGGCGATCCGGGTTTCCATGGTCGCGTCGATCCGGCTGTGCTCGGTCTCGACCCGGCAGCCGCCCGGCAACATGGCTTCGTCCTCGACGATGCGCCAGCTTTCCTCGTGGCGCTCGCGCAGGCTTTTGACCTGGGCGAAATCCTGCGGATTGATGTACAGGCGCACATTGCCCACGCCCAGCGGCAGCAACTTGAGGGCTTCGCGCATGACGTGTTCGATCTGGCTGGAGTCGATGGCCAGCTCGCGCTGGATCACCTGGCGCGTCATGTGCTGCACCAGATTGACCAGGGCCTTTTCAATCTGTGTGTCCTGCTCGGCGATGGGTTCGAACAGATTGCCCATCAGCGTTTCCAGCGCCTCCAGCTTGGCGCTCAGGGCCACTTCGGCTTCCTGGCGGACCTTCAACGTGGTGCTGTGGAAACCTTCCTTTTCGCCCGTGGCGAAGCCTTCGTTATAGGCTTCCTGGCGAATGCTCTCGAGCTCTTCGAGGGTCAGTGGCTGGACTTCTTCCAGCGGCACTTCCTCGATCTGCGCCGGCGGCTCTTCCACCGGTTCCGGCTCGGGCTCGGGTACATGGGGGTCGAAACTGGGCAGCGCCCAGACGTCGAAACCACCGACGTCCCGAGCGCGAATCAGGTCGCTGTGGGATTCATCACTGCTGGACGACATAACGCGACCTTAGATCATTTCTTCGCCGCCCTTCCCGCCGAGAACGATTTCTCCGGCTTCGGCCATACGGCGGGCAATGGTGAGGATTTCCTTCTGCGCGGTTTCCACATCGCTGACGCGCACCGGGCCCTTGGCCTCGAGGTCGTCGCGCAGCAGTTCGGCAGCCCGCTTGGACATGTTCTTGAAGATCTTTTCCTTGACGCCTTCGTCCGACCCCTTGAGGGCCAGGACCAGCACGTCGGAAGACACTTCGCGCAGCAATGCCTGGATGCCGCGGTCGTCGACATCGGCAAGGTTGTTGAACACGAACATGAGGTCTTCGATCTGGCCGGACAGGTCTTCGTCGACTTCGCGGATCGAGTCCATCAACTGGCCTTCGATCGAGCTGTCGAGGAAGTTCATGATGTCGGCAGCGCGCTTGATACCACCCAGGGTGGTACGCGAGGCGTTGGAGTTACCAGCGAACTGCTTCTCGAGAATCTGGTTGAGTTCTTTCAGGGCGGCCGGCTGCACGGTATTGAGCGAGGAAACCCGCAGGATGATGTCCAGGCGCGCCTTGTGGTCGAAGTTGCCAAGCACTTCGCCCGCCTGGTCCGGATCGAGGTACGCCACCACGATCGCCTGGATCTGCGGGTGCTCGTAACGGATCACGTCCGCCACGGCGCGCGGCTCCATCCACTTCAGGCTGTCCAGGCCGCTGGTGTTGCCGCCCAGCAGGATGCGGTCGATCAGGCCGTTGGCCTTGTCCTCGCCCAGGGCCTGGGTGAGCATCTTGCGCACATAGTCGTCGGAGCCCACGCCCAGGCTGGTCTGGTCGCCGACGATGTCGACGAACTCGCTCATCACCTGCTCGACCTGCTCGCGATGCACGTTGCCCATCTGCGCCATGGCCACGCCCACTCGCTGGACCTCTTTGGGGCCCATGTGGCGCAACACCTGCGCGGCGTCGGTGGAACCCAGGGACAGCAGCAGAATCGCAGCCTTGTCGACCCGGGTCAGTTTGGCGGTAGCGGCTCGGTTATCACTCATCTGCGTTAATCCACTCTTTCACGACCTGGGCCACTCGACCCGGGTCTTCTGCCACCAGACTCTTGATTGCGTTCAACTGTGCGTCATAGCCTTCGCTCGGGCTAGGCAGCAGGATGCTTTGCGGGCCGCCGAGGCTGACGCGATCGTTGGCCAGCTCGCCATCCAGGCCGCCCATGCCGCCGAGTTCGACATCGCTGCCCAGACCTGCCAGTTGCTTGCCCTTGCCGCCACCGGTGATGTTGTTGAGCACCGGACGCAACACGCCGAACACCAGGACCAGGATAAACAGCACACCCAGGACCTGCTTCACGATGTCCCAGAACCAGGGCTGCGAGTAGAACGGAATGTCGGCGATCACCTCGCCGCGATCGGCCGAGAACGGCACGTTGATCACGCTGACGCTGTCGCCACGGCTGGCGTCGAAGCCCACGGCGTCCTGCACCAGGCGGGTAAAGCGCGCCAATTCGTCGGCGCTCCACGGCGCACGGCTGGTTTCGCCGTTGGCCGGATTGACCTTGACCTGATCGTCCACCACCACCGCCACCGACAGCCGGTTCAGACGCCCCTGCTGTTGCTTGGTGTGGCTGATGGAGCGATCCAGTTCGAAGTTCTTGGTGGATTGTTGACGCTTGTCGTTCGGGTACGGCGCCAGCATCGGCTGGCCGGTGGCCGGGTCCATGATCTGCTGGCCGTTGGCGTCCAGCAGCGGCTGGCCTGGCTGCACCATGCCGGCGGCAGCGGTGGCGCCACCGGTGGTCTGCGGTGCGCTGGCCGGCGATGGCGGCTGGTTGCTCAGGGCACCAGGAACACCTTGCGGGCCCAGGCTGCTGGAGCGTTGTTCGTTGACCGACTGCTCGCTGCGCAAGGCCGGCTGGTCCGGGTTGAACTGTTCGGAGGTCGACTCGACGGCACTGAAGTCCACATCGGCGGACACTTCAGCCTTGTAGCGGTCGTTGCCGAGGATCGGCTGCAGGATGTTGTGCACACGCTGGGTCAGCATGCTTTCCATGCGGCGGCTGTAGTCGAATTGCTTGCCGGCCATGGTCAGTTCGGAGTTTTCCGCCTGGTCGGAGAGCAGGTTGCCCTTCTGGTCGACCACGGTGATCTGCGACTTGCTCAGCTCGGGAACGCTGGTCGCCACCAGATTGACGATGGCCACCACCTGGCCCGGCTCCAGCGAACGGCCGGAATACAGCTCGACCAGTACCGAAGCGCTGGGCTTGCGCTCGTCGCGCACGAACACCGAGCTTTTCGGAATCGCCAGGTGCACGCGTGCGCCCTTGACGTTGTTCAGGCTGGAAATGGTCCGTGCCAGCTCGCCTTCCAGGCCACGACGGTAACGGGTCGCCTCCATGAACTGGCTGGTGCCCAGGCCCTGCTCTTTATCGAGAATCTCGAAACCGATATTGCCGTCACCCGGGGCCACACCGGCAGCCGCCAGCTTGAGGCGCGCGCGCGACAGGTCGTCGGCCTTGACCAGCAAGGCACCGGAGTTGGGTTCGACGGTGTAGGGAATGTCGGCGGAGGCCAGGGTGTCCATGACCTGCTTGGCGTCCATGCCGGCAAGGCTGCCGTACAACGGACGGTAATCGGGTTGCTGGGACCACAACACCACGGCAAAACCAATCGCCACGCTGGCAGCCAGACCGACCATGAGGCCAACCTGACGCAACATGGTCATCTCGGAGAGGTTTTCCAGAAAGGACAACCCGAACAGCGGCGGCTTGCCTTCTGTCGGAGTGGCCTTGGCCGGTACGTTATCGGCGACTGCTTCTGCCATGACTCAATCTCGTCCTTAAACCGGCATCTGCATGATGTCTTGGTACGCCTGAACCAGCTTGTTGCGCACCTGGGTCAACGCCTGGAAGGACACACTGGCCTTCTGCGAGGAAATCATCACGTCGGTCAGGTCGACACCGCTCTTGCCGATCTCGAAGGCACTGGCCAGCTGGCTGGACGCCTGCTGAGTGTCGTTGACCTTGTTCACCGCCTGCCCAAGCATGTCGGAAAAACTGCTGCCGCTCACCTGCGGCACCGCGGCCGATTTTGGCTGGGCCATGGCGTCCATTTGCATGGCCCGCATGTCCAACATCAACCGATTAAATTCAATACCTTGGCTCATGGTCTACTCTCTCCGACGACCCGCAATTTTTTGACACTCACGCAGCGGTTAGTGAGGTGTTAGCAACAAGGGTGCCAGCTCCGCGGCGACACCGAACAAAAGCCTGCATGGCTTCATGCCTTAAACGACTCATGTTGCAAACAGATACGCCTCGACATCCATTCCGGCATCGCGCATTTGCGCCAGCTTGTAGCGCAAGGTTCGCGGGCTGATACCCAGGCGCTCGGCCGCCTCCTTGCGTCGGCCACGCTCGGTGCGCAAGGTGTCGATGATCATCTGGAACTCCCGACGCCGCAGATCGTCGCCCAAGCCCCCCGCCGACTCGGCTGGCGGCACCTCGGCCTCCACCGGCGCACTGCGCACCGTCGCCACCGTGGCGGGCGCCATGGCAGGCAGCGGCGCACAGGCCAGCGGTCCGCCCAGGCAGAAATCTTCCGGCTGGATCAGACCGCCCTGCTGCAGGATCAGCGCGCGCTGGATGGCGTTGTCCAGTTCGCGCACGTTGCCCGGCCATGGATAACCGAGCAGGCACGCCTGCGCTTCGGCCGACAGCCGTGCGGCAGCGTGTTTCATTTTATTGACGTGCTTGGCCAGCAGACGCTCGGCCAGCGGCAGGATATCGGCGGTACGTTCGCGCAGCGGGCGCCAGGCCAGCGGGAATACCGACAGCCGATAGTAAAGGTCTTCCCGGAACCGCCCCGCGGCCACTTCGCCGGCCAGGTCGCGGTTGGTGGTCGCCACCACCCGGATATCCAGGGCGATGGGCTTGCGCGCCCCGACCCGCTCGACTTCGCGCTCCTGCAGCACCCGCAGCAGCTTGGCCTGCAGGGCCAGGGGCATTTCGGAAATCTCGTCCAGCAGCAGGGTGCCGCCATCGGCCTGTTCGAACTTGCCGGGCTGGGCGGCGATGGCGCCGGTAAAGGCACCCTTCTCGTGACCGAACAGCGTGGCTTCGAGCATGTTGTCCGGAATCGCCGCGCAGTTGATGGCGATAAAGGGCTGACTGGAGCGATGGGACTGCTGGTGAATGTAACGCGCCAACACCTCTTTGCCGGTGCCGGACTCGCCTGAGATCAACACGGTGGAGTCGCTGCGAGCGACCCGCGCCGCCAGTTCGAGCAGTTGAGCGCTGGCCGGCTCGAATGCCACCGGCCCTTCGCCCTCGGCAGCCCCAAGGCAACCCAGGGCATGTCGCGCCACCAGATCCAGCAGGGCCTTGGGCTCGAAGGGCTTGACCAGGTAGTCGGCGGCGCCTTGACGCATGGCCTCGACCGCACGCTCGACCGCGCCATGGGCGGTCATCAGCAATACCGGCAATTGCGGCTGGCGCGCACGCAGCAGGCCCAGCAACTGATGACCGTCCATGCCCGGCATGTTGACGTCGCTGACCACCAGGCTGAACGACTCGCCAGACACCGCCTCCAGCGCTTCCTCCGCACTGCCGACCGCCTTGTAGTCATGACCGGCCAACAGCAGCGTATCCGCCAGGGCTTCGCGCAGGGCGCGATCGTCTTCAACCAGTAGAACCTTGATTGCCATTACCTTCACTCCACTCCTTGAGCGCCGCAGAACAGTGGCAGAACCACCAGCGCACATGTACCGCGCCCAGGACGCGAGCGCAGCAGCAATTCTCCCTGGTGGGCACGCGCCACCGCCTTGACGACTGTCAGCCCCAGGCCGGTTCCCGTGGTCTTGGTGGTAAAAAACGGTTCCCCCAAACGCGCCAGCACCGCAGCGTCGATACCGCTGCCGCTATCGCTGACGCATAACCGCAAGCTGTTGCCACGGGTATAAAGATGGACTTTCAGGCGCACCTGACCGGCACTGGCCTGGATCGCGTTCTCGATCAGATTGAGCACCGCCCCCACCAGCGTGTCGCGACTGCACAGCAACTCGCCGGCATGGCTGTCGCACTGCCAGCGCACGGGCACGTCCTGCACATGGGTCAGGGCCGCCGCCTGCAACGACTGCAACAACGCCTTGGGCGTCACGCGATCGGTCAGCGGCAACTCGCCCCGGGCAAACACCAGCATGTCGCGGACCTGATGCTCCAGCTCATGCAACCGCTCCTTCAGCCGCCCGGCAAAGCGCTGCTGGGTGGCGACAGGCAGTGCCTGCTCGGTCAGGTGACTGGCATACAGCAGTGCGGCGGACAATGGCGTACGGATCTGATGCGCCAGGGACGCCACCATGCGCCCAAGGGACGACAGGCGCTCATGGCGGGCCAGTTGATCTTGCAGGTGGCGGGTTTCAGTCAGGTCGTTGAGCAGCACCAGTTGGCCCGGTTCGGCATCCAGCGAACGGGTGGCGATCGACAGCCGCCGCCCATCCTTCAACGAGATCTCATGGCCGTCGTCTTCCCGTGGCGCGAAACAACGGGCGATGACATGCCGCCAGAGCTCGCCCTCGAGAGGCAGGCCCAGCAGGTCGCAGGCGGCAGGGTTGGCTTCGCGGACAATGCCCTGGGCGTCGATGACAATGACGCCGCCAGGCAACAGATCGAGGAGGTTTTGCAGACGGTTGGCCAGACGCTCTTTTTCCGCCAGCTCCTGCATGCGCTGGGCGCTGACCACGGCCAGTTCGCCCTTGAGCTCGGTCACCCGAGCCTCAAGCATGCTGTAGGAATCGGTAAGCTGGCTCGACATCTGGCTGAACAAGGCGAACGCCTGCTCAAGGCCAAGCCGGCTTGCCTGCTCTACGGACGACGTTTGCCCCTGGCTTTCAGGAACAGGAGACATCTGGGCGGCGTGGGGCATCGTGCTCTCTCGCGTGGCTGACCGTCAGTTAAACGGAACGTTGAGAGAGACTTAGCAATACCCGTGCCGAAAAAAAACCGCCCGGTTTTCAACAGGTTAAAAAACAGGCGTCAATCATCCGCCTGTTCATCACCCTCGCGACGGCTCATGCCGTACTTGCGCATTTTTTCCACCAGCGTGGTGCGGCGGATACGCAGGCGCTCCGCGGCCCGCGCGACAATGCCATTGGCGTCGTCGAGCGCCTGCTGGATCAGGCCCTGCTCCAGACCACCGAGGTAGTCCTTCAGGTCCAGGCCTTCCGGCGGCAGCATGGCGGTGGCGGCGAAGTCCGGCGTATGACCATTGATCGCCACCCGCTCTTCCAGATCACTGCGCAGGCTGTCCACCAACTGCTCATCTTCGTCGTCGACATAGCGGAATTTCTTCGGCAGCTCGACCACGCCGATCACACCATAGGGATGCATGATCGCCATGCGCTCCACCAGGTTGGCCAACTCGCGGACGTTGCCCGGCCAGCCATGGCGGCAGAGCGACATGATCGCTGCGGAGTTGAAGCGGATCGAGCCGCGCTTCTCGTGCTCCATGCGCGAGATCAGCTCGTTCATCAGCAGAGGAATGTCTTCCACCCGCTCACGCAGCGGCGCCATCTCGATCGGGAACACGTTCAGGCGGTAGTACAGGTCTTCGCGGAAACTGCCGACCTCGATCATGCTCTCGAGGTTCTTGTGAGTCGCGGCGATGATCCGCACGTCGACGCTCTGGGTCTTGTTGCTACCCACGCGCTCGAAGGTACGCTCCTGCAGCACGCGCAACAGCTTGACCTGCATCGGCAACGGCATATCGCCGATTTCGTCGAGGAACAGGGTGCCGCCGTTGGCCAGCTCGAAACGCCCGGCACGGCTGGTGATGGCCCCGGTGAAGGCGCCCTTCTCATGACCAAACAGTTCGCTCTCCAGCAATTCGGCCGGAATCGCACCACAGTTGACGGGCACGAACGGCGCTTCGCGACGCTTGGAGTGATAGTGCAGGTTACGCGCCACCACTTCCTTGCCAGTCCCGGACTCGCCGAGGATCAGCACGCTGGCGTCGGTATCGGCCACTTGCTGCATCATCTGCCGAACATGCTGGATCGCCCGGCTGGTGCCGACCAGACTGCGAAAGAGGTTGGGTTCGCGATGGCGGCCGCGCTCACGGGCCTGATCGTACATCTCACGATAGACCTGGGCGCGGTGCAGAGAATCGAGCAACTTGCTGTAGCTGGGTGGCATTTCCAGGGTGGAAAGCACTCGACGACGCTGGTCTTCCGGCAAGTCAATGGAAGAATTATCGCCCATTAACAAAACTGGAAGGAACTCATCCCAGGTTGAGAGTGTCTTTAACAGGCCCAAAAGTGCACCAGGAGCATTTACAGTCCCGATGAGGACACAGATTACTTCACGACTGGATGACAATGAGCCGACAGCCTGCTGCCAGTCATGGCTACCGCAGGGTAAATTTTCTTCGCCAAGAAAATTTAAAATCACCGCCAGGTCGCGGCGGCGGACGCTATCGTCATCAATCAGCAGAATTTTGGTTTCACGCCACATGCAATAGCAACTTCCCTAGTCAACTCAATGCCCGGAATCAGGGCAAGCTAGACGCTTGTAGGCATTTTGAGCCTGATAGACGTCTGAAATCTGAAAACAGCCACTAGTTAAGTCAAAAAAGCGTGCACAGTCAAATTTATGGCGCACTGGATTCGGATTAACTTAGGGGTTAATTAACCGAACAGATGGTAAACCTTTGCCGCGTTCTGTGCTTGATGGATCTGCGACATCTCGTCGACTATCGCCTGACGCTCCCCTGTCGTCACTTCAAGAAGCTGCCGATAAACCCCCAACAGCTCCTGCAAATTCTCGCGCAACGCGGCTTCATCTTCCGGAGCTTCACTCAAGATGTCTTCCATGCAGGAACGGCAGGCCAGATCCAACTGACCGATCGCTTCCCAGTTACGCTCGGCCAGGGCGGCGACCAGTGCTTCACGGGTTTCTTCGATGCGCTGCAATACAAGACTCATGGTGATCTCCTTAGAACTGCGGACCCGGCGCAGCGATGGCGTCCCAGCCTTCCTTGACGGTGCGCAGCAGATCGGCGACCTCGTCGAGAATCTTTGGATCGGTCTTGATGTTCGCCTCGGCGAGGCGCGTCATCATGTAGGTGTACAAGCCATCCAGATCGCCCAGGGTGTCGGGTGAGTTTTCCAGATCGAGCCCTTCACGCAAGCCGCCGATAATGCCGATCGCCTTGCTGATGAACACACCCTTGTTGGGAATATCCTTGCGCTCCATCGCCCCCTTGGCCTGGGCGATACGATCCAGGCCGCCTTCCATCAGCATCTGCACCAGACGATGGGGGCTGGCCTCGGAAGTCTGCGCCTGGGCACCAATCTTCTGGTATTGCCGAAGGGCTAACATCGGATTCATGTTCTACCTCATCAAAACTCAAGGGTTCGTATAACCAGCGTATCGACCTGGCGTCAAAAAACTTTAGATCAAAAGCCAAAAGCCCGGAACGCTACAAACGTTGCCGGGCTTTTGGCGCCTGGTATCAATCAGCCTTTCTGTTGCGCAGTCAACGCCTCGAACATCGAGGTAATGTTGCTGGCGGTGGCTTTCAACTTGCCCACCAGGGTGTCCATGTCGTTGTACTTCTTGGTCAGTACTGCCGTCAGGGTTTCGATACGGCGGTCCAGGGCCTCCTGATCCAAGGTCAGCTTGGCCTTGGTCTTGTTTAGCTCAGTCGTACGCTGATCGAGAACACCGCCGGTCTGGGCAAAAGGCTTGATGGCATTGTCCATGCGCTCCAACAGGCCCTTTTCGCCGGTGAACAGGGCTTGCACCTCGCCACCGAGCTTTTTGTCGTTCATCGCCGCGGTGAACTTGGTGGAGTCGAAGTCCAGGGCACCGGTCTTCTGGTTGGTGGTTATCCCCAATTGCGCCAGGACGGTCAGTTTGTCGCCAGATCCGACTTCCGAAAGCGGCGCACGCATGGCCGCCAGGATCGAGCGCGGCAACGAGTCGCCGGTCAGCTGTGCCGGGATGGTCAGCTTGCCATCGTCATCCAGGGATGGCTTGGTCAGCGCGGTAACGCTGTTGGCTACTGCGTTGTAGGCATCGACGAACTTCTGGATCGACGCCTTCAAACCGTCAGTGTTGGCCGCAACGGTAATGGTCGAGGTACCCGGAGCGACCAGGTTGAAGGTCATCCCGGAAACCGCTTTATCCACCGCGTTGCTTTTGCTGGTCAGCGCCATGCCGTCGACGGTGAAGCTAGCATCCACTGCCAGGGCGCCAATGGAACCAGCAGAGGTCGCAGTCATCGGCGAACCAGAAGCACCAACGACAGTGCTGCCGTCAATTTCCAGACCGGCAATGCCACTGAGAGAAATATCGGAGCCTGCACCGGTAGTAGTCGAGCCCACAACCAGGCGCGAGCCAAAGGAGTCGGTCACGATGTTCGCGCTGATACCCGCGCCCTTGAGCGATGCGTCGGCGTTGATCGAGTCACGTACCGACTGCAAGGTAGCACCGGCTTTTATATCGAGATTGTAGTCAGTGCCATTTTGACTGATTTTCAAGGTACCAGTCGGAATAGCACTTGTAGTACCGCCAGCGAAGGCAGCACTGGTGACTTTCGAGGAAGTCGCGAGATTCTTGACATTGACAACATAGTTGCCATTGACTGCGGTATTGCCAGCGACCGCTGTTACATACTTGCTTTCGGAAGTAGTAGCGGCATAACCAGGGAATTGCGGGTTGGTCTTGCTGCCGAGCTCGGTAATGGTGGTCCGAAAGGTCGACAACAAAGACTTCAAGGTACCCATACCAGAGATGCTTGCGGTGTTGTTCGCAGTTCCCCGGTCGATCTGAGCTTGCTTGGGTGCTTTGTCAGCGTTCACCAAGGCTTTGACGATAGCACCGGTATCGAGGCCGGAGCCTAGACCGGTACCCGGTAGAATTGGACTTGCCATGGAGATCTCCCTTCAGTGTGTCGCCGGTCTTTTGACCATTACAACGCCCAAAAGAACATAACAACAAATTTCATGCCAGCTGTCAGACTTTAGCGCTGAACAACAGGCTGCTCGCATCATTCAAACTATTGGCCAACTTCAGGACTTCTTCGTTGGGGATCTGACGGATCACCTCACCGGAGTCACTGGCAATGACCTTGACGACGACCTTGCCGGAAGGCTCGTCAATTGAGAATTCCAGGTTACGCTTGACCGATTGCACAAACTTTTCAATTTCCTGGATGGCCATTTTCAGTTTGTCCTGCTCGGCTCGCGTGTCCTTACTCTCTTCCTTGACAGTCGACAGCGCCACAACGTCCGCTTGAGGCTTCTCCACAGGCTTGTCAGCAACAGGCGTTGCCGGCTTGGCTGTTGGATAAGACAAGTTCAGCTTCATGCTCATATCCATGTCCATGTCCATCACCTCTTAAAGTAAAAAAGCGAGAGAGCACGACCAGCGCACTCCCCCGCCAAAGCTTAGTCAGCTATTACTGAAGCAGTTTCAGTACAGCGGATGGCAGTTGGTTGGCCTGGGCCAGAACTGCGGTGGAAGCTTGTTGCAGAGTTTGTTGCTTGGTCATCTGTGCAGTTTCAGCAGCGAAGTCGGTATCTTGTACGCGACCCAGTGCAGCACTGGCGTTTTCGTTGATGTTCTGCAGGTTGGAGATAGTGCTGGTCAGACGGTTTTGTGCAGCACCGAGGTCAGCACGGCTGGCGTTGATGGTCGACAGAGCCGCGGTGATTGCATCGATCGAAGCCTTGGAGCTGGCTTCAGCGGTGGCGCTGCTGTTACCGGTAATGGCGATGGCGCCGGAGTTGACAGCCAGGGTAGTAGCGTCGAAGCCGGTGGCCAGAGCGATGGTGATCTGGTTGGTAGCACCAGTGTTGGAACCGACCTGGAAGGTCATGGTGCCAGCGGAACCGTCGATCAGGTTCTTGCCGTTCAAGTTGGTCGACTGGGCGATACGAGTCAGCTCGTCCGACATCGAAGCGAATTCTTTGTTCAGTGCAACACGGTCAGCGGTGCCGTTCGAGTCGTTTCGTGCTTGAACAGCCAGTTCACGCATACGTTGCAGGATGTTGGTGGATTCCTGCAGAGCGCCTTCAGCGGTCTGAGCGATGGAAATACCGTCGTTGGCGTTTTTGATCGCCATGGTCTGACCACGGATCTGCGAAGTCATACGGGTAGCGATTTGCAGGCCGGCGGCGTCGTCTTTTGCGCTGTTGATTTTCAGGCCGGAAGACAGGCGAGTCATCGAAGTCGACAGAGCGTCGGAAGCGCGGTTCAGGTTCTTCTGAACGTTCAACGATGTGACGTTAGTGTTTACTGTTAAAGCCATGACGAATTCCTCGTTGGTTGGGTACTGCGGCTTCCGGCCCTGGCAACCGCCGGGTATGGCCTAGAGAACCTTCGTAATAGTTATCGTCGGCAATGCAAGTTGCTTTAGGGGATTTTCAAAAAAATTTGCCATCAGCGTGCCACCCCTCGTAAATCAAGGGCTCGGCGTTTTTAAACCGTGGAAAAATGGCGCCAGGAAAATGCCGGAGAAGGTCCGGGCGCGAAGATCGCCCGGGCAGGCAGGGAATGTTTCAGCCAGCAGAGAGGGAACGCAGCACTTCAACGCATTCGTATTGCAGGTAGTCGGCCAGGGCCAGCCAGTTTTGCCCTTGCTGACATTCGAACATCAGGCCAAGCAAAGTCTCCCAGTCCTGGCGCTGCGCTGGCGGCGCGGTATCGATCAACGGCTGGATCGCCCCCATCAACTGGACCATGGTCACGGCCGTCTCGACATCGTGCCCCAGGCGAAAATCCTCGGCGCATTGCTGCAAGCGGGCGATCAGCCCCTCGATCGCGCTCATTGGCTGAACTCCGGATGGTAGGTCGTCCCGGCAATCATCGCCCCGTCCCGACTGCTGTTATAGAAGCGCACCCGCGGATGACCGGCGATAAAACGCTCCAGCTCGCACAGGTAACTGCGGAAATTGAGTTGGGTCCTGACCCGCTGACCATGCCCGTCCAGCACCCAGTGCCGGGCCGCGCCCAACTGCGGCCCCAACTCACCGTCGAGCCAGCCGGCATGCGTCTTGTTCATCGGGAAGGCAAAGTCGGCACCGAACAAGGTGACCTGTTCGGCACCCATTTTTACCGCCAGGTCCACCGCGGGATGGATCACGCTGCCGCCGACATACAGCTGCGCCTTGGGCAGTTGCTCGCGCATCCGCGTGTAAATCGGGCTGGCGGAATACCCTACGTAACGCGGCCCCTGCCAGAGCGCCAGAATCCGCGGATCGACCATCGGCAGATAGACCAGGGTGATGGCTGCCGATTTTTCTGGCGGCAGGTGCAGGCTGGAAATCCGGTGATCGATGCTGACCACGATATCCGGCTCGATCCCCTGTTTGAGCAACGGCCGGTAGGCGGTATCGACACAGATAAACAGAGGCCGCCGGGCCTGGGCGCGAATCTCGCGCAAGCGTTCGAAATGCCGTTCCAGGCTCGGCCCGGTGGCAATCACAAAAATCTCGCGCCCCGGCTGGCTACCGAACAGCTGCGCCACGTCACTGTCGCTGGCCACCAGCTCGGCACTCGCTTGCAGGCGTTGGGCGACCTCTGGGGAATCGGCCACGAAGTCGCGGTTATTGAAGGCCAGGTGCACCTCACTGACCAGGCGATCGCGGATCTTGGCGTTGTAGTCATCCGCCAGCACCAGCTCGGAAGGCAAGGCGAAGAACGGCAGCTGGATTTCCGTCAGATCGCCGGCATAACCCAGTTCGACTCGAGGATCGTTCAACCAGGCCTGCTGATCGAGCAATTGCAGCACCAGAGCAAACACCGCGCCGTTCAGGATGTGCACCTGCAAGCGTTGCAGCGCCGGGTTTTCCAGCAGTATCTGCTGCAAGTCGCCCAAGCCAGTACCGTACAGATGGATCACCGGGCTGTCGGCCGGCAGGCTCGCCGCCTGGATCCGAGCTTCCGCGGTGCGATCGTGGCGGCTGGTGAGCTGAATGCCGGAAATACTCAAGGTCGAACCCAGGCCTTCGACCAGATCCGCCTGCAACCCGGTACTGTCTTCCGCCAGCAACCGCTCGAGCAGTCGCGGCCAGCGAGCCTGTATTGCCTGGGCATTGCCCTCGAAGCTTTCGCTCATGCTGTCTCGCCTATCTTCATGCAAAAAAAAATAGCGCTCAGGGTACACCCTGGGCGCTATTTTTGGATGCCGCGGGATCAACTCATGGGCGATAGATAATCGCCGAGCCCCAGGACAGCCCTACGCCGAAGCCACTCAGGGCCACACGTTGCCACTTCGACTCGAGCACGTGCTTTTCCAGCAGCAGCGGAATGCTCGACGATACGGTGTTACCGGTCTCGACCATGTCCTTGATGAATTTCTCCGGCTCGCCTTCGAAACGGCGCGCCACGGCATCGACGATCGCCGCACTGCCCTGGTGGATACAGAACGCATCGATCTGCTCAGCCTTCAGGCCGGACTCATCCAGCAGCTCGTTCAAATGCGCCGGGACTTTCAGCAGGGCAAAGTTGAACACCTGGCGACCATTCATGAAAAACACGCCATCAGTGACTTTCAGGTGCGGAGCGCCGGAGCCGTCGGTGCCGAACTTGGCCTTGCCCAGTTGCCAGGGAGCGTCTTCGCCCATCCAGGTCGCGGTCGCCGCATCGCCGAACAGCATGGTGGTATTGCGGTCTTGCGGATCGACGATCTTCGAGTAAGGGTCGGCGGTGACCAGCAGGCCGTTCTTCAGGCCCGCGGCTTCCATGAAGCCCTTGAGCGCGTAGATGCCATAGACATAACCGGAGCAGCCCAGGGAAATATCGAAGGCCGCGACGTGGGTCGGCAGGCCCAGCTTGTCCTGGACGATGGCGGCGGTGTGCGGCAGGCCTTCTTCGTCGCCGTTCTGGGTGACGACGATCAGCGCGTCGATCGACTCGCGCGACAATTGCGGGTTGTTGGCGAACAGCGCATTGACTGCTTCGACACACAGGTCCGAGGTTTCCTGCGTAGCGTCTTTGCGCGGCAGGAAGGCCGAACCGATCTTGCCCAGGATGAACTCTTCATCCTTTTCGAATTTTGCACCTTGTGCGTAATTGTCTACGCCGGCTACAGGCACGTAGCTCGCAATGCTCTTTATGCCAATCATTACGGCTTCCCAATAATAAACAGCTGAATACCCCGACCACCGGGCCGAGGCTGCCGACAAACAGACATCCTGGCGCCCCTGACAGGCGACAGCGGGAAGAATAAAAGGCTATCACTGCGCCGTTTACCGGCCAGGCGCCATCTCCCCGATCAATACAATACAGTGAAGATGCGCGTTATGACTCGCAGGTCACGCTATTTTGCCGAATCAGCCCTACAAACGGCTATTCGACAAATGCCCAATCCAGTGCGGTACCACGCTTGAGGGCCTGGCGCGCGCAACGCCCGAGGACCGCGTCGATGTGCTTGGGGGCCAGCCCCAGGCCCGGACGGATGGCCCGGACGTTATCGCTGCTGAACACCTCCCCCGCCGCCATATCGCGGGTGACATAGAGGGAACGGCGGTACAACACCGACTGCCGCTCGGCCTCGGTCGCGCCGTAACGCACCTGGCCCAGGGCCTGCCAGGCACGCTCGGTTTCCAGCACCAGGCTGTGCAGCTCCGTCGGTTCCAGGGAAAAACTCGCATCCACCCCGCCAGCGGCGCGGTCAAGGGTGAAGTGTTTCTCCACCACAGTAGCGCCCAGCGCCACGGCGGCCACGGAAACCCCGACACCCATGGAGTGATCGGACAAACCGACCTCGCAGCCGAACAGCTGGCGCAGATGGGGAATGGTCAGGATGTTGCTGTTTTCCGGCGAAGCCGGGTAGGTACTGGTGCACTTGAGCAGCACCAAATCCTTGCAGCCGGCCTCCCGGGCGGCTCGCACGCTTTCGTCCAGCTCGGCGATGCTGGCCATGCCGGTGGAAATGATCAGCGGTTTGCCGGTGGCCGCCACCCGACGGATCAGCGGCAGGTCGGTGTTTTCGAAACTGGCGATCTTGTAGGCCGGCACGTCGAGGCTTTCGAGAAAGTCCACCGCGCTCTCATCGAACGGCGTGGAGAACGCCAGCATCCCCAGTTCCCTGGCGCGGGCGAAGATCGGCGCGTGCCACTGCCAGGGGGTGTGGGCCTTTTCATACAGGGCATACAGCGAAGAGCCGGCCCAGAGACTGGCCGGATCCTTGATGAAGAACTCACCATGCTCCAGGTCCAGGGTCATGGTGTCGGCGGTATAGGTCTGCAACTTCAGGGCATGGGCGCCGGCCTGGGCCGCAGCCTCGACTATCCGCAGGGCAACGTCCAGCGACTGGTTATGGTTGCCGCTCATCTCGGCAATGATGAACGGCGGCGAGCCGGCGCCGATCGAGCGCGAGCCGATCTTGAAACTAGTCATTGGGGGTTTTCCTTCGATTCACGCGTAAATTCATCAGTGCCCAGATCATCTCCGGAACGGCGCAATGGATTGCCGGTCATCTCGAACAGGGCCGCCGCCACCCGCGATGCACCCTGCCCGTCCACCAGCTGCCGGGAGCGCTGCGCCAGGCTCTGGCGCAACGGGTAATCGCCAACGAGCACCGCGACCGCCTGGCGGATCTGCTCGACACTCACCTGCTCGCTGGGCCCCAGGTAGACATGCACGCCCGCCTCGGCCAGCAGCCGGGCATTGGCCTCTTGATTGCCGGCCACGCTGATGCACAGGGTCGGCAGGCCCAGGGCGGCGCGCTCCCAACTGGTGCCGCCACCGGCGCCGATAAACAGGTCCGCCTCGGCCATCAAGCGGGAAAAATCGCTGACATAGGCGTGTAAACGCCAATGCCCGCGACCGGCCGCCAGTTCCTGCATCTGCGCCCAGGCCGGGTTGCCGGCCCCGGCGACAAAATCCACCCGCAGGTCGTCGAACGCACTCAAGGCCAGCATCGCCTTGTGGGTCTGGCTGGCCGCATCGAAACCGCCGAAATTCACCAGCACCCGACTCGCTCGCTCGCGAATGGCGATCGGCGGACAATGGAACTCCTCGCGCAGCAAGGCGAAGTGCGGCCCCAGCAACGCCCGGCACTCGGCGTCGATCAGGCCGGCATAGGCCTGGGGCGTGCCGCTGAAGTTCTGGTCGAGCAACAGATCGACCCCGTGCCGCCGGTTGGCCAGGTCATCGATGGCGGCAATCCGTGGCGCCCATTGCCGCGCCGCCTGCTGCCACTGCCGGTCGAGGCCGTAGTGATCGACCAGCACCCAATCAAATCGCGGCTGATCCTGCAACGCTGCCCGCAAGGCGGCGATATCCGCCTGCCAGGGCAGCGGCGCCTCAATGTCCTGCGCGCATTCACCCGGATAAGTCGCCGGCAGGGCGAACGTCTGGAAACCCAGTCCAGCCAGGCGATCCAATGGCTGCCCGGGCAAGCTTCGGCAAGCGAAAGCCACTGTGGCGCCCAGCTCGCGCAAAGCCCTGGCCAGGGTCAGGCAGCGGGCGATATGGCCGCTGCCAATGGCCGGTGAGGCGTCGGCCCGGATCAGCACTCTCACTCCAGCTCTCCACCGGCTTTCAGCGCCGCGTACAGATACTCCGCGCGTAGCCAGTCCTCCTCGGTGTCGATGTCCTGGACCAGATGGCGCGGCAGGATCACCGGCAGGCTGAGCGGGGAAAACACCAGATCGCCGCGCAACCAGGCCTCGCTGCGCCCCCAATAGAACTGCCCGGCATCCTGAAAGGCCGGCGGCAGGTCCTGGGAGCGTGTGTTGCGAAACTCCGGATAAAGCGAAGTCAACGCGCCCTGCTCGTCCAGGGTCAGGGCGCGCTGCACCGGAAACGCAAAGCTGCACACGGAAAAGGCGAAGGACTTTTCAGGCTGAGCGTCCAGCGCCGCCAAGCCCTGGCGCAGGTAGCGCAGTTGCAACAAGGGCGCGGTGGCGTAAATGCAGCAGGCGTAATCGAAGGTCTCGCCACGCTCGCGCAACGCATTCAAGGCATGCACGATCACCGGCCCGGTGCCGGTGAAATCGTCCGCCAGCTCGGCCGGACGCATGAATGGCACCGTGGCGCCGCTGGCCCTGGCCAGCTCGGCGATCTCCGGGTCGTCGGTACTGACCAGCACCTGATCGAACAACCCGGAGCGCAGCGCCGTGGCAATCGAGCGGGCAAGCATCGGCACGCCGTCGAACGGCTTGAGGTTCTTGCGCGCTATGCGTTTGCTGCCGCCACGGGCGGGGATGATCGCGATGGCACTCAAGGCTGGGCGGGCTCCTGGATAAGCTGGCGCAATTGCTCGACCACATACGTCTGCTGCTCATCGTCCAGCGCCGGAAACAGCGGCAGGCTGATGGCTTCGCCGTAGTAGCGCTCGGCCTCGGGGAAATCCCCCGCGGCGAATCCCAGGTCGCGGTAATACGGCTGCAGGTGCACCGGGATGTAATGCAGATTGACCCCGACCCCGGCCTCGCGCAATGCCTCGAACACCTCGCGATGGGTGCGGAGGATGCGCTCAGGCTGCAAGCGCACCACGTACAGATGCCAAGCCGACTGCGCCTGCTCCTGAGCCTGCGGCAGGGTCAGCGGCAGATCGGCCAGCAGACGGTCATAACGGGCCGCCAGTTGCCGGCGCCGGGCAATGAAAGCGTCGAGCTTGTCCAGTTGGGACAAGCCCAGGGCTGCCTGCAGATCGGTGATGCGGTAATTGAAACCCAGCTCGGTCTGCTGGTAGTACCAGGGGCCGTGGCTGGGCTCGGTCATCTGCGCCGGGTCGCGGGTCATGCCGTGGCTGCGCAAGCGGCGCAAGCGGTCCGCCAACTGCGGGCTGTTGGTCAGGACCATGCCGCCCTCGGCGCTGGTGATAATTTTCACCGGATGAAAGCTGAACACCGTCATCGCCGCGAATTCGCCGCAGCCCACCGGCCGCCCAGCATAGGAGGCGCCCACCGCGTGAGAGGCATCCTCGATCAGCACGAAGCCATAACGCTGCGCCAGCTGCGCCATGGCACGCATGTCGCAGCTTTGCCCGGAAAACGCCACCGCCATCACCACCTTGGGCAGTCTGCCCGTGCGCTCGGCGGCCTCAAGCTTATGCGCCAACGCCCGGGCATCCATGTTCCAGGTGTGCGGGTCGATATCGACGAAGTCCACCTCGGCGCCGCAATAACGTCCGCAGTTGGCCGAGGCCAGGAAGGTATTGGGCGTGGTCCACAGCCGGTCTCCCGGCCCCAGGCCGGCGGCCAGGCAGGCGATGTGCAAGGCCGCCGTGGCATTGCACACCGCCACGCCATGGCCGGCCTCGAAGCGAGCGGCCATGGCCTGCTCGAAGCGTTCGATGGTCGGCCCCTGGGTCAGCCAGTCGGACCGCAGCACCGCGACCACCGCATCGATGTCCGCCTGGTCGAGACTCTGGCGTCCGTAGGGAATCATGCCGGCAACCTGGCATGCAGCTCGGCGATCTGGCCCACCGAGAGGAAATGCGGATTGGTGTCGGAGCGGTATTCGAACGCCTCGCCCACCGGTCGCCCGCGCTCGCCCAGGCCATCCACGGCGAAATCGACATTGACGTTGGTAAAGCGGATCGACGGCTGGATGGTGTAGTGATCGGTGAACTCCAGGGTCATGCGCGCGTCATCCAGCGGCACCATCAGCTCGTGGAGTTTTTCCCCCGGACGAATGCCCACCTGCTTGTGCGGCAGGTTTTCCGCCATGCCGCGCGCCAGGTCGACGATGCGGATCGACGGAATCTTCGGCACGAAGACTTCACCGCCATGCATGCGCGAGAAGCTGTCGAGCACGAACTGCACCCCGTGATCCAGGGTGATCCAGAAACGGGTCATGCGCGCGTCGGTGATCGGCAACTCGCGGGCGCCTTCGGCGATCAGCTGGCTGAAAAACGGCACCACCGAACCCCGGGAGCCGGCTACGTTGCCGTAGCGCACCACGGCAAAACGGGTCGGCTGGTCGCCGGCGATATTGTTCGCCGCGACGAACAACTTGTCCGACAGCAGCTTGGTCGCGCCGTACAGGTTGACCGGGCTCGCCGCTTTGTCGGTGGACAGGGCGATGACTTTCTTCACACCGTTGTCGATGGCCGCGGCGATGATGTTTTCCGCGCCGTTGACGTTGGTGCGGATGCACTCGGTGGGGTTGTATTCCGCCGCCGGCACCTGTTTCAGGGCCGCAGCGTGCACCACATAGTCGATCCCGCGCATGGCCTGGCGCAGACGCTCGGCGTCACGCACATCGCCGAGGAAATAACGCATGCAGGGCGCATTGAAGGTCTGCTGCATTTCGTACTGTTTCAGTTCATCGCGGGAGAACACCACCACCCGCTTGGGCTGGTATTGCTCCAGCAGGCGCCGGATGAAATTGCGCCCGAACGAGCCGGTGCCGCCAGAGATGAAAATCGATTTGCCGTTGAACATGTCTTGAGTCCTTTTTCCTGTCAGCCAGGCTTATGCGAGCAGCTGCGCCCAGTCGACACTGGCAGGAGCGCCAGGAGTGAAACCCTTGCCGGTCCGGCTCAGGTTCTGGTTGTAAGTTACATCGTGTTCGAAGCGCGCCTGCCATTTGTCACGCAGCGCCGCCGCGACCTGGGTATCGTCCGCCAGGATGCCCGGATGGAGGATCTGCACCTGCGGGGTCCAGACCGTCAACAGGCCGGCATCGGCCACTTTCAGGCACAGGTCGACATCAGCGAATACCTCGGCGAAGTGTTCTTCGTCCAGGCCATCGACAGCGTTGTAGACGTCCTTGCGAATCATCAGGCAGGCGCCGGAGACCACCGAATAGTTCTGCTCGGCGAGCAAACCATTCAGGTAGCCGCTGGCGCCTTTCGGCTCACCGGCGAACGCCGCCCCCAGATGCCCGTTCAACCCGAGAACCAGGCCAGCCGAGGTGGTCGCGCCCTTGGCGTCGACCAGGCGCGCGCCGACAATCCCCACTTCCGGACGCTGCGCCTGATTGAGCAGGCTCTCCATCCAGTCGGCATTGACCACTTCGCCGTCGGCTGCCAGCAGCACCAGGTACTCGCCCCGGGCCTCCTGGCTCGCCGCATTGCACAGCGCCGAGGCGCTCAGGCGCCGCGGGCTGCGCAGCACGCGGATACGATCGCCCTTCTGTTCCAGGCTGGCGAGCCAGTTGGCCAGCTCTTCGGACTGGCTATGGTTGTCGGCGATGACCACTTCGTAGCGCTGGTAGCGCGTGCGTTGCAGCACGCTGACCAGGCAACGCTGCAACTGCTCCAGGTTGTCTTCGCTGCGCAGGATGATCGAGGCCAGCGGACGCTCGGCATGGCCGTAGTTGATCTGGTAGACCCCAGGCTGCGCCGCGCTGACCTGGGCCCGGTAGCCACGGTTGCCCAGATGGCGGGTCAACGCCTGGCTTTGTTGGGTGTTCTCCTCCACCTCCGCGGCCTGGCCGATCAACAGCGGTTCGGCCAGATGGGCCAGGCCGGCCAGCCCGCCGTCTTCGATCAGGCGCAGCAGCAGGTCGTATTCCATGGCCTGTGGAAAGGTTGTCGAATAGCCGCCGGCAGCCACCAGTACATCACGGCGAATCAGCCAGTGGCCGGCCATCAGGCCCGGCACGCTTTGCAGCAGGTCGAGGTTGACGCCCGGGCGGAACACATCCTTCAGCGTGCCATCGGCGCCGTAGTGGATTTCATCCATGGCCACCGCGCGGCAACCTTCGGCGTCGAGCAGTTCCAGGCTGGCGCGCAACAGGCCGCTGGCGGTGAAACGCTCGCCGGCACGGGCCAGGAGCAACCAGTCACGGGAGGATTGCGCCGCGACCTGGTTGATGCGCTCCACATAATTGCTGGTGCTGACCTTGACGAAATGCACGGTGTCCTGGGCGGTGGTGGTCGTCGGCAGGTCGCCCGTGGTGAAGACCACCACCTGGAAGGACCGGCAATGGCCGTTGACCAGGCTGTCGAAGGTCGCCTGCAGCTTGACCATGTCCGCGTCGAGGTCGAGCAGCAGGATGCCGAAGCTCGGGCCACCGTTGTGCCGGGCCAGGTGCTCGTTGATCGCCTTGAGCTGCTGCGCCTCGGGGTTGCGTGCCTCCAGCCATTTCAGCAGGCGCCCCGAAGGCATGTTTTCCAACAGCGCCGGGCTGTCCCGGAAAGGCAGCGACGCCAGGCGCTCGGCCCAGGCCTGCAATTTGCGGGCATCGTTCTGCTCCTGAAGGTCCTGCCCCTCGCAAGCCTGCAGCGAGGCCGCCAGACGCTGGACCACCTCAAGGTTGAACAGGTTGCACGACAGCGCCTCCCACAGGCGGCTGCGCAGGGTACGGTCGGTGTCGTTGGGTTGTACCTGCATCAGTTCCTGCTGCTTGAGCAGTACGCCTTCAAGCTCCTGCAGTTGCAGGCGGCCGGCCGGCATCCCATGCATGAGGAATTCGAATTCGGTCAACAGGTCGAACATCGGCTTGTTGTAGAACGGCATCTCGACGAACTGTTCCGGGCCGAACGAACGCACCGGCTCGGCCCCCGGCTCGACCCAGGCCGAACGGAAAATCATCTTGCCGTTGAGCGAGCGCCCGGTGAGCAGGCACTCGGCCATGGCCCTGAAGCTGCCCAGGGCAAGCTGCTTGGCCTGTTGCGGCCCCTGGGCGCTCAAGCCGGTGGGCAACGACGCCAGGAACCCGGCGAACGCCTCGCGCTGGGCCACCGACTTGGCGTCGCCGTAGGTCAGCACCGTCAACACATCGGTGTTGTGCTCCGAGGCGTTGTAGTTGACCTCCCGCACGGCGAACGGGATCGGCAGGATCCGCGCCTTGGCCGAAGCCAGCAGGAAGAAGGTATGGCCGATCTCCTGCCATTCGAAACTGGTCCCCGGCGGCAGCAGGCTGTACCACTGTTGCAGCAGGTCGGTGCGGGTCACCGCGTAGAACGGCGGCAGGAAATGGCTCATGAACGCCATAACCCGCTCGCCGGCATCTTCCGAGGCGTAGTCCTCGATCACCCGGCAATCGCGCCGGTAGTAGTTCACCTCGGCGGCGCGGGCCAGGTACATCATCCCGTAGCCATGGCACAGGCCGTAGTCGGGGTTGGCTTCGAGAAACTCCACCGACTCGGTCAGCGCGCCATGGAGCAGGAAGTCGTCGTCGGCGGCAAATACCATGTACGGCGTGGTTACCTGCCCGACACCGTAGGTCAGCTTGTCCTGCAGGCCCTTGTAGGTGTACTGCGGCAGATGCCGGTAGTCGACCTGGGGGAACTGCCCGGCCAGGCCTTCGTCGGCGTGCTGCGAAGAGTCCAGCACCAGGATCTTGCAGGGGTAGGTGCTGTAGTACTGCAAGGTACGGCGCAAGAACGCCTTGCGATTGTGGGACATCACCACCAGCGTGAAACGCTCGCTCAACGGTGCGCTAGTGTTTTGAGCCTTGTCTTGAACCTGCATCAGTGTTTCCCCACAACCGGCAAAGTGCTGTTACCTGCAAACCATTGAATTCAACGAATGCGACGCAGATAGCCATCCGGCGCCACGGTGATCAGCAGCTTGTTCTGCATCTGGTAGTCGATCTCGAAGTCGCGGTTCTCTTCCAGGTAGGCCCAGACCGCGGTTTTCGGGTTGTCACCCGGGCCCCATGGACGGTCCGGGAAGAAGTCCGCCGGCATGTCCTCGACCACGGTGTCCATCACCACGCAGTAGCTGTCCACCGACACCAGCGGCGCATACAGGCGTAGCTCTTCGAGCACGTGCTCGTGGGTGTGGTTGGAGTCGAGTACCAGAATCACTTTTTTGCCTTCGGCGGCGGCGCGCACCTTGGCGGTAATCGCCGGATCGATGCTCGAACCTTCGATCATCTTGATGCGCTTGCTCATCGGATGGCTTTCGATGGCTTCGCGGTTATGCGCGCGGATATCCAGGTCGATGCCCAGCACTTCGCCGTGGCCCTGCAGTTCGAGCAGCGAGGCGTAGTAGATGATCGAGCCGCCGTGGGCGATGCCGCATTCGATCACCAGGTCCGGCTTGACCCGCCAAATGATCTCCTGCATGGCCATCATGTCCTGGGGCAGCTGGATGATCGGGCGGCCCATCCAGGAGAAGTGATAGCTGTACTTGTGGCCGGCAGACTCGTTGAAGAAGTCGCGCGCCAGGCCCTTGAGTTTCTGGTCTTCGCCCTGGGCGCGGATCTGCTCCTGACACTCGGCTTCGAAGGCTTGGATAATGCTGTTGTCGGTCATGGTCGGGTCTCAATAAACGTCATTTGAACCAAGCGCTGTCGACTGCGTGATAGACATAACGCCCATCGGTCATGCGCTTGATTTCGTCGAGATAGTTGGAATTCATCACAAACAGGTGGGCGCCCACGGGCAAGGTCGCCATGACCTCTTCGGGGGACGACACGCGAGCGCCGCTCAGGGGCAGGTAACGGCCCTGCTTGGCCGGATTGATATCCACCACCTGGTCCACCGAAACACCCGCACGCTGCAGGAACAGCGAATAGATCACACCCTTGGAAGACGCGCCCCAGATCGCCGAGCCCGCCTCGGGTTGGGCCTGGATGATCTGCTTGGCCCGCTCGAGACTGGCGGTGAAATCCAGCGGCATCTCCAGGCGCTCGACTGGTGTCTCGCCGGGCTCGCGCAAGGTGCCGAGATCGGCCACCACGTACAGGTACTGGCCGCCGAACAGGTGGCCGGCTTCGTGCACTGTGCCGAACATCCGGCGCAGGTCGTCCAGGCGGAAGTAGTTGACGTGCTCGTAGAACACGTCGAACCAGGCGCGATGCTCGACGATCCAGTCGAAGCACGGCACTTCGATGTAGATCTGCCCGCCCTGGTTGGCCTCGGCCATCTGTGCCAGGAACGCCCGCGGGTCGGCAATATGCTCCAGCACATGACGCAACACCACGGCATCGGCCGACAGGCCCAGGCCAGAGGTAAAGGGCGCCTTGATCACATCGGCGTTATCGCCTTCGTAGGCCGGGTCGATGCCGGTGATGCGGTAGCCCCGCTCACGCAGCAGCTCAAGGAAATAGCCCTTGCCGCAACCGACCTCGATCAACTCGCGGCCCTTGAAATGCCGGGCGATGATGCCCTCGACATCCAGCAGGTGACGCTGGAACTGCGCCGAATGGGCCTGCTCGTTCTGGTAGTCGCTGTCGTAGCTCAACTTGTCGGGGTCGAAGGCCTGGTTGAAGATCAGGCCGCTCTCCTCGTCCTGCACCAGCACCATGTCGGCACAGGCCGACGCCCTGGCGCTCTGCGCGTCGGCGAAGGTGCGATTCTGCAGCACCGGCAGGTCCATGACCCGATACAACTCATGCCCCATGTTCTGCTCCCAATAGTTGTTGCAGGCGCTGGTTCGCCCCCCAGAACGCCATGGGTTCGTGGGCGGGATAGGGGTAATGCCCCAGGTTCAGGCGGATCATCGAGCCGCGCTCACGCACCCGTCGCTCGACCAGCGCACGAACCGATATCGGCTGGCCGCTGGAACAGTTGACCACCCCGGAAAAATCCCGCCGTTGCAGCAACGCCGCCAGGCTGGCGGCGGCGTCTTCGATGGCCAGGTAATCGCGCAGCTGTTCGCCGGCAGACATGTCGAACACTGCATCGCCGGCGTCGATCGCCCGGTCCAGGGCGGCCAGCAGGCTGTTGGGGTTCTGCCCGGCGCCATGCAGGTAGAACAGCCGCGCCCATTGCAGGGTGAAAGGCCGTTGCTGCTGCAGGTTTTCCAGGAACAGCCGCAGGCTGTGCTTGGCCAACCCATAGGGATTGCTCGGCTGCGCCGGCGTCTGCTCGTCGAGCGGACCGCTCTGCATACCGTATTCGAAACAGGTGCCGGTGATCATGACCTGGGGCACGCCCGCTTCGACTGCAGCCTTGATGAACCGGTAGTCGGCCATCAGGTTGTGCTCGAAGTGGAACAGCGCCTTGTAATTCGGCAGCCCCGGCCAGGCCAGGTGCGCCAGGGCATCGACGCCCTCGACCAGGGCGGCGATATCGGTGTCGGCGGCATGCACGTCCGCGGCCACCCGCTCCACCGCTCCAGCCCAGGGCATGGCGGCCAGCTTTTGTGGGTCACGGGCCAGCGCCCGCACCTGGCAGCCGCGGGCCAGCAAGGCGGCGACCAGATGCCGGCCGACAAACCCGCTGGCCCCGGTGACCAGTACCTTCAGGCCACTCACAGCAGCTTCAACTCGGGCACGGCGATCACGAAACGTCCGCCCCACTGGCGAACGTGGGCCAGTTGCTCGCTGACTTCCGACAGCAGGTTCCACGGCAGCACCAGTACATAGTCCGGACGCTCGCTGTCGATACGCTCGGGCGCGACTACCGGAATTCGGCTGCCGGGCAGGAACTTGCCCTGCTTGTGCGGGCTGGCGTCGGCGACCCAGGCCAGCAGGTCCGGCTTGATCCCGGCGTAATTGAGCAAGGTGTTGCCCTTGGCCGCGGCGCCGTAACCCACCACGCGCTTGCCTTCGGCCTTGGCCTGGAGCAGGAAGCGCAACAGGTCATGCTTGATGCGTTCCGCGGCCGGCGCCAGGGTCGCGTAATACTCCGAGGTCTTGACCCCGGCTTGTTGCTCAAGCTGCAACTGCTGTTGCACCGCCACCTGCACCTCGCGGCGCGGACCATCGCTGCGCTGTACGAAGACCCGCAGCGAACCGCCATGGGTCGGCAACTGGCTGACGTCGAAGACTTCCAGGCCATTGCGCTCGCACAGCGTCTGCACCGCGGTCAGCGACAGGTAGGAGTAATGCTCGTGATACAGGGTGTCGAACTGCTGGCCGGCCATCAGGGTCAGCAACTGCGGAAACTCGAAAGTCGCCACGCCCGTCGGCTTGAGCAAGCTGGCGAAACCGCCAAGGAAATCGTTGATGTCCGGCACATGGGCCAGCACATTGTTGGCCGCCATCAGGTCGGCGGCCCAGCCTTGGTTTTTCAGCTGCGTGGCAGTGTCGCGACCGAAGAACAGCTCACGAATCTCCAGGCCTTTTTCCCGCGCGGCTTGCGCGGTGCTGCGGGTCGGCTCGACGCCCAGGCATTTGATCCCGCGAGCGGCCACGTACTGCAACAGGTAACCGTCGTTGGCGGCGACTTCCACCATACGGCTGTCAGCCGTCAAGCCAAAGCGCTCGACCATCTCGGCCACATAGCGCTCGGCGTGGGCCAGCCAAGTGCTGGAGAAAGAACTGAAATAGGCGTACTCGGCATCGAACAGGCTTTCGGCGCTGGTGTAGTCCTCGGTCTGCACCAGCCAGCAGGCCTGGCACACCTGGACTTTCAGCGGCACCCACTGCTCGGCCTGCTCGAGTTGTTCGGCCCGCAGGTAGGCGTTGGACGGCGGCGAGGTGCCCAGGTCGATCAGAGGCAGGCGTAGCGGGGAGCCACAACCGCGGCAGTTCATAAACGCACTCCAGCGAACTCGGCATCGAGCCAGGGATGGCTGGCATCCCTGGCCGACAGATTATTGACAGGCAGCGGCCAGCTTATCGCCAGGCGCGGGTCGAGTACCGACAGCCCGGCCTCATGCTCCGGGGCGTAATCGGCGCTGTGCAGGTACAGCAGCTCGGCGTCGTCGGTGAGGGTCTGAAAACCGTGGGCGAATCCGGCCGGGATCAGCAGGCTACGGCCATCGCCGGCCTTCAAGTGCTCGGCGTGCCAGTGCAGAAAGGTCTCGGAGTCCGGACGCAGATCCACCGCCACATCCCACACCTCGCCGCGCAGGCAGGTAATCAGCTTGGCTTCCGGCGCATTGGCGTTCTG
Organism: Pseudomonas sp. GW821-FHT02B10; assembly: GCF_059421865.1. Classification (NCBI taxonomy): domain Bacteria; kingdom Pseudomonadati; phylum Pseudomonadota; class Gammaproteobacteria; order Pseudomonadales; family Pseudomonadaceae; genus Pseudomonas; species Pseudomonas sp. GW821-FHT02B10. The sequence continues at coordinate 102,829 of NZ_JBWKVU010000011.1, read as the reverse complement.
GTAATGCAGACCGCGCACACTGCCCTTCTCGCGGGTACAGGAATGGTTGATCTGACGGATATGAAACTCGCTGCCGAATGCACTCAGACTGCCTTCGCAGAACAACCGGGCGAAATGTCCGCGCTGATCTTCGAAGCGCTTGTGCTGGACGCTGAACAGCCCGGCCAGCGGCAGCTGCTTCAAGGAAAACTCGCTCACAGCGCGCCCCGGTACAGGTTCAGTTGAGCGAGGGTCACAGTGCGCATGTCGTCGCCTCGTTGCCAGGCCAGGTGCCAGTCCAGGGTCTGTGCCAGGCATTGCTGCAGCGACCAGCGCGGTTGCCAGGCCAGCAGTTGGCGTGCGCGGCTACTGTCCAGGCGCAACAGGCCGGCTTCGTGCAACTCGCTCGGTTCGATCCGCAGCCCGGGGGCGGCCGGCCAGCGCGCGGCCAGCAACTCGACCACTTCACCGACGCTGCACATGTCCGCTTCGCTTGGCCCGAAGTTCCAGGCCCCGGCAAACTGCGGCCCTTGTTCGTAGAGGCCGGCGGCCAGTTGCAGGTAGCCGGCCAGTGGCTCCAGGGCGTGCTGCCACGGGCGCACCGCCTGCGGGTAGCGCAGGGTCACCGGCTCGTCGGCCGACCAGGCCTTGAGCACATCGGGGATCAGCCGTTCGGGGGCAAAGTCGCCACCGCCCAGCACGTTGCCGGCGCGCGCCGTGGCCAGGGCCAGGCCATGCTCGGCATGGCGCTCGGCCGGGAAGAATGAAGCGGCATAGGACTGCGCCAGCAACTCGCAGCACGCCTTGCTGCTGCTGTAGGGGTCATGCCCGCCCAGGGCTTCGTTTTCACGGTACGGCCACAGCCATTCCTGATTGGCGTAGACCTTGTCGGTGGTCACCAGCACGCAGGCACGCACGCCGCCAACCTGACGGATCGCTTCCAGCAGGTTGAGGGTGCCCATCACGTTACTGGAGTAAGTACCCAGCGGGTCGCGATAGCCTTCGCGCACCAGCGGCTGCGCCGCCAGGTGCAGGACGATTTCCGGCTGCGTCTCGGCGATCAGCTCCAGCAAGGCGCCGAGGTCGCGCAGGTCGCCACGCTGGTCGTTGATGCCCTCGGCGACCCGAGCCAGCTCGAACAGGCTCGGCTCGGTCGCAGGGTCCAGGGAGAAGCCACTGACTTCGGCCCCCAGGCTGTGCAGCCACAGGGTCAGCCAGCTGCCCTTGAAACCGGTGTGGCCGGTCAGCAAAACCCGCTTGCCACGCCAGAATTGCGCGCTCAGGCCCACTGCTTCCATGGGGCCTCCCCGCTCTGCCAGAGCTGCTCCAGGTGGTTCTTGTCACGCAGGGTGTCCATCGGATGCCAGAAACCGTCATGCTGGAAGGCATGCAATTGGCCTTGCCGGGCCAGGGTGGTCAGCGGCTCGGCTTCCCACACCGTGTCGTCGGCCGTCAGCAGCGGCAACACCTTGGGTGACAGCACGAAAAAGCCGCCATTGATCCAGCCACCGTCACCGCGGGGCTTTTCGGTAAAGCCCAGGACGCTGTCGCCGTCGCGCTCCAGGGCGCCGTAACGGCCAGGCGGCTGCACCGCCGTGACGGTCGCGTGCTTGCCATGGGCCAGGTGGAAGTCCACCAGGGCGCCGATATTCAAGTCGGAAACGCCGTCGCCGTAGGTAAAGCAGAAGGCTTCTTCGTTCTCCAGGTAGCGCCCGGCCCGGCGCAGACGGCCGCCGGTCATGGTTTCCTCACCGGTGTCGATCAGGGTCACGCGCCAGGGCTCGCTGTAGTTCTGGTGAACGTCCATGCGGTTTTCCCGCATGTCGAAGGTGACGTCGGAGGTGTGCAGGAAGTAGTTGGCGAAGAAATCCTTGATCGCGTACCCCTTGTAGCCCAGGCAGATCACGAAGTCGTGAATACCGTGGGCGGAGTACTGCTTCATGATGTGCCAGAGAATTGGCTTGCCGCCGATCTCGATCATCGGTTTGGGCTTGAGATGGGACTCTTCGCTGATGCGCGTGCCCAGGCCACCCGCCAAAATAACTGCCTTCATCGTCTCCCCTCTTGTTCCTCACAGGGCCCTGCCAAGCTGCAGCGAGCTTTTTGCAGGCCTTCTGGATAAAACCTTGTGCCGTTGGCGGCGCCTTCCTTTCAGCGGAAACGCTCGTTTTATGGCGATATCGAGGGGGGCTTGCAGGAAACGCGCCAGCTCCTGGCGGGGCTGACGCATGACCTCGGCGTCTTGAATCAGAGCGGGTAACGCAACGGATCGTAGGCTTGAGCAGCAAAAAAACCGGGATAACCGCCATAAAAAAGCCAGGCATCGAAAGCCTGGCTTTTTGTCCCCGCAGACCCTGTCAGTCCGGCAACCAGCCCTTCATCCACAGATTCAGGTTATTGCCCCGCAACATGTAATCGCGCAGCACATGCTCGCGCAGCGCATCGCCCATGCGGTAGCTGGCAGCGGGATCGGCCAGGTGCATGCGGATCGCTTCGATCCATTCCTGGATGCTGTTGCTGACGACCTTGGTACACGGCAGATAGCCGCGATAGGCCGCGGTGTCGGTGCAGATCACCGGATAACCGCAAGCACCGTATTCCAGAAGCCGCAGGTTGCTCTTGCAGTCGTTGAAGATGTGGAACTCCAACGGCGCCAGGGCCAGGTCGAGGTTGAGGCTGGCCAGCCTGTACGGGTAAGCCTGCAGACTGATCAAGGCGTGGAACTCGTGGACATACGGCCGCAGTTCGTCCGGGCACATGCCGAAGAACACCCATTCGACTTCATTGGCCAGTTCACGCACCACCTCGGCGATGACTTCCAGGTCGCCGGTGTGGCTGGTCCCCCCTCCCCAGCCCACCCGCGGCTTGCTTGAGGTACCACGGCGGCTGGTCAGGCTGCCCCAGGGGTCGACCGGCAGCATGTTCGGCACGATCCGGATGTCGCTGTGCATGCCCGACAGCGCATCGGCCAGCGGCTGCGTGGTGACCACCACCCGGTCGCACAGGGCGATGCCCTGGCGCAGCAGGGCTTCGGTGTTGAGCGGTATGTTGCGCGCGTGGCTGTTTTTCTTCGGCGCACTGACCACGTAGTCGTCCAGCTCGAAGACCCGCAGGGCACTGGAGTACTTTTTCATGCGCTGGATATCGCTCACCGCGCCGTCACTGTAGCGGCACTGCAAGATGATCGAATCGGGGGACAAGCGCTCGATTTCCACGTTCGCCGGGGACTCGTGGGCCACTCGACCGATCAGCCGTCCCTCCTCTTCCAGCGCCGTCAGCGGCGCGATCACCCGGTAATGACCCACCGCCATGTTGTTCACCGGCAAGCCGAGCACCAGCGGCAAGGCCCGGGTCGAGAACGGATTCCAGTTATCGCGCAACCCCACTTCCAGGCTGAAGCTGGAATAACCCAGGCTCAGGGCCGGGTTGTAGGCCGGGTCACGGGCGACCTGAGGCATCCAGTTGCGGTAGAACGTGTCTTCCTGCGCCTCCAGCGCTTCGGGCTCTGCTGGCGCCGTCTCGGCCGGCATCAACACCAGGCTGGCATAAGGCGTCCAGACCACCAGGTAACCGTCGCGATTGATCCGCAGGCACAGGTCGACATCACTCAGGCCCTGGGAATAGTTGACCTCATCCAACCCGCCGACACTGTCGAATACCTCCTTGCGCACCAGCAGGCAGTCGCCGCTGACCGCGCTCCAGCTCTGCGGCACTTGCAAGCGCTGCATGTAACCGCGGGCGCTGGCGGCCTCGCCATGGAATGGCGAACTGGCAGCTCCAGCCAGGCCGAGGATCAACCCGGCATGCACGATCGAGCCGTCCGGCCCGAGTATTCGCGCGCCCACCACCCCCACTTCCGGGCGCCGGGCGTGGTTGAGCAGTTCGTCCAGCCAGTCGCCGGAGCAGATCAAGGCATTGGCGTCGAGCAACAGCAGGTATTCGCCGCGCGCCTGTTGCGCCGCGTAATTACGGACCGCCGCCGCAGTGCCGCGGCCAGCAAACGGCAACACCCGCAACATGTCGGCACCGAGCTGCGCCATGGCCTCCAGCCACGCGGCCATGGCCGGATCGCGGCTGCCGCTGTCGACGATCAGGATCTCGTAATAGCTGTAGGCGGTCTTTTCGATCAGGCTCTCGGTGCAGCGCTGCAAAGCCGCCAGTGAATCGCCAGCCTGGATGATGATCGACACCAGCGGCCGCTGCGGGAACAGGTAGTCGATGTGGTTGAGCAGCGGCAATTCGTCGTGGCGGATGCGGTGCTCGACGCCGATTCTGTCCAGATGCGCGCCGACCAGGCCGGCGTTGCCCTCGATCACTGCCGGCAGCGACAGCCAGTCGGCAAAATTGAACGGGCTCTCGACCTGGATTTCTGCAATATGTTCGATGGTCTGCGGCCCCGCCTCTTCCACCAGGCGCCACAGCAGGTCATGGGGGGCCAGTTCGCCAAAGGCCGGGTCGAAACCGCCCAGGGTCAGAAAGCGCTGGCGCTCGAATGCCAGCGTCCGGCCGACGTAGGGGTAACCGCGCATCAGGTCGAGGTTGAAATCAGGCTTGAACACCGGGTCGCTGGACTCGCCTTTGACCAGCGCACCTTCGTCGCTGTAGACGCACAGCACGCCCGGGCTCGCGGCAATGCGTTCGGCAAGGATCAGCAGCGCCGACTCCTTCAAGGTGTCACCCGCGCACAGCAAGTAAAACCAGTGGCAACCTTCCAGCTGCGGCACCAGCGCATTGAGCTGCTGTGGCCACTGCGCCTCCAGCGGCAGTTGCAGCACGCGTTCGTGTTCCGCGCACTCGGCATTGGACAGGACCAGGATCGCCTGCGGCGCATACAGCTGCCGCGCCAGGCTCTGCAGGGTCGACTCCAGGGCCACGCTATCGGCGTCCACGTCGATCACGACGGGCACGATCTGCGGCCGTGTCGGCCAGCTGGCGATGCGCTGTGGCAGGTGGCGTTTCTCGGTGTCGGTAAAACGCCGGATCGCCAACCACTCCTTGTAGAACTCGGCGTAACTTTCACTCTCGCCGCCGACCCGGCCATTGACCACCGTACTGCGGTTGCCCAGTACCCGGGTCACGCACAGCTCGTCCCACTGCCAGCCGGGCTGCGCCATGCTCTCCAGATCCACATAGCGTACCCAGCCCTCGGCCGGGGCCGACTCGCCGCTGCGCGCAGCGAGCATCTGCGCCAGCCAGTCCCATTCAAGTTTCGCCACGCGCTGCACTTGCGGCTGCTTGCTCAGGCGCTCCGGGTACAGGCGCTCAATGCTCAACACGGTATTGAGCAGCGCCAGGTTGCCACGCCGCATCAGGCACACGAACAGCGCCAGATCCAACAGCGCGAGGAAGCCCGCGCCCTCTTGCGTCAGGGCTGGCAACAGCTCCAGCACGTCGACACGGCGCATCAGGGTCGAACTGAAATTACCGAGGAAGTGGCGCGGCGTGCTCTCGAGGATCGCCAGCATGTCGTCGCCCTTGAGCATCGCGTCGTTCGGCGACAGCCGGGCATTCTCGACCCGCGGCGGCAGAATGAAATTGCCGGCGTCGCTCAACACCCGCAAACCGCAGACCAGATTGATCTCGGGGTGATCGGCCAACACCTGCGCCTGCATGGCAATGCAGGGAGCGAACAGACGGTCATCGTCGCAGAGGATCTTGATCAGTTCGCCCCGCGCCTCTTCGACACAGCGCAGCAGGTTTTTCTGCATGCCCAGGCACTGCGGGTTGCGCAGATAACGCACCGGATGGGGCGGCTCGGCGATGGCCGAGACCGCCTGACGGATCTCATCGCCAGCCGAGTCGTCGCAGATGACGATTTCGATCCGCTCCCAGGTCTGGGCCAGCGCACTCTCGAACGCCTGGCTGAAGAAGCGTGGATTGAAGGCAGGGATGACGATGCTGACTAGCGGGCGTTGATTCACGACGGGAAACTCTCGAGCGGCGGGCCCGGCCTGGTCAGGCGGGCCGCGGAACCGCTTAATGAAGACGGTTAGCGGCTCGGCGGTGCGGCCGCGCTCACAGGAGCGCGACCGGGCTCAGGCTCAGACCTTGTTGAACAGGCCCAGCTGGGCAATTTTGCTGAAAGCCAACTGCGAGGCCTGCAGCATGGTCTGTTGCAGGGTCAGGCGGGTCATCACCTCGGCCGGGTCGGAATCGCGGATTGCCGACTGGGTCTGGGTGTTGGCGGCGCTCAGGCTCATGTTGGTCTCGTTCTGGATATCCAGCGCCGACCCACGACCACCGATATCGCTGACCGCGCTCGCCACCTGGTTGGCGCCGCTGGCCAGGTTGGCCATCCCCGCCTGCAACCCCGCGTTGAGTTTCTGGATGGCGACCGGATCACCGTTGGTCGGTGTATCCAGCACCGTACGCAGTTGGCTGATGGTGTCGAGGACGTTCTGGGTCTGGTGGTTGTTGACCGCCACCACATACTGGTCGCCCGCCGCCGGCGTACCGCTGAAGGTGAAGCCCACGCCAGACGCCGTGGCAGTGGAGCCGGCCATGGTGCCGGTGGAAACCGGCTTGCTGTCGGCGGTCAACGGCGACGCGTACAGCTCGTAGTCGGTGGCGCTGGTGAACTTGAGGATCGCACCGCCGCTCGGGAAGCTGGCGTTGTAGGCGTTGCTGTTGCTGACGCTGGCACCGGTCACCACCGCGGTCGACGGGTTGCCCGGGCTGCGCGAAACATTGAAGGAATCAGGCTTGGCCGCCAGGGTGAAGCTGTGACCGGCGATCTCCGTGTTCGGGGGGGTAGCATCGCCGGGTTTCAGGTTAATGCTCAAACGCATATCGACGCCACGGAAACTGACGGTCTGCGCTTCTGCGCCTTTGCTGGAGCTGAAGGAGCCATTCTGGCTGGCCTCGGACGTCACGTCGTTGCCGGCGCTGTCGGTGATCTTGAACTGAGTGCTGCTGAGGAAGCTGATGGTGTATGGCTCGCCGCTGCGGAACTCGCTGTTGTACTTCGGATTCGAAGACACCTGGCCGTTGGACAGCGTCACCCGGCCATCATCCACCGCCGGCGCGGTCATGCTGACCTGGCTGCGGCTGGTATTGATGGCTTGCTGGAAGGCGGCCCAGCCGGTGGTATTGGTGGCCATGGACATGGTGTCGCCCACCGGCAGGTTCAGCGTGGTCTGGTCGCCGTTGTAGCTGTAGGTACCGTCGGAGTTGCGGGTAAACGGCACAGTGTCGCCCTGGGAACCGGCAAAGATGTACTTGCCGTTTTCATCCTGGGTATTCATCAGGCTCAACAGCTGCTCTTCGATCTGCGCCAGTTCGGCGGCGTTGGCCTTGCGGTCGGCGTCGGTGAAACCGGCGCTGCCGGCTCCGCTCGCCAGTTCCTGGGCACGCGCCAGAACGTTGGTGATGCTGGTCAGGACCGATTCGGCCTGGCCCAGGGACGCCTTGATCGAGGTGGTGTTGGCCGAGTACTGGCTCAACAGCGAAGCCTGCTGGCCCAGTTGCAGCAGGCGCGAAGCGCCTACCGGATCATCGGCCGCGGTGTTGACGCGAATCAGGCTGCTGGCCTCTTCGCTGCTCTTGACCGCATTGGCGAAGTTCTTCTGGTAGTTGGCAGCCGAGGACTCGTAAAACTGGGCGGTGGAAATACGCATGGACTACGACTCCTTAAAGGCTGTTGATCAGGGTGGCGAAGGTTTCCTGCGCCGCCTTGATGATCTGCGAGGACGCGGTGTAGTACTGCTGGTACTTGACCAGGTTGCCGGTCTCTTGATCCAGGTCGACCCCGGACAACGAATCCCGCGCGCCCTTGGCGTTGGCCAGGATCGTCTCGGTGGCCGCGCTGTCGAGCTTGCCCTGGCTGGCCTTGGCACCGACGTTCTCCACCAGCTTGCCGTAGGCGTCGACCAGGGTGATGCCCTTGCTGGCCGAACCGGTATCCACCGTCTGCTTGCTCTGCAGGCCCGCCAGCGCGGTGCCGTTGCGGTTATCGGTGGAACCGGCACCGTTGAACTTGACGTTCAGCCCTTCGCCTTCCTTCGGCGAACCGGCGACGCTCATTTCCACGGTGAAGGTTTTCTGCACCGGCGGTGTGCCGCCGTCGGTGATCGGGTTGCCGCTGGCATCGACCATCTTGATCTGCAGGTTCAGGGTGTTGTTCTGCCCCGGGACGATCGAACCGGTGCCCATCAACGTGCCCTTGGCATCGTAATATTTGTAGCCCTGGCTGCCGCCCGCGGGGGCGTCGAAGACCAGCTTGACCGGTACCGAATTCTTGATCGCGGTCTGCATCTCGGTTTTGGCGGCCGAGTTGTAGATGTCCAGCGCCGGCTTGACTGTCGGCAGGCCCGGAATACTCAGCGAACCGGTGGCCCCCGGCAGTACCTCGGCATTAAGCGGCGCGGCGATGGCCAGGCGCTTGGCGTCGGTCAGCTCGGTCTTGATAGTGGTGGCCGCGTTACGGGTCGGGGTGATCTTGAAGCTGTCGCCGGCGCTCATCGCCCCGCCGTTGAGGCTCAGGGTGAAACCGTCGATCACCGGTGGCGGCGTGGTAGTGGTACTGAACGCGCCCAGGCTGGTGCCGTCGGAGCGCTTGACTGTGTAGTCGGTGGCGCTGGTGAAGGTCACCTGGTAGTCGCTGATGGTCAGCTTGCCGGTGTCCTTGATGGTCACGTCGAGGTTGCCCGAACCTGCGCTGTTGTTGCCATTGGCAATGCTGCGCTGGCTGATCAGGGCCGCACTGTTGATGTTGTTGAACAGTGCCGCGCCGAACTCGCCGTTCTTGTCGATGCCTTGTCCGAGCTGGCTGTTGACCTGGTCGGCGATCACCAGGGCCACGCGCCCCAGTTCGTTCATCGCCGGGTCCAGCACCTCGTTGCGATAGCGCAACAGGCCGCCGATCTCGCCACCGGTGACCACCGAGGTCACATCGATAGTGCTCGAGCCGCGATTGAGCTGCAGCGAGGAACGGGTCGGGTCGGTCTTTCCGGGGACCACTTCCAGCTTGCTGGTGGTGTTACCCACGACCAGCGGCTGGCCGCTGCCCAGGTACAGGTCGACGCTCGAGCCGCGCTCCGAGACATCCACTTTGACGAACTGCGACAGCTGGCGCAGCGTCTCGTTGCGCGCGTCGAGCAGGTCGTTGGGCATGCCACCGCCACTGGAGACTTCGGAAATCTTCTGGTTCAGCTGGGCGACAGTGGCCGCCAGCTTGTTGACCTGGTCAGCCATGCTGCTCAGGTTGCCGTTGATGTTGGCGTTCTGCTCGTTCAACTGGCTGGAAACGGAATTGAAGCGGTTGCTCAGGGCTTGCGCGTCGCTGAGCAGCAATTGGCGCGAGGCATCGTCGGCCGGCTTGGCGTTGACGTTCTGCATCGAGGCAAAGAATTTGGTCAGCGCGCCGGTGATACCGGTGCCGCTGTCCGACAGCAGCTTGTCCACCGGGGTGATCTGCCCCAGATAGGCAGCGGCATCGCTGTTCAGCGATGTGGTGGTCTGCAGCTGGGCGTCCAGGTAGCTGTTGTACACCCGGCGCACGTCGGCCAGGGTGGTACCGCTGCCGATGAAGACATTGCCGTACTGGTTCGAAGCCTTGCTGCCCTGCACGGTCTGCTGGCGCGAATAACCGGCGGTATCGGCGTTGGCGATGTTATTACCCGTGGTCATCAACGACGTTTGGCTGGCTGACAGCCCCGACATCCCGATATTGAGCAAACTCATGATTCAGACCTTATAAATTCGTGGAAGCGCCCGCCGCAGCGTAGTTCTCGTAGCTCTTCATCTGCTTGGCAATCTGCGAAATCTTGCTTGCGTAGTCCGGGTCGGTTGCATACCCGGCCTTTTGCAACTCGCGTACAAACTGTTCGGGGTTATCGGCCGACTTCAGCACTTCTTGATAGCGATTGTTGCTCTGCAACAAGGTCACCAGGTCGTGGAAGCTGTCCTGATACGAGGCATAGGAACGGAACTCGGCCGTCTCCTTGACCATCTGGCCATTTCTGAATTCGCTGGTGATCGCCCGCGCCTGGTCGCCCTTCCAACTACTGCCAGCCTTGATGCCGAACAGGTTGTGGCTGCTGCTGCCGTCCTGCTGGCGCATCACCGATTTGCCCCAGCCGGTTTCCAGTGCGGCCTGGGCGACCAGGTAGCGCGGATCGACACCGATGCGGTCGGCGGCCTGCTGCGCCATCGGCAGCATGGTGGCGACGAATTCGTCCGCCGAGCTGAAGGCTTTCTTCGCCGGCGCCAACGGTGGCTGGGCCACGGCGCGACCGTAGATCTGCATGCGTCCGTGGGGCACCGCGGCAAAGCTGCGCGAGCTGTTCTTGACCAGCGCGTCGGTAGCGGCCGTGGTGCGTTCCGGCAAGACCGTCCTGTTGGCTACGGCACTGTCGGCCGACGGCACGATACCCGCCAGCAGGCGATCGGTCAGCTTGCTCGGCAGGGAAATACGCCGCTGGTTGAGCAGCGCCATATCGTTATGGGTACCGCTGTCGGCGGCGCGCTGCGGTTCCAGCGCACGAGACGCCCACAACGGACGCTGGCCATTGACCCGCGACAATGGCCCGCCCAAAGCGGTGGTGCCGGCAGCGATGGCGGTTGGCGTCGCGACCTTTTCAGTCAGCGCGACCTTTTCAGCCTGGGCGCCGGGCAGGGTCGCCGCCGCGGCAGGATGAGTAGATTTGTTCTTCGACATCTGGCGCATCAGCACATCGGCCAGGCCGATGCCACCGCCTTCGCGGGACATGGAAACCGCCAGTTGCTGGTCGTACATTTCCTGGTATTGCTTGGCCGCCGGGGTATTGAGCGGGTTGTCCTTGCCCAGCGCTTCGGTGGCCGAGCGCATGGACTTGAGCATTTCGTTGAGGAACAGCGACTCGAACTCCTGCGCCACCTTGCGCATGTTGGCGTCGCTGTTCTTGTCGCCGACCTTGAGCTGGTTAAGCCGGTTGAGGTCCGAGTAGGAACCCGAATCGCCGCTGCTGACCAGACCGCTCTTGCGAATATCCATGGCCCCTACCTCAAATCACGATCAGGTCGGCTTGCAGCGCGCCGGCCTGTTTCAAGGCTTCGAGGATCGCCATCAGGTCGCCCGGTGCCGCGCCGACCTGGTTCACCGCACGCACGATCTCGTCGAGGGTGGTGCCCGGGCCGAACTTGAACATCGGCTTGGCTTCCTGTTCGGCGTTGACCCGCGAGCGTGGCACGACCGCGGTCTGGCCATTGGACAGCGGGCCAGGCTGGCTGACGATCGGGTCTTCGGTGATGGTCACGGTAAGGCTGCCGTGAGTCACGGCGGCTGGCGACACCTTGACGTTCTGGCCGATGACGATAGTGCCGGTGCGCGAGTTGATGATGACCTTGGCCACCGCCTGCCCCGGATCGATTTCCAGGTTCTCGAGGATCGACAGATAGTCGACGCGCTGGCTCGGATCGAGCGGCGCGGTGACGCGGATCGAACCGCCGTCGATGGCCTGGGCCACGCCCGGGCCGAGCATGTCGTTGATCTTGTCGACGATGCGCTTGGCGGTGGTGAAGTCGGAACGGTTGAGGTTCAGGGTCAGGCTGTTGCCCTGGTTGAAACCGCTCGGTACCGCGCGCTCCACCGAGGCACCGCCAGGGATGCGACCGGCCGACGGAACGTTGACCGTGATCTTCGAACCGTCACGCCCCTCGGCGTCGAAACCGCCCACCACCAGGTTGCCCTGGGCGATGGCGTAGACGTTGCCGTCGATCCCCTTGAGTGGCGTCAGCAGCAAGGTGCCGCCGCGCAGGCTCTTGGAGTTGCCGATGGAGGACACGGTGATATCCACCTGCTGCCCCGGCTTGGCGAACGCCGGCAGATCGGCGCTCACCGATACCGCCGCGACGTTCTTCAACTGCACGTTGCCGGAACCCGGCGGCACCTTGATGCCGAACTGCGACAGCATGTTGTTGAAGGTCTGCAGGGTGAAGGGTGTCTGGGTCGTCTGGTCGCCGGTGCCGTTAAGCCCGACCACCAGGCCGTAGCCGATCAACTGGTTGGAACGCACGCCGGAAATGCTGGCGATGTCCTTCAGCCGTTCGGCTTGAGCGTGGCAGGCCGCCGAAAGCAACAGCGCGGCCAGCATGAGGCGTTTGAAATTCAACGTAGCCACCTAGAAAGGGAACAGCGGGCTGAGGAAGAAACGGTCGAACCAGCCCGGCTGGCTCGCATCGGCAAAGGCACCGGTGCCCGAATAGGTGATGCGTGCGTCGGCGACGCGGGTCGAGGACACCGTGTTGTCGGTGGCGATATCGTCAGCGCGCACCAGGCCGGCAATCCGCACCAGCTCGTCGCCGGTGTTGAGGGTCAGCCACTTCTCGCCGCGCACGGCGATGATGCCGTTGGGCAGCACGTCGGCCACCGTCACGGTGATCGAGCCGGTCAGGCTGTTGCTCTGGCCGGACTTGCTGTCGCCCTTGGTGGCCCGGTCGCCGCTGTAACCGACGTCCAGGCTCAGGTCGCCGCTGCCCACCGGGTTATTGGTGCTCAGGCCGCCACCGAAGAACGAGGTCAGGCCGATGCCGGTCTTGCTGTTCTTGTCGACCTGCGAGTTGGCGTTCTTGCTCGCCTGGGTCCGCTCGTTGAGGGTGATGGTGATGATGTCGCCCACGCGGAACGCCTTGCGGTCGCTGTAGAGGTTCTGCTCGAAGCCGGCCTGGTAGATCGAGCCGTTGTTGGCCGCAGCCGGCAACGGAGTACGTGGCAACACCGGAGCGTAATACGGGTCATTGGGCTTCGGCGTCGGGGCCACGCAGCCTCCGAGCACGACGAACCCACTCAGTGCGAGAACAGATACAAAGCGATTCATGACCCTACCTCATGGTGTTGCAGGCGGCCGCTGGGCCGCCCCAGGACTTGATTACAGATTCTGCGTGACGAACGAGAGCATCTGGTCGGCGGTGGAGATCACCTTGGAGTTCATCTCGTAGGCACGCTGGGTGGTGATCATGTTGACCATCTCCTCAACGGTGCTGACGTTGGAGGTTTCCAGGGTGTTCTGCAGGGTGGTGCCGAAACCGTTGAGGCCCGGGGTACCGACTTGCGGCGCGCCGCTGGCGGCGGTTTCCAGGAACAGGTTGTTGCCCGTCGCTTGCAGGCCGGCCGGGTTGATGAAGTCGGCGGTCTGCAGGTTGCCGATCACTTGCGAGGCCGGGTTGCCGGCGGTGGTGATCGAGACGGTGCCGTCCTGGCCCACGGTGAAGGTCTGGGCGTCGTTCGGCACGACGATCGCCGGCTCCAGCGCGAAGCCGTTGGCGGTGACGATCTGGCCGTTGGAATCCAGGTGGAAGGTGCCGTCACGGGTGTAGGACGTGGTGCCGTCCGGTTGCAGGATCTGGAAGAAACCGCGGCCGTTGATGGCCATGTCCAGCGGCTGCTCGGTGGTCTGCAGGCTGCCGGCGGTGAAGTTCTTCTGGGTGCCGACGATGCGCACACCGGTACCCAGTTGCAGGCCCGATGGCAGCTCGCTGTCCTGGGTCGACTGGGCGCCAGGCTGACGTTTGATCTGATACAGCAGGTCCTGGAACTCGGCGCGATCACGTTTGAAACCCGTGGTCGAAACGTTCGCCAGGTTGTTGGAAATGGTGGTCAGGTTAGTGTCCTGGGCGGACAGACCTGTTTTGGCAACCCACAGAGCCGGAAGCATTCGATTCTCCTCGTGCGCCTGTTTTACGGCGCGACGTACTGGTAATTAGCTGATCTGCAAGACCCGAGCCATGGCCTGGTCGTCTTCTTTGGCGGTGTTCATCATCTTGATGTGCAGCTCGAACTGCTTGGAGAGCGCCAGCACCGAGGTCATTTCCTCGACCGCATTGACGTTGCTCGACTCGAGGAATCCCGAGACCAGTTGCACATTGGCGTCAGCCGCTGCCGGCTGGCCGTCCTTGGTATGGATCGAACCGTCCAGCCCCTTGGTCATGTTCTTCAGGTCCGGGTTGACCAGCTTGATGCGGTCGACCTCGGCCATCACCCGCGGGCCTTCGCCCATGGCGCGGATGCTGATGGTGCCGTCCTGGCCGACTTCCACCTGCTGCTCCGGCGGCACGGCGATCGGGCCGCCGTTGCCGATCACCGGCATGCCGTTGCCGGCGCGCAGCACGCCCAGGGCGTCGATGTTCAGGCTGCCGGTGCGCACGTAGCTTTCACCGCCCTCCGGGGTCTGCACGGCGATCCAGCCATTGCCGCTGACCGCCACGTCGAGATCGCGACCGGTTTCCACCAGCGAGCCCGGGGTGAAATCGGTAGCCGGCCGTTCGGACATGGCAAAGGCCCGCGCCGGAAAGCTGTCACCAAACACCGGCATCGAACGCGCCTGCTCCAGGTCGCGCTGGAAACCGTTGGTGGAGATGTTCGCCAGGTTGTTGGCATGCGCCTTTTGCGCCAGCGCATTCTGGCTGGCACCGGTCATGGCCACATAAAGGTACTTGTCCACAGTCTTTCCTCTGCATGTCGGACGTTTGCCGTCCACCGCTGTACTGCTGAGCCATAAGCAATAAGCGCACCAACTTGTTTTTCGGGCGGCCGAAGGCAGGAAATCCGGGAGCTTGAGGGCGTTCGAAGGGAATCGGGCGATTGTGTCAGAGACGAAAAACCGGCGCAGATATGCCGCTTACGGCAAGCCTCGGCCTCCAGGGCACTCCCCTGCCTCGCCGCTGCTCCTGTAGCCGCTGCCGCAGGCTGCGATCGAGGCCGCAGGACTCGCAAGGCTGGCAACGCATGACCTCGCCCCGATCGCAGACTTAAGGTCTGGCGCCTGCTGCGCAGCCGATCGCAGCCTGCGGCAGCGGCTACAGGATTCAGCTTTCGTCGGAGTTCTTGCCGACTTCGTATTCGCGCAGTTTGTTGGCGATGGTGGTGTGCGACACGCCCAGGCGCTTGCCCAGCTGGCGGCTGCTGGGGTGCTCGGAATACAGGCGTTCGAGCACCGCCTTTTCGAAGCGCCCGACGATGTCGTCGAGCCCGCCTTCCAGGGAGAAGTCACCAAGGGGTTGGCGCACGCCATAGTCTGGCAGGCGGATGTGCTCGGCCTTGACCGTGCCGCCGTCGCACAGGGACACCGCCTGGAACAGCACGTTTTCCAGCTGCCGCACGTTGCCCGGCCAGTGGTAATGACTGAGGCGCTCCATGGCCGCCGGCGCCAGCCTGGGCAAGGCGCAGCCGATCTGTCGGCTGGCCTGGTCGAGGAAGTGCTCCACCAGCGGTGTCAGGCCGTCGAGGCACTCGCGCAGCGGCGGGATGTGCAACGACAAGACGTTGAGGCGGTGATACAGGTCCTGGCGGAACTCGCCGCGGGCGCACAGCTCGGACAAATCGACCTGGGTCGCACAGATCACCCGCACGTCCAGGTACACCTCTTCGTCGCTGCCAACCCGGCGGAAGCAGCCGTCCTGCAGAAAGCGCAGGAGCTTGACCTGCAAGCGCGGGCTCATCTCCCCCACCCCGTCGAGAAACAGCGTGCCGCCAGCGGTCAGTTCCAGCAGCCCGAGCTTGCCTTCGGCCCGCGCGCCTTCGAAGGCCCCCGGCCCGTAGCCGAACAGCTCGGTCTCGGCCATGGATTCCGGCAGGCCGGCGCAGTTGAGCGCCATCAGCGGCGATTGCCCGCGCGGGCTGGCCAGGTGGCAGGCGCGCGCCAGCAGTTCCTTGCCGGTGCCGGTCTCACCCTCGATCAGCAGCGGCGCGTCCAGCGGTGCCATGCGTCGCGCTTCGCGGACCACCGCGGCCATGACTTTCGAGCTCTGGAAGATGCTGTCGAAGCCGCGCAGCTCCTGCTTGCGCACGTTGTAGATGCGCTCGCCGACCCGGTCCGCCCGATGCAGTGTCAGCACCGCGCCGGCCATGGCCTCGCTGTCGTCGTGCTCCGATTGCAGCGGCGCGATGTCCGCCAGAAACACGTCACCCTTGACCTTGACCCGCAGGCCGTTGATCCGCGACTTGTTGGCCCGCACCAGTTCCGGCAGGTTGAAATCCTCGGCATAGCGCGACAGTGGAATCCCCGGCACCTCGTCCACCCGCACGCCCAACAGCTGCGCCGCCGCGCGGTTGGCGGCGACGATGGAACCGCCCATGTCGATGGACAACACCGGAAACTCCAGGGCCCCGAGCAAGGCATTGAGTTCCATGTGCCGCCGCTCGCTGGGCATCAGCCCAACGCGCTTGACCCCGAACACCCCGGCGATCGACTCGAACTTCGGCCGCAATGCCTGGAACTGCAAATTGATCAGGTTCGGGCAATGCAGGTAGATGGCATTGCCATGTTCGCCGCCCACCTCGCCCCGGGCCACGTTGATGCCGTACTCCACCAGCAGGTTGAGAATGTCGCGCAGGATGCCGATGCGATTCTGGCAGTGGACTTTGATACGCATAGAAGGAAGGCCCGAGACAGGTAATGGAGGGCGTGAATGCCAGAAAGCGGCGCTTTTGACACCGTCCGACAGAAACTTTCTGCGCTGTGATGCAGATAATCGTCAAGATTATGTGACAGTCGCCGGCCTTTTCAAATCGACTATTCTCAGTATTAGCGGCCCCGCGATGCTTTCGTAACGAAAACTTTACGAAATCAGTCCTGATCCGCCCATTACGTTCACGTCAACCTGCTGCATGGGCTGCAACCTTGGGTTATCTCTAGCGTCAACTGATAACAAGAAGCAGCCCCTGACAGGAGAGCAGCATGAAGCAGACGCAGTACGTGGCCCGCGAGCCCGACGCGCAAGGTTTTATCCACTACCCCGATGAAGAACACGCGGTGTGGAACACCCTGATCACCCGTCAACTGAAAGTGATCGAGGGTCGCGCGTGCCAGGAATACCTGGACGGCATCGAGAAACTCGGCCTGCCCCACGACCGCATCCCGCAGTTGGGCGAAATCAACAAGGTGCTGGGCGCAACCACCGGCTGGCAGGTCGCGCGGGTGCCGGCGCTGATTCCCTTCCAGACCTTCTTCGAATTGCTCGCCAGCAAACAGTTTCCGGTCGCGACCTTTATTCGTACCCGCGAAGAACTGGACTACCTGCAAGAGCCGGACATCTTCCACGAGATCTTTGGCCACTGCCCGCTGCTGACCAACCCCTGGTTCGCCGAATTCACCCACACCTACGGCAAGCTCGGCCTGCAGGCCACCAAGGAAGAACGGGTGTACCTGGCGCGCCTGTACTGGATGACCATCGAATTCGGCCTGCTGGACACCCCGCAAGGCCAGCGCATCTACGGCGGCGGCATCCTCTCCTCACCGAAAGAAACCGTCTACTGCCTGTCGGACGTGCCCGAGCACCAGGCCTTCGACCCGCTGGAAGCGATGCGCACCCCGTACCGCATCGACATCCTGCAACCGGTCTACTTTGTGCTGCCCAACCTCAAGCGCCTGTTCGACCTGGCCCATGAAGACATCATGGCCCTGGTGCACCAAGGCATGCAGATGGGCCTGCACGCACCCAAGTTTCCGCCCAAACCCAAGGCGGCCTGAGCGCCCTGCCCTCGCGCGGCGCTCATAAAACCCGTAATTTCCAACAAGAACCGATTTCAGGAACCCACCATGACCGCTCTCAACCAAGCCCATTGCGAAGCCTGCCGTGCCGATGCTCCACAAGTCAGCGACGAAGAACTGCCGGTATTGATCAAGCAGATCCCCGACTGGAACATCGAAGTGCGCGATGGCGTCATGCAACTGGAAAAAGTCTTCCTGTTCAAAAACTTCAAGTTCGCCCTGGCCTTTACCAACGCAATGGGTGAAATTTCCGAGGCAGAAGGTCATCATCCTGGCCTGCTCACCGAATGGGGCAAGGTCACCGTGACCTGGTGGAGCCACTCCATCAAGGGCCTGCACCGCAACGACTTCATCATGGCCGCCCGCACCGACGAAGTGGCCAAGACCGCAGAAGGACGCAAGTAATGCATTTCGACGCCATAGGCCGAGTACCCGGCGACCCGATTCTTGGCCTGATGGAGGCCTATGCGTCGGACAGCAACCCACGCAAGTTCGACCTCGGCGTCGGTGTCTACAAGGATTCCCAGGGCCTGACGCCGATCCCTCGGTCGGTCAAGCTGGCCGAGCAGCGCCTGGTCGACCGCCAGACCACCAAGATCTACATCGGTGGCCACGGCGACGCAGCCTTTGGCAAGGTGATCAATGAACTGGTACTCGGTGCCGATTCGCAGCTGATCGCCGAGCAACGGGCCGGCGCCACCCAGACCCCGGGCGGCACCGGCGCGCTACGCCTGAGCGCCGACTTCATCGCCCACTGCCTGCCGGGCCGTGGCGTGTGGTTGAGCAATCCAACCTGGCCGATCCACGAAACCATCTTTGCCGCCGCCGGCATCCAGGTCAGCCATTACCCTTACGTCGGCAGCGACAACCGCCTCGACGTCGAGGCCATGCTGGCGACCCTGAACCAGGTGCCCAAGGGCGACGTGGTGCTGTTGCACGCTTGCTGCCACAACCCCACCGGTTTCGACCTGAGCCACGACGACTGGCATCGGGTGCTGGACGTGGTGCGCAGCCGCAACCTGCTGCCGCTGATCGACTTCGCCTACCAGGGCTTCGGCGACGGCCTGGAGCAGGATGCCTGGGCGGTCCGCCTGTTCGCAGCCGAACTGCCCGAGCTGCTGATCACCAGTTCCTGCTCGAAGAACTTCGGCCTGTACCGCGACCGCACCGGCGCGCTGATCGTCTGCACCCGGGACGCGGAAAAGCTGCTGGACGTACGCAGCCAGCTGGCCCACATCGCCCGCAACCTGTGGTCCACCCCGCCGGATCACGGCGCCGCGGTGGTCGCCACCATCCTCGGCGACCCGGAGCTGAAAAGCCTCTGGGCCGACGAAGTGGAAGCCATGCGCCTGCGCATCGCCCAGCTGCGTTCGGGCCTGGTGGAAGCACTGCAACCCTTCGGCCTGGCCGAACGCTTCGCGCACATCGGCGTGCAGCGCGGGATGTTCTCCTACACCGGCCTGACGCCGGCGCAGGTGGGCAAATTGCGCGACCAGCACAGCGTGTACATGGTCAGCTCCGGCCGGGCCAACGTCGCCGGTATCGACGCCACCCGCCTGGATTTGCTGGCCGAAGCCATCGCCGAAGTCTGCAAGTGACACCCTGATCGCGAGCAAGCTCGCTCCTACAAAAGCACCTGCCTGTAGGAGCAAGCTTGCTCGCGATGCTCTTCAACGATCCCCCGCCCGATGAAACTCCTTTCATCCTAAAAGCCGTGATAAAAATCTTTTTGTCATTTGCAGTGCTGTATCCTGCCCAGGCTTTTTAAAAGCGCGGATCTACCCAGCGATTTAAAAAACAGACCTTGCGAGGAGCAACGAACATGCACGAGATTCCTAATCTCCCCTTCCCAAGCCTGCACGAAACTGAGCAGACAACCCCGCAACAAGCCGGCGCCCAACAGCCCGAGCCGAAAGAAGCCGCACCCGGTCACAAGGCCGACAGCGAAGACTGACCGCAACACCCAGACCGTGTGGAAAGCGCTCTTTGATGCGCTTTCCACACCGCCTGAAACCCGCTTTCGAGAACCGCCTCCATGACCGACGCCTTCAGCGAAACCCAAGCCAGCGTGCTGATCGGCACCGCCGAAAAGATGATCGAGATCTGGAACCGCCTGACGCCGGAAAAACAGGCCGCCCTGCTGGCGCGCTTCGGCACCCAGGAAAACGCCCTGGCCGCCCTGGTCACCACGCAATTGCTGGCCCCTGTAAAAGCCTGAGCCTGCCGCGCGCAAAAAAGTGCGGATGGGTATCGATTTCTCCACCTGAATCGTTTCAACCCTCGGTATCATAAGCAGCCTATCTATCTCTGCCGCGTCCGTGGACCTTTCCCATGCCAGATACCCAGCGCCCCTTGGCGGTCACGCTGCAAGTCGTCTCCATCGTCCTTTTCACCTTTATCGGCTACCTGAACATCGGCATCCCCCTGGCCGTGCTGCCGGGCTACGTGCACAGCGAGCTGGGCTTTGGCGCGGTCATCGCCGGGCTGGTGATCAGCGTGCAATACCTGGCCACCCTGCTCAGCCGCCCCTATGCCGGGAAGATCATCGACAACCTGGGCAGCAAGCGCGCGGTGATGTACGGCCTGGCCGGCTGCGGCCTGAGCGGTGTGTTCATGCTGTTGTCGGCATGGCTGCACAGCTTGCCGGTGCTGAGCCTGGCCAGCCTGCTGATCGGGCGCCTGGTGCTGGGCAGCGCCGAGAGCCTGGTGGGCTCGGGCTCCATCGGCTGGGGCATCGGCCGCGTCGGCGCGCAGAACACCGCCAAGGTGATTTCCTGGAACGGCATCGCCAGCTATGGCGCGCTGGCCGTCGGCGCGCCGCTGGGGGTGTGGCTGGTGGATCGCCTGGGGCTGTGGAGCATGGGCGTGAGCATCATCCTCCTGGCGCTCCTCGGCCTGGCGCTGGCCTGGCCGAAACTGGCGGCGCCGATCGTCGCCGGCGAGCGCTTGCCATTTATCCATGTCCTGGGCCGGGTATTCCCCCACGGCTGCGGCCTGGCCCTGGGCTCGATCGGCTTTGGCACCATCGCCACCTTTATCACCCTGTATTACGCCACGCAGAACTGGTCCAACGCCGTGCTGTGCCTGAGCCTGTTCGGCGCCAGCTTTATCGGCGCGCGCCTGTTGTTCGGCAACCTGATCAACCGCCTCGGCGGCTTTCGCGTGGCAATCGCCTGCCTGTCGGTGGAGACCCTGGGCCTGTTGCTGTTGTGGCTGGCGCCGGATGCCCATTGGGCGCTGGCCGGCGCGGCGTTGAGCGGCTTCGGCTTCTCCCTGGTGTTCCCGGCGCTGGGGGTGGAAGCGGTCAACCTGGTTCCCGCCTCCAGCCGTGGCGCGGCGGTGGGTGCCTATTCGCTGTTCATCGACCTGTCGCTGGGAATCACCGGACCGCTGGCCGGGGCGATCGCCGCCGGTTTCGGTTTTGCCTCGATCTTCCTGTTCGCCGCCCTCGCCGCCTGCAGCGGTTTGCTGCTGAGCCTCTACCTGTACCACCAGGCGCCGAAGTATCGCGAGGAGCGCGGCGAGCGTTAGTAGTCGACCTTGCCGCGGCCGGCCTTGATGTTGCCGCGCTTGCTCTTGGACTCCAGGCGCCGGGTCTTCGAGCCTAGGGTCGGCTTGGTCGGCCGGCGCTTCTTCTCCACCTTGATGGCACTGAGGATCAGCTCCACCAGACGCTCCAGGGCATCGGCGCGGTTCTGTTCCTGGGTCCGGTATTGCTGGGCCTTGATGACGATCACCCCGTCGCTGGTAATGCGACTGTCACGCAGCGCCAGCAGCCGCTCCTTGTAGAACGGTGGCAGCGACGAGGCCGGAATGTCGAAGCGCAGGTGCACCGCGCTGGAGACCTTGTTGACGTTCTGCCCACCCGCGCCTTGCGCGCGAATGGCGGTCAACTCGATCTCGGCATCCGGCAGATGCACGTTGTTGGAAATCACCAGCATGGAAAAGACATCCGCTTTCAGGGCGTTCAGGATACCGCGCCTGCGGATTTGCAGCGCCCACAAAAAACCCGGCCAAAGCCGGGTTTTCCGTTACCGCGCGAGCCTCACTTCAGCGAAGCGTTGGCCGCCTGCAGGCTGTGCTGCGCGCTGCGCTTGTTCTTGATGCCGTAGCAGACCCACATGAAGGCGACCCAGACCGGAATCGCGTACACCGAGATCTGGATACCCGGAATCATCAGCATGATGCCGAGGATGAACACCACGAACGCCAGGCAGACGTAGTTGCCGTAGGGGTACCACAGCGCCTTGAACAGCGGCGATTGTTTCGTGCGGTTCATGTGCTGGCGGAACTTGAAGTGCGAGTAGCTGATCATCGCCCAGTTGATCACCAGGGTCGCGACCACCAGCGACATCAGCAGCTCCAGGGCGTGCTGTGGAATCAGGTAGTTGAGCACCACGGCAACGAAGGTCACCACCGCCGAGGCCAGGATCGACATCACCGGCACGCCGCGCTTGTCGATCTTCGCCAGGACTTTCGGCGCGTCGCCCTGCTCGGCCATGCCCAGCAGCATGCGGCTGTTGCAGTAGGTGCCGCTGTTGTACACCGACAAGGCCGCGGTCAGGACCACGAAGTTGAGGATGTGCGCCGCGGTATCGCTGCCCAGCATCGAGAACACCTGGACGAACGGGCTGCCGCTGTAGGCATCGCCGGAGGCATTCAGGGTCTCCAGCAGGCTGTTCCATGGGGTCAGGGACAACAGCACGACCAGGGCACCGATGTAGAAAATCAGGATGCGGTAGATCACCTGGTTGATGGCCTTGGGAATCACGGTCTTCGGCTTGTCGGCCTCGGCCGCGGTAAACCCGAGCATCTCCAGGCCGCCGAAGGAGAACATGATGATCGCCATGGCCATCACCAGGCCGCTGACGCCATTGGGGAAGAACCCGCCGTGCTCCCACAGGTTGCTCACCGAAGCCTGCGGGCCGCCGTGACCGCTGACCAGCAGGTAGCTGCCCAGGGCGATCATGCCGACGATGGCCACCACCTTGATGATCGCGAACCAGAACTCGGCTTCACCGAAGACTTTGACGTTGGCCAGGTTGATCAGGTTGATCAGCACGAAGAACGCCGCGGCCGAGGCCCAGGTCGGCACGTCCGGCCACCAGTAGTGCACGTACTTGCCGACCGCGGTCAGCTCCGACATACCCACCAGGATGTACAGAATCCAGCAGTTCCAGCCCGACAGGAAACCGGCGAAACCGCCCCAGTACTTGTGCGCGAAATGGCTGAAGGAACCGGCCACCGGCTCTTCGACAATCATCTCGCCGAGCTGGCGCATGATCATGAAGGCGATGAAGCCGCAGATGGCGTAGCCGAGGATCATCGACGGCCCGGCCGACTTGAGCACGCCGGCGGAGCCCAGGAACAATCCGGTACCGATCGCGCCGCCCAGGGCAATCAGTTGAATATGGCGATTTTTCAGGCCGCGCTTCAGCTCGCCTGAATGCGAGTTTTGTCCACTCATGAAAAGGGTCTCACGCAAGGTTTGATGATGTTCGATAGACGTTGCAGCCGACAGCAGGCTTAAGCAGCGCAGATCAAACCCCAGCGCAGGCACCAGGAGTTCAGCGTTTGTTTAACGGTCATGCGTCACCTGTTTGTTTTTATCTGTGACGAAATCGAACCCACCACGCTTGTGACGCGGCGGAGTGAACAAGGCGGATAGCCTTGAGATTATTGGCCTTGGGAGCGTGTATCGAGCATTCGAGCCAGGGCTCGTCACGCGTCGAAACCAGTCGTTGGGGCGCAAAATGCGCGGATACGCAGTTGGGTCACAGTTAAAACGCCGCGCATTGTACACCCCTGACTCCCTGCCGCCAGACGCGGCTTATCAGCGCGTCGGGTGCCGGAATCGCACGGGGCCAACTCGATGCTCGGCATCGGCGGCAAGGTTCGGGACGGACCCGTCGGGGTCGTCGACGAAGGTACGACAGCAATCGCCCTTCGGAGGGAATCGGTTGAGGTGAGCCACGGCGTTCATTGCGCCTCCTTCTTGTTATGCACCTGCACACAGGCATGGGCTGCATCACACCTGCCTTGAGGCCGCGGAACAAGCGGCTTGGAGCCCGGCGGCGGGCCGTATCGAGGCAACAACGGAAGGTTTTTCTTACAGCGCCGAACAAGGGTCGATTCGATGAATCGATAGCGGGTTTTTCGTAAGCATTTCTTTACAGGGCGGAACGTATTTTTTCCACTTCAGATCAGTGACATCGGCGACTGCAAATTGACGGCCAGCGCTTTTTTTATCTGTCTGCTCGCTCAGCTTTTTGTTTTTTCTTGATAATTTTCCAGCAAAAAAACAGAACAAAAAGTTCAATAAAAATAATTCAATTATTTTTTTGCATTTCAAAAAACCCTGGACTAGGTTTCCAGCCACTTGCCGGACCACACCCCCGGCAAGCCGAGCGGCCACGTTGAGCAGCTGGGGCTTTCAAGCACTCCCCGTAGAACGCCCGAGCCGTCTCACCGACTGCTTTTATCCGAAACTGCTTTTATCCGAAAAAGTCATCTAGGAGATTCACGATGCAAGCACTGGAAAAAGACTTGGACACTGAACTGCAACTGGACGATTGGTTTGAAGCAGCGACCCACGAGGCCGCGGTGGAAATGATGCAGGCCGACGCGGTAGTACCGTTCGGCACGGCGATGTGGCCTTTGTAAAAAGGGCCTTCAGGCAGGAGCGGCCCGGCGGTCGCCCCTGCCTCCATCCGCTGTCTGTCAGGGAGGATCCATGGACAACACCGCTGCCATCCGGCATTTCCTTTACTACCTCGAACACCATCCGGCCCTGGCCGAGCGCCAGAGCGCCAGGGTCCTGATCGGCCACACCGCCGAATATGCCGCCACCAGCGCCGCCATCATCGAGCAGGCCGGTGAGCCCTTCAGTTTCACAGCCCTGCGTCTCGACCTCGAACCCACCTCGGCGCTGGCCCAGGCCATCGCCGACTGCGATCTGTATATCTTCTTCTACGACTCCTCCACCCTCTCGCCGCCCCGCCCGCAAGGCCCGGAGTTCATCCAGGCGCTGCAGGGCGTGATGGCCGAGAACTGGAAGAAGTCGCTGCTGTTCAAGGACTACGGCGACTACTTCTACGACACCTTCAGCGTCGAGCCGCAACGCATCGCCGAGCTCAACGCGACCCTGATCCAGCATATGTCCGAGGCCACCACCCTGAGCTTTCGCGACGACCACGGCTCGTACTTCGAAGCGCCGCTGGACAGCATCAAGAAGTGGACCAACATCAACGGCGTGGGCAACTACGACCTGGCGCCCGGAGAAATCGCCAGCCACAGCGAGGCCATCAACGGCCGGGTGAAATTCGTCGGCACCTTCCTCGGCACCATCCCCTTCGCGCGCAAGTACGGCGTGCTGCAATCACCGCTGGAACTGTGGATCGAGAACTCCACCATCAGCCGCATCGCCACCGACGTGCCGGGGCTGGCGGACGACTTCAACAAATACCTGGATGCCAACCCGTCCAACCGGCGTATCGAGGAACTGGGCATCGGCACCAACGAAGGAGTGAAAGACCTCTACGCGCGCAACTCGGGTTTCGAGGAGCGCCATTGCGGCCTGCACCTGGGGCTGGGCGGTGGCGCCAAGGGCAGCCATCACCTGGACCTGATCTTTGCCAGCGGGGTGCTGGCGCTGGACGACCAGCCGGTGTTCGATGGCAGGTTTGTGTTCTGAGCCTGTAGCCGCTGGCGCAGCCTGCGATCGGCTGCGTAGCAGTCGCAAGATGCCGGAACGCGAATAGCCCGCCAGACCTCTGTTGACGGCTTTTACGGCCGCTACGTCGGAATGCCGTCCAGCCCGATCGCAGACTTCGCCAGCGGCTACATAGAGGCAAAAAAAAACGCCAACCCTGAGGTTGGCGTTTTTTCTTGTCGCTTACAGCTTGCAGCTCAAGGCTGCCTCACTCGGGCTTGCGGCGACCGAACCCCGGGCGCTGGCCGGAACCGGCCGGAGCGCCGCGGCGCTTGCCCGACGGTGCGTCCTTGTCGACCAGGACGATGCCCGGACGCTTGGACTTCGGCGCTGGCTTGGCCGGGCGCTTGGTGTCGCTCGGACGATCCGCCACTGGCGTACCACGACCCGATTCACCCCGACCGGCAGCCGGACGCGGCGCCCGTGGAGCGCGCTCGCCATCCTGGCGTGGCGCGGGCTTGCGGCCTGGACGCTCGCCTTCGATCTGCGGCTCGCGCGACGGGCGCGGAGCACCGGCGGCAGGCGCGCCATGGGCTGGACGCAGGGTCCGCACGCGCTCGCTCTTGCCCACCGGGCGCGAGGATTTGCGCTGCATGCGTTCCAGCTTGTCCTTGCTCTTGGCGTTGAGCTGCGGCATCGCCACCGGCGTCAGGCCAACCTCGGCGCTGAGGACGTCCACTTCGTACTGGCTCATTTCGCGCCAGCGGCCCATCGGCAAGTCGGAGTTGAGGAACACCGGACCGAAACGCACGCGCTTCAGGCGGCTGACCACCAGGCCCTGGGATTCCCACAGGCGACGCACTTCACGGTTGCGGCCTTCCATCACCACGCAGTGGTACCAATGGTTGAAACCTTCACCACCGGGCGCCTGCTGGATGTCGGTGAACTTGGCCGGGCCGTCTTCGAGCATCACACCGGCTTTCAGGCGCTCGATCATCTCGTCGTCGACTTCGCCACGCACACGTACCGCGTACTCACGGTCCATTTCATAGGACGGGTGCATCAGGCGGTTGGCCAGCTCACCGTCGGTGGTGAACATCAGCAGGCCGGTGGTGTTGATGTCGAGGCGACCGATATTGATCCAGCGGCCTTCCCGTGGACGTGGCAGCTTGTCGAACACGGTCGGACGGCCTTCCGGGTCGTCACGGGTGCAGATCTCGCCGTCGGGCTTGTTGTACATGATCACGCGGCGGACCGATTCGGACGCCTCTTCGCGCTTGATCACCTTGCCATCGATGGAGATGGCGTCGTGCAGGTCGACGCGCAGGCCAAGGGTGGCCTCTTTGCCATTGACCTTGATCCGGCCCTGGCTGATCCAGGATTCCACGTCACGGCGCGAGCCGACGCCGATACGGGCGAGGACTTTCTGCAGTTTTTCGCCTGCTGGGCCGACTTCCTGTTGGTCTTGCTGATCTTCACTCATCTGGGCACCTCCCGGTGTGTCGATTCAGGCTTGAGCGGCCTGAACGGTAGTAAAAACAGGTCTTGTGGCGAAGGGATCGCCAAAGGGTCGCGAATCATACGCTCATGGCGCCGATTGCGCATCAGAGACTAGCCGATAAGTGGCGGCTCAGCGGTTTTTCCGCTGGCCGGTGGCAGCGCAGGCACCGGGACGACCGAGGCGTCTCAATCGTCTTCGAGCAGGCGTCTTTCGTTCTCGATGGCTTCGGCCAGCGCCAGGGCTTCGGCCTCTTCGTCGCTCAACTCCGGAGCCGGCGGCTCCAGCGCTGCCACGGCGGCCAGCAGCTTGGCGCGGGCTTCGGCGACGCCGAGCACATCGTCATCGACTTCCTGCTCCTGCTCGTCGCCTGCATCCGCTTCGAGTTCGGCCTCGTGTTCGGCTTCGTGCTCGATTTGCACTTCGGCTTCGGCTTCGGCTTCGGCTTCGGCTTCGGCTTCGGCTTCGGCTTCGGCTTCGGCACGAGTGTGCGCTTCGGCGCTGATCTCGGCGTCCACCTCGGCGCCGGCAATCACATCGTCCCCGGACGACTCGACCGCGCCATCGCGATGCAGATCGTCGAAGTCGGTCTTGATCCCCTCCTCCATCGAGTCCAGCTCCAGCAGCAAGGTGTGGAAACTGGTCTCTTCCTTCGGCTCTTCCGGTTCGGCGCTGGCGTCGGCCAGGGCTTGCAGGCTGGCGGGCACCGGCGCGTCGTCGAAGTCGAGGACCGGCTCGGTCTCGATCTCGCGCAGCTCGGCCAACGGCGGCAGGTCGTCGAGGTTCTTCAGGTTGAAGTGATCGAGAAACGCCTTGGTGGTGGCGAACATCGCCGGCTTGCCCGGCACGTCACGGTAGCCGACCACCCGAATCCACTCGCGCTCGAGCAAGGTCTTGACGATCTGGCTATTGACCGCCACGCCCCGCACATCCTCGATCTCGCCACGGGTGATCGGCTGGCGGTAGGCAATCAGCGCCAGGGTCTCCAGCATCGCCCGGGAGTAGCGCTGGGGCCGTTCTTCCCACAGCCGGCCGACCCAGGGGGCGAACTTTTCCCGCACCTGCAGGCGATAACCGGAGGCCACTTCCTTGAGTTCAAAGGCCCGACCTTCGCAGGATTTGCCCAGAATGGTCAGGGCCTTCTTGAAGACCGCAGGGTCCGGCCGCTCGCCTTCCTCGAAGAGCTCGAACAGGCGCTCCATGGATTGCGGTTTTCCCGAGGCCAACAGAAAGGCTTCAAGCAGCGACGCCAGCTCGCGGGGTTCATTCAGATTCATTGTTTCAGCTCGTTATTCGGCTCGCGCCCGCACATGGATAGCCGTGAAGGGCTCATTCTGTACCAGCTCGACCAGGGATTCCTTGACCAGTTCGAGGATCGCCATGAAGGTCACCACCACCCCCAGGCGCCCCTCTTCCGCGGTGAACAGCTCGACAAAGGGCACAAAACCACCGCCCTTGAGCCGCTCCAGCACCTCGCTCATGCGCTCGCGGGTGGACAGCGCCTCGCGGCTGACCTGATGGCTTTCGAACATGTCGCCACGGCGCAACACCTCGGCCATGGACATCAGCACCTCTTCCAGGGCGACATCCGGCAACAGCTTACGCGCCCGGGCTTCCGGGGCGTCGAGCTTGGGCACTATGACGTCGCGGCCGACCCGGCTCAGGCCGTCGATGCCTTCGGCGGCGGCCTTGAAACGCTCGTACTCCTGCAGGCGGCGGATCAGTTCGGCGCGCGGGTCTTCCTCTTCCTCTTCCACCTCGGCCGACCGCGGCAACAGCATGCGCGACTTGATCTCGGCGAGCATGGCCGCCATCACCAGGTATTCGGCGGCCAGCTCCAGACGCACCGACTGCATCAATTCGACATAGCCCATGTACTGGCGGGTGATTTCCGCCACCGGGATGTCGAGGATGTCGATGTTCTGTTTGCGGATCAGGTACAGCAGCAGGTCGAGCGGGCCTTCGAAGGCTTCGAGAAAGACTTCCAGGGCGTCCGGCGGAATGTACAGGTCCAGCGGCATTTCCATGACCGCCTGGCCATAGACCATCGCAAAGGGCAGCTCCTGCTGCGCTCCGGCCTGGTCGTCGACGTGTTCCACTGCGGACATTCAGGCCTCGACCATGAAGGGAGCCGGGTCGCCGCAGCCGATACGGATCACTTCCGGCTCGCCATCGGCCAGGTTGATCACGGTGGAGGCCATGATGCCGCCAAAACCGCCATCGATGATCAGGTCGACCTGATGCTCGAGCAGTTGGCGCATTTCATAAGGATCGTTCATCGGTTCGGTTTCGCCGGGCATGATCAGGCTAACGCTCATCAGCGGCTCGCCGAGTTCGGCCAGCAGCGCCAGGGCGATCGGATGGCTCGGCACCCGCAGGCCGATGGTGCGTTTCTTCGGGTGCAGCAACAGCCGCGGCACTTCGCGGGTGGCGTTGAGGATGAAGGTATAAGGCCCAGGCAGATGCGCCTTGAGCAGGCGAAAGGTGCCGGTATCGATCTTGGCGAACAGACCCAGCTGCGACAGGTCGCTGCAGATCAGCGCGAAGTTGTGTTTGTCATCCAGTTGCCGCAGGCGCCGCACGCGCTCGACCGCGCTCTTGTCGCCGATCTGGCAGCCAATGGCGTAGGACGAGTCGGTCGGGTAAATCACCACGCCCCCTGAGCGGATGATTTCGACAGCCTGTTTGATCAGGCGCGGTTGCGGGTTTTCCGGATGAATCTGGAAAAATTGACTCACATTCTCTACCTGTTCAGACGGCGGCAATAATTGGGTCATGTTTGAACCGACACCAGAGCGGCGGCAGATCCTCCGGAACAGGGCGATACTCGCCTATCTCGGACCAGCCTCCAGGGCCATGAAAATCACTGCCGGCGCTCACCAGCAGACCGAACTCCCGAGCAAGGATGGCCAGGCTGCCCACCTGCTCGGCGGGTTGATGGCCGTTGACCACCTCGATCGCGTGGCCACCTGCTTGAATATAGTCGGCAATCAGGCGGCGACGTTTGCTGCGGGTGAAATCGTAATGCCAGGGATGGGCCAGACTGACCCAGGCCCCCGCCGCGCGCAACGTCTCGACGGTTTCCTCGAGGGTCGGCCAGTGCTGCTTGACGTCGCCCAGCTTGCCGGCCCCCAGCCACTTGCGAAAAGCTTCGGCGCGGTCCTTCACAAAACCGGCGCGCACCAGATAATCGGCGAAGTGCGGCCGGGCCGGCGCATTGCCGCTATCACCCAGTTCCTGCTGGATCGCCCGGGCCCCTTCGAGGGCGCCCGGCATGCCTTTGAGCGCCAGCTTGCGGCTTATTTCTTCGGACCGCAGCCAGCGACCGTCGTGCAATTTGCCGATGGCTTCGACCAATGACGGCGCATTGACGTCGAAGCCGTAGCCCAGCACATGAATGGTCGCCCCACCCCAGGTGCAGGACAATTCGACGCCATTGACCAGTTGCATGCCCAGTTCATGGGCCGCCAGGCGCGCCTCGTCGAGGCCTTCCAGAGTGTCATGATCGGTCAGGGCCAGGACTCGCACGCCTTTCTCGAACGCACGCGCAACCAGAGCCGCGGGCGCCAGGGCGCCATCGGAGGCCGTGCTGTGGCAGTGCAAATCAACATTCACGGGACTGTTCAACCTCAAGTCAGCTGGCGCTTTCGCTACCATGGATGTTTGTTATTATGCCGCCACATCCTGCTTCTGGCTGCCACTGTGAAACAATTCATCGACTTCATCCCGCTGTTCCTGTTTTTCATCGTCTACAAAATCGATCCCCGAGTCGTCGACATTGCCGGTCAACAACTGACCGTAGGCGGTATCTACAGCGCCACGGCGGTGTTGATCATCAGTTCCCTGGTGGTCTACGGCGCGCTGTTCATCTCCCAGCGCAAGCTGGAGAAAAGCCAGTGGCTGACCCTGGTCGCCTGCCTGGTGTTCGGTAGCCTGACCCTGGCCTTCCACAGCGAGACCTTCCTCAAGTGGAAGGCGCCGGTGGTCAACTGGCTGTTCGCCCTGGCCTTTATCGGCAGCCATTTCATCGGCGACCGCCTGCTGATCAAGCGCATCATGGGCCACGCGCTGAGCCTGCCGGATCCGGTCTGGACCCGCCTGAACATCGCCTGGATCGCCTTCTTCCTGTTCTGCGGCGCCGCCAACCTGTTTGTCGCCTTCACCTTCCAGAGCATCTGGGTCGACTTCAAGGTCTTCGGCAGCCTGGGCATGACCGTGCTGTTCCTGGTCGGCCAGGGCATCTACCTGTCGCGCCATCTTCACGACACCGAACCCACCACGTCGAAAACCGAGGACTGACATGCTTTACGCAATCATTGCTACAGACGTCGCCAACTCCCTGGAAAACCGCCTGGCCGCGCGCCCGGCGCATCTGGAGCGGTTGCAGCAGCTCAAGGCCGAAGGTCGCGTGGTACTGGCCGGGCCACACCCTGCCGTCGACAGCAATGATCCTGGCGCGGCGGGTTTCACCGGCAGCCTGATCGTCGCCGAATTCGACTCGCTGAGCGCCGCCCAGGCCTGGGCCGACGCCGACCCTTACGTCGCCGCTGGTGTCTATGCCAACGTCGTGGTCAAGCCGTTCAAGCAAGTCCTGCCGTAAATCCTCTCCCTCGCGGTGAACCTTATCGGTTCATCGCGCTCTCAATCGCTCATTATTCTCGTTTGACTGCCGACAACCTGCCCAACACTCGATTGGAATCAGGAGTTGCGATGCGCCAAGGTCTGTTGTGCCTGTTGTTGGTCATGTTAACGATCGGGGCGAGCGCCTCCGCCGAAGAAACCACGGACCCAGGACATTCGACGCCTTTGTCCCTGAGTGCCGGCAGCCAGATCAACGAATTGCAGCAGCGCCTTAAAGACAGCGAGCGCCAGCGTGAAGAGCTGACCCGGCAATTGCAGGGTGCCGACAGCGAGCGCGAAAGCGCCCAGCTGAGCCGCCTGCGCCAGGAGAATCAGCGCCTCAAGCTGCAACTGCGCGAAGTCCAGGCCAGTTCCGTGCCGCGCCTGCTGACCGATCAGCAACAGTGGTTCGTCACCGGCGCCGGGGTAGCGCTATTGGCCCTGCTCTGCGGTATCTTCGCCAGTGGTGGACATAGAAAGCGTCGACAATGGCTAAATTGAGTGATTCATGAGCGACCTGTTACTGATTGACGATGACCAGGAACTCTGCGAGCTCCTGACCAGCTGGCTGGGCCAGGAGGGTTTTCAGGTACGGGCCTGCCACGATGGCCTGAGCGCCCGTCGCGCCCTGGCCGATCACGCCCCGGCGGCGGTGGTGCTGGACGTGATGCTGCCCGACGGCAGCGGCCTGGAACTGCTCAAGCAACTGCGCAGCGACCACCCGGACTTGCCGGTGCTGATGCTCTCGGCCCGCGGCGAGCCCCTGGACCGCATCCTCGGCCTGGAGCTGGGCGCCGACGACTACCTGGCCAAACCCTGCGACCCGCGTGAACTGACCGCCCGCCTGCGCGCTGTGCTGCGCCGCAGCCACCCGACCGCGGTGTCCAGCCAGATGGAGCTGGGCGACCTGTGTTTCAGCCCGGTGCGCGGCGTGGTCAGCATCGACGAACAGGACATCACCCTCACCGTTTCCGAAAGCCGTCTGCTGGAAGCCTTGCTCAAGCAACCGGGCGAACCGCTGGACAAGCAGGAACTGGCGCAGATCGCCCTGGGCCGCAAGCTGACCCTGTACGACCGCAGCCTGGACATGCACGTCAGCAACCTGCGCAAGAAGATCGGCCCGCACCCCGACGGCCGCCCGCGCATCGTCGCCCTGCGCAGCCGCGGCTACTACTACAGCCTCTGATCCTGAACAGATCCCTGGTCCTGCAGCTGCTGCCGCAGGCTGCGATAGGGCCGCCGCCGTCCTGCATTCGCAAGATCCCCGCGAGCGTACCGGTCGTTCGCAGCCTCGCGGGCTCGGCGGCGGCTACAGGGGTTATGTCAGTTTCGCCAAAAAACGTCTTTACCCAAGCTTTACCCTTCGCTGACCGCCGCTGACCTTGCTCTGCGTAATCTGCACACATCCGGAACTGACCGGGAATGAGACAAGGAGATACACCATGCGCAAGACCCTGATCGCTCTGATGTTCGCCGCCGCCCTGCCGACCGTGGCCATGGCCATGCCGGAAGGCGCAGGCCCCATGGGGCCGATGGATGGCCCGCGCCACAGCGAACACATGCGGGGCAAAGGCCCTTACAGCCAGCTGGACCTGAGCCAAGAGCAGCGCCAGCAGATCCGCAAGCTGATGGGTGAGCAGATGCACGAGCGCAAGCAGCTGGTGCAGAAGTACCTGGAAAAACTGTCGCCGGCCGACCAGAAAGCCATGAAGGACGAGATCGCCGCCAAGCGCCAGAAAACCGAAGCCGACATCCGCGCCCTGCTCAAGCCGGAACAACAGAAAGAGTTTGACGCCATTCAGAAGAAACACGCCGAGCGCCGCGCCGAATGGGCCGAGTTCAAGGCCTGGAAAGCGCAACAGCCGCAAAAAGCGCAATAATACTTTAGCGCTTATCCCACAGCCCAGTGGCGCCCCCACTGGGCTTTCCTTGTTTGAGGACTTCCCGTGCGTTCATTGTTCTGGCGCATCCTCGCCAGCTTCTGGCTGGCCATCACCCTGGTTGCAGGGCTGTCGATTCTGCTTGGCCACATGCTGAACCAGGATGCCTGGATCCTCAGTCGCCATCCGGGCCTCAATACCCTGGCCGAAGAGTGGACGCGCACCTACGAAGAACAAGGCGAAGACGCCGCCCAGGAGATCCTGGAGCAGCGCAAGCACCAGTATCACGTCAACGTGCAAGTGCTCAACGACGCCGGCGACCCGGTGGTCCGCGGCACCTTCCCGCGCCGCGCGGCCGCCTTGGAGGCCCGCCAGAACAACGATGACCGGCGCCTGCCCTGGCGGCGCCTGACCGCCGAATACACCAGCCCGAAAACTGGCGAGACCTACCTGCTGATCTACCGCATCCCCCACCCGGAACTGGACGCCTGGCACCGCGACAGCCTGCTGTGGCCGCTGAGTGCCCTGACCATCGCGCTGGTGGTGCTGACCCTGTTCAGCCTGCTGGTGACCCTGTCCATCACTCGCCCCCTCAGCCGTTTACGCGGTGCGGTGCATGACCTAGGACAGGCCACCTACCAACAGAACAGCCTGGCTCGCCTGGCCGCCCGCCGCGACGAGTTCGGCGTGCTGGCCAAGGACTTCAACCGCATGGGCTCGCGCCTGCAAAGCCTGATCGGCAGCCAGCGCCAACTGCTGCGCGACGTCTCCCACGAGCTGCGCTCGCCGCTGGCGCGCCTGCGCATCGCCCTGGCGCTGGCCGAGCGGGCCACGGTCGAGGAGCGCGAGCGCCTGTGGCCGCGCCTGACCCGCGAGTGCGATCGCCTGGAAGCGCTGATCAGCGAAATCCTGGTGCTGGCCCGGGTCGATGCCGACAACGCCAGCGCCGAAGAGGTGGACCTCAACGCCCTGCTCGATAACCTGCAGAAGGATGCCCAACTGGCCTGCCCGGAACAGCCGGTGAACATCCAGGCCGAATCGCAACTCAGCCTCAAGGGCTGGCCGACCATGATCGAGCGGGCGGTGGACAATCTGCTGCGCAATGCCCAGCGCTTCAACCCGGCCGGACAGCCGATCGAAGTACAGGCATTGCGTCAGGGGGACAGGATTGTGCTCAGCGTCCGCGATCACGGCCCTGGTGTGGAGGCCGAACATTTACGCCAACTGGGGGAACCCTTTTACCGCGCCCCGGGCCAGACCGCGCCGGGTCACGGGCTGGGCCTGGCCATCGCCCGACGCGCCGCGGAACGCCATGGCGGCAGCCTGACCCTGGACAATCATCCGCAGGGTGGTTTTATCGCCAGCCTGGAGTTGCCGTTGGTGCCAGGCGTTACTGCCCAGGCCTGAGCAGCCTCAGGATCAGGCCTTGCCCGACCAGGCGCTGACGAACTCCGCCGTATCCACCTTGGGCGCGACCCGTGGCTCGTTCAGCGGCGTGCCCAGGTACAGGAAGGCGATGATTTCTTCACCTTCGCCCAGGCCAAGGCCCTTGGCGACATGGGGCGAATAGGACAGCTCGCCGGTACGCCACACTGCACCGATACCCTGGGCATAGGCCGCCAGCAGGATGCCATGGGCGGCACAGCCGGCCGCCAGCCGTTGCTCCGACTTCGGCACCTTGACGTGCTCCTGCAGGCGCGCCACCACAACCACCACCAACGGCGCGCGCAGCGGCATGGCACGGGCCTTGTCCAGGACCGCCTGGGTCACTTCGCCCCCCTGCAATTGCACCGCTTCCACCAGCAACTCGCCCAACTGCTCGCGGGCCGCACCTTCCACCGTCAGAAAGCGCCACGGCCGCAACTGGCCATGATCCGGGGCGCGCAATGCCGCCGCGAACAGCGCTTCGCGTTGCGCCGCCGTCGGCGCCGGGTCCACCAGACGCGGTACGGAAACACGGTTGAGCAATGCGTCGAGAGCCTCCATCGGCCACCTCCTGAAAAAAATGTCCGGCCATTCTACCGGGAAGTGCCTTCCGGGTGCCGGTTTACATGCTCTGCGCCGCAGGTAGAATGGCGCCCTCCTTATCAGCCCCGAGCGGACCTCATGGCGTTGCCGACCCTACGGATCATTGGTTTCATCATCGGCATTTTCCTGATCACCCTGGCCATCGCCATGGTCATTCCGATGGCGACCCTGGTGCTGTTCGAACGCACCGGCGACCTGCCGTCGTTCCTCTGGGCCAGCATGATCACTTTCGTCGCCGGCCTGGCCCTGGTGATACCGGGGCGTCCGGAACATGTGCACCTGCGTCCGCGGGACATGTACCTGCTGACGGTGTCCAGCTGGCTGGTGGTGTGCATCTTCGCCGCCCTGCCGTTTTTGCTGACCCAGCACATCAGCTACACCGACTCGTTCTTTGAAAGCATGTCCGGCATCACCGCCACCGGCGCCACCGTGCTCAGCGGCCTGGACAACATGTCGCCGGGCATCCTGATGTGGCGCTCCCTGCTGCACTGGCTCGGCGGCATCGGCTTCATCGGCATGGCGGTGGCGATCCTGCCGCTGCTGCGCATCGGTGGCATGCGCCTGTTCCAGACCGAATCCTCGGACCGCTCGGAAAAGGTCATGCCGCGTTCGCACATGGTGGCGCGGCTGATCGTGGCGGCGTATGTCGGCATCACCATTCTCGGCAGCCTGGCCTTCTGGTGGGCCGGGATGAGCCTGTTCGACGCGATCAACCACGCGATGTCGGCGATTTCCACCGGCGGCTTCTCCACCTCCGACAGCTCGCTGGCGCACTGGCCGCAACCGGCGGTGCACTGGGTGGCAGTGGTGGTGATGATCCTCGGCAGCCTGCCGTTCACCCTGTACGTCGCCACCCTGCGCGGCAACCGCCGGGCGCTGATCAAGGACCAGCAGGTCCAGGGCCTGCTCGGGATGCTGCTGGTGACCTGGCTGGTGCTCGGCACCTGGTACTGGTGGACCACCCAGCTGCATTGGCTGGAGGCCCTGCGTCACGTTGCGCTGAACGTCACCTCGGTGGTCACCACCACCGGTTTTGCCCTGGGCGACTACAGCCTGTGGGGCAACTTCTCGCTGATGCTGTTCTTTTACCTGGGCTTCGTCGGCGGCTGTTCCGGCTCGACCGCCGGCGGGATCAAGATCTTCCGCTTCCAGGTCGCCTATATTCTGCTCAAGGCCAACTTGAACCAACTGATCCACCCGCGCGCGGTGATCAAGCAGAAGTACAACGGTCACCGTCTCGACGAGGAAATCGTCCGTTCGATCCTGACCTTCTCGTTCTTCTTCGCCATCACCATCTGCGTGATCGCCCTGGCGCTGTCGCTGCTGGGGGTGGACTGGATGACCGCCCTGACCGGCGCGGCCAGTACGGTGTCGGGGGTCGGCCCGGGCCTGGGCGAAACCATCGGCCCGGCCGGCAACTTCGCCACCCTGCCGGACGCCGCCAAGTGGATTCTGTCCCTGGGCATGCTGCTCGGCCGGTTGGAGATCATCACCGTATTCGTGCTGTGTATTCCGGCATTCTGGCGTCACTGACAGCGGCCCCGGATTCCTGCAATCGCGCCCGGTATTCGCCGGGCGTGGCATCGAACCAGCGGCGGAAAGCGCGAAAAAAATTGCTCGGGTCGGCAAACCCCAACAGATAGGCAATCTCCAGCAAGGTCATGCTCGGCTGCGCCAGGTACTGCTCGGCCAGTTCACGACGGGTGTCGTCGAGCAGGGTCTGGAAACTGGTGCCCTCCTCCTGCAGACGCCGTTGCAGGGTGCGCTGGGACAGGTGCAGGGTCTGGGCCACGGTTTCGCGCTTCGGCTCGCCCTGGGGCAACAACCGGCACAGTGCCTGGCGCGCCTTGTGCGTCACCCGACTTTCGGAGAAGCGCGCCAGATACTCACCGGCGAAGCGGTCATGCAGCCGCGCCATGGCTTCATTGGCGGTCGGCAACGGCGCCTCCATATCGGCCCGCTCGAAAATCAATCCATCGTAAGGCGCGTTGAACACCAGCGGCGCATGAAACGCCTGCTTGTAGGGCTCCAGATCGACCGGCACCGCCCCCTGCATCAGGACCTGGCGCGGCTGCAGCGTACGCCCGGTCAGCCAGCCACACAGCGCCAGCGCACAGGCCAGCGAGGCCTCGGCACTTTGCCGGGTCGGCGGCAGATGATCGCCGTGCACCGTCAGAATCAACGCATAACCTTCAGGTAAAAGTCGGAAACTCAGATCAGCGCTTTCCGCGATGATCCGCTGATAGCGCACCAAACGCTGGAAACCCTCGGCCAGGGTACGACTGGACATCAGGGCATACCCGGCCACATTGAAGGAGGCCGGTCGCACCACCTTGCCCATGTTCAGGCCGATCGCCGGGTTGCCGGACTGCTCCACCGCACGCTGCCAGAGACGCGTCATCGAGTCCTGGGGGAAGCGTGCGTCCGGGTCGTCCAGCGCGGCATAGTCGAGCCCGATCTGCTTGAACAATGCACGACAATCCAGGCCGTCCATCTCCAGAGCTTTGACAATTCCCATCGCCCAGCTTGCAGAAGTCGTTCGTTCGCTCATGGTGGGTTCTTTTACATGATGAGCCGCATGCCACGGCCGATTTCCCAAGGATACTAAAGTGGCGCCTATTGTCACTGGCCCCAGCCATTGATGACTCTAGACTCAAATAAGCTCCCCGCAGAGCATCCCGCTGGCAGAACAACAACCACAGAGATCGCAGTCGTGGATAACATCAAGCAATTCAATAGCTTCGCCGAGTTCTATCCGTATTACCTGAGCGAGCACAGCAACAGCACCTGCCGCCGCCTGCACTTCGTGGGCACGACCCTGGTAATTTTTATCCTCGCCTTCGCCATCGGCAAAGGCGCCTGGCTATTGCTGCTGGCCCTGCCGGTGGCCGGCTACAGCTTCGCCTGGGTCGGTCATTTCTTCTTCGAGAAGAACCGCCCGGCCACCTTCCAGCATCCGCTCTATAGCCTTGTGGGCGATTTCGTCATGTACCGCGACATGCTGACCGGCAAGGTGCCGTTCTAGGCCTGACCGGACAGCAAGCCGTCCTGCACAGCCAGTACAGGATTGGATCCAAGGCATAGACTCCCATCGTTGCGCAAAAAACAACAAGAGGATGGCCGATGAACGCTCACGCCCGTTTCACCCACATGAAGGATGGCACCCAGGAAGACTGGGCGATCATCGCCGCGGATTTCAGCGCCTACGCCAAGCAGTTGCCGGCGCGCATCGTGGCGCACCTGAAGTTGCTCGAGGGCGATTTTGGCGGCTTCCCGGTGGACCGCCTGACCCACTCGCTGCAAACCGCCAGCCGGGCCTGGCATGACGGCCGCGACGAGGAATACGTGGTCTGTGCCCTGCTCCACGACATCGGCGACACCCTGGGTTCCTACAATCACCCGGACATCGCCGCGGCGATCCTCAAGCCCTTCGTCAGCCCCGAGAACCTGTGGATGGTGGAGAAGCACGGGATCTTCCAGGGCTACTACTTCTTCCATCACCTGGGCATGGACCGGCACCTGCGCGAACAATTCAAGGACCACCCGCTGTATCTGCAGACCGCCGAATTCTGTGCCAAGTACGACGCCGCGGCGTTCGATCCAGGCTACGACAGCCTGCCCCTGAGCTTTTTCGAACCCATGCTCGAACGCCTGTTCGCCCAGCCGAAAAACTCGATCTACAAGGCCGCCATGAAGGAACACGCGCCGGCCTGAGAACAGCTGAGCGGCCATCGCGAGCAAGCTCGCTCCTACAGGGGGGATCTCTGGTTTTTGTAGGAGCGAGCTT
Organism: Pseudomonas sp. GW821-FHT02B10; assembly: GCF_059421865.1. Taxonomy (NCBI): domain Bacteria; kingdom Pseudomonadati; phylum Pseudomonadota; class Gammaproteobacteria; order Pseudomonadales; family Pseudomonadaceae; genus Pseudomonas; species Pseudomonas sp. GW821-FHT02B10. The sequence continues at coordinate 63,921 of NZ_JBWKVU010000011.1, read as the reverse complement.
GCTCGCGATACTCTTCAGGCCAGCTCCGCGACCTTGGCCAGTTCGGCCTTGCGCTGCGCCTCCCGCGCCTGAGCATCAGCCAGGCGATACAGCTCGATGGTGCCGTCCCAATGCTCGATCAGGGCGGTGCACGACTCGACCCAATCCCCGCAGTTGAGGTAGTCCACCTCGCCGACCTTGCGGATCTCGGCATGGTGAATGTGCCCGCACACCACGCCGTGCAACTCGCGCTTCACGCATTCGTGAGCGATGGCTTCCTCGAAGTCGCTGATAAAGCTGACCGCGGTCTTGACCTTGTGCTTGAGGTAGGCCGACAACGACCAGTAACCGTAGCCGTAGCGCGCCCGCCAGTGATTCAGCCAGCGATTGAGGGTCAGGGTGAACTCGTAGGCCGAGTCGCCGAGAAAGGCCAGCCAGCGGTGGTAGCGGGTGATGACATCGAACTGGTCGCCATGGATCACCAGCAGGTGCCGGCCGTCGGCGGTGACGTGCACCGCCTCGTCCACCAACTGGATATTGCCCAGGATCAGCTTCGAATAACGGCGCAGGAATTCGTCGTGGTTGCCGGTGACATAGATCACCTCGGTGCCGCGCTTGCTCATGGTCAGCAGGCGGCGGATGACGTTGGTGTGTGCCTGGGGCCAGTACATGCCGCCGCGCAGCTTCCAGCCGTCGATGATGTCGCCGACCAGGTAGATCCGGTCGGCGTGATAGCCCTTGAGGAACTGCGACAGATGCTCCGCCTGGCAGTCCCGGGTGCCCAGATGCACATCGGAAATCCACAGGGTGCGCACGCGTTGTTTACGGCTGGGTCTGGCGAGTTCGGCACTGGTCATGGGCACGCTCCTGCATTTTCTGCGAGCTTGCGCCCCAGCGATTAATCGCCTGTGACAGAAATACGGCAGTCCGATGACAACGCTGAAACCCAGGCCGCCGGTGTAGACTGCCGTTCTGCCAAGGAGACTGCGATGAGACCGATCCTCACGCTACGCCAATACAGCCACGACCTGATCGTCCACAGCCACGAACACGCGCAACTGGTGTTCGGCCTGTCGGGCCAGCTCGACTTCGAGGTCGACGGCCAGGGCAGCCAGGTGGTCCAGCAGAGCTTCGTGGTGGTGCCTTCCGGCGCCCATCATGCCTGCGGCAGCCCCAACGGCAGTCGCTGCCTGGTGCTCGACGTGCCCGACGAACATTGGCTGCTGCAGTCGCTGGGCGATCACGCCGATGCCAGTCGCCGCCTGCTCGACAACCCTGGGCGCCTGCCCCTGGATACGGCGCAGAGCCAACTGGTCAACTGGCTCGCCGGCAGCCCGGTCAACGACCCGCTGATTGCCCAGCAAGGCGCCGTGCTGTTACTAGCCAGCCTCAACCAGGCCAGCCCCGCCAGCGTCGGCGGCCGACGCCTGCCCTATGCCGCCTTGAATGCCCATATCGATAAACACGCCGCCCATCCGCTGCAAGTAGCCGACCTGGCGCAAATCGCCGGACTGTCCAGCGCTCGCCTGCATGCGCGGTTTGTCGCCGAATGCGGGCAGACGCCGATGGACTACATCCGCAGCCGGCGCCTGCACATGGCCGCCGGGCTGTTGCGCGATTCGGCACTGCCCATCGGCGAAATCGCCAGCCGCGTCGGCTACAGCTCCCAGAGCGCCTTCGCCGCCGCGGTGCTGCGCGAGTTCGGCGTCTCCCCCGGCAAGCTGCGACGCGCGACGGGCCAGCGCTAGGCTGTCGACAAAAAACGCGAGGATCGCGACAGACCGGGTCCTGCCCAGGCTTTTAGACTGGCACCGCTCCGCTCAACCGTTTTGAAGGATTGAAATGACTCCGCGTACTGCCCTTGGCGCCCTGCATATCGGCGCATTGATGTTCGGCCTCACCGGTGTATTCGGCAAACTCGCCGCCGCTTCGCCGGCCATCATCGTCTTTGGTCGCGCGGCGTTCGCGGTGCTCGCCCTGGCGTTCTTCGCCCGCTGCGCCAGCAGCATCCGCTGGCAACGGCTGCAGGCCACGGACGGGTGGCGCCTGTTGCTCAGCGGCCTGCTGCTGGCCGGGCACTGGGTGAGTTTCTTCATCGCGGTGAAAGTCGCCGGCGTGGCCATCGCCACCCTGGGCTTCGCCAGCTTCCCGGCCTTCACGGTGATCCTCGAGGGGCTGATCTTTCGTGAGCGGATCCGCCTCAACGAGATCGTCCTGGTGGCCCTGGTCAGCGTCGGCCTGGTGCTGGTCACGCCGGACTTCGACCTCGCCAGCGAAGCCACCAGCGGGCTGCTCTGGGCCGTGGGATCGGGTCTGCTGTTCGCCCTGCTGTCACTGAACAATCGCGCCAGTTCCGCGCGCATCCCGGCGGTGCAGGCGGCACTGTGCCAGAACGTAGTGGTTGCCTTGTGCTTGCTGCCGGTGGCGGCCCCCGGACTGAGCGAGGTCCGGGCCCTCGACTGGTTGTGGATCAGCTTGCTCGGCATCTTCTGCACCGGCCTGGCCCACAGCCTGTTCGTCGCCAGCCTCGCGGTGATCAAGGCCCGCACTGCGGCGGTGGTGTTCGCCCTGGAGCCGGTCTACGGGATTACCGTGGCCTGGCTGCTGTTCAACGAGACGCCGACGCTACGCATGCTGATCGGCGGCGTCTTGATCATCCTCGCCATCGTGGTCTCCAGCAGCCTGTCCGGCTCAAGCAAAAAAGCGCCAGTGGCGGAAGTCGCGTCTCACTGAGTGCGGTCGTTGTGGCCGAGGTCGCGCTGCGGATCGATCTGGTCGCGCACCCGCTGCTTGAGTACCTTGGCTTCGGGAAAACCGCCATCGGCCTTGCGTTCCCAGATCTGTACGCCGTCGCAGGTAATGCGGAACGTGCCGCCGGTGGCCGGCTCCAGGGACACCTTGCCCAGGTCGTCGCTGAAGGTGCTCAGCAGTTCCTGGGCCAGCCAGGCGGCGCGCAGCAGCCACTGGCACTGGGTGCAATAGGTGATGACCACTTCGGGTTTACGTTCTGACATGGTGCTGCCGACTCCTGGGCTCAAGGGCGTCGTTATAATAGCCGCCTTTATCGCTCGCCCCGAGATCCATGATGCGTCGTTTGCTGTCCTGCCTGCTCCTGTGTTTGCTCCCCGTGTTCCTGCACGCCGCCGAAGCACCACGGCCAAAGATCGGCCTGGTGTTGTCCGGCGGCGCCGCCCGTGGCCTGGCGCATATCGGCGTGCTCAAGGCCCTGGAGGAGCAAGGCGTGAAGATCGATGCGATTGCCGGCACCAGCATGGGCGCGGTGATCGGCGGGCTGTACGCCTCGGGCTACAAGATCGACGAGCTGGAAAAACTGGCCCTGAGCATCGACTGGCAACAGGCGCTGTCCGACGCGCCGCCCCGGGAAGACATACCGTTTCGTCGCAAGCAGGATGACCGCGACTTCCTGGTGAAACAGAAACTCAGCTTCCGCGACGACGGCAGCCTCGGCCTGCCGCTGGGGGTCATCCAGGGCCAGAACCTGGCGCTGCTGCTGGAAAGCATGCTGGCCCATGCCAGCGATACCCGGGACTTCGACAAGCTGCCGATCCCCTTCCGCGCGGTCGCCACCGACATCGCCAGCGGCGAGAAAGTAGTGTTCCGCAAGGGCCACCTGCCCCGGGTGATCCGCGCCAGCATGTCGATCCCGGCGGTGTTCGCTCCGGTGGAAATGGATGGCCGGCTACTGGTGGACGGTGGCATGACCGACAACATTCCGCTGGATGTGGCCCGCGACATGGGCGTGGACATCGCCATCGTGGTCGACATCGGCACCCCGTTGCGCTCTCGCCAGCAGTTGGCGACCGTGGTCGATGTGCTGAACCAGTCGATCACCCTGATGACCCGGCGCAACTCCGAGGAACAACTGGCGACCCTGCACAAGAATGACGTGCTGATCCAGCCGCCTCTGGCCAGCTTCGGGGTCACCGACTTCGGCCGCGCCCAGGAAATGATCGACGCCGGCTACCGCGCCACCCGCATCCTCGACACCCGCCTGGCGCCACTGCGCCGGGCCGAACCGATGGATGCCGAACTCAGCGCCGCGCGCACACCGAGCCAACGCACCCCGATCATCACCGCGATCCGGGTGGAAAACGATTCGAAGGTCAGCGACGACGTGATCCGTTACTACATCCGCCAGCACATCGGCGAGCCTCTGGACCTGGGCCGGCTGCAGACCGACATGGGCACGCTGTATGGCCTGGACTACTTCGAGCAGGTGCAATACCGCGTGGTCCACAAGGGCAATGACCATACCCTGGTGATCAACGCCCGGGGCAAACGAAGCGGCACCGATTACCTGCGCCTGGGGCTGAACCTGTCCGACGACATGCGCGGCGACAGCGCCTTCAACCTGGGCGCCAGCTACCGGGTCAACGGCATCAACAGCCTCGGCGCCGAATGGCTGACCCGGGTGCAGATCGGTGATCAGCAGGAGCTCTACAGCGAGTTCTATCAGCCGCTGGACGTCGGCTCGCGCTACTTCATCGCGCCGTATATCGGTCTTGAATCACAGAACATCGAAGCCGTGCTGGATAACGACCCGATCGCCGAGTACCGCCTGGAACGCTATGGTTTCGGCCTCAATATCGGGCGCCAGATCGGCAACAGCGGCGAGATCCGTTTCGGTGTCGGCGAGGCCTGGGGCAAGGCCGATGTCCGCGTCGGCGACCAGGACCTGCCTAGCGAAAGCTTCAACGAGGGTTACTACGAACTGCGCTACTCGTTCGACTCCCTGGACAATGTCTACTTCCCCCACGCGGGCGAGGACATCGGCCTGTCGCTGCGCCAGTTCGAACCCAGCCTGGGCTCGGACAAGCGCTACCGGCAGTGGGAGTTCAAGCTGGACAAGGCCCTGAGCAGCGGCCCGAACACCTTTATCCTCGGCGGTCGGTATGGCCGGACCCTGGATGAGGCCGAAGTGGTGACCTCAAGCTTTGTGCTGGGCGGCGCCCGCCAGCTGTCGGGCTTCCGCCAGGATGCGCTCTCGGGCCAGAACGTCAGCCTGATGCGGGGCGTCTACTACCGGCGGCTGACACCCCGCTCCTACCTGCCCCTGGACTTCCCGCTGTATATCGGCGGTTCCCTGGAGCGAGGGCGGGCCTGGAACAACGACAACGAGTTCGACAGTGGCTACATCAACGCCGCCAGCATCTTCCTTGGTTTCGACACGCCGCTGGGGCCGCTGAATTTCAGTTACGGCATCAACGACGATAACCAGAAAGCGGTCTACCTCAACTTGGGCCAGACGTTCTGAGGCTTGGCGTCCGACTCGGCTTCGGCCTTGCTGCCGGAGCCTGGTTCGTCTGGCTCCTCCAGGCGCCAGACGATCGAATCGGCATTGAATGGCGTAGGTGCTGCGGTAGGAGACGGCGGAGCGCTGGAGGGCTCGGAAGGTGCGATCAGGTCCCAGTCGACATCGATCGACGGCTCGCGATCAGCCAACCGATCTCCTGCCACGGACTGCACCGGAGCAAAAGGGGGCGTTGATCTGAACGACTCTTGGGCTGCCACCGTCGTCACAGCACTGGCCAGCGTTCGTGTGGGTCGACTCTCGGGGGCCATCTGTGCCTCCGGTACGGCGGCGGACTGACGACGGCGACGCACAACCAACACCACCAGCAAGGCCATCAGCAGCAAGGCGGCAAGCATCAGCCAGGGATTCGAGCCTTCATCAGTCTCCGGAGCCTGTTCGGCTGGCTGGGGTGGGCTGGCGGCGGTGGGTGTCGCGGCCCCGGGCGCCGGGGCAGGATTATCGGCAGGCTTGCTCCGGGCTTCGGCCAACTGACGTTGCAACTCCACCAGCTGTTGCTGCTGGCGCGCCAGTTGTTCGTCCCGCTGCTGCAATGTGTTGCGCAACTCTTGGGCCTGGTCCTGCAATTGCTGGTTGGCCTGCAGGGCTTGCGCCAATTGTCCGGCCGCGGGATCGCTCGCCTTGGCCGCCGCGGGTGGCGCCTGGGTGGCGATCGCCGGTTCGGGTTTTGCTACCCCCCTGACCGGGGCCGGCACTATCTCGGGGCTGCCCGGGGGATCGATCAGCAGCGTGTATTCGCGCAACTGCCGGCCATTGGCCTGGTTCACCTGCAGCAGGAAATCCAGGAACGGTTCGTTCACCGGCTTGCTCGACACTACCCGGATTACCCTGCGCTCGCCCTGCAAAACCTGGGTAAAACGCAAATCTTCGAGAAACGGCAAGCGCTCGATACCGGCCTGCTTGAACTCGCTGGCCGTCGCCAGGCTGACCGCCAACTCGCCCTCCTCCAGGCCTTGCGCCTGCACCAGGGCGATCTCCGCCTCCAGCGGCTGGTTCAGCGCCGAATGCACGGTGATTTCACCCAGGCCCACCGCCGAGGCCAGGGACGAATACAAGGCCGCCAGCACCGGCAGAAGGAACAAGGAACGATTCTTCGCCACCCAGGACGACCCGACGAAACCGCGCAGAGCGGCCAGCAGACTCTGGAACATGAGCACCCTTTTTGAGGACCGAAAGCGACCACAGCGGCGATACGCTGGCTGCGCATGCCGCTGTGGACCTGGTATTTCTTATAGTCCGCCGGTGTCGGTAGCTCAAAAATCCGCGGCGCTAGTTATGCCTCAAGACTTTTCCAGATTGGCCAGGATATGCGCATGAACCCGCATGCATACCCGCATATCCTCTTCATCGACACCGACGAACAATTCACTGCGCAGGGCTGTGGCGATGGTTTCGATCTGTTCGATCAAGGGCAGCGCCGGGGCGCACAGAACGATCTTCTTCGCCCGGCGATCCTCGACCACCGACTGCCGTTGCACCAAACCCTGGGTTTCCAGGCTGTCAAGCAGCCGCGCCAGGGTCGGTCCTTCGACGCCGACACTCTGGGCAAGTTCACGCTGGGTCGGGGCTTCATCGAAACGGGCGAGGTGCAGCAGCACCAGCCAGCGGGCCTGGGACAGGCCAAGTCCGGCCAGACGGCGATCCAGTTCGGCGCGCCAGCCTCGGGACATCTGCGCCAACTGCATGCCAAAACGGTGTTGATCGGTTAACGGCATAAACAACTCATGAGTTAGTAGACTGAAAATTAAGAAAAACTAATTATTAGTCAGCTAAGCATGACAGTTGCCGAGTGGCAAGGTTTGGCATGAACTGAATCATTACATCTTGCCGCCGTGGGACTCACATCTCGAATTCCGATTCGAGCGCCGCACGCACGCAATACAACACACCTTCCGGCACGCGACCGGCAAACAACTCGGCCACTTCGCTCACCGAGGGCAGCTCGCCTTCGCCATCGAGAAAGGCGTCCTGAATCTCGCCGAACAGGTCTTCCGGCAGATCCAACGCCTGTTCCAGAGACAGCTGCTGCTTGCCCACGGCTTCGGCGAGCATCGTGTAAACGTTCTTTTCCGAGCACTGCAATTGCCCGGCGATCTGCAGTGGCGTCATGCCGGCGCGGGCCAGGGTAATCAGCTCGTGGCGGATGTCGGCCACCACTTTCGGCGCCTCCACCTGGCCACCCAATACTTCGAGGAACGCCTCGCCGTAACGCTCCAGCTTGCGCGCGCCGACGCCGCTGACCCGGGCCATTTCCGCCAGGGAGCCGGGCTGGCTGCGGAGCATTTCCAGCAGGGTGGAATCGGGGAAAATGACATAGGGCGGCACGCCATGTTCTTCCGCCAGCTTGCGCCGCAGGGCGCGCAAGGCTTCCCACTGTTCGCGCTCTTCGCCACGTACCAGTTGGCTGGCTTGGCTGGTGCTGCTCTTGGCGGCGGTCTGCGGCTTTATGTCGCGGCGCAGCTCCAGGCTCACCTCGCCCTTGAGCAGCGGCCGGCAGCTGTCGCTCAGACGCAGGCCGCCGTAGCCTTCCAGATCGATGTCGGCCAGGCCGCGGGCCACCAGTTGGCGGAACAGCGAGCGCCATTCGCCTTCGCTGCGCGCCTTGCCCACGCCGAACACGGAAAGATGCTGATGGCCGAAGCTGCGGACCTTTTCCGTGTCCTTGCCCAGCAGCACGTCCACCAGGTGGCCGACGCCATACCGCTGGCCGGTGCGATAGATCGCCGACAGCGCCTGGCGCGCCGGCTCAGTGGCATCCCAGGTCTGCACGCCGTCGACGCAGTTGTCGCAATGGCCGCATGGCTGTGGCATGTCTTCGTCGAAATAGGCCAGCAGGGTCTGGCGCCGGCAGCGGGTTTCCTCGCACAGCGCCAGCATGGCATCGAGCTTGTGCTGCTCCAGGCGTTTGTGGCGTTCGTCGCCCTCGGAGTTCTGCAGCATCTGCTTGAGCATCAGCACGTCCTGCAGGCCGTAGGCCATCCAGGCATCGGCAGGCAGGCCGTCACGCCCGGCACGCCCGGTTTCCTGGTAATAGGCCTCGAGGGACTTGGGCAGATCCAGGTGCGCCACGAAGCGCACGTTGGGTTTGTCGATGCCCATGCCGAAAGCGATGGTCGCGACCATGATCAGCCCTTCCTCGTTGAGGAAACGCTTCTGGTGATAGGCCCGCAGCTCGCTGGGCAACCCGGCGTGATACGGCAGCGCCGGAAAGCCCTGCTCGCAGAGGAAGGCGGCAACCTCGTCGACCTTCTTGCGCGACAGGCAATAGACGATGCCGGCGTCGCTGCGTCGTTCGCTGAGGAACGCCAGCAACTGCTTGCGCGGCTGCTCCTTGGGAACGATGCGATAGAAAATGTTCGGACGGTCGAAACTGGAGAGGAAACGCTCGGCATCCTGCAAGTGCAGGCGATTGACGATTTCCTCTCGGGTACGCTTGTCGGCGGTGGCGGTCAGGGCGATGCGCGGCACCTGGGGGAACATTTCCGCCAACTGGCCCAGTTGCAGGTACTCCGGACGGAAATCATGCCCCCACTGGGACACGCAATGCGCCTCGTCGATGGCGAACAGGGCGATGTTGAGGTTCTGCAGGAACGCCAGCATCCGCGGCTGCACCAGGCGCTCAGGCGCCAGGTACAGCATCTTCACCTCGCCCCGCCGGATGCGCGCGGCCAGGTCGCGCTGCTGTTCGGCGCTCAGGGTGGAGTTCAGCGCCGCCGCGGCGACCCCGAGTTCCTCCAGGGTCGCGACCTGATCGTCCATCAGCGCGATCAATGGCGAGACCACCACCGCCAGGCCTTCGCGCAGCAGGGCCGGGACCTGGAAGCACAATGACTTGCCGCCGCCGGTAGGCATCAGTACCAGGGCGTCGCCGCCACTGGCCACACGCTCAATGATCGCACCTTGGCGGCCACGGAAACTGTCGTAGCCGAAGATGTCCTTGAGGACGCGTTGAGCCTGTTCGAGCATGAAAAACTCCAAAAATCGCTGAAATCCCTGTGCGCAGGCTGGCCGAAAAGGCCACGGTTTTCACTGACAAATCCGTTAGCGGACTTTTCCTGGACCGTCATGACGCCTGCCGGGCATCACAAAACGCGCAAGTATACCCGAGCACTTGCTGGCGAAGGGTGCCGGCAATGGACCGCTGGTAACCTTTAGAAGCGTGCAAATCTGCGCTGCGGCTGGCCTGGGCGCTCAAGAAGGCCTAGAATTCAGCATCGTTTATTCCCAAGGTAGTCCTTCAATGTCCTTCGCTGAGCAATTAACCCGCCTGCAAGCCTTCCTCGACGCCGATGAGCTGCATGACGAGGCGCTGGACTATGTGGCCGCCCACGGCTACCTGACTGCGCTGTCCATCTGTTCCGAAAGCGTTCCCGACCGTGAGTGGATCGACGCCCTGTTCGCCGAGGAGCCGCACTACAGCGACGCTGCGCAACGCGAAGAGATCGAATCCACTCTGATTGCCCTCAAGGCCCACATCGCCCGCCAACTGGCTTCCGACGAAGAGTTCGAGCTGCCGTGCGACCTCGATCTCGGCGACGAGCCGGACGACTCCGACCTGCGCGGCTGGTGCATCGGTTTCATGGAAGGTGTGTTCCTGCGCGAAGCGGCCTGGTTCGAAACCGCCGAGGAAGAAGTCAGCGAGATGCTCCTGCCGATCATGGTCGGCTCCGGTCTGTTCGACGAACAACCCGAGTTCTCCGACATCGCCAGCGATGCCAACCTGATGGACGACATGATCGTGCAGATCCCGGAAGCCCTGACCGCGCTGTACCTGCTGTGCAACGCGCCGGACGAAAAACCGGCCATTCTCAAGCCCCGTCACCACTGAGTCACCGCCTATGGCCAAGCCCATAGGCAACCGCCCCCTGATCCTGCGTTACGTTCTGCTGGCCATCGGCTGGCTGAGCGTAGTGCTGGGGGTGACCGGTATCTTCCTCCCGGTATTGCCCACTACGCCCTTCCTGCTACTGGCCGCCGCCTGCTTTGCCCGCAGTTCGCCGCGCTTCTATCGGTGGTTGGTGGAACATCCGCGGCTCGGCCCGTGGATCCGCGATTACCTGGACGGCCACGGCATTCCGCTCAAAGGCAAGGTCTACGCCATCGGCCTGATGTGGCTGAGCATCGGCCTGTCCTGCTACCTGGTGCCCCTGCCCTGGGCCCGCGGCTTCATGCTGACCAGCGCGGTGCTGGTGACGATCTACATCCTGCGCCAGAAGACCCTGCACAAGCCTTGAACCCGGCCCTGCGCGCCGCCTTCCTCCGTTCGTGGCAACCCGACCAGCTGCCCATGCTCGCGAAAAATACCGCCTAGACTTCAGAAACCTGCATTCGAGCAGCCCGCCATGCCCGCACGTTCGCGTCGCCCCGAGTGGACACTGCTCCGGTTTCGGCTGGCCGGCTGGTCGCTGTTGCTGGTCTGTTTGTGGACCGACCCGGGCAATGTGCGGGCGAACTGGGAATTCGTTTCTGCCCTGAGCACCTTCGAGTACCGTCATCAGGTCCTGGGCCCGGCCCGGGAACGTCTCGAGGCCTGGAACCAGTTATTGCAGGACCTGACCGGGCGAGCGGAATACGAACAACTGAATGCCATCAACCGCTTCTTCAACCAGCAATTGAGCTTCAAGGAGGACCAGCGCACCTGGCAGCAGAGCGACTATTGGGCCACGCCGATCGAGGCCCTGCTCAAGGGCGCCGGGGATTGCGAGGACTATGCACTGGCCAAGTATTTCAGCCTGCGCAGCCTGGGGGTCTCCAGCGACAAACTGCGCCTCACTTACGTCAAGGCCAGGCGCGGCAACCGGCCGCACATGGTCCTGGCCTATTACCCCAGCCCCGGCGCCGGACCGCTGATACTGGACAACCTCAGCAGCGACATTCGTTCCGCCGCCCAACGCCAGGATCCGAACCCGGTATACGCCTTCAATGCCGAGGGGCTGTACCTGCCCGGAGTGGCTGGCAACACGCGCAGCATCGACCCGAAAAAACTCTCGCGCTGGCAGGACGTCCTGAAAAAGATGCGGGACGAGGGCTTCACGGTGGGTAATGGCTGATCCGACAAGGAGTGCCGAATGTCGCTACTCAAGCAACTGTTCATCGCCATCTGCCTGTTCCTGCTGGTGGCCTTCAGCGGCAGTTTTTTTGTCAGCCTGGAAAGCTCCCGCGAGCAGATGCTCAACCAGCTACGCTCCCACGCCCAGGATGCGGCCACCGCCCTGGGCCTGTCCCTGACCAGCCAGGTCGACGACCCGGCGATGATGGAACTGATGGTCAGCTCGGTCTTCGACAGCGGCTACTACAACAGCATCCGGGTGGTGAACATCGAAGACGAAAGCATTCTGCTGGAGCGTTCGGTGCCTGCCAGGATCGAGGGCGTACCCCAGTGGTTCGTCAGGCTGGTGAGCCTGCGCCCGCAGGGTGGCGACGCCCTGGTCATGCGTGGCTGGGAACAGGTGGCGCGGGTGGAAGTGCTGAGCAACCCGCAGTTCGCCCTGGCCAGGCTCTGGGACAGCAGCGTCGGCAGCCTGCTCTGGCTGCTGGTGTGCGGCTTGCTCAGCGCGGTATTCGGCGGCTGGCTGCTGCGGCGCCAGTTGCGGCCGCTGGACGCCATGGTCAAGCAGGCCGAAGCCATCAGTCATCGCGAGTTCCTCAGCCTGCCGACGGTGCCGCGCACGCCCGAGCTCAAGCGGGTGGTCCTGGCCATGAACCAGATGGTGGAAAAACTCAAAGCCCTGTTCGCCGAAGAGGCCGCGCGCAGCGAGAAACTGCGGGCCGAGTCCTATCAGGACAGCCTGACCGGCCTGGCCAACCGGCGCCTGCTGGACGAACAGCTCGGCGATCAGTTGCTGCTCAACGAGCAGAGTGGCGATGGTTATCTGCTGATGCTGCGGGTCAATGACCTCAGTGGCCTGAACCAGCGCCTGGGCGGCCAGCGCACCGACGCCCTGATCAAGAGCATCGGCGATCTGCTCAAGCGCATCAGCGCCCAGGCCGACCGCCGCCACTGGCTGGCGGCGCGCAATCGCGGCGGCGAATTCAGCCTGCTGACACCGGGCCTGGACAGCCGCGGCGCCGAGCGCCTGGCCATGGAAATCAGCGCCACCCTGGAGAACCTGCGCCTGACCGGGGCCAGCGACTGCACACCGGTGGCGCACCTGGGTATAGTCGCCTACCGGCCCGGCGACCCGCTGAGCGGCGTCTGGTTGCGCCTGGACCAGGCACTGGCGCAGGCCCAGCAGCACCCCGAGCGTCCCTGGGCGTTGCTGCAGGAATTCGCCGCCGGCCCCAGCCAGCCACAGCATGACTGGCGCGCCTGGATCGACGACGCCCTGAGCAACGGCAAGTTGAAGTTGTATTTCCAGCCGGTGGTGCAGTGCGCCGACACCAGCGAGGTGCTGCATTACAAAGTGCTGGCGCGCTTGCTCGACCCGCAGGGCGAAGCCATTGCCGCCGGGCATTTCCTGCCGTGGATCGAGCGCCTGGGCTGGTCGTCGCGCTTCGACCTGGCCATGCTCGAACACACCCTGGATTATCTGCTCGAGCATGCCTGGCCGCTGGCCCTGAGCCTGTCTGGCAGCACCCTGCGCGACCCCGACGCGTTGCGGCGGATCCTCGACCAGCTCAAGGCCCTGCCCGACCTGGCCAAGTTACTCACCCTGGAAATCGACGAACACCAACTGCCCTCCGCCAGCGAGCTGCAGCAATTGAGCCAGCGCCTGCGGGACAGCGGCTACCGGATCGGCCTGCAGCATTTCGGCGGCAACTTCAGCCAGATCGGCAACCTCGCCCACCTCGGCCTGGCCTACCTGAAAGTCGATGGCAGCTACATCCGCGACATCGACCGGCAAAGCGACAAACAGCTGTTCATCGAGGCGATATTTCGCGCCACCCACAGCATCGACCTGCCGCTGATCGCCGAACGGGTCGAGACCCAGGGCGAACTGGACACCCTCAAGGCCCTGGGCCTGTTCGGGGTCATGGGGCGGCTGATCGGCCCACCGGAACCGATGTAGCCCCTTCCCCGCACAGCCCCGGCGCCAACCTCGGTCGAGGCAGGCGCCGGGCCCGCCGGGCCTCAGACGGTATCGACCTTCAACGAATGGTCGTTGAGCATGCCGTTGATGATGGTCGCGGTATCCGCGCCACCCGCGATCACTCCGCCCGCGCCCGGCGTCACCCCGTAGTGCTCCGCCAGGTTGACCCCTGCCAGATCGATGGTCTGGCTCGGCAAGGCCCCCGCCGCCGCGCTGACGTCGATACTGGTGATCAGCGACGGACCGCTGCCAGTGACCGTGAAGTGCAGGTAATCATCCAGCGATGCGCTGCTGGCGTTCTCGCCCTGCAACAGTTGCGACAGGTCGAGTTTGTCGATACCCGGCGTGAAGTCGGTGACCAGGTCATGCCCGCTGTTGCCCTGCTGCCACTGGAAGGTGTCGCTGCCGCTGCCACCGGTCAGGGTGTTGTTGCCCATCCCGCCGATCAACAGGTCGTCGCCGCCACCGCCGTTGAGCACATCGTTGCCCAGGCCGCCGGTGATGATGTTGGCGTTGCTGTCGCCGGTCAGGGTGTCGTTGTAGTTGGAGCCCACCAGGTTTTCGATGGCGGTCAGGGTATCGGTCCCGGCGCCACCGGTGTTCTGCGCACCGAGCAGCGAGAGGTCGACCGTGACCCCGGCGCTGGCATGGGCGTAGCTGGCGGTGTCGTTGCCCGTGCCGCCGTCGAGCAGGTCGTTGCCCGGACCGCCGAACAGCAGGTCGTTACCCGCGTCGCCGTGCAAGGTGTTGTTGCCGCTGCCGGCGACGAGCACGTCGTTGCCGTCGCCGGCATTGATCAGGTTATCGCCACTGCCGGCCAGCAGCACATCGTCGCCAGCAGTACCGGTCAGGGTATGGCCGTCCTGATAGCTGATGCTCACCGCCGCGCTGTCGCTGCCGCCATGGCTGTCGCTGGCGGTGTAAGTGCCGTGGTAATCCGGCGTGGATTCCTGGCCGCCCGCGTAGTTGACGGTCATGGTCAGCTGGTAGTTTTCCGAACCATTGGCGTTGCCGCCGCTGGGGTTGGTCAGGTTGGTGATGTGGATCTGGTAGGTGCCGTCCGCCCCCGCGGTGAACGAGCCACCGTCGGCAATCGCGGTGTAGGCCCCGCCATTGAAGGCGTACTCCATGCCCACCCGGCCCGCCGTCAGGTTGTGATCCAGGTTCAGGGTCTCGCCCTGCTTCAGGTTGACGCTGATCACATCCTCGTCGTTGTCATTGCCGTTGTTGATGCTGCCCAGGAAGCCGCTGATCACCACCGCGGCCGTCATCGCCGCCGTATTGGCGTTGAACGAGGCCCGGGCGATGGTCAGGGTCTGGCTGGACCCTCCGGTGAAGCCGATGGTCTGCAGGCTGCCGGCGGTAAAGTCCGCCCCTGGGGACAGCCAGCCGGTGTTGAAACTCGTCGGCGCGGCCGTCAGCGGATCGCCGTTGGCATCACTGTCGTTGGCCAGCAGGGCATCGGCCGGCACCACGATAGTGCCCGACAGAATGTTGGTGATGATGTGGTCGTCGCCCGCCATCGGCGCCGCGTTCGGATTGACCTTGACCACCAGGGTCGAGCTGGCCAGGTCGCCGTCGTTATCGCTGACGGTGAAGCCGACTGTCTCGGTCAGCACCACGCTGGTGACTTTCTGCGAGGTGTAGGTGTAATCGCCGGTGTCGAGTTTCACCACCAGTGTGCCGCCGTTGTTGGTGGCGATGCTGAGGCTGTTGTCCAGGGTATTGAAGGTGCCGTGGTTGACCCCGCCGCTGAAGCTTAGCGAGCCCTGGTTGCTATTGCCGTTGGGGTCATAGGTGTAGGTGGTGCCATCGACCACCAGGGTCTTGATGAAACCGCCGTCGGCGCCGAACGAGCCACCTTCGCCGAGCAGGCTGCCGGTGACCGGGGTGCCCTGTATCGTACCGGCCAGCACCGAGTCGAGCTGGTTCAGGTCGGTGACCACCACGGCATTGGTATCGATGTGGGTACTGCCGTCATAGGCCAGCGGGTCGAGGTTGCTGTTGCTGACACCGCTGCCCAGGCCGATTGCATAGTTCTTGATGCCGTTGGCGTCGAGGAAGGCTTTCCAGGCGGTCTCGTCGGCGGTGCCGATCTCCTGGCCATCGGTGGGCTTGCCGTCGGAGAAGAAATAACCGACGTTCTGCGCCCCGCTGATCTGGCCACTGGTGACAAACGCCAGCTTCGCCGCGGCCACGGCCGCATCGTAGTTGGTGCCGCCGCCCGCGGTCAGGGAGGCGATGATCGACTTGGCCGTCGCCACATCGACCCAGATCGGCGTCTTGTCCGTGGCGCTGCTGCTGAAGGTGACGATCTGCACCTTCACATCGCCCATGTCGTCGTACTTGTCGAGCAAGGTGCTGATCGCCTGCTTGGCCAGTTCCAGGCGCGACAGGCCGGGGACGCCCGACGGGTCGGCCATGCTGCCGGATACGTCGATCACCAGCAGCAGGTTGGAATCGACCTCCAGCGCAGTGACCGCCCGCTCGCTGGCGACCGCCTGGGGCACATCGTCGACGATGCTGATCTGGATGGTGCTGGTGGTGGTATTGCCCACCGCGTCGGTGGCCTTGTAGGTGAAGCTTTCGCTCAGCACGTTCGGACCGTCGTTGGCGTTCGGCGAGGTTTTTGGCGCCGAGGTCAGGGTGTAGCGGTAGGTGCCGTCGGGGTTGAGCAGGATCTGCCCGTAAGTGCCAGTGGCGCTGCCGACCAGGGTGTAGGTAATCGCACCGCTGCCGCCGGTGACCGAGCCGACCAGGGTGCCGGTGGCGGTTTCGCCGGTATTGCCCGGGTCACTGCCGGTCACCGTACCGGCCGCCAGGTCCTGGCCGTCCTTGCTCAGGTCCAGGGCCTTTTCGAAGACAGTAATGTCCTGGTCGGTGACCGCCCTGAGTTCGTTGCCGCAGATCTGGATGGTGATGGTGGTGGTGCTTTCATCGCCGTCCGCGTCACGCACGGTGTAGACGAACACATCCTCTGAATCGGGAGCGGTGACCGAGTTCGGATTGCTGTGATAGGTCGCGTTGCCGAAGGCGTCCAGGGTCAACGTGCCATACAGGCCGTTGATGGTAGTATTCAAGCCGCCAATGGCCGAGGTCGAGGTGTCGCTGCCGGCGCGCACGCCGACCACCGCGCCAGTGATTGCCGGGCCATCGGCGCCGCCAATGTCGTTACCCAGCACATTGCCGCTGAGGGTCGTGCCTTCGTCGGCCATCACCACATCAGGGTGAGCGGTGGGCAGGTCGTCGACGATATTCACATCCAGCACCCCAGAGGCGCTGCTGCCATCGCCATCGCTGGCGAACACATTGAAATGCTCGGCGATGCTGTTGGCCCCCAGCCCCGTCGGATGGCTTTCATTGTCGAGCAGGGTGTAGCTGTAGGCGACGACACCGATACTGGCGTCGTAGCCGGTAATGGTCAGCACGTTACCCAAGGCCGTCAGGATCGATTGCGGGAAGCTCGCGGCCACCCCGCCGGTGACCACATTGATCCCGCCCACCGTCAGGGTTTGCAGGCCGTCCGGCGCGTTGACCAGGAAGAAGCCGCTCTGGGTCAAGGCCGGGGCATTGGGGCTGGTGCCATCGCTGAGGTGCTTCTCGTAGACCGTCAGCTCGCCGCCCTCGATATCCAGGCAGTGCAGGGTCACGCAGTCGTCGTTGTTATGGACGTTCAGCACCAGGTTGGCGGTGCTCGGGTCGCCATCGGCGTCGGTGATGGTGTAGGCGAAGGTCTCGGTAGCGCTGCCATTGCCCTGCAAGGCCTTGAAGTCGGCGTCCGCGGTGTTGAGGGTGTAGGTGTAGGTGCCATCGGCTGCGAGGACCAGGGTGCCGTAGGTGCCGGTGAAGGTACCGGGTGTGACTGGACCGGTTGGCACACGATCCGCACCTTGGGTGTCATTGGTCAGCACGTTGCCGGTCAGGGTCAGCTGGCTTTCCGAAGCGACACCATTGCTGTCATTGACCGCCGTTGGCAGGTCGTCCACCACATTCACGTCCAGCGAACCGCTGGCGGTGCTGCCATCGACATCGGTCGCCACCACATTGAAGTGTTCGCTGAGGCTGTTGGCGCCATTGGCCGTCGGGTGATCCTCGTTGTCCGTCAGGGTGTAGCTGTAGCTGATCACCCCGGTGGCAGCGTTGTAGCCTGTGATGGTCAGGGTATTGCCCAAGGCCGTGGTCACCGATTGCGGGAAGCCTGCGGCCACCCCGCCCGTCACCACGTTGATCCCGCCGACCGTCAAGGTCTGCAGGCCATCCAGCGCAGTCACGGTGAAGGTGCCGCTTTGGGTCAACGCGCCCGCATCCGGGCTGCTGCCGTCCGCCAGGTTTTTCTCGTGGACCGTCAGTTCGCCGCCGTTGGTATCCAGGCCATCGAGGGTCACGCCGTCGTCGTTGTTATGGATGTTCAGCACCAGGTTGGCGGTGCTCGGGTCGCCGTCGGCGTCGGTGATGGTGTAGGCGAAAGTCTCGGTACCGTTGCCATTGCCCTGCAAGGCCTTGAAGTCGGCGTCCGCGGTGTTGAGGGTGTAGGTGTAAGTGCCATCGGCCGCGAGGACCAGGGTGCCGTAGGTGCCGGTGAAGGTACCGGCGGTCACTGGGCCAGTGGGGACCCGGTCAGCGCCCTGCACGTCGTTGGTCAACACATTGCCGCTGAGCACCAGCTGGCTTTCCGAGGCCACGCCATTGCTGTCATCGACTGCCGTTGGCAGGTCGTCCACCACATTCACATCCAGCGAACCGCTGGCGGTACTGCCATCGGCATCGGTCGCCACCACATTGAAGTGTTCGCTGAGGCTGTTGGCGCCATTGGCCGTCGGGTGGGCCTCATTGTCGGCCAGGGTGTAGCTGTAGCTGATCACCCCGGTGACGGCGTTGTAGCCCGTGATGGTCAGGGTGTTGCCCAAGGCCGTGGTCACCGATTGCGGGAAGCCCGCGGCCACCCCGCCCGTCACCAGGTTGATCCCGCCGACCGTCAAGGTCTGCAGGCTATCCAGCGCGGTCACGGTGAAGGTGCCGCTTTGGGTCAACGCGCCCGCATCCGGGCTGCTGCCGTCCGCCAGGTTTTTCTCGTGGACCGTCAGTTCGCCGCCGTTGGTATCCAGACCATCGAGGGTCACGCCGTCATCGTTGTTATGGATGTTCAGCACCAGGTTGGCGGTGCTCGAGTCGCCGTCGGCGT
Organism: Pseudomonas sp. GW821-FHT02B10; assembly: GCF_059421865.1. Classification (NCBI taxonomy): domain Bacteria; kingdom Pseudomonadati; phylum Pseudomonadota; class Gammaproteobacteria; order Pseudomonadales; family Pseudomonadaceae; genus Pseudomonas; species Pseudomonas sp. GW821-FHT02B10. Next base: position 45,398 of record NZ_JBWKVU010000011.1, on the reverse strand, counting down.
CGGTAATGGTGTAGGCAAAGGTCTCGGTAGCGCTGCCATTGCCCTGCAAAGCCTTGAAGTCGGCGTCCGCGGTGTTGAGGGTGTAGGTGTAGGTGCCATCGGCTGCAAGGACCAGGGTGCCGTAGGTGCCGGTGAAGGTACCGGCGGTCACTGGGCCTGTGGGTACGCGGTCAGCGCCCTGCACGTCGTTGGTCAACACATTGCCGCTGAGCACCAGCTGGCTTTCCGAGGCCACGCCATTGCTGTCATCGACTGCCGTTGGCAGGTCGTCCACCACGTTCACATCCAGCGAACCGCTGGCCGTGCTGCCATCGACATCGGTCGCCACCACATTGAAGTGTTCGCTGAGGCTGTTGGCGCCATTGGCCGTCGGGTGGGCCTCATTGTCGGCCAGGGTGTAGCTGTAGCTGATCACCCCGGTGACGGCGTTGTAGCCCGTGATGGTCAGGGTGTTGCCCAAGGCCGTGGTCACCGATTGCGGGAAGCCCGCGGCCACCCCGCCCGTCACCAGGTTGATCCCGCCGACCGTCAGGGTCTGCAGGCCATCCAACGCGGTCACGGTGAAGGTGCCGCTTTGGGTCAGCGCCGCGGCATCCGGGCTGCTGCCGTCCGCCAGGTTCTTCTCGTAGACCGTGACTTCGCCGCCTTCGGCATTGAGGCCCTGAATCACCACCGTGTCGTCGTTGTTGTGCACCTGCAACACCAGGTTGGCGGTGCTGCTGTCGCCGTCGGCATCGGTCAGGGTATAGGTGAAGCTGTCCGTACCGTTGCCGCCGCCCTGAAGCGCGAGGAACGCCGGATCGCTGGTATGCACGGTATAGGTATAGGTACCGTCGGCGGCCAGCACCAGGGTGCCGTAGGTGCCGTTGAAGGTGCCGGCGGTGATCGGTCCGCTGGGCACCCTGTCGGCGCCTTGCACATCGTTGGTCAGGACATTGCCGCTCAGGGTCAGTTGGCTTTCCGAGGCGACGCCATTGCTGTCGTTGAACGCCTGGGGCACATCGTCGGTGATGTTGATATCCAGCGAGTTGCTCGCCGAATCGCCATTACTGTCGCTGGCGACCACGCTGAAATGTTCGCTCAGGTTGTTGGCACCGTCGGAGGCGGAATGGATGTCGTTGCCGACCAGGGTGTAGCTGTAGCTGACCGTACCCGTGGCAGGATCGAAACCGGTGATGGTCAGGGTGTTGCCGAGGGCGGTGGTAATAGACTGCGGAAAGCCGGCGGCAACCCCGCCACTGACCACGGCGATCCCACCCACGCTGAGGCTGAGCAGCCCGTCGGGGGCGGAGACACTGAAGGTACCGTTCTGCACCAGCGCCGCGGGATTGCTCGCCGAGCCTTGGGGCAGATTGGCTTCGCTGAGGGTCAACTCGCCATTGGCGACCGACAGGCCGCCCAGGGTGACCGGGTTGTTCGGTGGGGGTGGCGGTGCGATACCGCCGTCGTCGCTAGGCGGTACCGCGGCAATCCGCTCAGGCACGAACTCGGGAATGCCATTGAAGCCCGCGGTGGGGAAACCAATGATCGGCTCGACCCGACCCGCGACTTCTTCAAGCAGTACAAAGGTATGCCCGCCACCCAGGGCGCCAGCGGTGCCACCCGTAGCACCGGGGCCGGCCGCGGTGGCTTCGCCAGTCTGCGTCGGGTCGGCGCCGGCAGCGATGGCTTTCTGCAGTTGCTCGACATCAGTCAGTTGCGCCTCGCTGGGGGTCACAACTTCAGGAGCCTGCACATGGGGCGCCTGGTTCGCCAACAGTTGCGGGGTCAATTGCAGGCTGCTGTCGCGCCCGAGGGTCAGTTCCTGGCCGTTCTGCAGATGCACGGCTACCGCGCCCTGCGCACCGGTCACCAGTTGATCCCCCGCAAACAGACGATCGCCTTCTACCAGAACGCGCCGGCTGCCATCCGCCGCTACCGCTACCACCTGCCCGATTACCTTACTGACGACACCGATTAACCTAGCCATGAGCACTTCCTCCGCTGCCGACCGCTATCGGCATCTGGTTGCACGGAAAAGTGCTATGGCGTTATCGGGTCACCGACGGGAAACGCCAGCCTGAAGGTTCGCTGATTGCTGCTCAGTCGAACCTGCGCACCGGCCTTCCCTCTCGCTCGTCCCTCGCTGGCCTGCTGTTTCTGCCGAAGGCAAAACCGAATGCAATCAAACGCATTCAGGCTTCGGACAGCCCTCCCGCGAAAGTCGCGACATGGATTCAAACACTTCAAGTGACAAAAAAATGTCGCTATAAAATCCGTATCGCACCCTCCCCACCGCTCCTCTCCCGCCCTATGTCGCAAATTTTGTTGAACCTTTTCAAACCCCTGAAAAGCCCTCTAGAGCCTATAAATACGGGGCTTGCGAACTGAACAATGTGCTGGATTTCACAGAGTGCATAAGTTTTTTTCAGCATAAGCCTTATGAGAAATTCTTCTTAGCTTGCGCTCAGGATGTTCTTAGCTCTGTTGTTACAAGCCTGAAACGGTTTGACCTATAAAGTTCGTCATTTTTTTGGCGACTGCAAAGCACCATACATGGACCAGGGAGATGTACCTCATGCGCGTTTTTACCCCCCTCAGTAGCGCGATTTTATTAGCCATGGCCTGCATTCATCAGGCCCAAGCCATGTCTCTGACGGAGGCGATTCAAAGCACGCTGGACAACCACCCGGAACTGCGCGCGAGCCAGAACAACCGTCTGTCGGCTGATGAGGACGTCAAGGTCGCCAAAGGGGGCTTCTATCCATCGCTGGACCTGAATGCTGCCTATGGCCGTGGCTACAGCGACAACACCACCACGCGCGCGTTGGGCAACCATCACACCGAGACGTTGACCTATACCCAGTCGGAGTTGCGCCTGCGGCAAATGCTCTTCGACGGCTTCAATACCGCCAACGAAGTCGGGCGTACCCAGTCGGTCTCCAACTCGCGGGCCTACTACACCCGCGGTACCGCCGAGAGCCTGGCCCTGCGCACCATCGAGGTGTACCTGGAAGTGCTCAAGCGCCGCGAACTGGTGACCCTGGCCAAGAACAACCTGCAGGCGCACCTGCGGGTCAACGACCAGATCGGCCTGCGCAGCGAACGTGGCGTCGGCAGCACCGCCGACCTCGACCAGTCCAAGGCCCGTCGCGCCCTGGCGGAAAACAACTACGACACGGCGCAGGTCGACCTGGCCGACGCCGAAGCCAACTTCTTCAGCGCCGTGGGCCGTATGCCCGACGAACTGGAAAGCCTGCCTTCGGTGCGCGGCGAGATCCCCGCCAGCCTGCCGGATGCCCGGCAGAGCATGCTGGAGAACAACCCCTACCTGAAATCGGCCCAGGCCGACGTGCAAGCGGCCGAGAGCCAGTACGAAGTCGCCAAGTCGCCGTTCTACCCACGCTTCGATGCCGAGGCCGCGGTGGGCGCCAACGACAACGTGCAGGGCGACAAGGGCCACGACAATGAATGGCGAGTGGGCGTGGTGATGAACTACAACCTGTTCCGCGGCGGCAGCGACAAAGCCCGCCTGCAATCGGACGCGCACAAGATCAACCAGGCCATGGACATCCGCAACAACGCGCTGCGCATGCTCAACGAGAACATCACCCTGGCCTGGAACGCCATGCTCAACGCCAAGAAGCAGACCCCCACCGCTCGCGAATACGCTGAAACCACCACCCGCGTACGGGCCGCTTACCAGGACCAGTTCGGTCTCGGCCAGCGCACCCTGCTCGACCTGCTGGACAGCGAAAACGAGCTGTACAACGCCAACCGCCGCTACACCGAGGTGCGCTACACCGAGGAGTTTTCGATGTATCGCGTGCTGGCGAACATGGGCGAGTTGTTGAACAAGGAGAAAGTCGTGGTGCCAGCCGAAGCGATCGCCCAGACCGAAGTGAAGAGCGAAGCCCGTCTGCCTGAGATGCGTTAAGTCCTCGGAGGACTTCAATGTGACCAGCATGGAACCCGGGAGCTCAGGCGTCGATCCGCGCCTGAGCTTTGATGACCCGTTGTTGGACGGATTGTTGATCCTCTGCAAACTGCACGACTGCACCGTCAGCCGGGCCAGCCTCAGCGCGGGGCTGCCCCTGGCCCAGCAACGCCTGAGCCTGGACCTGCTGCCCCGCGCCGCGGCCCGCGCCAGCCTGCAGGCCCGCCTGCTGCGTCGTGAGCTGTCGGCGATCTCCAGGCTCAACCTGCCGGTGCTGCTGATCCTCAAGCATGGCCGCTGTGCGGTCCTGCGCCGCTGGGGCGATGACGGCCAGGCGCTGATCCTGCCCAGCGAAGCCGAAGGCGGCGAGCAGTGGGTCAGCCAGGCGGAGCTGAACGATGACTACAGTGGCCAGGCGCTGTTCGCCCGGCCACGCCACGAACTGGAAGAACTGCGCAATTCCCTGGTGCCGCGGGTCGAAGCCTGGTTCCGCGACACCCTGAAACTCTCGCGCTGGCTGTACAGCGACGCGATCCTCGCCAGCCTGCTAATCAACCTCCTGGGGTTGATGGTGCCGCTGTTCGTCATGCAGACCTACGACCGCGTGGTGCCCAACCAGGCCACCTCGACCCTCTGGGTGCTGGCCATCGGCCTGTTGATCGGCACCGGCTTCGAGCTGGTGCTGCGGGTGGTGCGCGCCCATCTGCTGGACAGCGCCGGCAAGCGCACCGACGTGATCCTCTCCGCCACCCTGTTCGAGCGCATCACCGGCATGGCGATGAAAGCCAAGCCGGCGACCATCGGCGGCTTCGCCCAGAGCATCCATGACTTCCAGGGCCTGCGCGAGTTTCTCACCGCCGTGACCCTGACCAGCCTGATCGACCTGCCCTTCGCCGTGCTGATGCTGCTGGTGATCGGCCTGCTCGGCGGCTGGCTGGTGGTGATCCCGCTGCTGGCGTTTCCCTTGACCATCGTCTTCGCCATGCTGATCCAGGCCCGCCTGCGCGACACCGTGCAAAAGAGCCTGAGCCTGGGCGCCGAACGCCAGGCGCTGCTGATCGAGACCCTCGGCGGCCTGGAAACCCTCAAGGCCTGCAGCGCCGAAAGCGAACGCCAGCACCGGTGGGAAAGCACCCACGGCGCCCTCACCCGCCTCGACAGCCACGCGCGCAATCTCTCGGCCCTGGCCACCAACGGCACCCTGTTCATCCAGCAGTTCTGCGGCATGGCGACCATAGTCGCCGGGGTCTACAGCATCATCGCCGGCAACCTCAGCGTCGGCGCGCTGGTCGCCACCTACATGCTCGGCAGCCGGGTCCTGGCGCCGCTGGGGCAGATCGCCGGGCTGATCACCCGCTACCAGCAGGCGCAACTGACCATGCGCAGCACCGACGCCCTGATGGCCCTGCCCCAGGAACGCGATGCCCGCCAGCGCCCGCTGGAGCGCACGCAACTGCAAGGCGCGCTGGCGCTCAATCAGGTGACCTTCCGTTATCAGGGGCAGAATGCCGCGGCCCTGAGCAATATCAGCTTCAGCATGCAGCCCGGCGAACGCATCGGCATCATCGGCCGCAGCGGCTCCGGCAAGAGCACCCTGGGACGCCTGGTCATGGGTTTCTATGCCCCCGAGGAAGGCCAGTTGCTGCTGGACGGCCTGGACCTGCGCCAACTGGACGTGGCCGACCTGCGCCAGCAGATCGGCTATGTCGCCCACGACCTGCCGCTGCTGGCCGGCAGCCTGCGCGACAACCTGACCCTCGGCGCCCGCTACATCAGCGATGCGCGCATGCTTGAGGTCGCCGAGCTGACCGGAGTCACCGAGCTGGCCCGCCAGCATCCCCAAGGCTTCGACCGGCCGGTAGGCGAGCGTGGCCAGCTGCTGTCCGGCGGCCAGCGCCAGGCCGTGCTGCTGGCCCGGGCGCTGCTGCTGGACCCGCCGATCATGCTCCTGGACGAACCCACCAGCGCCATGGACAACAGCAGCGAAGACGCCCTGCGCCAGCGCCTGCACGCCTGGGTGCAAGGCAAAACCCTGCTGCTGGTGACCCACCGCACTTCGATGCTCAGCCTGGTGGAGCGGCTGGTGGTCCTGGACAACGGGCGGATCGTCGCCGACGGGCCGAAAGAAGCGGTCATCGATGCACTGCGCAAGGGCCGTGTCGGCTCTGCGGCGGTCTAGGAGTCGCCCTATGCCTGCCTCATCGCAATCACGCGGCTACTTCGCCAGCCTGCGCAAAAGCGCGGAAAGCGAGTTCATGCCCGAAACCGCCGGCGCCTCGCTGCAGGATTCGCCCCGCGGCTCACGCATCGTCGTCTGGCTGACCACCGGGCTACTCGTCAGCGCCCTGCTCTGGGCCAAGTTCGCGGTGCTTCAGGAAGTCACCACCGGCGAAGGCAAGGCCATCCCGTCGAGCAAGGTGCAGGTGGTGCAGAACCTGGAAGGCGGCATCGTCACCGAGATCTTCGTGCGCGAAGGGCAGATGGTGAACAAGGGCGACACCCTGCTGCGCCTGGACGACACGCGTTTCCTGTCGAACAAGGGCGAAAGCGAGGCCGATCGCTATGCCTTGATGGCCCAGGTCGAACGCCTGTCCGCCGAAGCCGAGGGCCGGCCGTTCAAGCCGTCCGACGAAGTGGTGGCCAAGGCGCCCCAGGTGGCGGAGGACGAACGCTCGCTGTACGAACAGCGCCAGCGCCGCCTGGCCAGCGAACAACGGACCCTGAGCGAACAGCTGCGGCAAAAGACCCAGGAACTGGCGGAATTCCGTTCGAAACAGGGGCAATTCAGTTCCAGCCTGGCCCTGCTCAACCAGGAGATGAACATGTCGGCGCCGCTGGTAAATACCGGCGCGGTGTCACCAGTGGAGATCCTGCGTCTCAAGCGCAGCGCGGTGGAAATCCGCGGCTCGCTGAATGCCACGACCCTGGCCATTCCCCGGGCGGAATCGGCGATCAACGAAATCAGGAGCAAGATCGACGAGTCCGAACAGGGCTTCCGTTCCGATGCCGCCAAGGAACTCAACGAGAAACGCACCGACCTGTCGAAAATCACCGCCTCGAGCATCGCCATCGACGACCGGGTGACCCGCACCACCGTGACTTCGCCGGTGCACGGGGTGATCAAGCAGCTCAAGGTCAACACCATCGGCGGCGTGGTCCAGCCGGGCAGCGACATGCTGGAAATCGTGCCGCTGGAGGACAACCTGCTGATCGAGGCCAAGGTGCGGCCACAGGACGTGGCCTTCCTCCATCCCGGGCAGAAAGCCATGGTCAAGTTCAGCGCCTACGACTACACCATCTACGGTGGCCTGAGCGCCAGGCTGGAACTGATCGGCGCCGACACCATCGCCGACGACAAGGGCAACAGCTTCTACCTGATCCAGGTGCGCACCGACAAGAACCACCTGGGCGGCGACCTCAAGCCGCTGCTGATCATCCCCGGCATGGTCGCCACGGTGGACATCATCACCGGCGAGAAAAGCGTGCTCGACTACCTGCTCAAACCGGTGCTCAAGGCGCGGACCGAGGCGATGCGCGAGCGCTGAAAAACCTCCTGTAGCCGCTGCCGCAGGCTGCGATGGGACGCGCAGCGGCCCCTGGACCTCTCACCGCGTATCTCCTGAAAGACCCAGGCGCCCGGAGCGGCGCCCGCTTCGCGGGCGATCGCAGCCTTCGGCAGCGGCTACAGGTTTCGCCTGCCATACGTTGCAACGGCCTCCCCACTTCGCCGCAATCTGCCCATCAATCAAAACGCGCAAACGCCACCAATCCCTGTAGCCGCTGCCGCAGGCTGCGCCGGGGCGCGCAGCGGCCCCTGGACTTGACACCACGTTCTCCCTGAAAGACCACGCCACCCGGATCGGCGCCCGCTTCGCGGGCGATCGCAGCCTTCGGCAGCGGCTACAGGTCTTTTGTCTGTTGGTGGTTACGTTGGTAGGTGTCTTCGCCCATTGCCGCGATCTGTCCGTCGATCAAGGCCTCGAAAGGTTTCAGCAAGGGCGCGAACGTGGCCGGAGCCTCCAGGACTTGCAGGGCCTGGACGATGGCCTCGATGGTCGACAGAGCCCCCGGCCCGGGCGCCTTGCGCAGCCGGTAACGGGACACCGCGCCTTCGGCCAGGGTCACTCGCGGTAACGCGGCCAGCAGCGGATTGAGGTGCAGCAACTTGCGCGCCTTGCGCCAGGTACCGTCGGGCACCACCAGCAGCAAGGGCTGCTCGTCCGGAACGCTGGAATAGGCCTGCAGCGGCTGCGCGTCTTCCGCCGGGAACAGCAGGCGTGCCTGATACCCGGGACAGTTCAACAGCTTCGGCAGATCGGCAAACACCTCGCCAACGATCAACTCGGCATTGTTCAACCCCAACGCCGCCAGCCGCGCGGTGTTCAGCGCGTGGTTCACTTCGCTGGGATGCTGCAACAGGAGTATCCGGGTGCGGCTGTCCAGCCGTGGAATCAGCGGGCACAGGCAATGGGTTTTCGGGCGCAGGCAACGCGGGCATTGAATTCTCGACATGGGCGCCTCCTCAGGCCTGATTGAGCTGCGCCTTGAGTAGGTCGCGGAACGTCTGGATCAACGGTTCGCGGCTGCGCCCACGGCGCACGATCATCGAAAACGGCGCCTGATAACCGAAGGTCGCCGGCAGCAGCACGCGCAAGTCGCCCTTGTCGGCCCAGGCCTGGGCGTAATGCTCCGGCAGGTAGCCGATGTAGGCACCGGACAGCACCAGGATCAGTTGCGCCTCCATACTCTCCACTGTCGCCGCGCTGTGCTTGAAGCCGTGGCGCGCCAGTTCGGCCTGGCTCCAGTAGCCACGACCAACCATGCGCTGCTGGGTGATCACTTGCTCGGGGATGCGCCGCTCGTTGAACAGCGGGTGCCGGCTGCTGCAATACAGCCAGTGCTGCTCGCGGTACAGCGGCATGTACACCAGCCCGCTCATGCGCGTGGAGAACGCACCGATGGCCAGGTCCAGGCGGTTGTCCTGCACGCCGAGCTGCAATTCGTAGGGGCTGAGTACCGACAGATGCAAATGCACCGCTGGGTGTTCCTGGCTGTAGGCGCCGATGGCTTCGGCGAACGGCAGGGCCTTGTCGCTCACCGTCGAGTCGATCACCCCCAGGTTGAGGGTGCCGCGCAGTTCGCCCTTGAGCGCCGCGGCGTACTGCTCGAAACCCTCCAGCTCTCCCAGCAGGCGCAGGGTTTCCTGGTGGAACAGCTCGCCCTTGCTGGTCAGGCTGAAACCGCCGCGGCCACGGTGGCACAGGACCAGCCCCAGGGCCGATTCGAGCTGGCTCATGTAGGTGCTGATAGCCGACGTGGAGAGGTTCAGTTCGTGCTGGGCATTGGCGAACCCCTGATGCCGCACCACGCTGACGAAGATGCGCAATAGTTTCAGATCAGGTAAAGCGTTGGCCATGGGAGCTCCACAAGGAAAATCGACAACGGGGATCGGGTGTCAGGGTCATCCAGACCTCATTGGCGTTCCTTCATGAACAGCGTCGCGGCGCCGATTATGACCGCTGTGCGGCCAATCGCGGGCAAGCCTCGCTCCTGCTTCTGTAGGAGCGAGGCTTGCCCGCGAATGATCTCCGGTCCGGGCAGTGCCGCTCTCACAGGGCCAGAGTCTATCCTTTACACCCGCCCTTAGTTTAGAAAAATCTGAACTAAGTATTTGCCCGTAGCGATTCTTCCCGCCCACTACATTTCGCAGAATCGGCCCCACTCGGTTTCGCCGGCAGTCATTGCCGCGCCACAAACCCCATAAATAAAACAACGATGAGGCCAATCCCGTGGACAAGATTCTCCACCAACCACTGGGCGGCAACGAAATGCCGCGCTTCGGCGGCATCGCCACCATGATGCGTCTTCCCCATGTACCTACACCGGCCGGCCTGGATGCCGCCTTCGTCGGCGTACCGCTGGACATCGGCACCTCGCTACGCGCCGGCACCCGCTTCGGGCCCCGTGAAATCCGCGCCGAATCGGTGATGATCCGTCCGTACAACATGGCCACCGGCGCGGCGCCCTTCGACTCTCTGAACGTAGCCGACATCGGCGACGTGGCCATCAACACCTTCAACCTGCTGGACGCCGTGCGCATCATCGAAGAAGCCTATGACGGCATCCTCGAGCACAACGTGATCCCGCTGACCCTGGGCGGCGACCACACCATTACCCTGCCGATCCTGCGCGCCATCCACAAGAAACACGGCAAGGTCGGCCTGGTGCACATCGATGCCCACGCCGATGTCAACGATCACATGTTCGGCGAGAAGATCGCCCACGGCACCACCTTCCGCCGCGCCGTCGAAGAAGGCCTGCTGGACTGCGACCGCGTGGTGCAGATCGGCCTGCGCGCCCAGGGCTACACCGCCGAAGACTTCAACTGGAGCCGCAAGCAGGGCTTTCGCGTGGTGCAGGCCGAAGAGTGCTGGCACAAGTCGCTGGACCCGCTGATGGCCGAAGTACGGGCGAAAGTCGGCGACGGCCCGGTGTACCTGAGCTTCGACATCGACGGCATCGACCCGGCCTGGGCGCCAGGCACCGGCACCCCGGAAATCGGCGGCCTGACCACCATCCAGGCGATCGAGATCGTCCGTGGCTGCCACGGCCTCGACCTGGTCGGCTGCGATCTGGTAGAAGTCTCGCCGCCGTACGACACCACCGGCAACACCTCGCTGCTGGGCGCCAACCTGCTGTACGAAATGCTCTGCGTGCTGCCGGGCGTGGCGCGTCGCTGAGGCCCGGCCATGAGCGAGCGCGAGCAGGTCCTCAAAGCCGCCGCCGAACTGGTGGCGGCCTTCGCCCGTAACGATCGCGAAGCCTACTTCGGTGCGTTCAGCACCGACGCCAGCTTCGTCTTCCACACCCTCGCCCAGCCCCTGCTGTCCCGCGACGCCTACCAGGCGCTGTGGGACAGCTGGCGTCGCGAGGACGGCTTCGAGGTGCTGTCCTGCACCTCGAGCAACGCGTTTGTCAGCCTGCTGGGGGACACCGCGGTGTTCATTCATGACGTCGCCACCGAGCTGCGCATGCAAGGGGAGCAACACTTCAGCCAGGAGCGCGAGACCATTGTTTTCCGCAGGCAAGGGTCCGGCACACAACAACAAGGCCTATGGCTGGCCTGCCACGAACATTTGTCCGCAATGCCGGAAGGGCTGCCACCCCCTTAGCCAGAAAGGTGACGCTCACGCACGATGAGCGCGCCCTAGTGATCGGAGCAGATCATGAATAACAACAACAAAGAAAAAAGCCTTAGCAGCATCGAAACGAACGGGGTCGAACAGATCCCCGACCATGAACGCGACGCCCGGCCCAGCGACCTGTTTCGCCTGATCTTCGGCGGCGCCAATACCTTCGCCACCGCCGTGCTCGGCAGTTTCCCGGTGCTGTTCGGCCTGTCCTTCCAGGCGGGTGTCTGGGCGATCGTGCTGGGCGTGATCCTGGGGGCATTGATCCTCGCGCCGATGGGCCTGTTCGGGCCGATCAACGGCACCAACAACGCCGTCTCTTCCGGTGCGCACTTCGGCGTGCACGGGCGGATCGTCGGCTCGTTCCTGTCGTTGCTGACCGCCATCGCCTTCTTCTCCCTCTCCGTATGGAGTTCGGGGGACGCCCTGGTGGGCGGCGCCAAGCGCCTGGTCGACCTGCCGGAAACCGACCTGACCCTGGGCCTGGCCTACGGCCTGTTCGCGATCCTGGTACTGACGGTGTGCATCTACGGCTTCCGCTTCATGCTGTGGGTCAACCGCATTGCCGTCTGGGCGGCGAGCCTGCTGTTCCTGCTGGGGATCTTCGCCTTCGCGCCGGCCTTCGACAGCCAGTTCGCCGGTACCCTGGCCCTCGGCCAGGCGGGTTTCTGGGCGGCCTTCATCGGCGCCGCGCTGGTGGCCATGAGCAACCCGATTTCCTTCGGCGCGTTCCTCGGCGACTGGTCGCGCTACATCCCCCGCGAAACGCCGAAAGGCCGGATCATGCTGGCGGTGATCGCCGCCCAGATCGCCACCCTGATTCCCTTCCTGTTCGGCCTGGCCACCGCCACCATCGTGGCGATCAAGGCGCCCGACTACATCGCCGCCAACAACTACGTCGGCGGCCTGCTGGCGGTCTCGCCGAGCTGGTTCTTCCTGCCGGTGTGCCTGATCGCGGTGATCGGTGGCATGTCCACCGGCACCACCTCGCTGTATGGCACCGGCCTGGACATGTCCAGCGTGTTCCCGCGGGTGCTGTCGCGGGTCAAGGCGACCTTGCTGATCGGCGTGCTGTCGATCGCCTTCATCTTCATCGGGCGCTTCGCCGCCAACCTGGTGCAGAGCGTGTCGACCTTCGCCGTACTGATCATCACCTGCACCACCCCGTGGATGGTGATCATGCTGATCGGCCTGCTGGTGCGTCGCGGCTTCTACTGCCCGGACGACCTGCAAGTCTTCACCCGTGGCGAGCAAGGTGGCCGCTACTGGTTCCAGCACGGCTGGAACTGGCGTGGCCTGGGAGCCTGGATCCCCAGCGCGCTGGTCGGCCTGTGCTTCGTCAACCTGCCCGGGCAGTTCGTCGGTCCGCTGGGCAACCTGGCCGACGGCATCGATATCAGCCTGCCGGTGACCCTGGGCCTGGCCTCGCTGGTGTACCTGGCCCTGCTCAACCTGTTCCCGGAGCCGGCCGCGGTCTACGGCCCCAACGATCCACGCAGCAAGAGCACGGATTCGCTCGGTAAACCGGTCATGCGCCAAGCCGCCTGACTCAAGCATGACCTGTAGCGGCAGGCTCGCCGGCAATCACGCCTCACACGACGGGTCCGCCAGACCGCGTCGCCTTGATTGCGGCAAGCCTCGCTTCTACAGCAAGCCACTATAAGAAAGACAATCGGAGACACGCCATCATGGCTTTAGATCTATTCGTCGTACTCATCTACGCCGCCGGCATGCTGGTGCTCGGCTATTACGGCATGCGCAAGGCCAAGACCCACGAGGACTACCTGGTAGCCGGCCGCAACCTGGGCCCGACCCTGTACATGGGCACCATGGCCGCCACCGTGCTGGGCGGTGCCTCCACCGTCGGCACCGTGCGCCTGGGCTATGTCCACGGCATCTCCGGCTTCTGGCTGTGCGCCGCGCTGGGCCTGGGCATCATCGCCCTCAACCTGCTGCTGGCCAAACCGCTGCTCAAGCTGCGGATCTTCACCGTTACCCAGGTCCTGGAAAAACGCTACAACCCGATGGCCCGCCAGGCCAGCGCGGTGATCATGCTGGCCTATGCGCTGATGATCGGCGTGACCTCGATCCTCGCCATCGGCACCGTGCTGCAAGTGCTGTTCGGCCTGCCGTTCTGGATTTCGGTGCTGCTGGGCGGCGGCGTGGTGGTGATTTATTCGGCGATCGGCGGCATGTGGTCGCTGACCCTGACCGACATCGTCCAGTTCGTGATCAAGACCGTCGGCCTGATGTTCATCCTGCTGCCGATCTGCCTGTACCGCGTCGGCGGCTGGGATGAACTGGTCACCAAGCTGCCAGCGTCCAGCTTCAGCTTCACCACCATCGGCTGGGACACCATCGTCACCTACTTCATGATCTACTTCTTCGGCATCCTGATCGGCCAGGACATCTGGCAACGGGTGTTCACCGCCAAGACCGAAAAAGTCGCGCAATACGCAGGCACCGTCGCCGGCTTCTACTGCATCCTCTACGGCCTGGCCTGCGCCCTGATCGGCATGGCCGCGCATGTCTTGCTGCCGGACCTGGACAACGTCAACAACGCCTTCGCCGCCATCGTCAAAGCCTCCCTGCCGGACGGCATCCGTGGCCTGGTGATCGCCGCGGCCCTGGCCGCCATGATGTCCACCGCCAGCGCCGGCCTGCTGGCCGCCTCCACCACCCTGACCGAAGACCTGTTGCCCAAGCTGCGTGGCGGCAAGCAGTCGAGCCTGGGGATCAACCGCCTGTTCACCCTGCTGACCGGCATCGTGGTCCTGGGCATCGCCCTGGTGGTCAACGACGTGATCAGCGCCCTGACCCTGGCCTATAACCTGCTGGTGGGCGGCATGCTGATCCCGCTGATCGGGGCGATCTTCTGGAAACGCGCGACCACCGCCGGCGCCATCGCTAGCATGGGCCTGGGTTTCCTCACCGCGCTGGCGTTCATGTTCAAGGACGGCCTGGACGCCAACACCCCGATCTACTACAGCCTGGCTGTCGGCCTGATCAGCTTCGTGGTGGTGAGCCTGTTGTCTCGTCGCCCGGCAACCCTGGCCAACGCGATCTAACCTCAGGTCAGACGCCGTACATTTTTCTTCGGCGGGTGCAGCGTCGGTGGCTGCACCCGTTTTTTTTCGCCTGGAGGAAAGTCGATGAAGATTGTCAGCCGCGACCGCTGGTTCGAAGTCAGAAGCCTGAGCGACGGGATTCGGCTGATCCACGAGCCCTATATCCGGCCGTTCTATCGCTGCAACCTGTGGCATATCCAGGGTCGCGACAGGGACCTGCTGCTGGACAGCGGCTCTGGCCTGGTCAGCTTGCGCGAACAGTTGCCCTGGCTCACCGAACGGCCCTTGCTGGCGGTGGCCAGCCATTGCCATTTCGACCATATCGCCGGGCATCACGAATTCCCCGAACGCCTGGTGCACCCGGCCGAGGCGCAGATCCTAGCCGCGCCTGACGGGGCCAATACCTTGTCGGCCGCCTACGTTGGCGACGCGATGTTCGAGGCCCACCCGGATTGCCCGCTGTGCTACGCCGAATATCGGGTCAAGGCCGCCCCGGCGACGCGCCTGATCGAGGAAGGCGACGTGCTCGACCTGGGCAACCGTAGCCTCCAGGTGCTGCATACGCCCGGCCATTCCCCCGGGGGGATCAGCCTCTGGGAAGCCGCCAGCGGCACCCTGTTCAGCGGCGACATCATCTACGACGGTCCGTTGGTCGAAGACGCCTACCACTCCAACCTGGAGGACTACGCTGCCAGCCTGAGACGCCTGTACCTGCTGCCGGTGCGGACTGTGCATGGCGGCCATTTCGGCAGTTTTTCGGGAACGCAACTGCGCAGGATGATCGAGGATTGGATCCGCCGGCACCCATGAAGCTGTGCTGTACTGCACACAATCGCGCCCGCTTCAAAGACCATGCGCAAGCCCCTGGCGAAAAGAGCCAAGATGGAAAGAGCCGAAGTCCGACAAGCCGTGCATGACTTCATCAGCCGCCTGCTGGATGGCAACGACGGATTTGCCGACGACGTGAGCCTGCAGGAGCTGGGGTTGGACAAGCAGGATATCGAGGACCTGATCTTCCACCTGGAAGATCAGTTTGGACTGACCGCCTTCACCCACGAAGAAGACCAGATGCTCAAGGCGGCGAACAGCGCCAATGACTTGAGCCGGTTTCTGCTGAAGATTTCACAGCACTGAAGACTCCACAGCGCCAAGCACCATGGGCGGGTTGCGAGTTGACGGGTTTGGATCAGAAGGCAGCAACCGTTCGCGAGTGAACCTGCCCTCGCGCGGCTGAAAAGTGGCGGGAGCAGGCTGGATGCCTGCCCCATTCCCGAGCCGATGGTTAGCGGCGACGCTGTTGCCGACGCCGTTGTTCGTCGTCTGTGCGGATTGGCACCGGCTGCAATGGCGGCTCGATCAGCCCCAGTGCGACCCCGAGGTCGTGAAGCCAGTTTTGCAGTTTCTCTTTCATAGTGCCCCCCTTAAGGGTCGTGCCTGGCGGCTGGGTTCTGAAGCCGCTTCGCTCTGATAATAGCGCTAACTTTCGCCCAGTGCTCCCCCCGGATAGCAATGATCTGTTACCGGATTAATCCGAATCAGCCAGCCCGTTTCAGGCCGTCGCCCGCTGATCCGTCTGACTCGCCTGTTGCAGCTCGATCCAGGCATTGAGGTTGGCGCCGAGCATGCCCTTGCGCCACATCAGCCAGGTGGTGGCACTGGCGAATGGCTCGGCCAGCGGGTGAACCGCCACGCTCTCGCGACCGGGCAGGCTGGCGAGCATCGACGCCGACATCAGCGCCACCCCGGACCCGGCAATCACGCAGGCCAGCATTCCCTGATAGGACTCGATTTCTATCGCCCGCCCCATGGCCGCTTGGTAGTGGGCGAACCAGGACTCCAGGCGCAGGCGGTACGAGCAGCCGCGGCGAAAGGTAAATACCGCACGCCCTTCGACATCCCGGGCACTGCGGATCGGCGGGTGGTCCGCTTCGCTGATCAACACCAGCTTTTCATCGCACAGCGGCACCCCGTCCAGGCTGGCCAGCTCCAGCGGGCCGTCCACCAGCACTGCATCCAGGCGCCCGGCCAGCAAGCCTTCGAGCAACTCGCTGCTGGGCGCCGATTGCACCTGCAGGTTCACCGCCGGGTAGGCGCGGTGGTAACGCGCCAGCAGCGCCGGTAATTGAATCGCTGCCGTGCTGTACATGGTGCCCAGTACGAAATCCCCGGCCGGCTGACCGCCCTGCACCGCCCCATGGGCCTCATCGCGCAGGGCAAACAGGCGCGCGGCGTAATCGAGCAGCACCTTACCCGCCGGCGACAGTTGCAGCCGCTGCCGTTCCCGCAGGAACAGCTCGACCCCCAATTGCTCTTCCAGTTGCTTGAGCCGCGTCGACAGGTTGGACGGCACTCGATGCAAGCGCTCGGCCGCCCGAGTGATGGAACCTTCCTCGGCGACCGCCTGGAAGATGCGCAACTGGCTGAACTCCACAACCATTCTCCAAAAGCGAACAAGTTACTTAATATTATTCATTTTTATAGAAAGTCAATCAGTCCTAGCCTGACGGTCATCGCCTCTTCGACGGAGCCCGGACCATGTCACCGCTGATTCGCTTACTCGCCAGTTTCATTGCCCTGATGATGGCCATGGGCATCGGTCGCTTCGCCCTCACCCCGCAACTGCCACACCTGCTGAGCGAAGGCCAGGTCGACCTGACCGACACTGGCCTGATCGCCGCCGCCAACTACCTGGGGTATTTCATCGGCGCGCTGGATGCCATGTTCGCCCGCCGCCCGGCCCAGGTTCGCCGGCGTCTGTTGGGTGGGCTGTGGCTGTGCGTGCTGCTGACCCTGGCCTCGTTCTGGGCCGGCGGCTTCTGGGCGCATTCGGTATTGCGCTTCGGCACCG
This sequence comes from Pseudomonas sp. GW821-FHT02B10, assembly GCF_059421865.1. Lineage (NCBI taxonomy): Bacteria > Pseudomonadati > Pseudomonadota > Gammaproteobacteria > Pseudomonadales > Pseudomonadaceae > Pseudomonas > Pseudomonas sp. GW821-FHT02B10. The sequence goes on along the minus strand of NZ_JBWKVU010000011.1, from coordinate 28,376 downwards.
GCGTGGCCAGTGCCTGGGTGATGGTGATGATCGCCGCCCTGAGCCAGTCGCTGGCCCTGGCCGCCGGCCGGCCACGCCTGGGCGCTCTGGTGTTTGCCGGGCCCGGGCTGGGGATTTTCCTCACCGGCCTGCTGGCCCTGGGCTCGAACCTGCTGGGGCAAAGCTCCGCGATCCTGTGGCTGGTGTACGCCGCGGCCGGCCTGCTGATGCTGCTGGTGATCCTGCCGATCCTGCCGCAACCCGCTATGCCCGCACTGACCGCCCAGATGCCACACGCCTCGAACCACAGCGGCATCCTCCGCCTCGGGCTGATTTATGCGCTGTACGGCCTGGGTTACATCATCCCGGCAACCTTCCTGTCACAGATGGCCAGCGCGCGCTTTCAAGGGCAATGGCAGGCCGACCTGTTCTGGCCGTGCTTCGGTCTGGCGGCGGCCATCGGCGTGGGGCTGGTCAGCCTGCGCCGACACAGCCCGAACGCCACCCGTCACTGGCTGATGGCGACCTTGTGGCTGCAAGCCGCCGGGGTCTTCGCCTGTCTGCTGGGCAGTGGCGCCGGCCTGGCGCTGGGGGTGATTCTTTGCGGCGCGCCGTTCCTGGCCTGCATGCAGTTGGTGATGCAGCGCTCGCGGGAGTTGGCGCCCCATGCGGCCCAGCGCAACGCCGGTTTGCTCACGGCCTGCTTCGCCATGGGCCAGTTGAGCGGGCCACTGCTGGCGGCCCTGAGCAGCCATTTCAGCGGTAGCCTGCAACCGGCGCTGATCGTCGCCGGCAGCAGCCTGCTGCTGGCGGGGGGCTTGCTGTTGAGGCAACAACCGCTTGCCCGGGAATGCCACGCCACGGCCTGAGCCTGGGATTACAGCAGGCTGCGGATCCGCCGGCGCAGCCACTGTTCGGCGCTGACGAAAGTGATGCCCAGCAACACCAGCACCGCGCCGATGACGAAATTGAGGCTCAGGGGTTCGCCCAGCAACAGCACCCCGAAGGTGACACCGAACAGCGGCGTCATGAAAGAAAACACCGCCAGGTTGGCGGCCAGGTAACGGCGCAGCAGCCAGAACCAGGTCAGGTAGCTGAAAAAGGACACCACCAGCCCCTGGAACAGCACGCTGGCCACCGCCACCGGAGTCAGGCTGACATGGGTGACCTGGCCGCTCAGCACGGCGATCAGCAGCAGGCCGACAAAACCGACGATCAGCTGATAGAACAGGGTCAGGGTCGCCGGCGCCTCGGACAGGCGCGACGCGCGCACCACCACCGTGGTCGCGCCCCAAGCCAGGCCGGCCAGCACGCCCAGGGCGTCGCCAAGCAGCATGCGCGTGTCCAGGTTATCCAGCGAAATGCCGCCGGCGAAGGCCACGCCAATGCCGATGAACGCCAGCAGAATCCCCAGCCACTGCAAGGGCCTGAGGCGCTCGCTGGGCAGCAGCCAGTTCACCCCCAGCGCGGTGAAGATCGGCGCGGTATAGAGAAACACCGACATGTGCGCCGCGCTGGTGAGCTTGAGCCCTTCGGCGATAAACAGGAACTCCAGGCCAAACAGGCTGCCGGCCAGCAAGCCGCCGCGCCAGGTACTGCCGATCTGCGACCAGCCGCCCTTCCAGCACATCAGCAAGGCCACCAGCAGCGCCGAAATGCCCGAACGCGCGGCCGCCTGCATCACCGGCGCGATATCCGCCGCGGCCCACTTGATCATCACCTGCTGCACGCCCCAGATCAGGCACAGCCCCAACATCACTTGCAGTGCGAAACCGTCGGCGCTGCGCCGCTCGATACTCACCGCAGCCCCTCAGGCAGATTCATAGACATGGCAGTTACTCGACAGAAACGACAAAGCCCCGGAACCGGTCCGGGGCAAAGAATGGATGTGCTGTCGATTATCAACCAAACGGACAGAAAAAGACGCCTGGAAAAAGACCTTTTCCTGGCTGCGGCCGTCAGCTCGACGCCGTCGGGCTCAGCCTCAGGGATGGCAGGGCCTCACGGCGCGCGAGGAGAAAAAACAGCGCGCCACCGAGGAAACACCCGGTGAACCAGGCGAAGTTGGCCATCGGCTGCAATGCTGGCGTGAAGGTGATCGCCACACCCATCAGGGTCGCCGGCACCAGCGCCTTGACCGCGGTCCAGTTGACCCCACCGCTGTAGTAATAACGCCCGTCCGGGCCGTCGTTGAACAGCGCGTCGATATCGATCTGCTGCTTTTTGATCAGGTAGTAGTCCACCAGCAGAATACCGAACAGCGGGCCGATAAAGGCGGCCAGCACGTCGAGGGTGTAGTGGATTACCTGCGGGTTGTTGAATAGGTTCCAGGGGGTGATGAAGATCGAGGCCAGGGCCGCGATCATGCCGCCCGTGCGCCAGCTGATCCGGCTCGGAGCGACGTTGGCGAAGTCGAAGGCCGGCGAGACGAAGTTGGCGACGATGTTGATGCCGACGGTGGCAGTGACAAAGGCGAAGGCGCCGAGCAGCACCGCGACGTCGTTGTCGATCCGCGCCACCGTGGCGATCGGGTCATGGAGCATTTCACCGAACACCGGCAGGGTGCCGGAGACAATGACCACGGTCACCAGGGAGAACGCCAGGAAGTTCACCGGCAGCCCCCAGAAGTTGCCGCGTCGTACATCCTGCATGCTGCGGCAGTAGCGGCTGAAGTCGCCGAAGTTCAGGGTCGGCCCGGAGAAGTAGGACACCACCAGCGCCGTGGCGACGATCACCTGGCCGAATGCCTGCCAGCCCGACAGCGACTTCTCCCCCAGTGTGAAGCTGATGTTGCTCCAGCCGGCCTTCCAGACGATCCAGCCGGCGAGGAGGAACATCACCGCGTAGACCACCGGCCCCGCCCAGTCGATAAAGCGCCGGATCGACTCCATGCCGGCCCAGAACACCAGGGCCTGGACCAGCCACAGCGCCAGGAAACCGAACCAGCCCAGGTACGACAGCCCGGCAAAATGCGGCTCGGCATAGGCCGCCATGGCCGGGAAAAAGCGCAGCACCACAATGATCAGGGCGCTGGACGCCAGGTAGGTCTGGATCCCATACCAGGCCACCGCGATCAGGCCGCGAATCACCGCCGGGATATTCGCCCCGAATACACCGAACGCCAGCCGGCAGATCACCGGGTATGGCACCGCCGCCTGCTGGCTGGGCCTGGCCACCAGGTTGGCGATCAGTTGCACGATGCAGATCCCCGCCAGCAGGGCCACCAGCACTTGCCAGCTGGCCAGCCCGAGGGCGAACAGGCTGGCGGCGAACACATAACCGCCGACGCTGTGCACGTCGCTCATCCAGAAGGCGAAGATGTTGTACCAGTTCCACTTCTGCGGCAGCGGCCCCAGGTCCTGGTTGTATAAGCGCGGGCTGTAGCCCTTGGGTAGTTGCTCGGTCATTGCAAGGCTCCTTGTTGGACAGGCCCTGCCCCCGCGATTGACCTTGCGACCACACTGCGTACGGGAGCCGGCATGAGTTGTATACGAAGCGCTACGCAGAATGCGTGCCATACCGGAAAAACCTGTAGGCGAACGGCGCGGATCGCTTGTCCATCAAGGGCTGGGCCTTGGCTACACAACGATGATCAGCAGCCGGGATCAGCGGCAGGCATGCCCACTGGCTGTGCACGACTGCCTGATATCAGTGCATCAGGAATGGCTTGAAACTGTATACAGCGACTATGACAACGATCGAAGACGCCGACTCTGACGTCCTTCAACGCAGCCAGGAAAAAAGGCAATAAAAAACCGCTGCCGGTTCCGGCAGCGGTTTTTTCGGACAGCCCCGTGGGTCGTTAGCGCCGCCGAAGGTTCTTCGGCCGCAACTACGCCAGGGAGGAACGAATCAGCTCAGTTCAATGCGGTCGGCATGAATAACGATCTGGCCATTCTTGTACAAGGCACCGATGGCCTTCTTGAAGTTGCCCTTGCTGACGCCGAACAGGCCACTGATCACCGTCGGATCGCTCTTGTCGCTGACCGGCAGGGTGCCATTGTTTTCCCGCAACTTGGCGAGGATCTTCGCGTTCAGGCTGCTGGCCAGTTCTTCACCCACCGGTTGCAGGCTGAGGCTGATCTTGCCGTCGGCGCGGATCTCTTTGATGAAACCCTTTTCCTGTTTGCCCGGACGCAGGAACTTGAACACTTCGTTCTTGTGGATCAGGCCCCAGTGCTTGTTGTTGATGATCGCCTTGAAGCCCATGTCGGTGCTCTCGGCCACCAGCAGATCGACTTCCTGGCCGACCTTGTAGGTCACCGGAGCCTTGTCCAGATAGCGGTCCAGACGGGCCGTGGCGGTGATGCGACGGGTGTGCTTGTCGAGGTAGACGTGCACCACGCAATACTCGCCGGCGGTCAGCTGGCGCTTTTCCTCGGAGTACGGCAGCAGCAGGTCCTTGGGCAGGCCCCAGTCGAGGAACACACCAATACTGTTAACTTCCACGACTTTAAGACTGGCGAATTCACCGACTTGAACTTTTGGTTTTTCGGTAGTTGCAATTAACTTGTCGGCGCTATCCAGATAAACGAAAACATTCAACCAGTCTTCATCTTCACTAGGAATATCCTTGGGAATATAACGATTGGGCAGCAATATTTCGCCATCCGCCCCGCCGTCCAGATATAAACCGAAGTTAGTGTGTTTAACCACTTGCAAACTGTTGTAGCGCCCGACTAAAGCCATTTCCAATACCCTCATTGCGTGGGCGGCATTCTACCCGGTTTTCCGCTCCTGGTTGGCCCGAGTCGCCGGATAGCAGCGGATATTTTCCTGAATGCCTTGATTTTTATGGCTTTGCGCCAGCAACCGGTTCCGCCCGTCAGGCCAGCCGGCAGCGACTTTTGCCTCAGCGCCTCCGAACAAGCCGCTCTTTGTGCCATTGTCTTTATTTAAAACAGCAGCTTATGGGGATATTCCCGAGATCAACTTAGGATTATTCGGGAGTTTTCCACTGTTATTCCAGGAGGATATTTACCAAGCAATTGTCAAGCATTTCATGTATGATGGCTGGCCAAATTAATTTTCTGAAGGTTAATGGCCGCCATGCGTGTAAAAGCATCCAACAGCAAAGCAAAGCCAGCTCCAGCCGTTGAAACCAGCGAATCTATCAACGATCAGATTGCTGCTTTCCTGAAATCCGGCGGCGAGATCCAGCAAATTGCCAAAGGCGTCAGCGGCCAGACTTTCGGCCCGTCCAAGCAGATCAGCCTGGGCAAGAAGTAATCCCCCCGCCACACCTCCTGGTCCCTATGCGCTTTGAGCCTCAAAGCGCTAGGACTAGAGTTCTGACTCCTCCCCTCCCATAAAAATCGACGAACGGCCCTCATCCCCGAGGTTTCGCCGGTATCCTTGCACACGTCTAGATCGGGCATTCCAGTAGGTTCCGCGGTTCCTGCTCCTCGCATTTCATGGAGTGAAGCATGCTCAAATCCTCCCATGTGCTGCTTGCCAGCCTTCTCGCCAGCCCCTTGGCCCACGGGCAGATCTTCCAGCGCGAACTGGGGGACTTCGACCTCAAGCTCAGCAGCACCCCGAGCCGCAGCATGGCCCAGGGCCTGGTCAAACCCTCGGCCACCGGCTCGTTCCATGGCGGCCTGGACCTGACCCATGACAGCGGCTGGTACATCGGCCAGTGGTCGCCGAGCATGGGCCTGGGCGAGAGCGACCTGGAAGTGGACTCCTACCTGGGATTCAAGCGCCCCTTCGATCAGACCCTGGGTTATGAGGTGGGGATGATCCAGTACAACTACCCGCAACTGGCCCCGCAGAACAGCCAGGAGTTCTATGGCGGCCTGACGCTGCTGGGCAGCCGCTTCGGCGCCGCGTTCAGCCAGGAACCGGACAAGCGCAACAGCACCCTGTTCGCCGACCTGGGCGGCAACCAGCCCTTCGGCATCGGCGTCAGCATCAAGTACACCACTCATCAGCTGGGCAACCCGGTTTCGGTGAGCAGCGGCTACGTCAGCAGCTTCAACGACTGGTCGATCAAGTTCTCCCGCCCCTGGATGGGCATCGACCTGAAACTGATCTACAGCGACTCCAACCTCAACGGCAGCGATTGTTCGGCCTATTCTGGACATAACGCGCAATGCGACGGTCTGCTCACCTTCAAGGCCGAGCATTCGTTCTATTGAGCGGCTGAACTGCCGGAAGCTTTCCGGGTTCAGATAAGAAACCCAAGCTTACAAACCCAAGCCTTCGCAAGGACTTGCCATGTCGCGCCGGCTGCAACACCTCACCCTGCTACTGCTGTTGAGCCTGGTGCTGACCTCCTGCAATCGTGTCGGCCTGGCTTACCGCAACCTCGATGTGATCATTCCCTGGACGCTCAATGACTACCTGGAAATGAACCGCGAGCAGAAAATCTGGTTCAACCAGCGCCTCAAGGAGCACCTGAGCTGGCACTGCAGCACGCAGTTGCCCGGCTACCTGGACTACCTGGACCGTCTGCAGCAGATGGTCGCACGCAATCAGGTCAACGATGCCGAGCTGCAAGAGCTCACCCGCGGAGCCAAGCAGGCCATTGCCCAGACCGCCCGCGCGATCGCGCCTTCGGCCATCGAGTTGCTGCGGGGCCTGGACGACCGACAGGTCGCGGAAATGAAGGCGGTCTTCGCCAAGGACATGCGCCAACGTCGCAGCAAAAACCTCAAGCCACCACTGGAGCAACAGATCAGGCTGCGCACCGAACGCATGGACAAGCGCCTGACTACCTGGCTTGGCCCCCTCACGCCCGAGCAGGCCCAGCAGGTGACGGACTGGTCAACGTCCCTCGGCGAACAGAACCAGCTCTGGCTCGCCAATCGGGCCAACTGGCAAGCGCAGTTCAGCGCCGCGCTGGAGCAACGCCAGAACAGCGACTTCGACAAACGCATCGAGCGCCTGCTGGTGGATCGTGAAAGCTTCTGGACACCGGCTTATCGCCAGGCCTACGCCAACAGCGAACAGGCAGCGCGCAGCCTGCTGGTGGACGTGATGGCCAAAAGCACGCCAGCCCAGCGCGAGCATCTGCGCAACAAGCTGCAGAACGTGCGCGATGAGTTCGAAGCGTTGAAATGCATGAAAGAAACCCGCCTGAAGTAACGCCTGAAGTGCTCTCGTCCCCATGGCAGAGCCTGAGCTCAGATCCCAGTTATAAGTCGCCATCCTGATTCAACCTCCCACCATGAAAGGCATAGCGCCACCTATAGCCGTTCAGCAGCATCGAGCAGGCAGGCGACCGTTGGGCGGAACCGTCCGGCGGCTGTCGATTTGCCCGCGGGCGAAACGACTAGCCTGTGTAGGCACTGTCGCCGCGCACCTTTGCCGCAGGAGAAGACGTCATGCACCTCAACGATCATCCGGTCGTATCCCGGGAACAATGGATACAGGCCCGCAAGCAGCATCTGATTCACGAAAAGGCGTTCACCCGCCAACGCGACCAGCTCAGCGCCGAGCGGCGTGCCCTGCCCTGGGTGAAAATCGACAAGCCCTACCGCTTCCAGGGCCCCCACGGCGAACTGAGCCTGGCCGACCTGTTCGGCGATCGCAGCCAACTGGTGGTCTACCACTTCATGTTCGCCGAAGGCTGGGACGAAGGTTGCCCGGGCTGCTCCTTCCTCTCCGATCACATCGACGGCGCCAACCAGCACCTGGCCCACCACGACATCGCGCTGGTGGCGGTGTCCCACGCGCCCTTCGCCGAGTTCCAGGCGTTCAAGCGGCGCATGGGCTGGAAGTTCGACTGGGTTTCGTCCGCCGGCTGTGATTTCAACTACGACTTCGGGGTCTGCGCCCGGGCCGACGAGGTCGCCGCCGGCACCGCCACCTACAACTACGAGAAAACCGACGGCGCCGAGGAAGAGCTGCCTGGCCTCAGCGTGTTCTATCGCAATGAAGCCGGTGAGATCTTCCACACCTACTCCACCTACGCCCGTGGCCTGGACCTGCTGGTGGGGGCCTACAACTACCTGGACCTGACGCCCAAGGGGCGCAACGAAGAACAGATCATGGACTGGGTCAGGCACCATGATCGTTATGACGACAAACCGGCCGCCAGTTGCTGCCATGGCGGCTCCTGAGCGCCGGACAGCGATCGCGGGCCTGCAGGAGCCGGCTCGCGATCATGTTCGTCCGGCCGGCGAAAAAAAACCGCCCGGCACAACTCCGTGGTCTGCCCCCGGCTAAACTTGGCTCCATGAGCCCCGCCTACCACAGCCTCCACGAATACACCCAACGCATGAACCGGGTGCTGGAGCATATCGACCAACACCTGGACCAGCCGCTGGAGCTGACCGAACTCGCGCAGGTCGCGCATTTTTCGCCCTTTCACTTTCACCGCCTGTTCACCGCCTGGGTCGGTGAAACCCTGGGCGACTACCTGCGCCGGCGCCGCCTGGCCTGTGCCGCCTATCAGCTGGCCAGCCATCCGGAATTGAGCATTCTGGAGGTGGCGCTGGAGGTCGGTTTCAGCTCCGGCGAAGCGTTCTCCCGGGCGTTCAAGCAGCATTTCTCGGTCACCCCGAGCACCTGGCGCAGCATCGAACCCAAACGCTGGCACCGCCGCCTCAGCGACGTCCGCGAACGGCGCCTACGGGAATTGAGCAATCCTGATCAGACGCACATCCCGGCCTTCGACGATCCTGACGCCTTCATTCACCTGAAGGAGCCTTTGATGAACGTCACCCTCAAGGAACTGCCACCGGTCCGCGTCGCCTACCTGCGTTATATCGGCCCCTACGGGCCGGGTATCGGCACCTTCTGGCGCGACACCGTCGCCCCCTGGATGGTCGAAAACGGCCTGTTGGGCCGTGTGCGCTACGGTATCGGCCACGACGATCCCTACGTCACCCCACCGGAAAAATGCCGCTACGACGCCTGCGTCGAAGTCCCCGACGACTTCAAGGCCAGCGCCCCCGCCGTCGTCACCACCCTGCTCGGCGGCCTCTACGCCGTCGCCCACTACCAGGGCAAAGGCCCCGACATCGCCGACGCCTGGACCGAACTGTGCCGCGACTGGCTGCCCAAGAGCGGCATGCAATTCGACGCCCGACCAGCGTTCGAGCGCTATCCGGTGGACGCGAAATACGACATGAAGGCGGGGGAACTGGAGTGTGAGATCTGTATTCCGGTGAAGGCGTTGTAAGCCGCGCTGGACTTGGGCGAAACGATACGGGGCGGCCTGTGCTGCCCCGTTTTTTTGTTCCTCAAGCATGTTCTAGAGGCCATTACCCACAGTCTTTTGCAGGAAGCCGTATTTGGGAAACGCACGGGGCGTTTTATTGGGTATTGGAGCTGCCCGCCAAGCCGACAGCTTCCTTCTGCGCTAATCAGAAAAGCCCTACAGCCTACAGTGCACTCACCTTATTCCTGCCAACCCCAGTGCGATTTACAGTCGATGGGTCTCCCAGATGGCGACCGGGTTTGGCGACCTGGTGAATGGTGTGCAAAAGATTTCTGATTACAGAAGCTTTTGCGCATGCAAAGCTGCCTTATGGCAGTTGTGCGCGGGAGGCCTTCGGGCCTGTCGGTTTTCCATTCCCGGCTCGCCAACCCGCGTACAGCTGCCACCTTTCGTTTGGCGACGTTTGAGTGATAGCTCTTTTCAACTGAATGGAGTTACACCTATGAATCGCTACATGCCCATTACCGGCCACGACTGCAATATTCCCTACCTGCTTATCGATACCCAGGCACCTATTGACGTACTGCACGATGCGGCTGCTTATCGCATACGCGCGGTAACCCAGCTGCTGGAAAGCTTTTCGGTAGCTGATGCCCCTCGTCATGAACCTGCTCTCCTTCAGGAACTGACACTGGTCTGTAGCATCGTGCTGCGTGACGGGTGTGATTTGATGGATGTGGCGGGGCGAAAACTGCAAGAAAGGCTCGCAATGTAAATAGTAATGGGCGGTATTAGGCCGCCCATTTTTTCAGCATGCTAGAGCTCTGAAACCAAACATCATTTGTATGCCAATGACATAGCGAAATAATCAAAGATCTTTTTCATTAGCAATAAAACACCAACCAACTTACTTGATCGCGCCTCTACAACAGCCCCAGACTTTCTTGCACCGGCTCTGACCGGGTCCCTGCCGCCCGCTTACTGGAGTCAACCCTGTAATTTTGGCCTGAAATCATCAATCGTCTTATTCCTTTCTTTCAATAGAGACGCAACGAAATCGGGGTTAAAAACCATCAGGAACTCAATAGCATCATAAATTTTCCAGCGATGTATTTCGGGACGATCAATTATGGCGACAAGGTGCTTTTCAACAAGAGGCACATACTCTGAGTAATTTTTACGCTTCGCGAAATCAAAAACATTGCCTATTTCAAACGGTTCACTACTCGCCAACGCTATGATTTTCGACAAGGGTGAGTAGACCTGGGTTCTCGCCACCTCTCCTTCCCCCTTGTCAGCCATATTGGCAAAATACATGGTCACGGCCATAAGTATCTGACGATAAGTATCATCGTATCCATACAACCTATGAGAATAGATGCCTTCGATAGTTTCGGGCCTTTCCACGCTCTTCTCCAAAGCAATCAGGCCTTCATGGATCCCCCAACTGGTCAATAACTTCGCAGCCAGGAAGCGCACCACATCATTATTGGCGTGAAGAAGCAAATCCATCACAGCATCCATTCTTCCCTGCGGAATATCCTCCGGGTCCAGCTCTCCGGCATCAGCAGCATAATCTGCATGCTCCGGAATACTGTTAAGCAGGTCGTCTGTTTTACGATCCATAATAAATACCTAAGAAATGCTGTCGAGCCACCATGCCATACAGCCTCGGCTACTTGGTTGACAATACACGGGCCCGCACTGGGTCACTCGTTTATGTTGTTGTGCAGGAGTTCATCAGTAACGCCAGTAGTAAGGCCACTACCACCTTCAGCCCCTTCGAGAAAAGCATCAGTCCCTTTCGTACCTGTCCTGCCATATTAAATTTCGTCAAGATGCCCATTGGGTCTTTTCGGGGAGACTCCCACTTCTCCAAAGACGAACCAGCTTCACAGCCGCTCTTTGCGACCATTTACCGCTAATATCCAATGAACACTCTTTTAACACACAGACAGTCTCATTTTCTTTATCCAACCGTATCACCCCAAACGCTGAATTACGGCCAAACGCATACTCAACATATTCATCAGTTTCTTCAATTTTGTCCATCTCTATATAAAACGCCATACATCAACACTTCTCTCAATCGCTCAGTGGACTTGGGTAGTGCAACTGTGCTTTGTCATGAGCCGTATCGTAGTCCGCCCGGAAGCCCCCTTCGAATCTAGATTCAAAACATTCATGCTTAAATAATTTTATGTCGTCACAAGTTGGATCAACACTAACGCTGTACCTCCGGTCAGACAAGCTGTGCTGATCATCACAGGCCTCAGCGCACTCCCCTTATTCCTACCAACCACAGCGTAGGAGCCCCTCAGGTCTGCCGTTTTTTGTTTCACCGGTTAGCCAACCTACACACCCCACGCCCCCAATTCACTTGGCGACGAATGAGTAGCGATACTCAGACAGGCGCAAGAATAGAAACCATGAATTGCTAGTGACCCCATCAGCCTATCCAAGAATAGGGTCCCACAGCACACGTTTAGCATATGCCCGGGCCTCATCCTCAGAATCGAAATCCATGACTTCACACTCGTCATTCAACAGCATTTCCTTCCAGGAAACCGATTCATCCTCAAAAGCCTCGAGCAACTCTCTTTCAACCTCTCCTCTCTTACCTGCGTTATCAACCGCTTCCTTATAAAGCTCAATCGCCACGGCTTCTGAAAAGCCAAAATCAGCAGAAAAAACCGTCATCAAAAAACAACTCAAATTTACATACTTCATAACACCACCTATGGTTTAGGCGCAGGAAAACATGCCCCCTCAATACGCCTAAAATTATCCACCTTTTCCAGAGCTTCAAAAGTATCTGCATTCTTGAAAAGGTTGCCTGAACCGTAGATAAATCAAGATCAACCCCAAGGTCTCCAGCAGTGCCCCTTACTACATTTTTGCCCAGGATCTCATGCGATTGCCTTTTGCAAAGCTTCGTTGTCTCGCACCGTTTGATCCACGAACACTAACAAATCATCGCTATGAAAAACTGACGAGAGTGGCGGGACAGAAGGCCCTACATTTGCATCCGGCTTAATCACCGATTCTGCACGATGAATCAGCTCTCCATCCGTAACGCTTCCTCCACATACCGATACTCCATGAACACTGCCGATTGATACCCAAGCACCTATCAACCTGCGGTACGACACAGCGGTCTATCGCATTCGTGCAGTGACTCATCTGCTGGAAAGTTTTGCAGAACCTAAAAATATTGGAATCGACCCTGTAGACCTTCAGGAGCTAACATTGGTCCACCACATTGTTGCGCGACGAATGTGACTTGATGGATGTGACAACACGACGACTGCAAGAGCAGGTAGGATTCTAAACAGAGGCTGGCGATTTGACAGTCGCTCGCTTGATTTCATAAGGAGAAACCATGCATACAACAGGTTCAGAAATACCCCTCTGCCAAATAAGAGCGGTTTACGACGCAACTACCATTCGCGTCTACCAGGCCTATTCAGACACCATTGCCAACTCCGCATTAGCCCATGGGACATTCGTTTCTCCACCGTTCAAGATGGAGCGTATGACATGGATCAAGCCATCTTTTCTATGGATGATGTATCGTGCAGGCTGGGGTTTTAAGGACGCGGGTCAGAAGCGCATCCTGGCCATCGACATCAGTAGAGAAGGCTTTGAATGGGCCTTGGCGAATGGATGCTTAAGCCATGCTGACGAGTCGATCAGCAAGGAAGAATGGCAGAAGCTAAAAAGCGAATCACCGGTACGAATTCAGTGGGACCCAGAAAGGGATCTTTACTTGCGACCACAGGAACACCGAGCGATTCAAATCGGCCTCAGCAAAAAGGCTGTTGAGCTGTACGTCAACCAGTGGATAAAACGAATTACTGATATCACCTCATTGGCACATTCGATATATGAACTAGTTCAGGAGGGTGATTTGGACAAAGCTTATAGTCAGATCCCACAGGAAAAAGAATATCAGCCATTACGCTCCTCATGACTTTTCCCGGACAACTAATCTTTACTCTAACCACAAAAAATCCAAATAAGCAGCCTTAGTCAACTGAAGCTGCTCTTATAGAACCCGAGACAGCTTACTCAACCTTATCAAAAACTCATACTTTAAAGAGCCTAAGTAACTCAGATCAATTTCAAACCAACCATACCCAAACAGAACCAGCCGAACTTCTCACTAAAATCAAATCCTGCTGACTTCCATAGCTTTAGCCAGTCTGTCCCAGCCGCGATAAAAACGCAAAAACACATCATCAAGCCCCAAGACAACTTAGGCTTACCAATGATTATTTTTAGGCAAAGTTTCCTCTCCCCCACTACGAACAGCTTCATCATAGGCAGCTTCAGCCGCCTGAAGCTTTTCTTGATAACAGCCAGGATGCTCTTGATTCAGCCTTTTCAATACTGACTTCAAGTTTGCATAATTTGCAAGCTCTCGACTATCCAAACGCAGCGCATCTTCGTAACACCTTAAAGCACCTTCAAAGTCACCAACCTTCACCAACAAAGCACCCAGTTCCACATAGGAGTCTACAAAGGAAGGGTCTGCATCGATTGCGGCCTGATAATATTTGAACGCATCAACTAAATTCCCTTCTCTTTCTCGCTGAACACCTGCCATATAAAAATACCGAGGCACCACATAGCCAGGTGACAGTGACATCACAGACTCATAAAACCTGATTGCCTCTACGAAGTCACGACGATAAAAACTTATATCCCCAGAACACTCAAGAAAAAGCAATTCAGAAAGCCCTTCAGAATTTCTTCTGAAAAACTCCTCCCCCTCTTCGAGCCTACCTGCAGAGAGATACCGCACCAAAACCTCTTTTACTTCACCACTACTAAAATCACTCATAACTACTTACCAACCGGTCTAACACTTTTAAGAATAGAGTTAAACAACTCCAATTGACTAGGTGGAACACCAATATTCCGGAGATTAGAAAGCGGATCAATACCCTCAAAATTGATTTTTATAGCATCGATTCCTTTCGATCCAGCTTGATTCACAGCAGATCGCATCAACAACTCATAGCCAGACCTGTCAAGAACAAACTCCAAGGTCGTTTCCTTCGTTCCCGAGACCCCATTATTTTGAAACTTTTCAACCTTTTCTATTGACTCAGAAAGGTACTTGCTGGAATTCGCGCCCGGGGCTGGAGGCTGCAGTTTACCAGCACTCAATGTCGCATCGGCCTCAACAACAGACATCTTACGGAATACAGAAATCGTATCTGTGACATTTTCCACAACCTCTTTCGATCCACCTGATCGAACAGAAGCCCACACAGCACCCACTGTCTGTATAGCATTATCTATCAGTTGCTGCGTGCCTTTCGCAATATCCCTCTCGACTTCATTTTTGAAGTCAAAGGGCACGCCAACCAACTGCTCTCCAACCCCATCAAGATGGAAGAACTGCTTTACGAAATCCGATAAGCCGTTCACTACGTCGGAAGGATAGTTAGCGACACCTTTGCCCAAGCCACCAAGCGCTGTGCTTTTCGCGCTATCCCAAATTTCGCTTTCTTTCTGGGCTTGGCTTTTGCTGGAGGCAGCGCTCAGCATCGCCTGTTGTTCAGCCGTAAACTGGCTCCAGGTATTTCCATACATACCTGGGTTTTCGTATGCCTCTTTGCTTCCAGGAGCGAACATCAGCATCAGGCGTCCGCTCTCATCGACGAAGACCCCGGCCTGACCTTTCAAAAAGTCAGCAGCCCGGACATCGACCATCGAATGATCAGTTGCAAAGCTCTTGTCGACATTCTGCTGAGCCTGGGCTAGAAGCCGAGCCTCCGCCTCCTGAACGGAAATACCCTGCTCTTTTGCAAATTCGACAGCCAGACCTTTGATCCTATTGATCTCTTGGGCGTGCAACTGCCGGTTATAAACATCCACCCCAGCCGCATTTTTCCCTCCAGCAATTGCACCTATTGCTCCGTTACTCGAGCCTGCTCCTGCGCCCAAACCTGTTGCAATCAACGTAGTCAGGGCATCCTGATCGGCCCCAACGATCCCACTTTTACCCAACGCATCAGCGATGGTTGGCATCAATGTGGCTGACGCCCCCGCCCCCAATGCGCCGCTTCCAGCATTACCACTAGACAATCCCATCGCCGCGCCAGCCAGGACATGCAGCAGTACACGGGCAGCACCACCCTCAGCCCAGGCAGCTCGCGTGGCGCTATCGGCAGCATTGCGCTTCTGTGCATCAGCGTAATCACCAATCTTTTTGAAGGTGTCATTGGCCGTGGTATTGGCAACGATGCCAACTGCAGTCGTGCCACCAACGCCTCCAAGGCCCGCCGCGATCAAGCCCGAGGCGATGTCGGCCATGATGCGTTTATCACCGCCAACGCTCCAACTAGCAGCATCCGCCAGGGCCGCGTTGGCCTCCGTCACCTGCTCAGGGGTTTTGGCTTTGCTTAGTAACTCTTTGGCAGAATCAGCCTTGGCTTTAGCCACCAAGTTGATAGAGGTACTCGCTAGCTGCGCGGAACTCTGGATCAGGTCCATGCGCTCCTGCATCTTCTTCTCGTCCGGCCGGTCAAGATGCTGATTCGCATTACTGGTGTCGCGATTCAGCCCTACCAGATCCTGCGAGCCCGCTGGATCACGGATCGTGATCGTCCCCTCGCTGACAGCACTGCGGGTGCTGCTGTGATCGGACTCCTTGAGCGCCAGCGGCAGCGTGCCGCCCATGTCGGAATGCGCCCATTTTCTTTCACTGTCCGGCGTCTGCGGTCCGCCCGGCTTGTCCCACTTGGTACTGGTGTAAGAAGCACTCAGACTGGCCGATTGGCTTTTGATCTCACTGGTGTTCTTGATGTCGCTGACGATCAAGCGACCTGTATCGAGATGGTTCTTGTCGGCACTGGCTTCACTGGCAATCACTCCGCCTTGCAGTTGGGTGTTGGCCCCGACATAAATGTCGTATCCCCCTTTACCTGCATAGAGTCCGGTCTGGTCAGTCACCGCCTGGTAATCGCTGTTCATCTTGCTGCCAGCAATATTGCCGCTGGCGGTCACCATGGACCCGTAGCAGAACGGCGGCACACAGATACTGGCTCCGAAACCTCCACTCGTCTGTCGGTTTTTCTGATCAGCTTCGTCCTGCCGGGAGACGATATTGAGATTGCCTCCCACATCCGCCTTGATGGTATCGGCCCGTACCTGGGCGCCGGCCAAGGTGGTGTCCTGACCACTTTTCAGCATGAGCAAGCCGGTACCCACGGTGCTGTTGACCTGGGTAACCGAGTGCCCCTTACCCATGCCTTTGGCCATCTGTGCACCAAGATCCAGAGTGAAGCCGTTCTGATCACCAATATTGAAACTGGCGCCGATACTGGTCTTGCTGTTGCGGTTCTGGTTATCCCATTGCGCACGGTCCTGCGCGCTTTCCAGAGTGATGTCGTTTTTCGCCATCAACAGCGTATCTTTTGCCTTGAGGCTACTACCCACGACATGAATATCGCCCCGGGTACCCGGCGCGTCCCCTACCGCCGAAATGACCAGACCCGCACCGCTGGTCAAGCTCGATTGCTTGGCCGTTTCACTCCTGTACTCGCTGGTACTTTTACTCCGGGTCGAACCCAACTCGGTCCCAATCTTGATAAGCGAACCACTGCTGTTAGCCGGCTTGCCTTCGGACTGATTCGCCGCATCAGCGCTGAAGCTGTCTGCCGCGTTGTACGCAGAGAGCAGTGCCTGCGCCCCCTTGACCGCTTTCAAACGACTATCATCTGCATCCCTGGCCGCACGTACATCATTGCGAATGCTCTTGTACGTATCGACCACCATGCCACCGACTACCCGGCCCACTGCAAGACTCTTCGAGCTGTCGGTACTGCTTTGTGTGGCCGTTTCAGTGCCAGCGGCAATCGTCACGTCAGCACCGGTCAGGTACATGTTCTTGGTACTAACCAAATCACTGGCCACCACCTTCAACCCACGTCCGGCCTCCAGCCTCACGTTGCCTTCGCTCGAACCCACCGTACTGCCGGTCAAGGTGGTTTGCGCCGCCTTGCCCGTGTGATTACTGCTGCTGATCGACAGGTGCTGGTTACCGGTGATGTCGTCCACGCCCAGATTGTTGGCGGTGAGTACGCCCATCAGGTCGCGGTTTTTCTGCTTGTGCAGCTCGCTACGGGTGAAGGTGTTTTCAGCCGCATCGATGGTCAGGTCATTGCCGGCCTGAACGCTCAGGTCTTTGGTGCTGACCAGCGCGGAACCGGTGACGATGGCATCGTGCTTGGCAACCACGTCCACGGTGTTGCCGGAAATGATGCTGCCGACCGCCTTGGTCTGGGTTTCCGCCAGTTTGTCCTGGACCTTGCTGGCCTTCAGGCCGCCCCAGCTGCTTTTGCTTTTACTGCTCTCGTGGCGCGCACTGTTGGAGTCGCTGACGGCCAGGATTTGCACGTCATTACCCGCCGTCAGCCGGGCAGCGCCTTTGTCTGCCGCGACTTCGCTGCCTTTGACCAACAAGTCGTTGCCTGCGATCAACACGCTGTTATTACCCGAGGTGACAGAACTGGCGATGTTGGTGGTGCTAGCCACCTCATCAAGCCGACTCTTCTTGCCCGACGAACTCTTCTTGGTCTTGCTGTAGAAGCTGTAGTTGCTGTCCTCCGCGGACTCCAGCGCCAGGTTGCCACCGGCCACCAGATACGCCTCGTCTCCGGCACTCACCCGACTGGCAATCAGTTCCAGATCCTTGCCGGCACTGAGGGCCACACTGCCACCTGCGGTCACCGCCGTGGCAACCTGGCTGACCTTGTCCGACTGGCCCTTGTACTTCTTCGAGCTGGAGTACGAGTGTTGTTCGTCCGCTGCCGAGGCCAGGGTCAGGTTGCCGGTGGCGGCCAGGGCGAGGTTGCGTTTGGCGTCGATCTGGCTGGCGATGGCCGACAGGTCGCGGCCGCTGTTGATCGTCAGGTCGCGGCCGCTGGTGAGCACCGAGCCGTGCTGGCTGGTGCTGGTGTGCAGGGAGTTGGTCCGGGTCTCGTTGTCCTGCTGTTCGACAGCGGAGAGGTTGGCGTCCCGGCCGGCGTTGATGGTGGTGTCACGCGCCGCTTGCAGCACGCCAGCGGCGTTATTGAAATCGCGACCGGCCTTGAGCGTCAGGTCATTGGCGGCTTCGATACGCGCGGCGCTGTCGAGGAAGTCACGCCGTTGTTGCAGATCGCCGCCGCTGTTCTGGTGGCTGGTGACCGTGCGTTCGTTGACCAGGTCGCCGTTGAGGGCGGTCAGGCTCACATCGCGGCCGGCGATGATGCCGCCCGCCTTGTTCACCAGGTTGTTGCCCGCCAGCAGGTCCAGGCGATTGCCGGCTTCGATCAGCCCGCTGTTGACCAGGTCGTTGCCCGCCTTGGCCGAGAGGTTGTTGGTCGCGCGCAGGGTGCCGGCGTTGAGCAGATCCTTGCCGGCGATCAGGCTCAGGTCCTGCCCGGCAATCAGCGCACCGTTGGCGGCCAGGCGGTTGTTGGCGTGGGCCATGTACAGCACCGGCACCAGCACGTTCTCGCCATTTACCGGGTGCGATTCGAGCCAGACGATGTCGTGGGTCAAGGCCGCGACCTGCTCGGAGGTCAGCGAGGTGCCGATCGCCAGGTTGAGCTGCTGCTTGCTCTGCAGCGCGTTATCCATCAGGTACTTGAACAGTTTCTCGTCGGAGTCCTGGCCATCGATGAAACGTTGGCCGGTGCGGGCGACCACCGCCTGCTGGATCAGCCGTTGTTCGTAGAAACCGTCGCCCAGGCGTTTCCAGCTGTTGTCGGGGTTGTAACCCAGGTTCGACAGCAGGTAGTCCGAGCTCATGAACTGTTTCAGGTTGGTCAGCGCCGGGTTGGTTTCAACCAGGTATTTGTGCGCTTGAGGGGGATTGTCGAGCATCGGGATGCCCTGGACCCGCACAATGCTGCCTTGCACCTGTTGCGCCGGGGTACGGCTGTATACCGGCCCTTGAGTAGCCGTTCCACTGTCCGTCGGGGTCGTGACGCTAATTGTCGGCAGACTGGCATCGACACCAGGCTGCACCGCGCCAACCTGCGCCAGCTTGCGCTCAGTCGCGGCCACCGGGGCCAGCGAATCGACCTGGAGCGCCCGCGCCTGACTCTGGGCCAGGTTCTGCTCGCGCTCGGCGAATCTCAGGCTGATGCTGCCCATGCTCCAGTCCATCGGCGCCGGGTTGCGCTGGGTCGCCGCGGTGTCGCCGGCTCCTTCGCTGCTCAGGCGGAACAGGCCGTGTTGCCCGACCGGCAACGTGAAGCCTGGCAGGGCCAAGGGGTTGACCTGCTGCTTGGCCAGATCCGGCGGCAATTGCGAGTTGATATAGATCGGCGTCGAATACTGACTGCCCGTCGAAGTGTCGCCGGTCTTCTTGCCGCCGCCGACATAGGCGTAGTAACCACGCACCACGCCGTTGTCGATCTTCTCCGAAGCGTTGAGCTGGACGCTGGCGCCGGACTGGATGATGGCGTCGAAGCGCTTGCCGTCGCTACTTGCCAGAGCCTTGGTACCACCACCCGCCAGTTTTCGAGTACCGGTCATCAGGGCATTGAACCGCGCCAGGTCGGCTTCGAAAGTAGCAGACGGCTTGGTGCCATTTCGGGCATTGAAGGCAGCCACCGCAGCGACCGCACCTTGGTACTCATCCACATGGTTGTATTTGATGGTGGTGGTTTCAATGTCCTGGGGCACCACCCCCTGGTTCTTGATGCTGACGGCGTTGATCGCCAGGTTGCCGGAGGAGGCGATAAAACTGCTTTCGTTGCTCAGCTCCTGGGCACCGATGTCCAGCTGCCCGCCGCTGGAGATACTGGAGGCCGCCGTACTGGCGGTCACCTGCAGGCGATCACGCTCGGTGAGCTGCCAGACCGCATTACGCCGATTGCCATGCTTCTTGACATGGCATACCCCAAAGGGGCCGCACGGCAACTCAGTGATTGCGGCGTAGTACTTCTCGTGTTCCGAGTAGGTGAGGATGTCCATGACGTTCTTCACCGTCATGGCGCGAATGGTCATGTCACCCAGGCTTTCGATGGTGCCGGAGCGGTTTTCCAGCAGGCTCGACTGGGCCTGCCCGGCATTGGCGGCCACCAGCAGGCTGCCCATGCTGAAAACGTCGGCATAGCGATTGCTGAAGGTGTTGCCCAGCAACTGCATGTCGCCGCCGCTGAAGATCGAGCTGTGCTCGGCATCGCTGACACCGGCATTGAGCAGCGTCCCGGCATTGAGGGTCAGCGCCCCGGCGCTGCCGAGCGAACCATAGTTATTGATAGTCCCGGCATTGACCGTCAGCCCCTGGGCGGAGCTCAAGCGTCCGCGATTGGTGAGCACTCCGCCGACATTGATCCGCGTGTTGCCGCCCCCGGCGATAGTCGCGGCGCCTGGCAGGTCGAGCTGGGCGGCGCCGAAGTTCATGTCGCCCAGGCTGGTCAGTCGCCCATTGCCACCGTAGGCGCCGGACAGTTGCAGGCTCAGGCTGCCGTCACTGGCGATCAGGCCATCGTTGTTCCAGTTGCCGCCACCGCCCTCAAAGCTGTCGGAGGCCAGCAGCTGGCCGCCGGCACTCTGGTAGAAGTTGTTGACGTTGACCTTCAGGCGTCCAGCCTGGATCACGCTGGTGTTGCTCCACGAGTCGGCATTGAGGGTCAGCCCCCCTTGGGTGACCAGGGTGCCGCCCGCCCCGCTGACGTTGGCCATCGAGATATCGAATTGCCCCTTGCCGGAGTGCAGCAGGGTGCCGCCGGCATTCTGCAAGCTCGTCGCGCCGAGGCCCAGGTCGGTACTGGCCACTTCGATGCGGCCGTTACGGTTGTCCAGCAAACCGCCGATCTGGAACAGGCTCTTACCGCCGCTCCCGGCGGCCCGTAGCTGACCCTGAGCGTTGTCGATACTGGCCGCGCGGATGAGCAGCGAGGTGTCGCTCTCGATAACCCCCAGGCGGTTGTTCAATGCACCGCTCAAGCCGAGATCGATGCCTTGACCGGCAACCTGCCCGCCCTTGTCGCCGCCGTTGTCGAACGTAGTCGCGGTGACGCCAAGCTGGCCGCTGGCATAAAGCCCGCCATTGCGGTTGTCGAAGCCGGCGGCGTTGACGATGACATCGCCCTGGCGCGCGGCAATGCGCCCCCCGTTGTTGTTCAGCCCGGCCAAGGCACGCAGATTCAAGCGCTGGGCTTCGATCACGCCACGCTGGCGCTGGTCATTCAGGTCATAACCGTTGAGCAGCACGCCACTGATATGGGTTTCAAGCGCGCCCTTGAGGCTCGACAGCACCCCGCCACGGTTGTCGAGGTTGACCGCGGTAATGCTGACCGCGCCGTCCTGACCGATGACCTTGCCGCCCTGGTTGTTGAAATCGCCGCTGATATTCAGCGTCAGGCCGTTCTGGCTTTGCACCGCGGCCTTGCTGTTGTCGAGACTGGCAGCCTTCAGCTCAAGGCCCGCATCACGGCTGTAAATCAAACCGCCCTGGGCATTCTGGACAGCTCCCGCGACAGTCAGGGTGGCTTGCCGGTTGGCCGCCACGGTGCCGTGGTCTCGGTTGTCCAGGCTGTCGGCGTTGAAGGTCAACAGATCCTGGCCGATCAGTTTGCCGCCGCGGTTATCGACGTGGGCCGCGCGCTTGAGCAGCAAGGCCTCGTCACTGCTGAGGGTACCCAGGACGTTGTCCAGGCTGGCCGCCACGTCCAGAGTCAGGGCACCTTTGGTCGCCAGGCTGCCGCTACTGTTGTCCAGGCTGCCGGCGCGCAGATCGACCGATTGCAACGCACTGAGGTTGCCGGCCTGGTTATTCAAGGTTGCCGCCTTGAGATCAAGGGTGGCACCGCTGTCGAGCAGACCGCCGCCCGCGTTATTCAGCAGCCCGGCGACCGTGAGCGTCTGGCCGCCGACACTGGAAACCACCCCTTCGCCGCTGTTGTCCAGGCTCGCAGCGCTCAGCTTGAGCGTGCCATTGCTGGCCAGGGCGCCGGCGCCGCTGTTCAGCAGGGCGCCGCTGACGTCAACGGCCAGGTTGCCCTCCTTGCTGGAGAGCGTCCCGTGGTTGCGGTTGTCCAGGCTCCCCGCCTCGACGGTCAGGCCCTTGATCCCCGACACCAGGCCCTTTTCATTCAGCAACTGGCCGGACACGACCCCCAGCGCCGCCTCACTGATCAACTTGCCTTGGGTGTTATCCAGGGTGCGGCCCGTCAGCGTGAAGCCTTGGCGACTGGACAGAGTCCCCTGCTGGTTCTTCAGGTCCTGCAGTTGCTTGATGCTCAACAAGCCTTTGGCATTCAGTCGGCCGAGGCTGTTGTCGAGATCGCCATTGGCCAGGTCCAGGGTCACCGCGCCGTCGCCCAACAGGCGACCGCCACGCTGCGTCAGCCCCGTGACCTTGAGGTTCATGTCGGCCTTGGCCGACACCTCGCCGGCATCGCTTGAGTCCAACTGGTGCGCGGTCAGCTCCAGCGCGCCTTTACTGTTGATCAGCCCGCTGTCCGTGTTGTTCAGCGCCTTGGCCGACAGGTTCAGCCAGTCACCTGCCAGCACGGAACCGTGGCGGTTGTTCAAGTCACCGCTGGCGATGCTCAAGCCGTTAATAGCGTCGATCAGCCCCTGGTCCTGGTTGGTCAGTGGCCCCTGTACCGTCAGTTTCAACCCCGAACGGCTGGTCAATTCGCCGGCACTGTTATCCAGGCTGGCGGCCTGTACTTCCAGCGCCGCGGCACCGATCTTGCCCTTGATGGAGCTGAGCGCCTGTTCGACCCGCAAGGTCAATGCCTGGTTGCCGAGCAACTTGCCTTCGTCGTTGTTCAGGCTCTTGGCGTTGAGTTCGTAGGTCACGTCGCTGGAGATTTCGCCGTTGCGGTTGTCGAGGTCACTGAGGTTTTTCAGCAGCAGCGCACCCGGCGCGTGAATGAAACCGTCCCGATTGTTCAGCCAGCCATGGTTCAGGTCCAGGCTCAGGCTGGTATTGCTGAACAGACTGCCGCCCTGCTGTTCAAGGCTGCTGACCTTCGCGGTGAGTGCCTTGTCACTGCCGATGCGCCCGGCCGCGTTGGTCAGTTTTGCCGCCGTCAGGTCCAGGGTGTCGCCACTGTCGAGGCTGCCGGCCTGGCTGTTATCGAAGTCGCCGGTGGTGACCTGTACCGCGCCCTTGCCGCTGATCACGCCTTTGTGGCTGTTGTCCAGGCTGGCGCTGCGCAACTGCACGCCGCCCTCGCTCACCAGCTTGCCGCCCACGTTGCTCAAGGCGCCACGAGCGCCGAGGTCCAGCGCAGCAGCGCTCATGAGACGACCGTCGCTGTTGTCCAGGGTTGCCGCGGCCACATCAAGGGTGCTTTGGCTATCGATCAACCCTTGGTTGTTTTGCAGGTCGCCCTTGAGTGTGAGGTCCAGGCCTTGCTGGCTTTTGATTTTCCCACTGCGGTTATCGATACGCCCGCCCGTGATCGTCAGGTCGGCCAGCGCATTGATCAAGCCAGCGGTCTGGTTGATCACCTCATCGACCTTGAGCGTCAGCGTGTCATGGGCCTCGACCAGACCCTGGTCGCTGTTATCCAGCTGCTTGCCTGTCAGGCTCAGGCCGGCCAGGGTAGAAAGCTCGCCGCTTCGGTTATCGAGCGTATCGACCTTGAGTTTCAGCGCTTTTGTAGCCCCCACCAGACCGCCTTGACGGTTATCCAGGCTCGCCCCCGCCAGGTCCAGCACGCCAGTGGCGATCAACTTGCCGCCCTGGTTGTCCAGGGTGCCGATCCGGGCGGTCACATCCTGTTTGCCGGAGATATCGGCGGCGCGGTTGTCCAGGCTGGCGGCGGTGAGCAGCAACGCGCCGTCGGCAACAACGGTGCCGCGCTGGTTAGCGAAAACCGTATCGACCTTCAGGTCCAGGTCGCCGGTCGTGCCGAGCACGCCATCAGTGTTGTCCAGGCTGGCGCTGTGGCTGTCGAGGGAACTGGCGCTGACCAGGCCTTTCACGTTACTCAGGGCCTCGGCGATGCGCAGGGTCAGCCCCTGGTCACTGATCAGCTTGGCGCCGTTGTTGTCCAGGCTTTGCGCTTCCAGGCTGAATGCCCGGGCGCTGGAAATCTCACCCTTTCGGTTGTCGACGCCCTTCAGGTTCTTCAGCAGCAGGGCTCCCGGCGCATGGATGTAGCCGCCCAGGTTATTGAGCTGTCCGTTGTTCAGGTCCAGGCTCAGGGCGGCTTCGCTGAACAGCTCCCCGTGTTGCTGATCGAGCCCGGTCACGCTGGCCGTGAGGTCCTGGGCGCTGCTGATGCTGCCACCGGCGTTATTGACCTGGGTGGCGATCAGGCCAAGGCTGCTTTCACTGCGCAGGCTTCCACCCTGGCTGTTGTTGAAGGTCGTCGCGGTGATTTGCGTGGCGTGCTTGCCGGACAGCAGGCCCTTCTGGCTGTTATCGAGAGGGCCGCTGGCGACAGTCAGGCCCTTCTCGGACTTGATGGAGCCACCCTGATTGAGCAGTTCGCCACGGCTGGTGATCGACAGGTCTTCCACGCTCTCAATACGGCCGGCGGTGTTCGTCAGTTTGCTGGTGCCCAGGGTCAGGGGGCGGTCGCTGCGGACCAGCCCGCGGGTGTTGTCGAGCCCACCGGCCAGGGTGATCTCCAGTCCGTTGTGGCTGTCGATCTCGCCATCGGTGTTATCCAGGCTCTGGCTGTTCAGCGTCGTGGTGCCCTTGCCCTGGATCAACCCCTTGCTCTGATTGATAAGACGGCCAACCTTCAGCTCCAGATCGCTACCGGCCAGGACTCTGCCGCCGTCACTGTTGTCGAGCTGCTGGCCGTCAACTTCAGTGGTGATTCCGCTGGACAGTTTTCCGGCGCGGTTGTCGATGCCCTGAACCTCGAGTTTCAGCGCTTTTGTCGCCGCAACCAGGCTGTTGTCACGGTTGTCGAGAACACTGCCGATCAGCGTCAGGTTGCCTTGCGCCACCAGGGTGCCGCCCTGTTGTTGGAAGGTGTCGACGGTCGCATGTACATCGCCTTGGCTGGCGATCCGCCCCAGGGCGTTTTGCACGTTCTGAGCCTTGAGCGTCACTGGGCCGACGGCGCTGAGCAAGCCGCCGCGGTTGTCCAGGCGGGTACCGGTCAGGCCGATCCCAGCCTGGCTGGTGATCACGCCTTTGTCGCGATTGTCGAGCTGGCGCACATCGAGCTGCAGGTGCTTGTCAGCACGTACCTTACCCCCACGGTTGTCCAGCGAAGCCGTGTTCAGGGTCAGGCGATCCTTGCCGGTCAGGCTGCCGCCACGGTTGTCGAGACTACCAGCCTGCAGGTCCACCACCCCCTTGGCACCCAGGTCTCCTGCGCTCTGGTTATCGAACAGGCCCACGATCCGCGTGGTCAGGCTGCCATCGCTGGCCAGGCTGCCTGCATGGCTGTTATCCAGGCTGGCGGCGCTGATGCTCACACGCTTGGCGGAACCCAGGACACCGCCCTGGTTGTTCAGGGCGCCGATCAAGCCGATGTTCAACGCCACGTCACCGGTGACCTGACCGCCGCTGTTGTCCAGGCTGTTGGCCGTCAGGGTGGTGATACCGGCGCTGGAGACTTCGCCATCGTGGTTATTCAGATGGCCCAATGTGGCGCTGAGGTTGCCGTCGCCGCTGATCAGGCCCCGGCCGTTGAGCACCTGACCGGCCGTGAGTTCGAGACTACCGCCACTCAGCACCCGCCCCTTGTTCTGGTTATCCAGGGTGCCCGCGCGGACGTTCGCGTTTTGTTTCGCGCTCAGGGTACCGCCCTGATTGTTCAGGGCTTGTGCCGTGGTCACCGTCAGATTGCGACTGGCGACCAGGCTGTTGCCATTGTTATTGAGGGTCTGCGCATTGACGGTGAGATCACCGCCAGCATTGCGGCTGTTATCGGCATTGACCCCGGCTTCGATGATGCCGTTGTTGCTCAGTTGCCCACCGGCGCTGAGGCTGATGCTGTCGCGGGCGGTCAGGTTTTGCCGGTTATTCAGGTCGCCCTGGGTTTGCACAGTGAGTGCGCTACCGGCATGGACCGATCCTTGGGCATCCAGACTCGCCGCCTTGACCTTGACCGCGCCATTGGCCGCCGAGGCGTCGACCATGCGCAGTTGGCCATTAGCATCGAGCTGGATATCGCCGCCGCTGGCGATCAGTTTGCCGTCGAGTTTTACCCCGACCCCGGCTTCGGTGCCCACCAGCCTGATCGCCCCGGCATACATCCCGCCCAGGGCCGAAGAGTCGATCGCCAGTTCCGGCTTGGTGCTGCCGTCGTCGGCGCGCGCCGTGGCGTTCAGGGTCCGGGCGTCGACGTCGTTGCGGCCGGTGACGATGGTCAGGTTTTTCGCCTGGATCTCGGCGTTGATCCTGGCGCTGCGGGTGATGATCTCGAAGCGGTCGACGTTGCTGGCGTTGAGCGTCGCGCCGTCGATGGTCACCTGCCCCTGATCGACCTGATAGCGCGTGAGCTGGCCGTTTTCGATCACCGGTTTGCCGGTGGTCAGGGTTGCTTTCGGGGTGTTGATGAAGCCGCAGCCGTTGCAGCTGATGCCATAGGGGTTGGCGACGATCACATGGGCCGACTGCCCCGCCACTTCGGTGTAGCCGCGCAGCTGGCTCGGGCTGCCGCCGTTGACTTCGTTGAGGATGGTTTGCGCCGCGACGCCCTTGAGGTTCGGGTTGCCGACGATGATCCCGCCCAGTTGGGTGCTCTGCGTGCGGTCGGTGGCGTTGCTGAGGATCAGCCCCTGCTGGCCGACGTTGTAGTCGTGGAACTGGTTATGCGACAGGCCGCTGCCATTGGGCGTGGCGATATTGACGATGGGTACGCCATTGCCCGCCTGGCCCAGGCTGGTGCCCGGCGCGCTGACCACGATGCCTTCCGCCTGGGCCCACAGCGGTTGCCAGAACATGGCGTTGGCCAGGATGAACGCCAGGCCACGCTTGGGCAGGCCGCAGAAGTGCTCGCGGGTTTTCAGGGCAGCAGAAGGCTGGCGGGCCAGGAAAGCGAATTGGCGAACATCCATGTCGAAGGTCTCGAAAAAACGCGAATCAGAGGAAGAAGTCCAGGCGGAAGTAGATCGGCGCTTCGCGCTCGCTCAGGACATCCGGGCGTTCAAGGGAATGGGCGAAGGTCACGCTGGTCGCCAGGTGCCGGCCGCGGGCGAACAGCTCCAGGGAGTTGCTCGACAGGCGCCCGTGCTGCTCGCCGTTGTAGCGGTCGCCACGGATGACGCCCTGGTCGTAGCCCAGGCTGCTGCCGTACTCAGTGAACAGTGGCTGTAGCCAGGCCCAGGTCACCGGACGGCTCCAGCGCAGGTCGTTGCGCCAGTAACCGCCGCTGTCGCCGGACAGCGACTGGTCCTTGTACCCGCGAATCGACGACTGCCCGCCCAGGCTGGTGCGCTGCGGGCTGAACAGCACGTCTTCGCTGCGCTGGCCGGTCATCAGGCTGCTGAAGCTGAACGACTCGCCCCACAGCTTGAACGGCTGCAGGTAACTGAGGGTGGCGGTGTATTTGCGGTAGCGCGCATTCGGCTCGCCGGGTCCCGGGTGGCCATTGTCCTGGGCGTCGAAGGCGCCAATGCCGTGCTGCATGCCCAGGTCGAGGTTGACGAAGGCACCGCCGATGCGCCGGCCATGGTTGATGCCGAACTGGGCTTCGCTGAGGCGATTGCTGCTCAAGGCCAGCTTGCTGTCTTCGATGAAGTTGTTGGTGCGCAGGTAGGCCAGGCCGGCATTCAGCGAGGTCTTGCTCACCGCGTCACGCAGGATCACCCGCTCGGCGCGCAGCTGGTGGTTCTGGCTGTCGCCGGTCTGCTTGAAGCTGAAACCATTGGCCTGGGCCTGGGAGCGGTACTCACTCTGGCTGTAGGTGTAACTGAAGTTCCACCAGCCCCAGGGCAGGTTGTAATAGAGCATGGCGTTGTTGGAGCTGTGCTGGTGGTCGCTCATGGCATCGTGGCCACCGCGCAACATCAGCTGGTCGGCCAGCCCCAACGGGCTGTCCCAGTCGAAGGTGGTGCCCCACTGCTGCTCGCCGGTGCTGCGCTGGCCGTCGTTGCTGCGCGACAGGCCGGCGCGCCAAGGCTTCTGCGGGGTGTTCTTGACCAGCACCTCGCTGCCACCAACCTCCTTGCCGGGGGCCAGTTCCATCTGCGCCTGGTTCGACGGCAGGCGGTTGAGCTGGTCCACCAGTTGTTCGATTTCCCGCAGGTTGACCCGCTCACCGACCTGGCCGGGAAAGGCCATGGCCAGCTCGCGCTCGGACAGCTGGCTGTCGGCCGCGCCCTTCAAGCCTTCGAGCCGGCCCTC
>NZ_JBWKVU010000010.1:0-274356 GCF_059421865.1 Pseudomonas sp. GW821-FHT02B10 | reverse complement strand
CACCGCCGATTGCTGCAAAACAGCCGCAGCTTGCGCTGCGGCTTTGGTGTTTCTGCACAGGGAACGTTCGATAACAGCCGCATATCCCCGCAGCCTGCGATCGGCTGCGCAGCAGACGCAAACCCGGGCAACGCGGTGTGCCAGGGACAACGTGCAATCAGGTTTTACGACGGCTACGCCGCCGATCGCAGGCTGCGCCAGCGGCTACACAGGGCCAATAACGCCCTGGCCGTGCATCTGTCGCAGCAGGCTCTGGCCATTGGCGAGAAAGGTGTCGAGGTCGTCGATGCCCGCTTCCAGGGCCAGGCCTTGCAACTGGTCGCGACCGTGGAGTTGGGGGAACGCCTCGATACGCTCCAGCAGGCGCCAGGCCAGCGGGCTGAGTTCGCAGAAGCGCACGCGGTAGCCGGCATCGCGGCAGATCAGCAACAAGGTAGGTGCTTCCCCGGGCTCGCTGGGACGCCAGGTCGGGCCCAGGCGCTGCACCGGCCAAGCGTAGGCCAGCGGCCAGGCCAGGGACGACAGGCGCAAGGGCTGGGTCAGCAGCCGTCGCGGGTCGCTGGCCGGCAGCGGTTCGGCCTCGGTCTGTTGCAGGGCCATTTCGATCCACTCGTAATGGCTCAGTTCGACCATGAAGGCCGGCCAACTGCCGTCCTGCAAACCGGCGGGCGTGGAAGCCATCCAGGCCACGAACTCGCCGGCGATCTCGCCGAACTTTGGCGTGGCGCAACGGTGCTCGCGCAGGAAAACCCGCAGCAGCCGGCGCCAGCCCGTCTCGCCGAGCACCGAACGCAGCACCGGAAAAGTACCGCTGAGCAACGACTGCAGGTTGTCGAACACCAGCTCGCGGTAAATCTCCACCCGCGCGCGGTCCATCCCGGCGGGCGGCGTCCGGTGCTCGGGGTCGCGCAGGTAGGCGGTCAGGGCCTGTTGCTGGGCGTCGAAGGCGATCATCGGCTTATCCATGGGCCAGCCTCCCCTGGGCCTGACAGGCGCTGGCCTGCAATTGGCGGATGCTGTCCAGCTCGCCCAGCAGCTCGGCGAATGGCGGGAAGTTGAAGTCCCGTTCCAGTAGCGTCGCCTGCACGCCGAACAACTCATAGGCCCGCGCCAGCAGCCCCCAGACCACCGGTTTGACCGGCGCGCCGTGGGTATCAATTTTCAGGCTTTCCGACTCGTCGTAATGCCCGGCCACATGCATCGCCACCACCCGCTCGGGCGGCAGGCCGGCAAGAAAGGCCTGGGGCTCGAACCCGTGGTTCACCGAGTTGACGTAGAGGTTGTTGACGTCCAGCAACAGGTCGCAATCGGCTTCGGCCAGCACCGCGTTGGTGAAGGCCAGCTCGTCCATGTCCTGGCGCGGCGCAGCGTAGTACGAGACATTCTCCACCGCCAGGCGCCGACCCAGCACCTCCTGGGCCTGGCGGATGCGCGCCGCGACATGGCGCACCGCCTCTTCGGTGAACGGCAGCGGCAGCAGGTCGTAGAGGTGCCCGTCGTCGCCGCAGTAGCTCAGGTGTTCGCTGTACAGCGGCACATTAAAACGCTCGAGAAACTGCCGCACTTCCCGCAGGAACCCCAGGTCCAGCGGTGCCGGGCCGCCGAGGGACAACGACAGCCCGTGGCAGGTCAGCGGGTAACGCTCGGCCAGGGCGCGTAACGCGGCGCCATGGGCACCGCCGATGCCGATCCAGTTTTCCGGCGCCAGTTCCAGAAAGTCAAAAGCGCCCGCTGGCGCCGTATGCAATGAGTCGAGCAAGGCACGACGCAAGCCAAGCCCCACGGTTGCCGAAACGGGCAGCCGCGGAGCCTGGGCAGATAACACGCTGTGAGAGGGTTGCATGGGCCAGTCTCCTGGTTGCCCCGGAAAAAACCGGGGGGCACCCGGGTGCCCCCCGCCACCGTCGATCAGGACTCGATCGCCGCGCCGCACTTGCCTTCGCCACATTTGCCTTCGGCCGAACCGGCCTTGGCTGCCAGGTACTGCTTGGCTTCGCTCAGGCTGATGGCGCCATCGTGGTTGGCGTCGATCTTGTCGAACTCGGCGGCGCGCTCGGGGGCGGCGGCGATGAACTCCTCGCGGGAGACCTTGCCGTCGTGGTTAGTGTCGGTCTTGGCGAACTTGTCTTCGCCGCACTTGCCTTCGGCCGGGGTCTTGACCCCGTCGGCCGCGGCCAGGGTGTAGCCCTGGGACAGCTCGGTCATGCTCAGCGCCGAAGCGGCGGTGGACAGGCCCAGGCCGCCGACCAGCGCCAGGCCGAGCGCGACGTTGGAAACATTGGAGAGTTTGAACATGCTGATACCCCTTCGATGGATTGATTAACGGTTCCCGCCACCGACACCGAGAAGCTCGGTGCTGGCGGGTGGGCGTAGTTAATCCTCGGGGTGTATCCGGGTTGTGTGCGCAACCGGCGCCAGAACAAGCAGGTGTATCAGCAGCGGGCCGATACACACTCCGATACAAGGCCGTCGGTCAGCCGGCCAGTTGAGCGCTGGCTCAACTGGCCGAAGTGCAACGCGGGATGTCCTGCAGCGAACGGTAGACCGGCAAGCCCAGGCGCTCACCCATGGCGACCAGGGCATCGGCACGGGCGCAGGCCCCGCCGATCCGCAGCAGCGCGTCGCAACGTTGCAACTGCTGCCGCGCACGCGCCTGGAACTCGTCGGCAGCGCTCGAAGCGTCCGCCGCCAACCCCAGCCACTGGCCGAACACGGGGCTGTGCCCGGCCTCGAACAACTGCGCGGCCCAGTCATCCAGGCTGGCGACCTGCTGCGCCAGCGCCGCCGCATCGTCGGTGGCCGAGTACCGAGGCGCGGCCACCAGGATCGTCAGGCGGCGCGGCGGAATCAGGCGCAGTTCCAGGTATTGCAGGAGCATGATGGTCTTGCCGTCGACGATCTCGCCGCTGCGCACCATGTCCAGCGCCTGCTGGTAACCCAGCTCCAGCACCTCGATGTCCTCGCCCTCTTCCTCCAGGCCGCCACCGTCGCCGATACGGTCGTCGGGGGAGTATTCGCCGATGAAAAAGTGGATGCGCTCGGTGACCGAGCCGGGGCTCATGAAGGCTTCATAGACCTTCTCGACCGCGCCGACGCGGTAGCCGGTTTCCTCTTCGGCTTCCAGGCGGATGCGCTCCTCCGGGCTGGCATTGTCCAGCAGGCCGGCGGCGGTCTCGATCAGGTAGCCGCTGTGGTCGTTGACGTAGGTCGGCATGCGGAACTGGCGGATCAGCAGCACCGTGCGCCGCTCGCGGTTGTACAGCAGGATGGTGGCGCCATTGCCGCGGTCGTAGACCTCGCGGGTCTGCGCCTGCCAGCTGCCGTCGCGGCGCTGCAGGTCGAAGCTGTATTTCTTCAGCAGGTACCAGTTGTCGGAGAGCATCTCCTCGGCGGTGATGCGCACGGGTGCGGCTTGCATGGTCTTCCCTCTTGGCAATGGGGTGTCGTTCAACTCGTCACTGATGGGTGCCGATCGAGCGCCAGGCAGCCTCGGCCAGTTCCTGGCGATAGCTGCTCGGGCTGCTCTGGACCCGGCCGGACAACCAGGCGCGGCAGTAGTTTTCCGCCTGCCCGACGATCAGCGACGGCAGCAACTCGGCCGGTATTGGCGGTAACTCGTCGGCCCGGGTGTGGGCTGTCAGCCATTCGCGTAACTGGCGGTTGCGTAGTTTGTTGCGGTTGACCAGCTCTTCGGCGAACGGGCCCTTGGCGACCGCATACCGCGCCTGGAACTGGAACCGCGCCCATTCGGGCTGGGCATCGACCCAATCCACATAGCTGTGCACCAGCGCCTGCACGCCCTGCTCCAGGGTCTGGGCGTCGCTCATGTAGCGCTCGCGCAGGCCGGCCTGATCGTCCAGCGCGGCGAAAAACAGCGCGGCCACCAACCCTTCCTTGTTACCGAAGTGGTGATAGATCGCACCGACACTGGTATCGCAGGCCGCGCGGATCATTTCGATGGTGGTGGCTTCGATGCCCTGTTCGTTGAAGCACGCCAGGGCTCGGCGGAGGATGTCGCGTTTGAGTTCGGCCCTGCGGCCGGGGTAGCAGCGTTCAAGCAGATCGATCGTGTCCATTGCCCATCACAAAACCAAGGTCCAGGGAACAAGGCGCGCACGCCTCAGTGAATGGTTGCGCCAGCTTGACATATTTCGCGAAAGCCGAATATTGTTCTTTTACAGAATATTATTCTGTAAATCCCAAAAACAATCCCGCTACGAGGCATCACCATGAGTCAGGTTCTCAGCATGTTCAGCGCCGCCGGCCCGGAAAAATTCACTCAGATGGCCTGCCAGATGGCCCCCTACTTCAGCACCATCAATCCGTTGATCGCCGAGCTGAGCGCGGGACGTTCGGTGGTGCAGGTGCCGTTTCGCAAGGAGATCACCAACCACCTGGGCACGGTGCACGCCATCGCCCTGTGCAACGCCGCCGAACTGGCGGCCGGGGTGATGACCGACGTGTCGATCCCGGCCGGCGCGCGCTGGATTCCCAAGGGCATGACCGTGGAATACCTGGCCAAGGCCAAGACTTCGGTGCGCGCGGTGGCCGATGGCGGCGCGGTGGACTGGAGCAGCAGCGGCGACAAGATTGTCGCGGTGGAAATCTACGATGAGGAAGACCTCAAGGTCTTCAGCGCGCGCATCACCATGAACGTGAAAACCGCCTGACGCAGAAACGACAACGCCCCTCATGGGAGGGGCGTTGGCGATGACGCGTTAAGTTCGCTTACACCTGGATCAGGTTGGCGATCTTCACGTCCGGATCGACATCGGCTTCATAGTCGACGCCGTCGATCTCGAAACCGAACAGGCGCAGGAATTCCTGCTTGTAGCCGGTGAAGTCGGTCAGCTGGTAGAGGTTTTCGCTGGTGACTTCATCCCACAGCTGCTTCACACGGTCCTGGACGGCAGGTTCCAGTTCCTTGTAGTCGGCACGCAGGCGGCCTTCCTGGTCGATGATCGGGTTCGGGTTGTACAGGCTGTCCTTGTACAGACCGTAGACCTGTTCGATGCAACCTTCGTGACTGCCCTGCTCTTTCATGACCTTGAACAGCAGCGACAGGTACAGCGGCATGATCGGGATCGCCGAGCTGGCCTGGGTCACCACAGCCTTGAGCACCGATACCCGCGCGTCGCCGCCCAGGTCCGACAGTTCCTTGCGGATGCCGATGACTTTCTGGTCCAGGTCCTTCTTGGCTTCGCCGATGGAACCGTTCCAGTAGATGTCGTGGGTCAGCTTCTCGCCCAGGTAGGTGAAGGCGGTGGTCTTCGCGCCTTCGGCCAGGACGCCGGCTTCGTGCAGCGCGTCGATCCACATCTGCCAGTCTTCGCCGCCCATCACGGCCACGGTGCCGTCGATTTCTTCCTGGGTGGCTGGCTGCAGGGTGGTTTCCTTAACGATTTCCTTGTCGGTGTCGACACCGCGCAGGGTCACCGATTTGCCCAGCGGCTTGAGGGTCGAGCTCAGGACTTCGCCGGTTTTCGGGTGGGTACGGCGCGGAGCGGCCAGGCTGTAGACCACCAGGTCGATCTTGCCCAGGTCGCGCTTGATGGTTTCGATGGTCTGGCGCTTGACTTCGTCGGAGAAGGCATCGCCATTGATGCTCTTGGCGTACAGGCCTTTTTCTTCGGCGAACTTGTGGAAGGCCGCGGTGTTGTACCAGCCGGCGGTGCCGAGCTTGCCGTCAACGCTGCCGCGCTCGAAGAACACACCCAGGGTGTTGGCGCCGCAACCGAAGGCGGCGGTGATACGTGCGGCCAGGCCGTAGCCGGTGGAAGCGCCGAGCACCAGTACGTTCTTTGGCCCAGCGTCGATGGTGCCTTGTTCGGTGACGTAGTCGATCTGTTGCTTGACGTTGGCTTCGCAACCGACCGGGTGGGTCGTCACACAGATAAAGCCGCGAACGCGGGGTTTGATGACCATACACAATCTCCCAATTTCAATATGCCAAGAGCCAATACGGGCTGCAGCAGCGTCACTTGTTCAAGTCGTAGACGCTCGGAACGTCCTCGCGTCACGCCTTGGGTTTTCAATGAGTACAGATTTGCCCGCCAGCATAAGTTCATTCCGGGGTTTGGGCCAGAAAACGCTGAGATTGCTCCATGGCCTGTACAGCCAGGGAAAAGCGGCGGTCATTTGTTCAAACGGTGGGCATCGTAGGCATCCAGGGCCTGATAGGCGCTGTAGGTCGCCTGCGCCGCAACCAGGCCGGCCAGGCCGAAGGTGGGCACCAGGCCGAACTGGCCGAACCCCTGGGGAATCGGAATGGCCTTGGCGATGGCATCCGCCAGCACCTCCCCCGCCACCGTGGTCGGCGCCATGCCGTGACCGCCAAACCCCACGGCATGCCACACGCCGTTATCGTCCCGACCGATCTGCGCCATCTGCTGGCGGCCATAGCTCATCAGCCCGCCCCAGGAATACTCGATCTCGACGTCGGCCAGTTGCGGGTAGACCGTGATCAGGTCGGCTTTGAGCAAGCCGGCGATCGCCTGCGGGCCACGATTGAGGATGGAGATGCGCCCACCCCAGAGAATCCGGCTGTCCGCCAGCGGGCGGTAATAGTCGAAGGCAAAGCGGGTGTCATAAATGGCCGACTCGCAGTCGATCGCTTCCCGCAAACGCTCGCCCAGGGGCTCGGTCGCCACCACATAGGTGGCAATCGGCAGCGTCGCCCGCTCCACCGGCCGGTACAACCCACGGGCGTAACCACCCGCGGCGAACACCACCTGTTCGGCCAGGACTTCGCCGCCAGCGGTCCTGACCAGGTACTTGCCGCCCTGCCGCTCGATCGCCAGGGCCGCCGAGTGTTCATGGATATCGATGCCGTAGCCGGCGACAGCCGCCGCCACGCCATAGACATACTTGAGCGGGTGGAAGTGAAAGGCATTGCTCTCGAACAAGGCGCCGAAATAGCGCTCGGTCTTGAGCTTTTCGCGCAACTCGCCTGGCGCCACATACTGCCAGTCGACGCCGTAGACCTCCTTCATCAGTTGCCGAGGTTTTTCCAGGCGCGCCGGGTCGTTGAACCAGTTGGCCAGCAGCACGCCCCTGTCGGTCAGTTCGCACTGGATACCGTATTGCCGGACGCGCTGGCGGATCAGGTCGACCGCGTCGATGGTCAGCCGGTAGAGCCGCCGCGCTTCCTCGCGGCCCAGGGTCTTGAGCAGCTCGGCATTGCCCAGGCAGTAGCCGCCGAATACAAAACCACCGTTGCGCCCCGAGGCGCCGTGCCCCACGGTGTGGGACTCCAGCACCACCACGTCGGTCACCCCGCGTTCGGCCAAACCCAGCGCCGTGGAAAGCCCGGCCAGCCCGCCGCCCAGAATGCACACTCGGGTCTCCACCCGGCCGCCGAGCGCCGGATAAGCGGTCTTTTCAACCGTGGCCTGGTAATAACTTTCGAGAAAATCCTGACTCATCACTTGGCTCCGACCTGGGTCATTCGCACAGGAAGACCCGCATTCTCATTCATAGCCGATTCCAGCGGCGGGCAAGTCTCGGACTTGTTGCGAATCATCGAAAAGCTCATGTCATCGAACCTGACAAACCTGGATCTACTGATGAGCTTGTGCGCCAGCCAGATCGCCAGGAACAGCACCAGGCCAATATAGGTGGCGGTCAGCCCGGCCCAATCGATCGAGTCGCCGAGCAGGGCTTGATAGTTCTGCCCCAGGGTGACGAACAGGCACAGGACAAAGGCAAAAATCGGCCCGAACGGAAAGAACCGCGACACATAAGGCAAGTTGCCCAGGTCATGGCCCTGGCGCACATAACCGCGACGAAACCGGTAGTGGCTGACCGCAATGCCCAGCCAGGCGATAAAGCCGAGCATGCCCGAGGTGTTGAGCAGCCAGTTATAGATCTGCCCCGGGCTGAAGATGAAGGTCAGGAAGCACAGGGCCGCCACCGTGGCCGTGGCCAGCAGCGCCCACCGCGGGGTGCCGGATGCGCTCAAACGGGCGAAGATCGCCGGCGCCTTGCCCTCCAGGGCCAGGCTGTAGAGCATCCGCGAGGAGGCGTACATACCGGAGTTCCCGGCGGACAGCACCGAGGTCAGGATCACCGCGTTCATCACCACGGCCGCGCCGAGCATGTCGGCCCGTTCGAAGATCAGGGTGAAGGGGCTGACACGGATATCGGACACCCCATTCCTCAACAGGCTCGGGTCGTTGTAAGGAATCAACAGGCCGATGATCAGGATGGTCAGCACGTAGAACAGCAGGATCCGCCAGAAGATCTGCCGCACCGCGCGCGGCACGTTTTTCCCGGGGTCCCGGGTTTCACCGGCGGCGATGCCGACGAACTCGGTGCCCTGGAACGAAAACCCCACGATCATCGCCACCCCGACCAGGGCCCCCAGGCCGCCGACAATCGGCGCATCGCCAATCAACCAGAGCCTGGGGCCGGCATTTTCGCCGCCGCTGAGAATGCCGAACAACATCAGAATGCCCACCGTGATAAACAGCAGGATAGTGATGACTTTAATCAGGGCGAACCAATATTCGGACTCACCGAACAAGCGCACCGAGGCCATGTTAAGTGCGGTGATGATCAATAGAAAACCCGCACTCCAGATATACCCCGGCACCTCCGGAAACCAATAAGCCATGATGATCTGCGCGGCCACCAGATCGACCGCAATGGTCACCGCCCAGGCATACCAGTAGTTCCAGCCCAGGGCGAAGCCGAAACTTTCATCGACATACTTCGAGGCATAAGTCGAGAACGAACCGGTGACCGGCATGCAGGACGCCAGTTCGCCGAGACTGGTCATCAGGAAGAACACCATGGCGCCGATGACCACAAAGGCCAGCAGCGCTCCGCCCGGCCCGGACTGGGCAATGGTCGAACCCGAGGCGACGAACAGCCCGGTACCGATGCAGCCGCCGATGGCGATCATGTTCAGGTGCCGGGACGTCAGGGTTCTTTTCAGTCCGCCGGCGGTTTTCTCATTATGAAAGTCGCCCGCTGTATCGCACGCAGCCGGCACTCTTGTGGAGTCTGTCATGGCTTACCTTCTTATTATATTTAAACCACCCATGATTGAATCATGCTGTTTGGAAGTGTTCGCGAATTGTTTTTCCACCCCCACTAAAGCCCACAAAAATACCGCTGACAAATGATTTTCCCGAATCACATCAGTCCCATACGGAATACGCCAACAGTTACAAAACCCAATAATCAGAAACACTAAACAGCCACAACTAAACATCTAACAAACCGTCAGGTTTAATTGGTTTTCGACGGCATAAAACAGAAAATCCCTACACACTAACAACTTGACTTAAAGAACAGAGTGTTTGAATGCCCACGCCCATGCCTGGCCCCGGGCAATGCCCGCAGCGGCCTTGGAAAGAAGGAAAAGAGAGGGTCGTGCGCAGGCCCGTCGCGGTCCACTTCGCGTCCGCCTGGAGGGCGGCGCTGGCCCCCCATCGACCGGCCGCCTAACTCTGCCAGCCCACAAACCACTGCCCGAACGCCCGGGCCGGCAACGGCGAGGAAAACAGCTGGCCCTGCCCCACGTCATAGCCCCGCGCCTGCAGGATGTCGCGCTGCGCGGGGTGTTCGATGCCCTCGGCGATCACCCGCAGGGACAGGCCCTTGCCGATGCCGATGACCGCCTCGCTCAAGGCGCGGCAGGAGGCGTCGTGCTCCAGCTCCTCGACGAAGCTCTGGTCCAGCTTCAGCTCATTGATCGGCAAGCGCCGCAGATAGCCCAGGCTGGAATAGCCCGCGCCAAAGTTGTCGATGGCCAGGCGCACGCCCAGGGTATGCAGGTCCTGGAGGGTCTGTTCGGTGGTCGGGCTGCTGCACAGGAAAACGCCCTCCGTGACCTCCACGCACAGGTCCGCCGGCTGCAGGCCGCAACGCTGCAACTGGCGGGCGATCAGGGCCGCCAGGTTGAGGTTGTGGAAGTTGATCGGCGACAGGTTGACCGAGATGGACGGCACCCTGATGCCCGATCGGCGCCAGCGCGCCAGTTGCTCGCAGGCCTCGCACAGCACCCACTGGCTGAGGTAGTTGATCAACCCGCACTCCTCGGCCAGCGCGATGAATTGCCCGGGCGGGATAGTGCCCAGGCTTGGATGCTCCCAGCGCGCCAGCGCCTCGACCCCGACCAGGCCGTTGCTGTGCAAGTCGATCTGCGGTTGATAGACCAGATGCAGGCCGTCGCTGGTCAGGGCCTGGCGCAGCGCCGTCTCCAGCTGCAGGCGCTGCTGGGCGAGCTGGTCCATCTCCTCGAGGAAGAACCTGAAACCGCCGCGCTCGGTACGCTTGGCCTGGTACATGGCGATATCGGCGCAATGCAGCAGGCTTTCCATATCCTGGCCGTCGCTGGGGTACAGGCTGACGCCGACACTGGCCGAAGGCACCACGGCGGTCCCGGCAATATCGGCCGGGGCGCCCAGGGTCGGCATCAGGCGTTCGAGAAAGGTCGTGACCCGGGTAGCGTTCATCCGGGGCAGCACCAGCACGAACTCGTCGCTCGACAGCCGGCCGACGATGTCCGACTCGCGCAGCACGCTGCGCAGCCGTTGCGCCATGAGCTGCAGCAGCTCGTCGCCCGAGGCATGCCCCAGGGCCTCGTTGACCTGCTTGAAGCGGTCCAGGTCGACATACAACACCGCCAGTTCGCCCTGCTCCAGGGCCACCTCGGCAATGCTGCGGTTGGCCTCGGCCAGCAGGGAACTGCGATTGGGCAAGCCGGTCAGGGCATCGGACAAGGCCATGTGGCGGATCGACTGGCGCGCCTCCTCGCGCTCCAGCGCCAGCATGCACAGGTGGGTCCCGGTCATGATCAGGTGGGCATGGGTGGTATCGGGCTTGCGGCTCTCGCGAAAGTACAGGGCAAAGGTCGCGCACACCCTGCCGGCGCTGTTGCGCAACGGGATCGACCAACAGGCCCGCACCCCGGCCTGCTGCGCCAGCAAACGGTAATCGGTCCACAGCGGATCGGTGTCGATATCGGTGACCAGCACCGGCTCGCCGCGAAAGGCCGCGGTGCCGCAGGAACCGGCGGCGGGCCCGATCGGCAGCCCCTCCATGTTCCTGGCGTAATCAAGCGGCAGGCTGGGGCTGGCCAACGGGTGCAGCAACCCCTGCGGGTCCACGCCGAGGATCGAGACGATGACCTCCGGCGCCAGGCGCTCGATTTCCTGGCACAGCAGCGTCAACACGCGTGCCAGGGGCTGCTCTTGCAACAAGGCGCCGATGACCTTGTCCTGCAGTACTTCGGGCAGCCTGGAACGGGTGATGTCGGTGAACACGATGACGATGTTGCCGATCCGCCCGCCGGCGTCGAACACCGGCGCCGAGCAGACCTGCACCCACAGCCGCTGGCCGTTGCGCTTGCTGACCAGGCCGCAGGCTTCATGGGGCTGGCCACTGAGGATGCTCTCCAGTTGCAGCTCGTCAGCCTGGACCTGCCCCGGGGTATCGGTGACGAAGAACATCTGCGGCGAGCGCTCCAGCAACTCCTCGCGGGAATACCCCAGCAAGCGCATCAGCCCGTCGTTGATGTAGATCAGCCGGCCGTCGGCGTCGACGATGCAGGTGGCCGAGCTACTGGCATTGACCGACATCGACAGCAAGCGCTGCTCGATATCCTTCAGCCGCGTCTGGGTCACGTCCTTGAAAAAGGCGGCATACAAAATGCGCCCCTGCAGGGTGATTTTCGAGATCGCCATCGCGCCCCAGCGCTCTTCGCCATCCTTGCGCGTGATGCAGACATCGCGGCTGGTGCCGATGATCTTGTTGACCCCG
Organism: Pseudomonas sp. GW821-FHT02B10; assembly: GCF_059421865.1. NCBI lineage: Bacteria > Pseudomonadati > Pseudomonadota > Gammaproteobacteria > Pseudomonadales > Pseudomonadaceae > Pseudomonas > Pseudomonas sp. GW821-FHT02B10. Next base: position 262,587 of record NZ_JBWKVU010000010.1, on the reverse strand, counting down.
GTCTCGCCGTCGTTCCGCGAGCGGATGGGGATCGGCACCAGCGTGCTGACGTCGCTGCCCAGCACCTCGCACCGTGGACAGCCCCAGAAACGTTCGGCCGCCGCGTTGAAGAACACCACCTGGTTGCGATCGTCGATGATCACCACGGCATCGTTGGCCTGTTCCAGGGTCTGCACGAAAAAGTCCGCCGCCTCTTCTCCGGTCGTTGACCCGACGCTCATATCCATGGCCGCCACTGCATGCATGCCCTCACTGTCATCGTCCCTGATCACCGTAAAGCGCCATTAACCGCCCTCGAACTGGAGGGGCCCGTCCTCGAAGCAACACCCGATACGGCTCAGCAAGGCTGAGAAAAGCGTTTTTACCCGGGCGAGCAGGACATCAGGCCATCGGCATGGACATGGATCTTTTAGGCCATCGACCTGAAATTAGAGAATAGCCGCGAAGTGGCCGGCCCATGGAAAACCGTGCGATCCGCGCCAAACCTCGGCAACGCCAGGTAGCCCGGGCGTCTGTCCATCGGCAACAGCCCCCCGTCCGTCGCTCCGGGTGGCAACTTCATCTCTGGCCGGTTCGCCACTTGCGTTGTCCGATGCGCTTGGCTTCTCATGGCGCCCCTGAGCAGCACGCGAACCTGCGTGTTTCTTTTCAGCTTCCTCAACCCAGGGCAACAGGAGTGGCGGTGAATAAATTCTCGGACATGAGCACCTTCGTCGCGGTCGTCGAGGCGGCCAGTTTTTCCGAAGCCGGGCGACGCCTGGGGACCACCAAGTCGCTGGTCAGCCAACGCATGCAGCAGCTGGAAAAGCGCCTGGGCGTGGTATTGCTGACCCGTGGCCGGCCGCTGAAGCTGACCGAGGCCGGCCAGCTGTTCTACGCCGATTGCACACGCATCCTGCTGGACCTGGCGCGCGCCGAAGAGTCGGTGCAGGACCACCAGGCCAGCCTCGGCGGCACCCTGCGCCTGGCGGCGCCGATGGCCTTCACCCCGCGCTACCTGGCGCCGTTGCTGGCGCGCTTCGCCCTGCAATACCCGCAACTGTGCGTCGACATGGAAGCCCATGACCGGGTGGCCAACCTGCAGGATGGCCATTTCGACGTCGCCATCCGCCTGGGCAACCTCCACGACTCCTGCCTGGTGGCGCGGCCGCTGACCGAGAACCGCCACCTGATCTGCGCCAGCCCCGACTACCTGGCGCGCCAGGGCACTCCCGAGCACCCCGGCGACCTGCAGCGGCACGACGGGCTGATCTACTACAACCGCGAACCCAACGGCATGTGGAGCCTGCCCATGGACGGCGCGCAGCACTCGTTCCGCGTCCGCGTGCGCATGCGGACCGACTCCGGGCACCAGTTGCTCGAAGGCGCGCTGGCCGGCCTGGGACTGGCGATCCTGCCAACCTTCCTGGCCGCCGACGCCCTGCTCGACGGCAGGCTGGTGTCGGTGCTGGACGACTATGCGCCGTCCGGCGGGCAGATCTCGGCGGTGTACCTCAAGACCCTGAAAACCCCGCCCAAGGTCCAGGCGCTGATTCAATTTCTCGGCGAGGAAATCGGTCGCCCGGCGCCCTGGGACGCGGCGTTGATCGCTCGCGGGCTGCTGCCGGGCGGCGCCACCGCCTGAGCGCGCAGGGCCCGCCGCCTGGTCAAGCAATACTGAACCAGCGGTTCACTTTACAGTGGCTGTCGCTCAACCCGAGCGCACCTTAGCCTCAGCTTCCATCTGACAGGCATTCGCCTGCTATGGGAGATGAGCGATGAGTCACCACCAACCAGAAAATCCTTCGCGCCGCAAACTGCTGGCCCAGACAGTCGCCGGCTCGGCGACCCTGGCCATCGGTTCCATGCTGGGCGCCGGCCCCGCTTTCGCGGCAGCCCCGCAAGGCGCCAACGGCAAGCGCGACGGCAGTGCCGGCAACCCGGTGGACGTGCTGATCATCGGTGGCGGTTCGGCCGGCGCGGTCATGGCCCGGCGCCTGAGCGAACGCCGCGAGCGCAACGTGCTGCTGCTCGAAGCCGGCCACGTCTACGGCACCCGCGACTACCCGAAAGTCATCGCCAGCAGCGACAGCGTCGGCGGCGATGCCGGCAGCGACTGGGGCTACCAGACCTTGCCCGGCTATATCGGCCACCCGATCCACGCGATTCGCGGCAAGGTGTTGGGCGGCAGCTCGGCGGTCAACGGCGCGGTGGCGATCCGCGCCCGCAAGCAGGACCTGGTCAACTGGAACCTGCCGGGCTGGTCCTATGAAGAATTACTGCCGTCGTTCAAGAAGCTGGAAAAACGCAACACCGGCAGCAACCAGCTACATGGTCACGACGGCCCCCTGCCGGTGCACCAGCTGACCCGCAATGACATCAGCCCCATGCAGCGGGCCTTCGTCGACGCCACCGTCGCCAACGGTTTCCGCATGATTGACGACTTCGACGGCGCCGACGCCAAGGGTGTCGGTCCCTACCCGATGAACATCGTCGACGGCGTGCGGGTCAACACCGGCATCGCCTACCTCGACAACGCCGTGCGAGCCCGCGGCAACCTGCAGATCCGCGGCGACGTGCTGGTGGACAAGGTGCTGTTCGAGGGCCGCCGCGCCACCGGCGTGCGCCTGGCCAGCGGCGAAGTCATCCATGCGAACGAAGTCATACTCTCGGCCGGCACCTACGGCAGCGCGGCGATCCTGCTGCGCTCGGGCATTGGCCCGCGCGAGCACCTGGCGTCGCTGTCGATCCCCCTGATCGCCGCCCTGCCCGTCGGCCAGCGGCTCAAGGATCACCCCTTCTACTACAACGCCTACGCCGCCCGCCCCGAGCTGATCGGCAAGCAGTCCCCGGCCATCGGCGCCAAGCTCTGGACCCACAGCTCCACGGCGAAAAACGGCGACCTCGACCTGCACATCACCGCCACCCACCTGTTCCCCCACGACCAGAGCCCGACCCAGGTCGGTTTTGTCCTCGCCGTGGCCCTGACCCGCCCGCTGTCGGTGGGCAGCCTGAAACTGGCCAGCCGCGACCCGGCCCAGGCGCCGCTGATCGACCTCAACTTCCTGGCCCAGGCCGAAGACCGCGCCCGCCTGCTGGAAGGGGTGCGGCTGGCGCGCAAGATCGGCCAGACCGCGCCGCTCAAGGACCTGATCCACTCGGAACTGAATCCGGGCGCCCAGGCCACCAGCGACGCGCAGATCGAGCAGTCGATGCTGGCCACCCTCGACACCTACCACCACCCCACCTCCACCGCCCCCATGGGCCCTGCCGGCGACCCCGGCGCGGTGGTCGACCTGGAAGGCCGGGTCCACGGCGTGCAGGGCCTGCGGGTAGTCGATGCGTCGATCTTCCCGGACGCCATCTCGGTCGCCACCAACATCACCACCATCGCCACCGCCGAATACATCGCGCGTCGCTACAGCTAATGTGGAGAACACTGCCATGACCACGCAAAACACCGCTGCCCAACACTGGATCGACGGCGCCTGGGTTGATTCGACCGAACACCGCGATTCCATCGACCCGGCCACCTCCCGGGTCATCGGCCACTACGCCGATGGCGGCGCCGCCGAGGCCGATGCGGCCATCGCCGCGGCCGTGCGCGCCTTCAACAGTGGCTGGACCGACGACAGCGCGTTGCGCGCCCGGGTCCTCGACGAGCTGGCCGCCGCCTTCGAGCGCAATAGCGAGGCGCTGATCGAGCAACTGGCGCTGGAGAACGGCAAGATCAAGCCCGAAGCCCGCTTCGAAGTCAGCATGGTGCCCTCCAAGCTGCGCTACTACGCGGCCCTGACCCGCACCGAACGCGGCCACAGCGGTACCCCGCGCCCCGACGTGCTGTCCATCGTGCTGCGCGAGCCGATGGGCGTGGCCGGCATCATCGTGCCGTGGAACTCGCCGGTGGTGTTGATGGTGCGCTCGCTGGCACCGGCCCTGGCCGCCGGCACCACGGTGGTGATCAAGATGCCGGCGCAGACCGCGCAGACCAACGCCCTGCTGGCCAGCGTCATGTCCGAGGCGCCTTCCCTGCCGCGCGGGGTGATCAACCTGTTCACCGAGTCCGGCGGCGAAGGCTCGCGCCGCCTGATCACCTCGCCCCAGGTACCGGTCATCAGCTTCACCGGTTCCTCCGCCACCGGCCGCGCAATTTCCGCGGTGGGCGCGCAGTCGCTCAAGCGCTTCGGCCTGGAGCTGGGCGGCAAGACCCCGCACCTGGTGTTCGACGACGCCGACCTCGACGCCGCCCTGCCGGTCCTGGAAAAAGCCCTGACTGTGTTCGCCGGGCAGTTCTGCATGACCGGCTCACGACTGCTGGTGCAGCGCGGCATCGCCGAGCAACTGCGCGAGCGCCTGGCCGCACGCCTGCAAGCGGTGCGGGTCGGCCCGGCGTCCGACCCGCGCAGCGACATGGGCCCCTTGATCGACAAGGCCAACGTGCAGCGGGTCGATCAAACGGTTGAAGCGGCAATCGCCGCCGGCGCCAAGGTCATAGTGCGCGGCGGCCCCATCACCGAAGGCGAGCTGGCCAACGGCGCCTTCTACCGTCCGACCCTGCTGCAAGTCAGCGACTCGAAGCTGGATATCGTGCAGAAGGAAACCTTCGGCCCGGTGCTGACCCTGCAAGTCTTCGATACGGAAGCCGAAGCCGTGGCCCTGGCCAACGACAGCGAATACGGCCTCGCGGCCGCCATCTGGACCCGCGACACCAAGCGCTCGCTGCGCGTGGCGCGCAAGGTGCAGGCCGGCACCGTGTGGATCAACGACTGGGCCAAGGTCTACGACGAATTCGAGGAAGGCGGTTATCGCCAGTCCGGCCTGGGCCGCCTGAACGGCGTCGCGGCCATCGACGATTTCATCGAATACAAGCACATCAGCCTGTCGACCGCCGAGGCCTAGGCCCGGCTGAGTCAAAGCGCTACGTACCTGTTTATCCTTAAAGAGGCTACATCAGCATGAAAGGCAAAATCGTACTCGAGGAACACGTCAGCACCGAGCTGAACAACAGCCTGTGGGATGCTTCCGGCGAAGCCACGCGCAATGGCCGGACCTATATGGCGGATGTGGAAAAACGCCTGCTGGACAGCGACCAGCGCATCGCCGATATGGACCGCAATGGCATCGACCTCGCCATCCTGTCCCTCACCTCCCCCGGCGCCCAGTCGCTGCTCGATCCGCGCCAGGCCATCGCCTTCGCGCAACGCACCAACGAGCAGATCACCGAGCAGTTCGTCGCCCGCCACCCGCAACGCTTCAAGGCCTTCGCCACGGTGGCCCTGCAATCGCCCAGGGCCGCGGCGGACGAACTGGAACGTGCGGTAAAGGATTACGGCATGGTGGGGGCACTGATCAACGGCTACACCAACATCGGCAACGCCGATACCGCGCAGTACCTGGACGAACCGCCGGTATGGGAATTCTGGGAGCGGGTCGCGGCGCTCAACGTGCCGGTCTACCTGCACCCGCGAGAACCGCTGCCAAGCCAACGGCGGATCTACGAGGGTTACCCATCGCTGGTCGGCTCGGCCTGGGGCTTCGCCCATGAAACCGCGACCCACGCGATCCGCCTGATGCTCAGTGGCCTGTTCGACCGTTTCCCCAACCTGACCCTCATCCTCGGCCACCTCGCCGAAGGCCTGCCGCTGATGCTGCCGCGCCTGGAACACCGCCTGCACATGCAACGCGAAGGCGAAGGCCTGGGCAACGCGAAAAAACCGGTCAGCCACTACTTCAGCCACAACTTCTACCTGACCACCGCCGGCCACTTCCACACCAAGGGCCTGCTGGATGCCATCAGCGAAATCGGCGTCGATCGTGTGCTGTTCTCGGCGGACTACCCGTATGAAAGCATGGCCACGGCGAGCAACTGGTTTGATCAGGCGCTGATCAGTGAGAACGATAGGGAGAAGATTGGGCGGGGGAATGCGCGAAGATTGTTTGGTTTGTAGAAATCAAGAGCCGGGTATCCGGGTGGCTTGCTGGCTGCCCGGGTATCCGCGCTCTGCTTCAACTGCCCCACCAACCTTGAGTCGACAAGCGCCATAAATCCGCGTCCTAGACTCCAGGAAGCGACACAGCAAGAACTTCAATTCACCCCTGAAACACTTCATTGAGCAGGCAATAAAATGGCCAATCTCGCCGCAATCGAAAAAGCACAAAAAACCAAAGCCCCGATCGACGTCGTCAGCGCCTTCCTGGCCAACACCGCCAAGGACAGCGTCGCACACGCCGCCGCCCAACTGGTCAGCGAAGACGCCACCTATGTCTCGCTGAACTTCGACAACCCCGAACTGCAACAGATCGAACCCTGGGCCGGCACCCGCAAAGGCCGACAGATCTACGTCGACACCTTCTCCAACGTCGGCACCTACTGGGACATCAACGACTTCTCGGTCACCGATATCTTCGGCGAAGGCGAAAAAGTCGCGGTCTTCGGCAGCTTCACCTACACCTCGGTCGGCGTGGGCCATCGCTTTACCTCGCCGTTCTCGATTCTTGCCAAAGTCATCGACGGGAAAATTGTTTATTTCCAGTTTATGGAAGACACCTATGCCTCAGCGAAGTCGTTTCGGGTGAGTGGGGAATGGGTGATTCAGTCGACGAAGGGGGGGCAGACGTTCGAGGTGGGGGCGGATTAAAGCTGATTTTGAATCGTTACTAGTTTGGTAGAGGTTTGAGTGTGTGCTTTTGGCCGAAAGGAACCGCTCATGGCAGGCGGCTTTCGGCCAATACTGAACGTTCAGCCTAGATGTGCGGTTGGTCCAAAGTCGATTCCCTTCTGCATGTAAGTAGCAACAGACGGAAAACGATCACATCATCGAGCCTGTACGATGGCCGTTTGCTTCATCACGTAGACAGATACGACTCCAGCAAGATGGTTTGCGAGTTGAGCAAGATCAGTTGAAGGCGGTATATACCCTTCGCTTTTTCCGTGCGATGAACTTTTGAAATTTCGAGTTTCACCAATAGATTTACTGATTGTAATCGCGCCCTGGATCATTTCCGCAGTCACGGAGTCGAGAGTATTTTCAGCTTTCAGTATGCCCAAAGTCTTTCTAATTAGCTTTTCAATTGGGAGAGTCTCGTACTCGGTCGCACGTAGCGATTTGAGGCAACCTTTCAATACCGTCTCAATGTGGGAGCAACTCAACGTTATCGACTGCTCAGGGTCAGTGAGCACCGTATTTCGAGCCTTCAACCAAGAATCCAGCAGCATTGAATTACGGCTAAACATGGCATCGAGATCCGAATCAATTTCAGCCTTCTCAATAGTCAAAAACTGGCTAAGCGACTGGACCACTGACGTAGTTTTTTTGAACTCTCTTTCGAGATTTTTCCCAATGTCAGCAACGAGTGAATTCAGAACATTTTGATCACTTAAACGCCGCTGCATATCTGTGCCCGCTTTCTCCAATGAGCAGAGATGCCAGTAATCATCATCGCTTGGACGAGGCACTTCCCTCCAACCAATCATTAGCTCTTGGCTATTGAATGCTAGGTAGCAGGCTGTATGACCAATGGGGTCGCCTTCAAGATCTAGGATTTGGTCAAACGCGACGGTTTCGCTGTTTCCTCCAACCCCAAGACCGCCTACTAAATCCAGAATTTTTTGCTCGAAAACTCTTAATCCTTGCAGTAATTGCAGGTTCTCATTTTTGACCTTTGCTGATTGGGCAGCCAACTCTGCAAATCCATCATTACTCATATTGTTTTACAACCATGTTGAGAAATAAATCAGCCCCCTTTTTCGTAGCCGGGGCCTGTCATTTTTAATGAGCTACTTCTTGGATTGCCGGCTGAATGTGAGTTTTCCAAATTTTCACAACAGGGCTGCAAGTGATGTGAAATATTAGCCAGCATGCATAGATACATGGGGCGCTGTAGCAGTTACTTGCAGTGAGTTTGCCGTGAGCCATCTCGTGCCTCAGCATAGGCCCGCCTTTTAGGTTGAAAAGCAGATGGAAAATGTATGTTATGTCCTTGCCAAATGCCTGCTCTAATTCATCTTTACGGTTCGAGTACATTTGACTGAGAGACTGGTCTTCCTGTGTAAGATCAACATTGAGCTTTGCTGTTCTGGCACCTCGGTTAGTAAGCACGTATCGGAGAGAATTTTCCAATTGAGGAATAAGAGCATGAACAGCAGAAACCATATCTCCTTGAATCATTCGAGCGAAGCCTAGTGCAAAAATTGCTTCGTGCCCTGGTGGTACAAAAGCGCTGTGTGAAACGAGTGGCTCCAAATGTCTCTCGTCGATGCACTCGTACTGGGTCATAGTAATGCATGAAGGCTTAATGAAGGCTTCGGTTTCAACATGATAGTGAAACCCAACTTCTATGAGGGCTTCATGATCAAACCACTCTTCAGAAGGCTTGTCTCCGAAACCAGCTGATGGAGATTGAGCAATCATCTTTCCTTGCTGGTCTGAATAACTTTTCCCCATGCTTGAAGATAGAAAGTATTTATTTTTCTTTTGAAGGCAGTTTTTATGTAGCGCAATTTTCTCTGGCGGCCTCGAAGCAAATGCAAATTGGTACAGCATTTCGTGAACTTCCAGACCCTCGAAATCATCAATCGTTGCCTGTCGTGCGTCAGTTAGGTCTAAGGGGATGCTGAACTCACCCAGTTCCGATAGCGAGTCTTCCTCAAATTGCTGTAACTCTACCTTTAGCTCATTGATTCGCTGATTCATTCCACCAATAGATCTGAGCTCGCCAATCGCTTCTCTTGTCCATGACGCCTTAGCCATATTTGAGTCGACTGCATCTCTCATCCTTAGTGTCTGGTCAACAGCGGTTACCTTGCACTTGGCTGAGGCTTCTTTTTCACCTATTTTGGAATATGCATAAGCGGCCTGTAGCCAAATTTTTTTCACTGCTTCCGCGTACTGTTTGTCCTTGGTAGCGTTAGCCATTGACTCTGCATCCTTGGCTACATCTCTCCAGCCAAACAAGCCGAAGCTCTGACCTAGGGAGGAAAGTCTATAGAAAGAAATTAAATTTAATTTTTCTTTAGTAATCTCATAGGCTTTAGCGAACGTCTCTTGTGCATAATCCGGAATAGCCTTTCTCTTTCCGATTGACGCGTATATCGCAAACGCTCGCTCAATAAGATCAACAACCTTTGAGGGGACTTCGAAATCTGACTCGTATTGGTACAGCAGATCTCCAGTAAAGAACAGATTCACGGCATCGAGGTACGAGGTCGAAGCAATCTCTGCCATTCTGTGAAGCTTTTTATTCGTGTACCAGCAACTGTCTGCGATTCGTGCACGAAGCAATGGATGGTCGATATGGTCAACCACTTGCGTTAAGGCGTCCTGCTGCTCACCTATGTAGTCACTCGGTATCAGTGTTCTCCGACCATCCATGATCATTTGAGGACTGAACGCGTCAGTCCTATTGGGTTTGAAGTGGTAACTGCAAATCACCGCAAGCACACTGTAAGCGCGTCCGGCAGCGCCATCTCCCAACTCTTTGGCAGCTTGAGCCGCCCTTTGAAATACATCCTGCAATGTATGGAAGTGGAGGCTGTTCGTCATGGTAAGGATGGAAGAAAGATTGACGTGCTCAAAGTCATCTACGGTCGCCACGTCCATCACGGGTTGGGTTCCCTTTTGCTCCTGCTCACCCACATTCAAATCCTCCACGATTCAAGGTGGAGTCAGCTTATCCGAATTCGCGCTGATAGCCACATGCTACTGGACGGCCCTCTGTAGGGGTCTATAGGCAGTGGCAGTCGTTAGTATCAGGGCGGAAGGGGGTCAGCAGGCTATTGAGGGCTTCTGTCTAACACCAGTCATTCCACGAATCTCCGCGAAGGGACGTTAGCAGCCATTGACGAACAGCTACATTCGATGCATTGCATGAGTTCGCGAGAGGCCGCTACTGGCCGTCAGCGATCGCTTGCCGATGTCGGCTTCTGGCCGATTTTTGCCCTTGGAGAAGGACGGTTCACGACCCAAAGTCGACTTTCTCGATGGACGGAAAGCGGTCAATTATGGACATTGCAGATCGTTTCAACAGCCGGGACGACACATTCTGAACCCGACCGAAATAAAGTCGTCTGTATTGCCAAAGAAATGACATTTACCGTTGGCAAACATCATCGTTAAAAAATCAGAAATGTGTCCAGAAAAGGTGCTCACTGGCCTACTTCTCTTTGTTATCACGTAGGAAGTCATACGCGCTCGGGATGTTGTCTTTGCCCCCGTCGACGAACTTTACCGACCAGTAAGAGTAACCGTACAGCTTAGGGTGCTGCACCTGAAGCGCCTTCACCGCGGACAACGCGAGCGTCATGGCCTCCTTCCTCGTATGGCTCGTTCCCTCCCACAACTGGCCGTATGCCGCCAACCCCAGGATTACTGGCCCGCCATATCCCTTCAAACGAGCAAAAGAGGCTTTCTGCCGGTTCCCAGACCCATACTTGCGGTCATCAAAGGCCTTGCACTCTTTCGCGGTGCATTTGCTGTAGGCCTGAAGGCTGACAAAGGCGGCCTTGGACAAAGGAATTTTTGGATCGTTCAAGTGGCTTGCATGTGTGGTTATACCCACTTCAAAGCCTAAGGCGTTGGCTCTGGCCTTGAAGTCATCGAAGGCTTCCACATGTGACTTGTACCCGCAAGGTGGGTGTTTTTTCCATCCGCCTTCGAGGTCTAGTTCAAACGCGGAAACGATCCCCTGCTTGGCCATCGCCCTCACAGGTCCTTCCTTGGGATCAAACAGGGAGTTTACGGCGTCCTTGGTTGGCGGCAGATAGACCGTGCTAATCACCACCTTGGACCTATCTGAAAGTTTCTTCGCCAAGGCCAACTGAGACTTAACGTCACCTATTACCTCGGCTTTTGCGGGATTCGCGCAGGTCCCAGCCGCCGGCGCATGAGTGAGCATGATATGGACGCGCCTAATAGATGCGTCATCTAAGCGCGACAGCATGGCGAGCTCAGATGCATTGTCCCACCAGATCCCCCGGCCAGAGAGCACATCAGGTAGGTCTGCAGCACTTGCAGCACTGGTGAGCAGACTCAATGCAGTGGCGTGTAGCAGGTGCATTTTGGATACCTCTCTGTAGGTATATCAGGAGCGCGCTCTATAAGGCCAATGGTCACTTCAGGATCATAGTCAGAAAATTACTGTTCTGCTGGGCACTATTCCCCAGCCAGGTGGTAGGCCCGCAGTAAGCGCGCTCTGGTCGCACACAGGCTAGATGGGACACAGGCGGAGGTGATAGTGATGAGGAGATAGTGTGCGTGGCGCACGCAAAATCGATTATGGGAGTACGAGCCATCCTAGCCAGTCTCAATTACTAGCGCAGCTATCTTCATCCTCGGCCACTCTCCTGACATGCAATGGGCATCTTGAACTCCGGAAAAATCATAACTGCGGGACTGCCACAGGGTGATTTGCCATGGAGGGCAATGCCGACTATTCCTATGGACTACGACACATTCCATGGAGAATTCATGAGCACACGACTGGGACGCACTTTATCGACGATCGTTTTCCTATTAACTATCGCGTGCCAAGTGGAAGCCCGCGCCTACCACAGGGACAACATCGAAGGCGGAGGGCTGATCAATCTGTGCAACGGAGGGCGTGTCTATCCTGCCGGCCAGGCCTTGTACAGTGGCTCGGCATCAGAAACGAACTGCGCCCGTTTTAACAGGGACTACCAGGCCATTCGAGCCGCAGGCTGGAAAGCAACGTCGGTTGGTGCCATCCATTGGTTCGGCGTGCTAGGGGAAGACAAGTTCCCTAACGCAGGGCCCTAATCGGTTCCTGCGTTAGGGACGGCTCAGCCAACTTTGTGCACCGTTTTAAAGTTACAGGTAACTGATCACCACGCAAAAGCGTCAGTGCCATCTGCACAGAGCGATATGTGCTAGCAATTTGCCAATACTTTGCTAAACCCAAAGCATTGCCCAAAATTCAGGGACGTTGCGATGACTCCTAGCCGACTATATGTACTTGTTTTCGTTTCCTCTCTTGCTGCCTGCACGTCCCCCCCCGAGAAGCCAGTTCTCCTTGTAGACGCGGTCAAAGCTGAAGGCGGTGAACCAGCACCATTAGATAACGACGAGTTCCGTCGACTGTTCGAGGAAAAGCTGAACCAAGCCCTAGAGTTTTGTTCTCCTATTCTCTCCGGGATGGAAGCCGACTCTACGGACGGCGCAAGAAAGGCATTTTGGCTGTCTATGGGTGGACTCCTAGCTGGATCAGTAGTCGCCCCCGGCCTGACCGCAGCAAATGCCTCAGCAAATGCTGGCTGGATAGGGGCATTTAGTGGCTTTGGCGGGGCAGCCGGATTTGCTGGGAAGAACTATGAATCCCTTGGTTTGAATGGCCGCGGTCAGGCAAGTCAGCGAAACGACATTGTTGAGCGCTTTCGAACCCACATAACAACTGCACTGGATGTTCAGCAGGACAAACAGACCCGGCTAAATGCTTTGTATGGGGCAAAGGTCGAGTGCGTAATATACCGAGCATTCACCCCCCAGCTAAGCGTTGAAAAATGAAGCGCCTAAGATCGAGGCAGTAGTAAGTGGCATATTCGAACCGCTACAGCCGCCGTTGCGGATCTAGTTGTATATAGTATTAGGTGGGCAATGACGGCTTTTGACTGTGGATTCAACCGGTCGACGCAACAGATTGGCTAAATCGTTCAGCGGGTGTTTCGTAGTCTAGTGTTTTCCGAGGGCGGCTATTTAGCTGCCTTGCGACTTCATTGAGCGTGGCTTGCGAGTGATCCGCAAGGTCGGTTCCTTTCGGGAAGTACTGCCTTAACAACCCGTTGGTGTTCTCATTCGATCCCCGTTGCCAAGGACGATGAGGATCGCAGAAGTAGACCTTGATGTCGGTAGCCACCGTAAAGCGCTTATGGTCAGCCATCTCTTTTCCGCGATCCCACGTCAGCGATTTGTAGAGTTCTTGGGGTAAGTTGCGGGCGCTTTCGATCAGGGCGCTGATGACCGTCTCGCTATCCTTACCGTCCAATTTCACCAGCATTACGTAGCGGGTATGACGCTCAACAAGAGTGGCAATTTGGCTGTTCCTGCTACCGCACAGCAGGTCGCCTTCCCAGTGACCTGGCACCGCCCGATCCTTAGCCGCGGCCGGGCGTTCGCGGATCGATACCGCGTCAGTGATTCGACCGTGATTTTCTTTCTTCTGCGTGTGATGGCGCGAGCGACGCATGGCCCGCGTGCGCCGTAAATGCTCAAGCAACTCTTTCTTCAGAGCCCCGCGAGCCTGTATGAAGAGTGTGCGATAGATCGTCTCGTGTGACACCTGATAGCTCGTATCGTCCGGGTAGGTACGCTTCAACCAACCGGCAATTTGTTCCGGTGACCACTGCAATTGAAGCTTGTCTGCAACAATTTGCGCCACCGTTCGGTTCTCAACAAGTTTGCAGACCTTAGGTCGATGCGCACGATCCCAGGCAGCCTGATCAGCTTGATTAGCCCGGTAGCATCCTTGGCCACCGTTGCGTTTGATCTCACGACTGATCGTAGAGGCTGCTCGCCCTAGCAGCGCGGCCATGGAACGGATCGAGTTACCTGCCACCACTGCACGCGAAATCTCTTCGCGCTCAGCCAACGTCAGCGCCAATCTGGACCTGCGGCGTACAGCGGGTCTGATACCGCCTGTTTCCGCCAAGATGCGCTGTATCGATGAATGGTTTCGATCAAATAGTTGGGCTATGTGCTGGAGAGAGTCGCCTTTCTGCCAGTGATCCCACATCAGTTTTTTCTGGCTTTCGGTGTAATAGATCCGAGGTCTCTGCTTCATCTGCAACACTCCTTCTGCTTACACAGAATTTAGTTGTGTTGCATCGACCGGTTGAATCCACAACCGATTTCTGCCTTCCACGACCGGCTGAAACCGACCCTTTGCAGGCATTCATAACATTTGTGCTGACCGGCTCTAGCGCGCCCCCAATGAGCAAAGTGAACGACTTGAAGCGCTTATTATGTGCTCCTTATGATCTCTTTGGTTGAATATGTAATAAAACTTAATAAAGAAAAACATTTCAGCGAATTTATTTCTGTGCCGTAGTCCAAGTGTTTTCGGTGACCATGAAGTATGCCATTTCTATTTGGGGCTTTGTTTTTAGCTTGGGCGGTGGTCTTCGATATTCCTGCGTTGTGGTGATTTTTTAGCTTGAATGGCTCAAGAAATATATTTGTGAGCATGTTTATTTCGATCTGCCCGTTATCGATTAGATCTTTTATTCTCTCCTCTGTTTCATTCTTGGCAAATAGAAAGCTTTTCAGTGACTCGCAGCAAATTCCGTCGGCCTGAGCAAGAAATAGCGGTATAGAAGCTATGTAGTTTCCCGACTTATGCAGATCAAAAGCGGTTTCTAATATGTGCGTGCGATTTTGGCAGAGCTCCAGTATTTTTTGTGTTATGTCTTCCCAGTTTTTATTTAAGTGCATACTCATTAGCTCATCGATTGAGCTTGGTTCTGTTTCGGGTGCGTAGAAGAAAGTAAACCAGTTTGGATACCAGCCGTTATCTGCCATCACTGTTACATCTTCTTTCCTTGCCTCTTGCCAGAGCTGCGCGGCTTCTACCACTTTTGCGAAAGTGGTATTAACTTGCTCAAATAATGGTTGGTAAGCCGTGGAGATGTGTTTGACGGCGGATCGCATGACCTCGTTGTGCCTTTGAATATACGGAGGCATGGCCATGTTTAGGTGCTTAGTTATCTGCCGTACAGGTGCTGTAATTCGATCAATTCGTTCAAGGAGATTTTCAAGATTTTTCATGTTTTAAGATACATAACAGTTAGGTAGAGGGAGCGGGCTTTAGTCCGTTCCGAGTGAGTGTATCGAACGACTTGAACCGCTTGTTATGAATGCTTGCTAATTGCTGGATTTCGGTATTATTTCGAAGGTGTATTCAAATTGAGAATTTATGATGCTGTCGAGGATTTCATAGTTACCGTTATCTAGCTTAATGACAGGGAGCTTGATTGAGATCGGGCCGCTTTCACTGTTATGCGCCACCTCAAAAAGCCACGCCAATGCGCCATGCTGATCTTGCTCGTAGGAGGCGACAGACATTGGGATTTCGGTGTGCTCGGATTCCCATTCAAACTCGCAATCCAGACCGATACGTACAAAATCATCATTGTGATAACAGTAAATAGTATCTTCGCCGACAATGCTAAACGATACATTTCCCACACCATGTTTGATGGTCGACTGGCTAATAAGTAAGTTCTGGTTGTTTTTAATTGAAGCCCTGCATATCTCCAATAATGAAATCATGTTTATTTTATCAAGAGACCATATTTTGTCTCCAAGCTCATATTGTAGTGATTTTAGCCCTAGCTTTGCAATTTGGCCTGGCCCAACATATGACCTCATACTTCGAATGTGCTTGATGCTTATATGTTGATACTGAAAGATGAATTTTATAAAATCCAAGGGGATTTTTTCCGGTGACAGATCCTTTAATGTGACAAGAAATATTTTTGAGCCGGATTGTCCAGCTTTCTCCTTGATACTGGAAGCAAAGTCCTTCCTAGAAACACATATAAGATGTTGGGCTCCAACATCTTCAATTTTTCCTAGCCAGCCACGGAAGGTATTAATGTCGACTTTAGAGTTGCGATCTTGTACTTCGACAATTGTAAGTGTCTCTCTGGGAGGCGATCCATTTCTTATCACAATGTCACACTGAGCAGTGTGGCCTTGTGTTGAAGTCAACACCGGAAGAAATACGTTTTGTTCTATTCGTGCTGTAGGTGAGATAGAGCGCTCAATTATCTCTACAATCTTTTCAAGGTCATCACCTGGCTTGCTCATTCTTGCTTCTCAAAAGAATATCTGTGGGCAGTAGAGATTCAGCACAGCAGGTCGACGCTACCGATTTGCCACTAGTTTGTCCACAGGCTGCTTTTGGCCGTTAGCAATCACTTACAACCGATCGCTTCCCCCTAAACGAACACCTAGGAACCTCTACTCCCCCAGGTACCGGAAGTAACTGTCGGCTAAAGCACTGGCTTTCTATTCTTCAAACGTTCCTGTACGTACCTCGCCACTATGAACGTAACGGGTAATCAGCACCCCGCCAGTCGTACTGGTCGACTTCACCAACGTGAAGGCCGACGCTTGTGCATGATCATCAAACAACCGCTTGCCGCGTCCCAATACGATAGGAAAGATCATCAGCCGCAACTCATCCACCAATCCGGCCGTAAGCAGTTGGCGCACCAGTTCGCCACTGCCCTGGGTCAACAAGTGGGCACCGTCCTGCTGCTTGAGGGTATGTATGGCGTCGGCAAGGTTTCCTTGCAGCGCATGGCTGTTGTGCCAATCAAGCGTCTCGGGACTATGGGTGGCCACATGCTTGGGCACGCGGTTGAACAGGTCGGCGATGGCGCTGTTGTTTGAGCCGGCCTGTATGTGCGGCCAATACCCGGCAAATATGTCGTAGGTGCGCCGCCCCAGCAGCAAGTCGAACGGCTGCGAGAACAGCTCCTGCATGGCCTGGCCGAAGGCTTCGTCGGCGTAGGGCACTATCCAGCCGCCGAAGCGGAATTCGCCGCTGGTATCTTCTTCAGGCCCGCCGGGCGCCTGGATAACGCCATCCAGGCTCATGAAAGCGGCAACGATTAGCTTGCGCATGGTCTTCTCCTGGTTCGTCCGCGTAAAAGTGCTCAGGTAGGGGGCGCCGACGCTCATTGCGACCCATCGGCTTCGTTCCCTGAAAGATAGTCGAACCAGACTCTGGGAAATCGACAGTGCGATGCGGGGTAACCACCCTAAAAAACGCCGCTTCCCTGCCACCCAGAAACGGCGCTCTGCAACATCATCCCTCCACTAAACCTTCAGCACCTCCTCTTCCCTCAAGCCCAATCCCACATCATCGATCACCGCCTTGCCCATCTCCGCCAGAAAGTGCGCGGCCCAGGCGTAACGTTCGCCCTGCTCTTCCATGGCGGCATCGAGGGCGAGCTTCTTGGCGTAGTACAGCAGGATCGACGCGTGCTCCAGGGCTTGGTGCAGAGGCACGTCGGCGTTGACGCGAAACAGGGTTTGATCGGCATCGCCGCAAGGGCCGAAGGTGACGAAGCCGAGGGTTTTGACAGAGGTCGAGATGCTCATAGCCCACCTCCCTTTGCTCTTGGAAAGCGGGAGTAATTGGGCAGGGAAAGGAGATTAGAAAAACAGCGATCTGCAAGTGTTTTGCCAGCGCGCATGATTGAACTCCATATCGTTGCGCCTGTATCAAAGTCGGGCGACCAAACCCGATCACTGCGTTTGCAGCGACGATCAAAAGGCTAGTCTCGGGCTCTATACAGGGCAACGACAAAGGCGTGGCAGTTTATGTCTAACCCCGTCGTCTTGGAAATATCTGGAGTGCGGTCACTCAGGACGGGCTGCGCTCTGCGCGGGGTATCGAGGAGTCGGCCTATCCGGCCAGGGTCGCAACTGGAAACACAGCCATGCAGCCGCTCACGCGAGACGGTCAGATTCAACGCTGGAAAAACGCCAGATCAATGCCTCGCCAGCCCGGTGAACCTCTTCCTTCGTTCAACGCTCAAAGCGTGCGCGTGCGCAACGGAAAGCCGTACGACTCGAAAAGATCCCAGACGTCCTCGCGATCGAAGAGCCGCCACCCCAGTGTGGTGAAGCGCATCAGGTCATCTTCGCTGGGAAAGGAGTAGTAGGCCCCTGCCGATGGATCCTGAGGCGCCCCCGTCATGGACTCGCCGCGCTCCAGGCGTCTGATTGCGTCCAGGATGAGGCCCGCGCCTGGTTGATAAAGTGCAAGGATGTGCCACAGCAAGGAGCGCTCCTTTTCGACCGCCACCCGCGCCGTCTCAATGATGCGACCCACATCAATGCCGGGACTGTCTATCCAATGGAGCGTACAGCCGATCTCCGGGTCACCATTGAGCAGCGCCCGGAACGTCGCGAGAACGCCTCGATAGTGAGGCAAGAGGCCAGAGTGAAGGTTGAGGACGCCGCGTGACGGAATGACCAACGCGTCATTGGAGAGGATTTGACCAAAGCGGATTGAGACAAACAGATCTGCTCCCGCCTCCCGCAGCATTTGCAGGCCCTGCGGTTCCCGCAAGCTGGGCAATACCCGCACAGGCACCCCAAAGCGTTGCTGCAGTTCTGCAAAACCGAATCGATGCCCGCTGCCGACCTGGTCGCTCGATCCGATCAACCCCGGAGCCAAGGCATTGAAGAAGTCCTGCTCGATCAATGCGAGTTGTCCGAGCATGCGGGGTACCTTGCTGCCCGTTCCCACTTTCTCCGAGAGGAAGATCCCCACTGTGCTCTCGTGAATCTCGGGCAACAGGAAGTTGAGAGTGAGGTTGCTCTCCACGTCTCGGTTCACCAGAAAAGCGATTCGCAACTTCAGACCTCCAACAGACCGACCTTGAGAGGCAGCGACGGTCAATTCAACCCAAGCGGATCGATCCCATTCCCATTGCTTTTACACGACGTAAGGACGCAAAGCCCGATCTGCTCAATCAATTTCGGCATCAGACCTAGCATAGTTGCTCTTTGTCATCGCTACGTCCCCGGGCAGCTCCCGACCGATACGACGCCCCAGCAGCAAATCGAACGGCTGCGAGAACAGCTCCTGGATAGCCCGGCCGAAGGGAACGCCGACGATCATTGCGATCCATCGGCTTCATTCCCTGAAAGATAGTCGAACCAGACTTTGGGAAATCGACGCCGCTTCCCTGCCCCCCAGAAACGACGCCCTGCCCAACATCCCCCTACCTGTTAAGCCTGCAACACCTCCTCTTCCCTCAGCCCCAACCCCACATCATCGATCACCGCCTTGCCCATCTCCGCCAGAAAGTGCGCGGCCCAGGCGTAACGTTCGCCCTGCTCTTCCATGGCGGCATCCAGGGCGAGTTTCTTGGCGTAGTACAGCAGGGTCGAAGCATGCTCCAGGGCTTGGTGCAGAGGCACGTCAGCGTTGACGCGAAACAGGGTTTGCTCGCCGTCGCCGCAAAGACCGAAGGTGACGAAGCCGAGGGTTTTGACAGGGGTGGAGGTGCTCATAGTGCACCGCCATTTGCTCTTGGGAAGCAGACGTAATTGAGCAGGAAAAGGAGATTAGAAAAGCCGCGATCTGCGGACGACTTGTCGGCGCACATGATTGAACTCCATATCGTTGCGCCTGTATCAAAACGGGTTACCAAGCCCGATCACTGCGTTTGCAGCGACGATCAAAGGCTAGCTCTGGGCTCGATACGGGGCAACGACAAAGGCGTGGCAGTTTATGTCCGAACCTCGGGGCCTTAAAGTCCGCCTTTTTTTACATAGTTCCAACACACAACCATTGCTCCGCCGACCAAAAAACCACCCACGGCCAACGCAATATTCACGATATGCAACAGGACCAGCTTGCGCTTCAGGGGCGATGGAAAAGCGTCCAAGTCCGCCTGACTGACTCCGCCGTGACGAAGATAGATTCCGGGAAATGTCATGATTCCCGCAATCGACGCCGTGAGCATGACTGTCCCCCACGGCCCGACGTGCATAAGAAACCTTCTTTGCTGTATTGCTTGGCAATTCTCAAGATGGCCCAGCATTTCCTCCATACGTGAATACCCGACATACAGAAAAACACCCATCAGGGCAAAGGCACCAACAAGTATTCCGGCAAATGTGAATGCAAGCACAACTGCCGCCAGGTTAAGCAGGCCCAATTGAAAACCTCATAACGCCACTTATCACGGTCTGATCAACTTCAGAACAACAAACTCAACTATTAGACAGACCAGGAATACTAACTGCATGTTAAACATTACAATCAGTCTCCGCTTGAGCGGCTCAGGAAAATTAGCTACATCGCCAGCATCCATCAGTCCTTTTCTAATTTGATAGCTAGAGTATGCCAAGGCACCCGAAATCATCCCTATCATTAAAAAGCGCCCCCAAGCGCCCATATAAAGATAATACCTTTGATTATTTACTACCTTGCAGTTTTTTACATACCCCAAAATTTCATCCATTCGGGTGCAGCTCAGATAGAAATACACCCCAGCAGTAATTCCCCCGCCCAAAAACGTGGCCACACCCAAAAAGGTAAGCACGTACTCCGCCGTACTTAACTTACTCATTGCCCGACCTCATAAATATTTTCTCCGAGGAGCTCTCCAAAGGCCCCTCCGCCCTTCCCTGCCAAATAGCTCCCCGCTCCAACCACCACCAAGCCACAGACAACACCGCCCATCCCCCCTGTAGGAACAGCAACTGCAGCACAGATGGAAGTCATAGCCTGGGTTAAAACCGGGCTGGCAATTGCCCCTCCGAACACCCCACCAACAAAACTCCCCACCTCAGTAAACTTCACCTTCTCGCAAGCCTCTTTATTCCCCGCAGAACAAACATCCTGAACCTTCACATAAGACGCGCCACCGCCCAAAGCCGTCCCAATCCACCCCCCATACTTGAGCACCGTGGAAGCCTTCGACACGCCCTCGATATGCGTTGCATACCCCGGTATCTGCCCCACTGCTCCCGCTTTGGTCCAATGATGGACCAGGCTGCGGCTGGAAATCCCCAGGGCGGTTTTCAGGTCCGGGTGGTCGGGAAAGGCGATGCTCATTTTCGTGATGGCGGTGAGGTTTGCGTCCAGCCGGGCGAGCAGCGTCCGCCGTTCGGCGAAGAACTGGACGCTGCGTAGATGCCCATCCCGCAGGAAGTAGGTTTGGTGGAGGGATTCGATAGCCTGCAAGGTTCTTTTAATGCCGTCCAGATGGTTGCCCGCGGCAGCGGTCGCGACCCCAAGGTTGGTTGAGCCATAAGACAGCACGGACTCGATCTGCTGCCGGTACTGGACCATAAAGGCCGCCTCCTCGGCCGTGAGGGTGTCCAGCGCGGCGCTGACCTTTTGCGCTGCGTCCATCAGCAGTGCTTCTTCACGGCTGCACTGTTGGTTTTCAGGATGGCTGAGGACCACCATCTGGCCGGGTTTGGCGGTGTCCGTCAGTTGGGGGTTGAGCCGACGAAACTTCTCCAGGAGGGCCGCGTCGGGCCGACCGAAAAGCACCACTTCGAGGGCTGCACGGCTCATCGGGGACTGAACGATATAGAAGCCCGGCTCTACGCTTTGTTGCAACAACTGAGCGGGCTCTGACAGAGCCGTTTCGCTTATGGGCTCCAGCCCCTTCACCTGATCACGCGGCAGCGAATCGGCGAATTCGTTTTGCGGATAGCCCCGCCTGATCGCTTCGGCCCATTGCTGGGTATTCGCCACAACTTGCGGCACCAAGGCGGCGGGAACAGGGACCGCTGGCTGATTATCCGAGAGGACAGAATATTGAGTGGCGACAAGACGGTTAGAACCTACAGGGCAGCCACACTGAACGGCGCACCCTTCTACCGCGATAGCCTGTTGGTTATCCAGCCATGTGTCATGGCCCTCCGCGATATACCCCACCGACTGGCACACCGGGCACCACACCGGGTCGGTAATGCGTGCAACTTTGCGGTACTCAACGATGGTCGTTGACGAACCTGCGATAACCTTTCCACCGGTCGTGGTCGGGTCTCCTTCCCTGATGACATAGGCCATGAGTACATCCTGAGTGTCTGAAAAATTCAGGCACCGACCCTATCAATGCAGAAAAGTCGTAAATATCAGAGCTTTCCCAAACCTCCGTACTAAAAACCTTTGCTAATCGTAGGGGACGAGAAGAACGATCAGAACTTCCTGATTTCGCCCTTCAATGGGTCGACAGGGATCACGGATGATGGGTGGAGCTAAGCCACCACACCAATAAACAAATCGAGGTGATCGGGTAAGGATTCTTTGATGGCTGCGGCTATCTGTCTGACCTGCTCCTTGGTGAGCGGCAACTCGCCATCGGCTTCGGCCGCCAAGCTCTGCCAACCCAATATTTCCATTACGGCCTGTTCAAACTCAGATGAGACTTTCAGCTTGTACTGCAATGAGTCGTCGTTAGCTTCGTCAGGTAGAAAGCCTGTGATGCGCAAGTACATAAAACGCCTCTTCATTTGAGTGTGGTTCTTCCCTGCGCAGAGCGTCCTACTCATAAACGTTCCTGAGCTATCGCCCCAACAATGGCGCTACGCGACGACACCAATAAATAAATCGAGGTGATCGGGTAAGGACTCCTTGATGGCTACGGTTATCTGACTGACCTGCTCCTTGGTCAGTGGCAACTCACCATCAGCCTCAGCGGCTAGGCTTTCCCAGCCCAAGATGTCCATGACCTTCTGTTCAAATTCTGGAGCGACGCCCAGCTCATATTTTAATGACGTGCCATCAAAGCCATCGGGTAAAAAGCCGGTGAGGTACAGGTGCATAGGCCGCATCCCAATTTCTAGGCAAAAACGCTAATACAGATATCCAGATCACTCGGTATGGGTTTTCCAAGCACATTCTCAATCTGCCTGACTTGTGCTGAGGTTAACTCCATAACGCCATGTCTCACGCCCTCTTCGAGGGAGCCCCAGCCGACCAGATCAAGCACGGTCTGATTGAATTCCGGTGCTACGTCCAGTTCAAATTGCACAAATTCATTTTCGTGACCATCGGGGAAAAAGCCTGCGATACATAAAAACATAAGGGTCTGCTGGCCTCGTTCATTCCGTCGCTGCAGAGTCGAACTCCCTGCCTTTTTGTCATCCTCACCCGCACCGTACCGAGTGCCCCACTCATCGATGTTTCCTGAACTATCGACCCAACAGGGACGCTTCAACCCCAATAAAAATATCCAGATCATCAGGAATGGGTTCTTTGATCAAAACAGCGATCTGCCGAGCCTGCTCCACCGTCAACAACCACTCCCCGCTTGCCATTGCGTTGAGGCTTTTATGGCCCAGCAGAGCTACGATCTGCTATTCGAATTCAGGCGCTACGTCCAGCTCGTATTTCAATGAGGTGTCGCTGAAACTGTCTGGCAAAAAGCCGGTGATACACAGATATATAAAGCACTCCTATTTTTCTGCTGTTCGTCCAGACATGATTCACCCGCTCTACGCAGTTACGCCGATGAACAAATCCAAGTCTGCTGGAAGAGATTTGCCAATAATCTTTGCAATCTGCTGTACCTGCATCGTGTTAAGCAGCCAATCGCCCTCGGGGCTGTTTTCCAAGTCTGTCCATCCAAGAGTATCCAGGACTTTTCGTTCAAACTCGTGAGGTACATTGAGCTCGTACTTCAGTGAGTCGTCTTCGTTATCGCCTGGCAAAAAACCGCTAATCCATAAAAACATGCTGATAGCCTCTCTATTTTGGGGTTGTTCTACCGGCTTTGGCAGGTTTGGTTTGCTCGCCTGTTTCAGGGTCGAACTCACCAAAATGTATGGTTCCTTGCGAGTTGAAAATTTCAACTCTTCCGTGCTGGCTGTCCCATTCGTAAATACGGCCTTTACGATCCTTCCAGCGTCGTCGCATGCCGCCGCCTCCTTGGACAGGTTTTTTATCCTTTGCTGGTTTAGCGTCTGGAAAAGCAGCAAGTTCTTTTGGAGGTTTGTGGTACTTAAGGTCTCCGCCGCCCTTGGCGCTTATCGATAGGTAGATCGGAGCAATCTGGGGCTTGTCAGGAAACCAGATAATCGCATCCCGGTAGTCAGGCGGATGTTCCGGGTTGACCAGTATCTTATCGGCCTGTTCGGTCGGCGGGTACACCCATACCCCAGGCTTCAACGAAACACCTTCCAAGGCAGGGATTCCTAGCACAGCCTTTGGGTCAGCTGCCGGGGTCCATATGACCTCTAGTCCATTCCCAATGTCCGCTACCAGTTGGTCGCCCCGCACTTTCGCTTCGATGACAGGCACCTGCTGCCACTCTGCCTTGGTCCCGGTATAGAACCCATACACGCTCACAGAGCCATCCGGCAGGTGTTTTACGTTGACCCGTACACGGGTGTTCCCTTGGCTCAACTGCGCGTATTGCTCGGAGGTATAGAAGGCGCTGTCGGCCGACGTATCGTCAGGCAGCAATAACGCGGCGAAGCCCACAGCCGTGGAGCCCGCCAAGGCCAGGCTGCCTCCCAGTCGGGCTGCGAGGGCTGAAGCACTCGCTGAACCACCAATCCATTGCAGTGGAGCAGCGCCTGCGGCTATCGGCGAGCCGGTGCTCAATACCGCAAAGGTGCCGTACTGTTTCAACGACTCGACGGGCACAAAACCACCGGGGTTGCTGTGGTTTATCACCCCATTGGGCAAGGTGCAGGACTTGGCGAAGACACAGCCAACAGAACCAGGTTTTGCCTCTGGTTTAGCTGGCAGGTCTTTGTATTCGGCCCAACGCTGTTCACCGATATCGACAGGCTCCACGCCTCTATTGCGATAGCCCTTCGGGGCGTTGGGTACATAGCCGCTCATCCGTGTCCACTTCCACATCGTCCATAAAAAAGCCCCCATCAGGATGGGGGCAAGTTTGGTTGCAGTTGGCAACGGAACGTTACGCTAAGTGGCGACAGCCGGGGTGTAGGAAGATTCTGAAATTGCTCGCACTGCTGCGCTACACGACATGCTCCGGCGGACTCAACCGCCCATCCAGCGCAAAGCGCTCCTGCAACACCAGCTCATACAACCCCGTGGCCAGCAAGGGGTTGATCAGCAGGTTCCAGCTATGGCGCGACACGCTGGAGGGGATCAGCACGAAGGCGTGCTGCTCCAGCAGGCTGGCGCCGAAGGCTTGTTGGCTGTGGCTGGGGGTGCCGGGGATCAGCCAGTTGGGGTTGGGGATGTCTTCGGGGCGGACGGTGTGGACCCGCGACGGGTCCAGCACCCGGGCCGCGGTCAGGGTGTGGGGCAGGCAGTCGAGGGCCTTGAAGCCCTTGTGCACCGCCACTTCCAGGATGGCGGTCGAGGCGTCCAGGCTGGCGTACACCACTTGCACCCCCTTGGGGTTCCAGCGCCCGCCGCTGCCTTCGGCGCCAATGCCGCTGTTCCAGGTCGAGGCATGCCGGGCCTGGTCGAGGCGCCAGAAATGCAGGGCCGAGGCCAGGGGGTCGGTGAGCATCAGTAGACCCCGAACTCGAGCCGGTGCAGAAAGTCCGTCACCAGTTCATAGCCCACCGGGTTGGCCAGCAGGTCGATGGGGACTTCGCCATCCAGGCCCAGCGCCGGCTGGGTCATCCAGTCTTCGGCCAGCGCCCGGGAGCCCAGCACCGCCTCGGCCTTTTCCAGCACTTGCGCGTAGTGCAAGGCGCGGGCGCTCTGTTCGGGGGTCAGGGCCTGGTCCTGGTTCTTCAGGCGCCGCGCCAGGGTGCGCTCGGAAAACCCAACGATCTTCGCCAGCACGTTGTAGCGCTTGAAGGCCTCGACCGACTCCACCAGCTCGATCACCGCGCCCAGGGAGAACCCCAGCTGGGTGGCCCTGAACACCGCCATCGGGTCATCGGCGTCAGTGCCCGGCAGCAGCCCGCGCACCATGGGCGAAGGCAGCGCATAGACCGCCGCCTCTTCGCGCAGCAGGTTGGCCTTGGGGCCGCGGATGCGGCTGGCGGAGGGCTTGCGGGGTTCGACCTTGGCGATGGCCTTGGGCGCACTGCCCTTGGCCTTCTCAGCCTCGGCCGAAGGTTTCACGGTGGCGGTTTTCTTGGCGGCGGCGGTCATGATCATCTCCCGGCCTGATGACAGATGGCATTCACTTTAATGCCATTTGGCAAAAGAAAGAACCGCCAGCTTACCAACGGTCGTCAGGCCCCGGTGACGCTTCGCCGGCATGAGTCACGGCGCGGCTCAGCCATGCGCCCTCTCCAACGCCCCCTCGATATTCTCGGTGGCAACCGCAGTGCCCTCCAGCCACAGGCTGTTGTCGGCCAGGCGAATGCTCAGGCAAATTGCCTCACGCTCTCCGGGGTACTTGCGCAACAGCAGCTCCACCGCCGCCGTCGATGGGGAGCAGGACACCAGGTCCCACGGCCCGCCACTCAGGTCCAGCAGCACCCGGCCATCGCGAGCATCCACCACCCTGGGTGCATACACCCAATGGCTCATGCGCATTTCATGGGGCTCGACGCTGATCGTCAGGTGTTCATAACGTCTGGGGTCCATGACCGCTCCTTGGTAACTGCTTGCCGGTCGATAGCCGTCACGCGCAATGCAGGAATATCGCGTCATCGTTCTTCGCGCGCAAGCTGCGCTCCTACAGAAGCAGAGCCATGCGGCCCTATACGGGTTCTCGTCCACGCCTCGCGGATTCGCTACTATGTCCGCCAGTTACCTGCCTTCTGCCCAGCCACTGCGGAGCCTCAATGCCCAACCCCAAGGACATCGCCAGCGATAGCGGCGCCCCGATGATTCCCGAGCAGCGTCGCGAGCTGATCCTGCGCCAGTTGCGCAAGCACCAGGTGTTGAGCGTGCATCAGTTGATGGAGATGTTCGACTGCTCGCACATGACGGTGCGTCGCGACATTGCCCTGCTGGAGCAGGAAGGCCGGGCCTATTCGGTGACAGGTGGGGTGCGCATCGCCAGCCAGTTGCACAGCGAGCCGAGCCACCAGAGCAAGGCGGTGGTCGAGCTGCCGCAGAAGCAGGCCATGGCCCGGCTGGCGGCGCGTTTACTGCACGCGGACATGACGGTGTACCTGGACGCCGGCACCAGCACCCTGGAGATCGTGCCGTACATCAAGGCGCTGTCGGGCATGACCGTGGTGACCAATGACTTCGGCATCGTCCAGGCGCTGATGGAGGCGCCGCAGGTGACGGTGATCCACACCGGCGGCCAGCTCGACCACGACAACCATTCCTGCGTCGGCGGGCTGGCGGTGGCGACTCTGCGTCAGGTGGTGACCGATATCGCCTTCATGTCCACCAGCTCCTGGGACCTGCGCCGCGGCATCACTACGCCGTCGGCGTTGAAGGTCGAGGTCAAGCAGGTGGCGATGCAGTCGGCATCCCAGGTGGTGCTGGTGGCCAGCAGTTCAAAGTACGGCACCTTCAGCATGTACCGCATCGCCGGGCTGGAGCAGTTCGACGTGATCATCAGCGACGACGACCTGGCCCAGGCCGCGGCGGACGGGATTCGCAAGCAGGGAGTGGAACTGCTGCTGCCCTCCGACCCGGAAGTCAAGGCGGCCAAGGACTGACAGCCAGCCGAGCGCGTCTCAGCGGTGTTTTTTTCTGAACCACAGCACGCAGGCGATATCCCGCAGGTCTTCGCTCAAGCCGTCGAGGGCCACCCGGGTAGTGCGGCGAATGCGCCGCAGCCACTCCACCACCGCGCACAGGCTGGCGAAAAAGAACAACAGCACGAACAACTGGCGCAGGCCAAAGCCCTGGTCCAGCCCCTGGGCGCGGAAGTGGTTCCACAGCCAGAGACCGCAGGCGGCGCTCAGCACCACCAGCAGCACGCTGGCGATATTGATCCACTGACCAAGAATGGTGGTACGCCGGGCACGGCGGTATTCACGCTCGATGCGCTCCAGGGTCACGGTGGGGATCTGTTCCCAATGCAGATCGTGCGGGCGACAAGGCGCGTCGTCCAGGCCCGACTGATCGACGAATATCGACTTTTCCATGCTCCCCGCTCCCATTGATGGCACCAGTGATGGCCCTGGCGACAGGGAGCCAATGTACCCGCAGCTGGGGAGCGAAGGCCGACACCTCCAGAAATGTTCAGATTCCCGCAGAATCACGGCTAGCGGGCGGCACGCACTGACCAGCGCCACCGCCCTGCCCGCCCCCTCAGAAGGCTTTCCAGTCCCGTAGCCATTGCAGGCCGGCCGAGGTGTCGCCGCGCGGTCGATACTCGCAACCGACCCAGCCGTCGTAGCCCAGCTGGTCCATCAGCGCGAACAGGTAGGGGTAGTTCAACTCGCCCAGGTCCGGCTCGTGGCGGTCCGGCACGCCGGCGATCTGGATATGGCCGATGCCGGCGAAGTCGCGGCGCAGCTTGGTCGCCAGGTCGCCCTCGACGATCTGGCAGTGGTAACAGTCGAACTGCACCTTGAGGTTGCTCGCGCCGACTTCCTTGCAGATCGCCTGGGCCTGGTCCTGGCGGTTGAGGAAGAAGCCCGGCATGTCGCGGGTGTTGATCGGCTCCAGCAGCACGGTGACCCCGACCTTGGCCGCCTGGGCGGTGGCGTAGGCCAGGTTCTCCAGGTACACCGCGTGATGGCGTTCGCGCAGCTCTTCCGAGGGCAGCAGGCCGGCCATTACATGAATCCGCGAGTTGCCCAGCACCGCGGCGTATTCCAGGGCGCGCTCGAAGCCGGCGCGGAACTCCGCCTCGCGCCCCGGCAGGGTCGCGGTGCCCCGCTCGCCCGCCGCCCAGTCGCCGGGTGGTGCGTTGAACAGCGCCTGGACCAGGCCGTTGTCGCTCAGGCGCTGCTTGAGTTCCTGGGGGCTGTAGTCGTAGGGGAACAGGTATTCCACCGCTTCGAAACCGTCGGCCGCCGCGGCGGCGAAACGCTCGAGAAACCCGTGTTGCGGGTAGAGCATGCTTAGGTTGGCAGCAAAACGAGGCATGTTGGCTCCTAAAAACGGCTCAGACAAAAGGCCAGATCAGCAAGGTAATACAGAAACCCAGGGTACCGAGCAAGGTAGTGATGACCGTCCAGGTGCGCAGGCCGTCGGCGACGTTGAGCCCGGCGAGCTTGGTAAAGATCCAGTAGCCGGCGTCGTTGATATGCGACATCGCCAGCCCGCCACCGCCCATGGCCAGGCACAGCAGCGCCATGTGGTTGGGGGTCAGGTCAAGGGTGGCGATCAGCGGGCTGATGATCCCGGCGGTGGTCACCAGGGCCACAGTGGTCGAACCCTGCACCGCGCGCAGCAGCATGGTCAGCAAAAAGCCCAGGGCCAGCACCGGTAGGCCGGTGGTGCGCAGCAGGTCGGAGACCACCGCGCCGATCCCGGTGTCCACCAGCACCTTGCCGAACACCCCGCCGGCCCCGGCGATCAGGATCACCATGGCCACGCCCGGCAAGGCCGAGCCGATCACGTCCGACACCTGATTGCGGCTCCAGCCACGGCGCGAACCCAGCAGCCAGGCGCACAGCAAGGTATCGATCAGCAGCGCCACCAGCGGCGCGCCGAGTACGGTCATGACACCGCGCAGGGCCGACTCGGCCGGCAGCAGCGAAGTGGCCAGGGTGCCCAGCAGGATCAGCACGATCGGCAACAGGATCAGGCTGACGATCAGGGCGAAACCGGGCGCGGGCGCCGGTGGTAGCTTGGCGACTATGGCGCTGGTGGACTCTTCCAGACCCATGTGGGACGCCGCCACCGCGGCCTGTTGCGGGTCCTTGGCATTGCCGTTGGTCCAGGCCAGCAGGTCCTCGTTGGTCACGTGAGGGCCGTAGACTTCGGCGCGGATGTCGTCGGTCATCGGGTAGAAGCGCCGGGTCATGCGCCCAGCCACGCGGTAGCCGACGTAGCACAGGAAAGCGGTGATCGGCAGGCCGAACATCAGCACCCGGCCCAGGTCGGCGCCCAGCTGGCTGGCCGCGGCCACAGCGCCCGGATGGGGCGGCAGGAACGCATGCACGGTGAGCAGCGCCGCGCACATCGGCAAGGCGAACACCAGCAGCGGCTTGCGCGCCCGGCGGGCCACGCCATAGGCCAGCGGCATAAGGATGATCACCCCGACTTCGAAGAACACCGGTACGCCGATGATGAACCCGGCGATGGTCAGCGCCAGCGGCGTGCGGCGGTTGCCGAAACGCTCGATCAGGGTCTTGGCCAGGGCCTCGGCGCCGCCGGACAGCTCGATGATCCGCCCGATCATGGCGCCGAGGGCGATGATGATCGCGATATGGCCGAGGGTCTTGCCCATGCCGCCTTCGATGGTCGCCACCAGGTCGGCCGGTTTCACCCCGGCCACCAGCGCCACCAGGATGCTCACCAGCATCAGCGCGACAAAGGGCTGGAACTTGTACTTGAGCACCAAAAACAGCAGCAGCGCAATGCCCGCGCCGGCCGTCAACATCAGGATAAGCGGGCTCATTGCGCGGGCCCTCCCTCATAAGAGAAAGAAGCGCCGGTGAAGCCAAAACAGCTGCAGTCAGGGAACGTCATGCGGGGATGTCCTGTTGTTATTGTTTTTTAAAGGCAAGCCGGGGCCGTCGAGAGCCTGACGACGGCTCCCGGGCAGTGCTTGCAATGTCGGTTTACAGTTTCGAGTTGCAGCGGCGCGCTACCTACCAGTGCGCGCCGAAGGTCTCTCGCAGCTCATCCAGGGCTGCCTGATCCAGCGGCGCGGGCCTGGGGTTGCTCATCAGCCAGAGCCGCGCGGTTTCTTCCAGTTCTTCCAGGGCGTAGCTGGCCTTGGCCACCGAGCTTTCCCAGACCACCGGCCCCAGGCGTTCGAGCATCACCCCGCGCACGCTGTTGGCCAGTTGCGCCACCTGCTCGGCGACCTTGGGCGAACCCGGGCGCTGGTAGCCGATCAGCGGAATGTGCCCGACCTTCATCACCTGGTACGGCGTCAGCGGCGGCAGGATGTCGTCCGGCCTCCATACCCCGGCCAGGGTCAGCGCCACCAGGTGGGTGGAATGGGTGTGCACCACGCCGCCGACGCCCGGGTTGCGGTCATAGACCTGGCGATGCAGGGCCAGGGTCTTGGACGGTTTGTCGCCGGACACCCACTCCCCCGCCAGGTTGACCTTGGCGATGGCCGCCGGGTCGAGGCGGCCGAGGCAGATGTCGGTCGGGGTAATCAGCCAGCCATCGTCGAGGCGCGCACTGATGTTGCCGGCGCTGCCCACGGTGTAGCCGCGCTGGTAGAGGCTGCGGCCGACGTCGCAGATCTCTTCGCGCAGGGCCTGTTCCTTGTTCGCCGCGGCGCTCATTGGCCACCTCCGGCCAGTTGCTTGAGGGCCTTGGCAAAGAAGTCGCGACTGCCGAAGTTGCCGGACTTCAGGGCCAGCGCCAGCGGTTCGCTGGAGTTGCTGATTGTGGCCGGCACGCCCGGGTCGATCTGCGCGCCGATCTGCAGCAGGTTGACCCCCAGCGCCTTGACCACCGCGCCGGAGGTTTCGCCACCGGCAATCACAAAACGGCGCACGCCGTTCTGGCGCAGGCCCGCGGCGATCTCGCCCAGGGCGTTCTCCACCAGCGCGCCGGCGCGTTCGACGCCGAGCTGCTGTTGCACCGCCTTGACCTCCGCCGGGGTGCTGGTGGCGTAGATCAGTACGGTTTCGTCGCTGTCGCGGGCAAAGGCCAGGGCGTTCTCCACCACCGGCTCGCCCGCGGCCAGAGCCATGGGGTCGATGCGCAGGGCCGGACGGTCGGCCTCCAGCCAGGCCGCGACCTGGCCAATGGTGGCCACCGAGGCGCTGCCGGCCAGCACCACTTCGCCGCCTGCAACGGTCGGCAGCGACGCCGCGTCGAAGTCGCGCAGTTTGCCGGCGCGGCGGAAGTTGCCCGGCAGGCCCAGGGCCAGGCCCGAGCCGCCGGTGAGCAGCGACAGGTCGGCGCAGGCGCTGCCCAGGGTATAGAGGTCCTGATCGGACAGCGCGTCGGCGATGGCCATGCCGACGCCCTGCGCGCGCAGTTCGGCGATCTTCGCCCGCACCGCCTCGACGCCCCCGGTGATGCTGTCGTAGCGCAGCAGGCCGACTTTCAGTTGGGTCTGGGCCTGCAGCACGCGCACCAGGTTGGCGTCGGTCATCGGCGTCAGCGGGTGATGCTGCATGCCCGACTCGCTGAGCAACTGGTCCTGGACGAACAGGTGGCCGCGGAAAATGGTCCGGCCGTTTTCCGGGAACGCCGGGCACGCCAGGGTGAAATCACTGTTCAGGGCCTTGAGCAGGGCCTCGCTGACCTGGCCGATATTGCCGGCGGCGGTGGAGTCGAAGGTCGAGCAGTACTTGAAGAAGATCTGCTCGCAGCCCTGTTCGCGCAGCCAGCCGAGGGCCGCGAGGGATTCCTCGACTGCGTCCTGGACCGGCGTGGTGCGCGACTTGAGGGCGATGACGATGGCGTCGGCATCCAGCCCGGCCGCCACTTCGCGGCTGGGGATGCCGATGCTTTGCACCGTGCGCATGCCGCCGCGCACCAGCATGTTGGCAAGGTCAGTGGCGCCGGTGAAATCGTCGGCGATGCAGCCCAGCAACGGGCGTGCGGTGGAATGGGTCATGGAGCGTTCCTCAGACAGGCTCGGGCTTGGCGGTCGGCAGGTCGATGCCCGGGAAAATCTTGATCACCGCCGAGTCGTCCTCGCGGCCGAAACCAGCGCTGGAGGCCTGCATGAACATCTGGTGCGCAGTGGCCGACAGCGGTAGCGGGAATTTGCTGGCGCGGGCGGTATCCAGCACCAGGCCCAGGTCCTTGACGAAGATGTCCACCGCCGACAGCGGTGTGTAGTCGGCCTTGAGGATGTGCGGCACGCGGTTCTCGAACATCCAGGAGTTGCCGGCGCTGTGGGTAATCACTTCGTACAGGGCGTCGGCGTCCACCCCTTCGCGCAGGCCCAGGGCCATGGCTTCGGCGGACGCGGCGATGTGCACCCCGGCCAGCAGCTGGTTGATGATCTTGACCTTGGAACCCAGGCCATGGGCGTCGCCCAGGCGATAGACCTTGCCCGCCATGCCGGCGAGGATCGCTTCGGCCTTGGCGTAGGCCGCAGCCGGGCCGGAGGTCATCATGGTCATCTCGCCGGCGGCGGCCTTGGCCGCGCCGCCGGAGATCGGCGCGTCGAGGTACAGCAGGCCCTGTTCGGCCAGGCGCTCGCCCAGCTCCACGGCGTAGGTCGGCGCCACGGTGGCGCAACCGATCACCAGGCTGCCGGCACCCAAGGCCGACACGGCGCCCTCTCCACCGAACAGCACGGTTTCGGTCTGCTCGGCGTTGACCACTACGGTGATGATCACATCGCAGGCCTCGGCCATCCGCGCCGGCGACGCGCAGGCCACTCCGCCTTCGCTGGCGAACTGCTGGGTGACCGCTTCACGCACGTCACAGGCATGCACCTTGAAACCCGCGCGCAGCAGCGAGCGGGCAATGCCCAGGCCCATCGCGCCCAGGCCGACAACACCGACATTCTTGTTATTCATGGGGTACTCCAGGGGTGACAGCAGCCTGGTCCACACCGGCAAGGCGCGGGCGGCGGGCCGCAGGATGAATGGGAGCACGGGCGGCGGGGGCGACAGGGTCGCCTGGCGGGTGAATCGAGACCTTGTCGGACATCGAGGGCCGTCCTGTGATTTGTTGTTATCAGGTTGTGGCCGATCATCCACCAATGAACAGATTATGTGAAGTATTTTTTCAACCTAACATTTATTAACATTGTCAAACATGA
The DNA here is from genome assembly GCF_059421865.1 of Pseudomonas sp. GW821-FHT02B10. Classification (NCBI taxonomy): domain Bacteria; kingdom Pseudomonadati; phylum Pseudomonadota; class Gammaproteobacteria; order Pseudomonadales; family Pseudomonadaceae; genus Pseudomonas; species Pseudomonas sp. GW821-FHT02B10. Next base: position 229,391 of record NZ_JBWKVU010000010.1, on the reverse strand, counting down.
ACACCAGGCAGCTCGTGACAGCCTTGCAGCCCGCGCAAAATCAAACGGACGAGCGGTAGCCCATTGCGACCAGCGCACTGATCTGCGTCAACCAAGCGTCTACACTCGAGACCGATGCTGTTAGGCGCAACATCACCGATCAGTGGTACCGCCCTTCATCGCCCCCTCATTGACGGTGGGCACGGGACGGCGCTGTATGGTCAATCCGCAATGCTTGAACAAGGATATTCAACATGGCAAAGATCAATGTATTGGCTGGTGATTTTCTACAAGGGAATGGCGAGTACCGACAGGGCGTCTTCAAGTTGCCGACCGTGACCAACCCCTCGCCGGGCGTCGAGGTCAAAGCTTCCGCATTCAAACACCTGGAAATCGCGACACAGGACAGCATCACCAACAGGGACGCCATTGGCTACGGCATCGCCGGGGCCATGCTGCTGGGTCCGGTGGGTGCGCTTGCGGGCTACCTGATAGCCGGCAAGGAAACCGAGGTGACCTTCATCGGCACCTTCAAGGATGGCCGCAAACTGCTGGCGGCCACAGACAGCGAAACCTACCGGGATATTGAAAAACGACTGACAGCCTAGGGTCCGTCGCCTGCCCATGCCCGCAACCTCAGGCATGGGCTTCTCCCCTTCCCTACACCGATCCGGCTTCGCCCGGCACAGCCCGGCGTTGCTGGCGTTTGCCTTCCAGCCAGATCACCAGCCCCAACAGGCTGCCGCCGGCGATCAGCAGGCTGACGAACCAGCCCAGGGTGTCCGCCAGTTGGGTGAAGAACAGCGTGTACAGCTGGATGATGAAGAAGGTCGCGCCATAGCCCACCAGCATGGAAAAGCGCAGGCGAATGCCCAGTGCCAGCAAGCCCAGGCTGAACGCCGCCCACAGCCCATTGAACAGCACCAACTCGCCGGACTCGGCCAGGTGCCACGGACCGTCGATCAGGTCGTAGCTGCCGAACAGCGACAGCAGCCACAACGACATTTGGGCCATGAATAGCCCGGCGGAAATCCACACCTTGGCAAAGCCACGATAACGGGCCAGCGTCGAGGCCTCGCCCCACAGATGAACAAAGCCGAACAGCACCATGGCCAGGGCCGCGCCGAGGAAGCGCAGCGGGTAGTTCATACCGAACCAGTAGGCGCCCCACCCCGACTCATAACCGCTGCGCCCGCCGAACCAGATAAAGAACAGCACGCTGCACAGGGTCAGCAGCAAGACGTTGTTCAGCACATAACTGAGCGCCAGCAACAGCAGCAGGTCCACCAGCAACAACGCCGGCCAGTTGCCCGAACCGTCGGAGTAGATCATGCCCAGCACCAGGCTCAAGCCGATCAGGGCAAAACCACCGAGCAACTCCAGGGTCGCGCCGAGCAGCTTCAGCTGTTTGCCCAGCAGCCAGCGCCCGGCGACAAACAAGCCGACCATCAACAGGCCAAGGCCGCCCGCCAGTTTCGGCAAGGTGAACGTCAGGTGTTCATGCAGCAGGATCAGCAAGCCCGCCGCCAGGCTGATGGCGCCGAAGGTCAGGAACCAGCGCCCCAGGGAACGCCAGTCCCAGCGGGTCTGCGGGTACAGCTCGGCGAGCCGCGCGTGGGCCTGGGTGTCGATCAGGCCGTCGCGCAGCCATTGGTCCAGGGCGTTGTGCACCTGGCGATTACGGCGATCCGGGTTCATTGGCCAGCCTCCCCGGCGCGCAGCGCGGTGCGTTCGAACAACCAGCCCAGGAGCATGCCGAGGGCGCCGGCCACGGCAAAAAACACCGCGGCGCTCAACTGTTCCCAGGCGTACTCATAAAAGCGCGTGTACAGGTCGATGCCGAGGAACACCACGCCAAAACCGGTGAAGCTGGGGTGCTTGAAGCGCGCGCCGAGTACCAGTTGAACGATGGCGCCCAAGGTGAACAACAGGGTCCAGGTCAGGGTCTGCCGGTAAGCTTCTTCCAGGCTGAGGAACCACAGCGAACAGTTGAAGTACAACAATCCGAAGATCACATACAGCCGTCCGAAGCCACTGAACCGGCGCAAGGCGTGATCCTCGGCGCGCTGGTGCCAGAGCCCCAGGAGCGCAGTCAACGCAGCGATCACGGCCATGGAGCGCGGGTCCTGGATGCCAAAATAGTACGTGCCGGAACCGCCATACCACTCCCACGAACCCAGGCCGTGGAAGACGCAAAGCAGGCCCAGCAGCAGCGGCCAGCGCAGGCGATAGCCATAGGCGGTGGCGATGCTCAGGGCGGCGGTGACCAGCAGCGCCAGGGGCAGGTTGCCGAAGTCGCCGGTCTCGCTGTCGGAGCTGCCCAGCAACAGGCTGGCGCCCATCAGGATCAGGCCAATGGTCAGGATCGCCACCCCGGTGACCGGCATGCGCCGCGCCGGGTCGCGGGCCAGGCGCGCGCCGATCAGCCACAGCCCGACACCGGCGGCGAAAAACAGCACCGCCCCCACCAGCACCGACTCGGCCAGCAGGCCAATGCCGCCCAGCACCGCCATGCCGATCAGCAGCACCGCGCCGATGCCCAGCCATTGCAGGACCGTGGACAAGCGGTGTTCGGGACGTTCGTACAGGGCGCCGAGCCGCTGCTGCGCCTCGGCATCGATCAGGCCACGGTGGCGCCAGTCGGCGATTTCGTGGAGCAACATCTGCTGGTTGGTTTTTCTCATGGCGCTCTTGGGGCTGGGGACATGGGGACCGGCTGCATACCGGCTATAGACTCGACAGCATAGCCAAGCGCTGCGCAGCCGTTTGTCTATCAAGACGCCCAGCGGACCGCCGCGCGGCACGCCGTGACCACAAAAAAAGCTGATCCCAGCTCGTTACTGTATGAGCGAAGCTTGCTCGCGATAGCCGTTAACGATAACGCCCACTGACTGGGTAAACGCGGCGCTCTCACGTTCATCGCGAGCAAGCTCGTTCCTACAACCTCCTTAGCTGTTGGCGCGCGAACCTCGGCGGCAGCCCCTACTCCGCCGTCGTCGGATCGATGATTGACGTGACTCGCGATACCCGGTCCGCCGGAAAACCGCCTAGTCTGGCGTGCTCCCTGACGAGTTCCTCGTCCGGGGAGATATAGACACAATAGATCTTGTCGCCCGTGACGTAGCTATGCAGCCACTGCACTTGCGACCCCAGCTCACTGATAACCTTGCAGGACTTTTGCGAGATCTGTTGCAGATCCTGCGGCGTAAGCGCCCCGGCTTCCGGCATCTCGCGCTCGATGACGAACTTCGGCATGACAACCTCCACTTCGTGAATGGCCGGGGCACGCCGACAAACAGCGTTACCCCGTATATTGGCCGAGGCAGACAGCCCTCGGCGGATCGCCAACGGTCTGCTTGCCCGTTACCTGCCAAGCGCTGCCGCCAATAGCGGCGCGGCCTGTTCATCGGTCAACGCCGGATGCACTTCCATGCGCAGCAGGTCGCTCCACTCAAGCACCCATTTCTGCATCAGCGCGAGATCGCTGGTTTCCGCGATCCCAAACCCCGTCATGCCGCCAACGGCATGCCAGCGCCCCAACATGCTCACCCCTGCGGGTGGCGCCCCACCGGTCTTGAGAAATCGCTCGATCGCACTGTTACGACGCTCGGGACTGATTGACCAGCTGACAATGAATAACATTTGCCACCTCCAGCGAAACTGGCGCCCGTTGTTCTGCGCGCGCACCTGGCAGGCACCTTGACCACGGCCACGCATCGGTATCGACCCGCATTCCGTCTGGTCTGAAACGATTGTCCCAAGGGAAGGAATAGCAGCCTTGCGCCCCCGCCGCATGACCGCCGATCCTGTTCCCGCCCCCAGCATGAAGCCACCGGTCAGCGGCCCAATTGCTCGCGCGCCCCAGGCCGCTTGAAAGCACGCTCGTTTGGCCCAGCGGCGCCCTCCCTACAGGGTCGGGAGGCCGGTAGATAAAGCCTGATCCGGGGGCTATACCTATGCATAGCGGTCGGCCCTACACCTAAGGAAGGGGGAAAAGACCATGGACAACAGCAATGGCTCAGGTAACAACCTCGTCCTCTGGTTACCCGGTAGCGCCCTCATCCTCAGTCTGGTCGTCTCGACCTTCGCCCTCACTCGCGAGCCTTTCCTCGAACCACGCCCCATCGGCGCGCAATTCCAGGCGCAACCACCGATAGAAGCGCGCCTGTGGCAGGACCCGTTCGATGCGCTCGAGCGTTATCGCAAAAAGTTCAAGGAGGGTAACAAGCCCCCAAGTAATGACTTTGAATGCAGCCCCCAGCTTGTAGTCAGCAAGCCATTGGTACTGGACGCCGAACTGCAGCAACCACCGCCAGAGCCTCCCCAACTCATAGTGGCGCTGGTCGAAGGCGGCCCCTATGCCGATGAAGTGGAGCTGCGCCGGCGCATTCGCTATGCAATCCTGGCCGGGTTCAAAAACTCGCGCATGGTGCCCGAGGACGAGCAGCACATCCGCTGCCTGGCCCTTGCCGACGACCTGTCAGGTACGCCAATAACGTCGCAAGCCGGTCAGCAAGGAAAGTCGAAGTACGCAGAAATCCCCTATGAAGCCTTCATCGCCAATCCATTCGACCCACCCAGGGACATGCAGGACAAACAGCGCCCATCCGCCCGGACCATACTGCTCTGGGTAAAGCAGGAGCATCTGGGCTCACACCCGCTACAACAACTCGAAGCCTTGCGCCTCACCCTGCAGAGCAGGCTTCATTCGGATTGCGGCCCCCCCCAAACTTGTCCGGGGGTATCCAACCAGACACTGCTGAAAGTCATCGGCCCCTCCACCTCGAAAGTCCTGCTCGATATGTATCGGGACGAAGCCAACGGCCACGCCAAGCCCGATATCGAGATTTACTCCCCCCTGGCCACCGCTGATTACGCCACATTGATGCATGCCTTGGGCAAGCCCTCGCCCGGCGAAGCAATCTCCCAGCAGCAAACACCAGCGACGCCGAAACCCTCCATGAAACTGCTGCGTACTGTCAGCGACGACGGCGTCATGACACGCCTGCTGCTGGAGGAGCTGAAGCTGCGCCATGTGGATCCAGTCGCGGGTGTGCGATGCAGAGAAGGGGCACCGCAGCTAATCGGAACACATTGCGACACTGGCTGGCAGCGCCCCAGTCGCATCGCGCTGGTCTCCGAGTGGGACAGTTTCTACAGCCGCGCACTGAGCGAGAGCTTTAAATCGCAGGTTGCCCAGGATGCCGGCATCGACAGCAAAGACCAGGCGGCGGTCAATGACTGGGTATTGCGCTTCAGTTACCTGCGAGGCGTGGACGGGCGTTTGCCAGAGGAGGCCGCCAGCGGCAACAAGGCGCCTGGTAGCGATGACAATAAAAACAGCAAGGACAAGAACACCCTGGATCTGAGCCCGCTGGAAAAGTCCGACGGCAATTCCCAGCTCGATTACCTGCGCCGCCTCGCCGACCACATCGAGCGCGAGGACGAAGCCTATCGCCGCAAGGGCACCAGCGGTATCGGCGCCATCGGTGTGCTGGGGGCCGATACCTACGACAAGCTGCTGGTGCTGCAGGCCCTCAAGGGCCGGATGCCGAACAAAGTGTTTTTCTCCACCAACCTCGATGCGCGCATGCTCCAGCGTGGCCAGGCCCAGACCACGCGCAACCTGGTCCTGGCAGCACCCTACGGGCTCACGCTGACACGCGCCCTGCAACAGGATGTGCCGCCGTTTCGCGAGAGTCTGCAAAGTGCGGTATTCATCGCGATCCTGGCGGCGCAGTCCCCCCGGGCCTACGACGTCAAGCGGGCAAAGTTCGACTACAAATCGGAGCTGCTTTCGCCGGGCATCTATGAGGTGGGCATCAGCGGCTTCATCCCCCTGTCAAACAAGAAGAGCGCCGAACGCCCCAAGGATTGCGCGACACCCGGCCAGACCCGGCAAGCAACGCACGACCTCATGGCGTTGCGTTGCTTGCAGGATCCTTCGCCCCCTCCTTATCCCGAACTCTCTCAGTCGGTACGCGACAAGCTCGATGAAAGGCAGTCGTTTTTCTGGGCCGGGCCGCTGACGTTCATCCTGCTGGTAGTGGTGATCCTCCTTGGCTGGTGGTGGACCTATGCGCAATCCAGAGACAGCAAACTGCCAGCCTGGGTGCACAGTATCCCGCTGACGCTGTATGTGGTGTCCGGACTGTCGGCGTGGCTCGCCATGCGGTTCTGGCGCGTGGAGTTCATGTGGACCGCCTTCGTGCTGATCCTGTTGGGCATCGTTTGCTCGGAACTTATCCGCCGTCATCAGCCCCAACCAGCGCAACCCGGACAGGTCCCCGCTCCTGCAAGCAGTGGCTTGTTCGACGCCTCGGCGTGGTACGTCGTGGTACCGATCGTGGTATTCGTTCTGGCCTTGCTGTGGATGTACCAGATCCGGCGTGCATTGACGGATGACGGGCTGGGTGAGCCGATGTTCCTGTTCGAGGGCATCAGCGCCTGGCCCACCTTGGCCCTGCGCCTGCTCGCCGTGGTCATCTCGATCACGGCGCTGGCCTGGGGTTGGCGCACCCTGCGCATCAACCGTGTCGAGATCGAAAAGGCCTACCACCTGGATCGACACATGAGCAGGCTGCAGATGAGCCTGTGGGGGCAGCTACTGCGCCTGGTCAACCGAGAAAGGGGCACAACGCCACATAGGTGGCGAGCCGCCCTGGGACGTTGCCTGTTCCTGATCCTGTTCCCGCTCTTAGTCAGCGAGCGCGACTGGCACACGCCGAAGAGACTGACGACCACAATCCAGTCATATGTTGCCGACAAGCGCAGGATCATTTTCGTCACGAGCTTCTGGAGAGAACACTGCGTGGCTGGCACCTTCGGCGCCCGAATGCTGCGCGCCCTCCTCGCCACCTGGATATTCGTCGTAATCACCAGCGCGCTCTTCGTGCTCTGGCCAATGGAAGGCGCGCCCATTCGGGGCGAGTCATCGATCTGGATGTTGAACTGGCTGCTGCCAACCCTGACCTTCCAGCTGTTGGTGTTCTGGGTAGTGGATGCCAACCTCCTGCTGACACGGTTCATCCGCAACCTGAGCACGCATTACGCGATCTGGCCAAAAGCACTGCGCAAGGAGCACTGGAGGGTTTTCGGCGTGCCTCTGCACCCCTGCATCGACGACTGGATGGACATGCAACTGATCGCCAAGCGCACGGCGACCGTCAATCGCCTGATCTATGCCCCCACGGTCGTCATGCTGATCCTGATTGCGTCACGCAACAGCGTGTTCGACAACTGGCCGACACCGCCCAGCATCGTCATTTCCTTCCTGCTGACAACATTGATCTTGCTCGCTTCCGCGCTGTCGCTGCGCCGTGCCGCGGAACAGGCACGTGGCGCAGCGTTACAGCGTCTGAATAACTACCGGCTGGAAACACCCGAGGACGCACCGATCTACAAGAAGCTCGAACTGATCCGCGGACGCATCGTTGCCCTCAATACCGGAGCCTTCTCAAGTTACTCGCAAGAACCACTGGTGCGCGCCCTGCTGCTGTCGCTGACCGGCGTGGGTGGCTCGCTGATTGTCGACGCATTGAATTACGCGAAGTTCTAGGCGCCGACGGTCAGGGACGAACGGGCCGATCAGCTGTTGACGGCCATCGTTCAGGCATGACCAACCCGACAGCGATCCATGAGTGGCTATGCTTGATCTGTTGCTGGAAGCAATCCCGCCTCGCCGATAACGGGCTACGACGGGCGTCCCCTTTCCGTCAACGCCCCCCAGCGCCGCCCGACATCGGCAAGGAGCGGTTCGAGATGCAACTGATCAGCGTGAACATCGACAAGCCGGAAGCCACCAACTTCATTTTCGGCCAGACCCACTTCATCAAGTCCGTCGAGGACATCCACGAAGCCCTGGTCGCCAGCGTGCCGAACATCGCCTTTGGCCTGGCCTTTTGCGAAGCCTCCGGCCAATGCCTGGTGCGCTGGTCCGGCAGCGATCCGACGATGATCGCGCTGGCGCAAAAGAACGCCCAGGCGATCGCCGCCGGCCATAGCTTTATCGTGTTTCTTGGCGACGGTTTTTATCCGTTGAACGTGCTCAACACCCTGAAGATGGTGCCTGAGGTGTGCCGCATTTTCTGCGCGACCGCCAACCCGAGCCAGGTGATTCTCGCTGAAACGGCGCAGGGCCGGGCGGTGCTGGGGGTGGTGGATGGCTTCTGCGCCAAGGGCCTGGAAGGCGACGACGACATCCTGTGGCGCAAGAACCTGCTGCGGCAGATCGGCTACAAGCAGTGAAGGTCGCGCAAGATTGCCCTCCGCGCCGACTGGCTACTCGGACGGCGTGGTCCGGCAACTCTTGCGCTGACGGATCTCCTGCTCCGAAGGGCGCTCCTTGACGAACTCGAAGCGCGGCTCGCCCTCGTTGTAAGTGACCAGCCAGCCCCAGTCCAGCTCGGACTCATCCTGGCCCGGCTTCGGCGGCGCGGCCCACCACGGCTCTTTGCTGACGATCTGGCGCATGTCCTCCTCCCATTGATTCGGCCTCATCAACTATAACGTGCAGGCCCTGGGGCACTCGGATTTCGGCTGACCGGCGAACCTGTCGACAGGGCTGCCCCGAGCGTCACCGCACCAACGCCCATTCGGCCAGCGGCCGATAACGGCCCTTATGCGACTCGTACAGGGCGAAGTGCCGGGCACTCAGCTGAAAATCCGCAGGGGTCTGGGACTCGGGCACCGCCGCCCGATAGTCGCGCATCAAGGTCAAGTGTGGGCGAAACTCCCGCGGCGAATCGACCAACCCAAGGGGCAACAGCGCTTCCTGCAAGGCATACACCAGCTGACGCAACGCCAGCGGCGCCTGTGCCGGCGCCAGTAACAAGACCCCGGCCCGGCGCCAGACCTCCAGGCGGTCGAGCGGGACGTGCAGCGCCTCACCGGGCGTTCGCACGTGCGCCGCCGCGGCACAGATCCGCGGAACCTGCGCCACGGTGACCGAGCCCAGGAACATCAGGGTCAAATGAAAGTTTTCCGCCGGCACCGGCCGGCCGCTCCTGAGCCCCAGGGCGCTGCGCCACTGGGCAATGGCCCGGCGTTGGGCGGCGGTGCAGGGCAAGGCAAAGAACAGCCGCTTGAACGGCTCGCCCTGCTCGCGGGACTCATCATGCATGCCCTGTCCTCCCCGTTCGGTTCGGGCGAAGTGCTCACTGTCAGATCACTCCCCCACCGGCCCTCTGCGACTCGCCCACCGGGAATCCCGGGCCGGTTTAGCCCTTTATTGAGTTCAGCATAAAGAAGGCAACAAGACGCCGCGCCTGTCGGCATTCGGTCATTTTTATCGGTTGTAATGCCCATTGACGTCCGCCCCACGCAAAGGAAGAGCCCGATGAGACTTGCGTCCTACAACGTTGAAAACCTGTTCAACCGCGCCAAGGCCATGAACCTGGAAGGCTGGGCCGAAGGCAAGCCGGTGCTGGAGCGTTTCGCCAAGCTCAACCAGCTGCTGGGCGAGCCCATCTACACCGACCAGGACAAGGCGCAGATGGTCAAGCTGCTGACCGAGCTGGGCCTGAGCAAGTCGGACAAGGGCCCGTTTGTGATCCTGCGGCAAAACCGCGGCAGCCTGGTCAAGCGGCCCAAGGCCGGCGGCCTGGAGATTGTCGCCAACGGCCGCACCGAGTGGGTCGGTTCGCTGGAGCTGATCGAGGCCCCGGTGGACCTGGAAGCGATGCGCAATACCGCGCGGGTGATGATCGACCTGCAAGCCGATGTGCTGGCGGTGGTCGAGGCGGAAAGCCGCCCGGCCCTGCGCGACTTCAACACGGAAATCATCGGCGCCCTGGGTGGCCCGCTGTACTCCCATGTGATGCTGATCGACGGCAACGATACGCGGGGCATCGATGTCGGCCTGATGACCGCCGCGGGCTACCCCATCGGCCAGCTGCGCAGCCATGTCGACGACACCGCGGCCAACGGCGAGCTGATCTTTTCCCGAGATTGCGCGCAATTCCATATCCCGCTGCCTTCTGGAAAACAAAAGGACAAGCAGCTGATCGTCCTGGTCAACCACCTCAAGAGCAAAGGTTTCGGCGGCCTTGCGGCCTCGGCGAAAAAACGCCTGGCCCAGGCCGAGCGGATCAAGCTCATCTACCAGGCGCTGGTGGCCCAGGGCGAGGCCTATATCGCGGTGGTCGGCGACTTCAACGACACCCCGGACAGCGCGCCGCTGGAGCCCTTGCTCAAGGGCACCGACCTCAAGGATGCCTTTGTCCATCCGGCCTTCGACGACGGCGGTTACCCCGGCACCTTCGACACCTGCAAAGCGGCGAACAAGATCGACTACCTGCTGCTCTCCCCCGCGCTGTTCGCCACCGTCACCGCCGGCGGCGTATGGCGCAAGGGCATGTGGCCGGGCAGCCAGCCCAAGCGCTGGGACGTCTACCCGCAGCTGGACAAGAAGGAAAACGCCGGCTCGGATCACGCAGCGGTGTGGGTCGACCTGGACCTGTAGGCCGCAAGGCCCCGCTCGCGAGCGGGGCCTGAGGGGTGGCCTGGTCAGCCCTTGACGGTGGCGCTGGCGGCCTCGTGGATAAAGGCCGCGACCTCCGCCGCCCGCGAGGCCAGCGAGGCATGGGAACTGGCCAGGGTGAGGGTCTTTTGTGGGTTGAGCCGGGCCGCCATCATTTGCTGGTTGCGTGGATGGATCATGCGGTCGTCGCTGGAGATCTGGTACCAGGACGGTTTTTTCTTCCAGGCCGGCGCACTGATGGTATCGCCGAAGGTGCTGGCCAGCGGCGCCTTCTGGGTCACCGCCATGACCAGCGCTTCGTCGGCGCCCAGGTCCTGGCAGAAGCTCTCATGGAAGGCCGCTGGCTTGAGCCACAGGTAGCCGTCGCTGTCGGGCTCGAGGTTGGCCGCCGCCGCGGGCAGGTGCTGCTGGGTGATCCAGCCCGGGCTTTCCCCGGCATCCGGGGCGAAGGCGGCGATATACACCAGCCCGACCACGTTGGGCTGGTCGCCCACTTCGGTAATCACCGCGCCGCCGTAGGAATGCCCCACCAGCAACACCGGGCCATCGACCTGGGCAATCATCTTGCGGGTGCGCTCGACGTCATCGGCCAGCGACGTCAAGGGCATTTCCACCGCGCGGATCGCGCTGTAACCCTTGCGCGCCAGCTCGATGATCACCTTGCGCCAATGGGCCGCATCGCCCCAAAAACCGTGCACCAACACAATCGTAGGCTGACCACTCATGAGCTTGAATCCTCTATCTGGATAAAGACCGCTCGCCGATGGCGGCGGTACTGCCGGGCCCTGGGCATTGCGGGGCAGGTCGCTCGTCAAGTGACAGGCAGGAGACGCCCTCCCCCGTGCTGGCTTATGCTCGGGCACGCTCATTATCGAAGGGGACGGTGCCGACCGACCATGACCGAAAAGCCGAAGACTGTGCAGAGACACCTGACCCCGGCCGCCCCGCCAGCCGACCTCCGGCACTCGGCCGCCGATGTGTTTTTCGAAGTGTTCAGCCTGGCGCGGATGCATGGCGAGCTGCTGGGCGAGACGCTGCTGCAACCCGGCCAGCTGCTGCAGCGAGCGGCGGGCGGCGCCTGCTTCCATGTGATCCAGGACGCCGGCTGCCAGCTCAGGCTCGACGGCAATAACCAAACCACCAGCCTGATGCCCGGGGACATCCTGTTCGTGCCCCACGGCCAGGCTCATCAACTGCACAGCGCTGCGGATGCCAGCCCGGACCTGCCAGCGCGCATCACCAGCGGAGTCTTCCGGTTCGAGGGCGGGTGCGGCCAGGCCTTGAGCCAGGGTTTGCCCGGGGTGCTGCAAGTCAGCTGCCAGGGCGAGGACCCGAGCGACCTGATCGGCTCCCGTGAATGGCTGTCGCTGACGGTGGCGGCGATGCAAAAGGAAGTGCGCAACCCATCGATCGGCAGCAGCATCATGCTGTCGCGGATCATCGACCTGATGTTTATCTGGGCCGTGCGCCATTGGCTGGCCCACGCCCCGCAAGGCATCAGCGGCTGGATCGCCGCCCTGCGCGACCCGCTGGTCGGCCAGGCGCTGGCGCTGCTGCACGCCGAACCGGGCGCGGCGTGGAGCGTCGAGCGCCTGGCCGGCCTGGTCAGCCAGTCGCGCTCCAACCTGGCGCAACGCTTCACCCGCCTGGTGGGCCAATCGCCGATGCGTTACCTGATGCATTGGCGCATGCAACTGGCCAGTCAGCGCTTGCAGACCTCCAGCCTGCGCATTTCACGGATCGCCGAACAGCTGGGTTATGAGTCCGAAGCCGCCTTCAGCCGGGCCTTTCGCCGCGAGTTCGGGGTCGCCCCCAGCGAATATCGCTCACGGGGTTGAGCGGATTTGCTGCCACCTTTCCGGTCCGGGACCTCAGCCCCGCCCTTGCAACGCCGCGACCAACGCCGCCGAGGCGTTGTACAACGGCACCCGGCCCTTGAGCAGGATCTGCGCGCTACGCCGGTAGGCGGCCGCGTCGATACGCATCGAGCCACCCTCCTCGCGCGCGGTGATCAAGGTGTCCAGCACCCCCGCCGGGTTTTCGATCGACACCGGGTATTCCGCCGTGGTGGCGCTCAGGGGTTTGGGCGACTTGAGCAGTTCATGGGCCACGGTGCCTTGCGCCAGGCAGGCGGCGGCCAGGCAGCAGCCACCGGAGACGGCCAATGAAGGATGGGCGTTTTGCGGGGTGAAATAGCGGGTGTTGATATCGCCCGCGCCCTGGGCCGGGCTGACGATGCAGATCTTCGGCAGGGTTTCGCTGCGTTGCAATTCATCGGCGCTCATCAAGGCGCCACTGCGGTTGCGCAGTTGCATGCGCAGGCCGCCCTCGACCATCAAGCCGATCAACCGGGCCTTGAAGTCGGCATCGGCGTCCAGTTCCGCCGGGGTTTCCAGGCCGGTCTTGCCCAGGTCCTCGGCCTGGACGATGACCATTGGCACCGCCACGTCGAGGCAGGTGGCACGCACGCCATTGAGCAGGTCGATGCGTTGCCCGGTGGGAAACAGCTGGCCGGTCTTGGCCCCCACCGGATCGCTGAGAAACAGGTCGACCCCGGGGAACACGCCATTGACCCCGGGAATGCGCGTATCGCTCAGCAGGCGACCGTTACGGAACGCCAGGCGCGCGAGCATGGTGGTCTGGGTATTGCTGTTGAAGATCTCGATCTGCGCGCTGTCCTTGTCCGCGCTCAGCCAGCCGCGCTCCAGGGCATACAGGGGCAAGGCCGCCGACATGTTGCCGCAGTTGACGCTCCAGTCGATCGCGCTTTTACCCGCCGCCAGCTGTGCCAGGGTGCTGACCATCCGCGACTCGCCGGGCTGGCGCTCGGCGATGAACACCTTGTTGCTGGTGGGCCCGCCACGGCCCAGGCCGGTGATCTGGTTATTGCCCGGCAGCTCGCCGCTCAACGGCACCCCCATCAGGTGGCGCAGCAGTTCTTCGACCAGCAACGGGTCCTCGGGCAGGGTTTCGCGAGCCAGGATCAAACCGGTGGAGGTACCACCGCGCGCATGCCACACAGGGAATTCAACGATGCCGGCGCGGATTTCGGGAAGGTCCAGTTCAAAAGGCATGATCGGGCTCGCAGTGATGGACGACAGGCAGCGATCATAAACCGCGGCCTGGGCGAGCGCAGCTTTCCAGGTTCAAGGCCGTGCGCGCCCTGCAGGGCAGCCAGGCAGATGAACGAACTTGAACTAGTATGGATTGCGTAAGGCCCGCGCCATCGGACTGTCCCATGGCCGTGGCTGACCAAGGTGCTTCATAAGCGGTTGCGTGCGAGCTGAAGGCTTCCGGGAGGCGAATCATGCTCGATCAGATTGCGCTGGGCATGCTTGTCTTCGCCGGAATAATCCTGTTCTACGGAATCATCGTCCTGCACGACATTCCCTACGAAATTGCCGTCCATCGGAACCATCCACATCAGGACGCCATTCACGCGGCAGGCTGGGTCAGTCTGTTCACGCTCCATGCCCTGTGGCCGTTCCTGTGGATCTGGGCCATGTTGTACCGCGAGGACCGGGGCTGGGGTTTCGCGACCGACAAGGCGCGGATGCAGGCCGAAAGAGATCTGGCCCAAGAACTGGCCGAGCTGCGACAGCGGATCGAGCGACTGGAAGGACAATCCCAGGCCGGACCCCGTCCGGAAGGGAAGCCGTGACCCATGGACCTGTTACTGATCCTGACCTACACCGCCATCTGTGTGGCCATCTTCAAGATCTTCCGTATCCCGCTGAACAAATGGACGGTGCCCACCGCCGTGCTCGGCGGCGTGGTATTGATCGGCGCGCTGATTTTCCTGATGAACTACAACCACCCCTATTCGGAAGTGGCGCGTTCCTACTTCGTCTCGGTGCCCGTGATCCCGGTCGTCACCGGCCAGGTGATCGAGGTACCGGTCCAGGGCAACACGCCGCTGGAGCCGGGCGACGTGTTGTTTCGCATCGACCCCGAGCCTTTCGAGAACCGCCTCAAATCCCTCAAGGCCCAGCAGTTGGCGGCGCGGGGCGACCTGTACCGGATCAACGAGTTGATCAAGCGCAACTTCGGCACCCGCCGTGAGCAGGAAGCCGCCATTGCCCGGGTCGACGACCTGCAGGCTCAGATCGACAACGCCCAGTTCGAGCTGGACAGCACCGTGGTCCGCGCCCCGAGCAAAGGCTTCGTCACCCACGTGTCGCTGCGCCCGGGAATGATGGCGAGCAGGCTGCCGCTGCGCCCGTCGATGGTGTTCGTTCCGGACGAAGGCCTGTATTTTGCGGCCTGGATGCGCCAGAACAGCCTGCTGCGCCTGGTCCCGGGGGACGAGGCGGAAGTGGCGTTCGACGGTATCCCCGGCCGGGTGTTCAAGGGCCGGGTGAAGAATGTCATCACGGTGATCGGCGAAGGACAGGTACAGCCGTCCGGCACCCTGCTGAGCTACACCGGCTCACCGCCGCCGGGGCGGGTGCCGGTGGTCATCGAAATCACCGACCCGGACTACCTGCCCTACGCCAAACTCATGCCCGGTGGCGCCTATGGCCAGGCAGCGCTCTACAGCCAGCACTTCCACCATGTGGCGATCATGCGCAAGATCCTCCTGCGCATGTCGGCCTGGATGAACTACATCTTCCCGTTCCATTGAGGAACCGAAACTTCACCCGGTTACGCGGTACCGACCAATGGCTTCGCGTGCGTAGCAAAATCATCCTGTATCTGCTGGAATCCGCAGCGCAGGTAAAACGCGGCTCCCTCTGGTGTGTCCGTGGATAGGCGTACCACACAAAATTGCTGAGCCGCGTGTTCCAAAAGCCGCTGCACCAGGGCTTTGCCCAGATTCCGACCCCTTGCTGCACGCGCGACGTATACCCTCCGTAGCCTGCCGATATCCGGCCCGGCATAGGGGTCACGAGTAAGGCCACCGATGGCAATCAGTTGCCCGTTGCGAAAGGCACCCAACAGGCATTCACCCGGTTGATCGAACCGATTCGACCCGTTCTCCCACTCTGCAACCAAGCGCGTAAGAAACCTGAAACCGTCCGCAACTGCCTCCGCTTCCAGTACCAGGACTTGCGGAGCAAGCGCCGAGATCTGGCGTATCGCCAGTTCGTCCGTTGACATAACCACTCGATATCCTTGTGTTTGCTTTGGCACCCCGCCTGATTCATCGGCGCGGACAGCACTGTTGCAGCTGGATTAATCTCGTGGCGTCGCATTAGCGACGATAGTAGCGGTGATTGTCTTCGTAGCGGTGCCGCATGGCTCGATCATGGTGGCGCTCCCAATCACGATGGCGTTCAGCTTCTCGGCGGGCTTGCTCCCTACGCCACTGTTCCCTACGCCAGTCTTCTCG
The DNA here is from genome assembly GCF_059421865.1 of Pseudomonas sp. GW821-FHT02B10. Classification (NCBI taxonomy): domain Bacteria; kingdom Pseudomonadati; phylum Pseudomonadota; class Gammaproteobacteria; order Pseudomonadales; family Pseudomonadaceae; genus Pseudomonas; species Pseudomonas sp. GW821-FHT02B10. The sequence continues at coordinate 213,600 of NZ_JBWKVU010000010.1, read as the reverse complement.
ACGCCAGTCGTGCCGGCGCCAATCGTCTCGACGATCGTGCCAACGGCCGTCATGCCAGTATCGGTCGTCATGGGCAAGCAACAGCCCGGGCTGCTTGCCAGCCATACTGGCCAAGGTCGGCCAAGGGTTGCCGGCGGCCTGGACAGGAGCCTCAACGGCTGTGACTTCAGTTGCTAGAACAGGGGTTGAGGTCTTCATCTGTGTTGCTGATGCCGAGCCCAATGCCGCGAACGCGAACAGGCCGAAGAGCACCATCCGTGGGTCAGGGAATTTCATGAGCGAAGACAACCTCTGCTGGACAATCGGACGTGTGGCCATCCGGCGGCGGTAAGCCTGCGAGGCCGCGCTTACCGAGCGGATGAGCCTATCCACATAGACCGATAAATAGAGAAAAGTTCTAGGGAGCTGCGGCTTAAATAACCGACGACCTCAGTGCCCTGACTCTTTGAGATTGGCGATCCAGATGTCCGCTTTTGGCAGTCCTGGCGATACCGACCGCCTCACGCCCGCCGCGCCAACAGCAGCACCGAAGCCGCCGCCGACAACAGCGGTTGAAGAGTTTCTTGCCCCGCGGCTCGGCGAACCAGCGGCGCATGCGCAGGCCCATTCAGGCGTAGGCGCTGATGGCAATCCATTCCAGGGCAACAGCGCGCGAGCACCTGGAACTGGGCAGGAACCACGGCCTGAGAGTCGACGAACTGCGGCAGGAAGGCGGTGAAAATAAGGATCGCCTTCCCTCCAGCATTCAAATAATGAGTTCATGATCATTACTGCCTACGTGACTAGACCAAGCCTTTCCAAGAAAAACGCGTCGGTCAGTCAAGAGCGCTAACCAGCTCGTAACATCTTGCAACAGCCATCCATAGGAAAAGACTTGCTTCAGAGCCGATCAAACGAGAATGATTTGCAATATCGATAAGTACCCAACCTATCGAAATTTGAGCGATCTCCATTCTATATAGTTAATAAGGAAATTGAGCATGGGCGCGCCTGCACCTATAACCCTAAGCCCTACTTTTGTTTATCCAGACGAGCATAGCTGGATGTACGATTCTTTTTGGCAAAGCGATTGGTGGGACAGCCCCATACTATATTATCCAGCCGGAACAAACGGAGCGCCTCCCTATCGGGCAGCTGACATCGTCAACAACTCTCTATATGAAAACCAAATTCAATCAACAATTGGAATTAGTAAATTCACATTTGAATTACAACTTTTGGACAAGGCCCTCAACAAGGGGGATTCTTTGGGTGCCGCATTAGATGCCTGGCAACTTGCCGGAAAACTACCCCAAACCATTAACGACTACAAAGTCTGGCAGTACGACCCATACTTTCAAAGTAAAATAGCATCTTTCTCAACAGCGGATGACTGGCAGAGCAAAGGTATGACGAGTAGAGACGCCATCATCAAAGTCAACAATGACAAACTTGCCGACCACGTCAACTACTACAACAATGACAAACATCTCTCTGGTGGCCTATTCAGCCCCGTAAAAGCAATGGAAAACTATCTATTCGGAAACGGGGAAAAAATGAATGTTGACATCAACTCCATCCAGTTAAATGTAAAGTCAAACGAACTCCCCCTTCTCACGCAACATATCCAATTCTCTAACACCCCTGGCACTTATCATATTTCTGACCCCAAGGTACAATACAATACCTTTGATGACAGTCTTGCAACTGGTTCGCTGCTGGGCAGAATAACTCTGAATGTGGAAGGTGATTTCACTCGGCATGAAAATGGAACATGGAGCTTTACAGGTGATGCAAGAGCATATCACGATGTATTTGACTTTAATGCCAGCAATCGGGGAGTTGTTGCCGAAACTGCAACGACCTTGGGTGCAGCCTTTAATGGAACACCCTTCGAGATAGATATTTATGGCACCCATCAAATCAATCTTGTTGGTGCCGGCAATGCACCGCTAGATTGACAGACAAACTGACTATTTGGATCACACATGAAAAAAACAGATAAAATAATTGCAATTTTATATCCATTAATATTGCTCATCATCAGTGTTCTATGTGCGAACGCGCTACTCAACAACTATTCATCCGGAAAATATAGTAGCGAAGCGGACTCCCTTGCGATACCGATTTTCGCAATAGTTTTTACTTTGACAACCCAAATATTTTTATATGCACTGCAATTACCATATTACACCCATCGCCCTTCAGGGTCTGGCAGAGGTCTACTCAAAAAAGCCACTGCAATAGTCGCAACGTTAATATCACTGGTAATTTTCGGCTGGATCATCGAATTCTGGAATGGAGATACCGATCTCAATATAAAAATCCTTTATGCCTTAGCAGCACTTACCTTTATTTCATTTCAATACAGGCTATATCAAAAATAACCCCTTTAAGGAACCACATGGCGCTTGGAACTGATACCGCTCCCTGCCGAGCGCCATTTATCTATTTCTGAAAATCCTCAACTTTGGATTTAAACATCTTTTCCAAAACACCTATAAATAAAGGCACGCAGAGGCGAGTGCTTTACCTGGACCAACTTTTTTATCTATTTTAAGAACCCCGCGGCGTCGACTCAACGAACACCGAGGATGAGTTTCTGTTTGCCGATGGCCACCAGAAACTCCTGCGAGCCAAGGCCAGCAGGTCCAGTGGCGCGCTGTTTTTCTCGGCCTCGACCTAGGTGTCCGCGGTCCATAGCTGGTACGCAGGTACAGCAGGTAGCCGGCGCCGAGTATCTTGATCCCGTGGAACAGCAGTTCCGAGGCTTGCAGCACCACCGCCAGCCCGGCCGCCGCCAGGGCGATCATCAGCGCGAAGGCCGCCAGCCGCCCTACTCCCTCCAGGCAGGAGGTGCGAAAGCCGGCGCCCGCCGTCGAGACTTTTTGTCGATGCAGGCTGCGCCTACTCCTCCAGGGCCGCAAGCCCGGGCAGCAGCTTGTCCAGGGTCAGCGGGAACTCGCGCACCCGGATGCCGGTGGCGTTGTAGACGGCATTGACTACCGCCGCCCCGGCCCCGCACACACCCAGCTCGCCAAGGCCCTTGATGCCCAGGGCGTTGGCCCTGGGATCGGGCTCTTCGAGGAACAGCACGTCCATCGCTGCGATATCGCCATTGACCGGTATCAGGTACTCGGCCAGGTCGTGGTTGACGAAATGGCCGTGGCGGGTGTCCAGCAGGGTCTGCTCCATCAACGCCGCGCCGACGCCCCAGGCCATGCCGCCGAGGATCTGCGAGCGCGCGGTCTTGGGGTTGAGGATGCGCCCGGCACCGATCACCGCGAGCATGCGCCGCAGGCGGACTTCGCCGGTGTCGATGTCCACCGCGACTTCGACGAAGTGCGCGCCGTTGGAATGCTGGGAAAACTGCTTGTAGTCCTCCCCCATCGGCCCGACGCTGCCTTCGGCCTGCAACCCCGTGGGAGCCACTCGCAGCAGCAGATCGCTGAGGCGCTCCGAGCGCTCGCCGGTGCTGATACGGCCGTCGGCGAAGCGTACCGGCACCTGGTTGTAAGGCGCGCCGGCGGCCTGGATGATCCGCTGCTTCAAGGCCTGGCAAGCGGCCTCCACCGCCGAGCCGGAACTGGCCGCTCCCCAGGAGCCGCCGGAGCCCGAAGTCTGCGGGAAGCGGCTGTCACCCAGTTGCACCTGCACCGCCGACATCGGCACCCCCAGGCTGTGGGCGGCGACCTGGGTCAGGATGGTGTAGGTGCCGGTGCCGATATCGGTCATGTCCAGGCGCACCAGCACCCGCCCGGTCGGGCCCAGGCTCACCTGGGCCCTGGACAGCCCCAGGTAGTTGGGGCGGATCGCCGCGGCCATGCCCATGCCGATCAACTTGCGGCCCTCGCGCACGCTGCCGGGCTTGGGCTTGCGGCGGCTCCAGCCGAAGCGTTCGGCACCGGTCTGCATGCAGGCCAGCAGGTTGCGCGAGGCGAACGGTACGCCGAGCTCGGGGTCCAGCTCCGGCTCGTTGCGCACCCGCAAATCGATGGGGTCCAGGCCCAGGCGTTCGGCCAGCTCGTCCATGGCGCTTTCGAAGGCGAGCATGCCCGGCGCCTCGCCCGGCGAGCGCATCCACTCGCCGCGATTGAGGTCCACCGGCACCAGTCGATGGCGGGTCAGGCGATTCGGCGCGGCATACAGCGAGCGGGCAAACACCGCGGTCTGCTCGCAGAACTCTTCGAAACGCGAAGTGCTCGACCAGACGTCGTGCCCCAGGGCCGTCAGCTTGCCGCTGCTGTCCGCCGCCAGCCTTACCCGGTGCTGCATGGCCGGGCGGTAACCGGCGTTGGCGAACATCTGCTGGCGGGTCAGGGCCACCTTCACCGGGCGCTTGAGCACCCGCGCGGCCAGCGCGGCCAGCACCGCGTCGGGATGGATGATCAGCTTGGCGCCAAAGCCGCCGCCAATATAAGGACTGACGATACGCACACGCGCCGGCTCGATGCCCAGGGTGTTGGCCAGCCCGCCACGGAAGTTCGCCAGGGTTTGCGCCGAGGTGTAGAGGGTCAGCTCGTCCCCGGACCAGGCGGCGATAGAGGCATGGGGCTCCATTGGCACGTGGCTTTGGTACGGGGTGCTGTAGGTGCTGTCGAGCTTGACCGGCGCATTGGCGAACCCCGATTCAAAATCGCCGATGGCACTGTCGGTCTGGAAGCCGGCGTTGGTCCGCGGCGGGATGTAGGCCTGGGCCAGGCGGGAAGCAAGGTCGAAGTCGCCCTGCTCCGGCGAGTAGCGCACGCGAATCAGCCGAGCCGCCGCGCGCGCGGCCTCGAAGGTCGAGGCCACCACCAGCGCCACCGGTTCGTCGTAGTAGCGCACAGCGTCGCTCGCCAACACCGGCCGGGCCCGGGTGAACACCTCGCCCGTGGTCGGCGTCACCGCCGGGCCGAATGCCGCCTGGGCCGGTGCGTTGCGATGGGTCATGACATAGAGCACGCCCGGCGTCCGTTCGGCCTCGCGGGTGTCGATCGCGCTGATGCGGCCCCGGGCGATGGTCGCGCCGAGGATGTAGCCATAGGCGGTGTCGCCCATTTCCCGCTGCTCGTAGGCGTAGGTCGCGCGGCCGGTGACCTTCAGTCGGCCGTCGACCCGGTCCAGCGGTTGGCCGATCGGGCCGTTGGCAGCGGATGGGGTGGGTCCTGATGTGCTCATGCCAATGCTCGCTCTTGAGTCGCACTGGCCAGCATCTGGCGCAGGGTGCGTTTGGCCAGGGGGATCTTGAAATCGTTGCCGCCCTGCCCGCGCGCGCCGGCCAGGGCGGCCTCGGCGGCGCGCTGGTAAACCGCCATAGCGGATGGCTGGCCGAGCAAAACCTGCTCCGCTGCCGTGGCCCGCCAGGGTTTGGGGGCGACGCCGCCGAGGGCCACGCGGACCGTGCGCACCTGCCCCGCGCGGACTTCGAGCACCAGCGCCACGGCGACCAAAGCGAAGGCATAGGAAGCGCGATCGCGCACCTTGCGATACAGCTGCCGCCCCGGGGGTGGTGGCGGCAGCGTGATGGCCTCGATCATCTCGCCATGGGCCAGCCGGGTTTCGAGCTCGGGCGTGGTCCCGGGCAAGCGGTACAGCTCATCCAGGGCCAGGGAGCGGCGCTGGCCGTCGGGCAGGAGGGTTTCCACCCGCGCCTCCAAGGCAACCATGGCCACCGCCATGTCCGAGGGATGCACCGCGATACACGACTCGCTGGCGCCGAGAATCGCGTGCATGCGGTTGTGCCCCCGCAGGGCCGAACAGCCGCTGCCGGGCTCGCGCTTGTTGCAGGCCATGCCCGGGTCGTAGAAGTACGGGCAGCGCGTGCGTTGCAGCAGGTTGCCGGCGGTCGAGGCCTTGTTGCGGATCTGCCCCGACGCACCTGCCAGCAGCGCCTGGGACAGCAGCGGGTAGCGCTCGCGCACACGGCGGTCGGCGGCCAGGTCGCTGTTGCGTACCTGGGCACCGATACGCAGGCCACCCTCGGCGCTGTCCTCGATCATGGCCAGGGGCAAGCGGCTGATATCGATCAGGTGGCTGGGCCGCTCGATGCCCGGCTTCATCAGGTCGATCAGGTTGGTACCACCGGCGATAAAACGAGCCCCTGGCTGCGCGGCCATCAGGCTGACCGCTTGCTGTACGTCGCGCGCGCGCTCATAGCTGAAAGGCATCATCGGCTCAGGCCTCCTCGGCGGCGTCGCGGATGGCGGCGACGATATTCGGATAGGCCGCGCAGCGACACAGATTGCCGCTCATGCGTTCACGGATCTCGCTGTCGCTCAGGCCGGCGTGCGGGCCCGTCAGGTCGTCGGTGACATGGCTCGGCCAGCCGGCGCGCACCTCCTGGAGCATGCCCACCGCCGAGCAGATCTGCCCCGGCGTGCAGTAGCCACACTGGAAGGCGTCGCGGGCGATAAAGGCGGCTTGCAGGGGGTGCAGCAGATCGCCATTGGCCAGCCCCTCGATGGTGGTGATTTCGTCGCCGTCATGCATCACCGCCAGGCTCAGGCAGGCGTTGATCCGGCGGCCGTTCACCAGCACCGTGCAGGCACCGCACTGGCCGTGGTCGCACCCCTTCTTCGAGCCGGTCATGCCCAGTTGATGGCGCAGCGCGTCGAGCAAGGTGGTGCGTGGGTCGAGGTCCAGCAACTGGTCGCTGGCATTGATGCGTAGGGTGATCGCCTGGGACGGCAATGGACGGGAGGGGTTGGGCGGCGTCGGGGCGGGTTGGGCCAGCGCGCCGCTGCCCCCCACCCAGAGCAGGCTGGCGGCGGCCCCGGCTTGCAGCAGCGCGCGGCGCGACGGACGCGGTGAGTCCAGGTCTTGCATGGTGCTCTCCTGAAATGAACGGCTGGACGCGAGTATCGCCAAGGGCGCGGCGCCGTTCTTTCAGGTATCAGGACGAGCTTGTCAGGATTCTGGACGCCTGCTGGCGGTAGCTGTTCGGAGTGGTCCCGGTGATCCGCCGGAAGGTCGAGGTGAAGTGGCTCTGGCTGGAGAACCCCAGTTCCAGCGCCATGGCGCTGATCGGCATGCTGCCGGCCCGCAGCAGGCTTTCGGCGCGGCGCACCCGGCGCTCGATCACATAGGCATAGGGCGCCATGCCGGTTTCGGCCTTGAAATGCCGGGCGAAGGTGTCCACGGGCATGCCGGCGATCCGCGCCAGTTCGGTCAGCGAGAGGCTGCCTTCGATTCGTGCATCGACGTAGTCACTCAAGCGCTTGAGCAGTTGCGGCCCCAGGCGTCCGCTGCCAGCGCTGGCGGTATCGACCCGGCCCAGGCGCAGCCCCACCAGCGCCACCAGATGCTCTATGTAGCTGGCTTCCGGGACATGCCCGCCGGCCATCTCGGCGCTGAGGGCGGCGAGCAGCGAATGGATCACCCCATCGCCGCTGTTGATGCGCATGGGCAATTCGGCCAGCCGCGGGCAGCCGGGAAAATCCAGGGCTGTGTCGATCCACAGGGCGGTATAGATCAGGTCGGCATCGCGAAAATAGCCCTGGCGCTCGACCCCGGCCGGCACGAAGCTGATCGAGCCGGGACGGTCGCAGCCTTCGTAGGTGAGCGTTGAACTGCTACGGATATGAGTCTTTGCCGTTGCCCCGCGCTCCGTGAGGATCACCACGTGCTGCGGCGCCGTCCAGCTGAGCTCGGCCTCGCGGCAGGCCCAGCGACGATGATCGATGGTCACCAGGCCGTCGAACAGCGACGCCGACTGCAGGACCGCGGCCTCGGCGCCGCGCGCGCGGATGCAGCCCGCGCCGACCCGAGGTTGCAGCAACCGGTTTGCGGATTCCCGTAACAGGGTCATGAGCCAGGCACCTCCGGAATACAGCGAACGGCCAGCGTACTCCAACAGCCGCAACCGGTTCCAGGCGGATGGCGCGCGGGGTACCTTGCCTGCTTGTCGCGCCACCCTGCCCGGCCAAACCGAACTGATTTACAATGCCATTCTTTTTTTCTGGCTCAGAGGCTGGCGATTCGTGGATGCCCTGTCGCTTGTCTACAAGCACCTGACCGAGTGGGTGATCGCCCCTGTCACCGCGCAGTTTCTCGGCATTTTCAATCTGAACGGCCGCCTCGGGGTCTTGTTCCTGTGCGTGTCCTACGGCGTCGCCTATGGCCTGTTCCGTTTCCGAAAGCGCCGCGGCCTGAGCCACGCCCGGTCGTTCTGGCAATTCCTCGGCGGCGGCCGGGTGCACCTGCATCCCTCGGCGCTGCTGGATTACCGCTACTACTTCGTGCGCGCCATCCTCAAGGTTGCGCTGGTGTTGCCCATCGTCCATCTGGTCGACCCTTACATCCTGCGCTCCGGGGACTACCTGGCCTTTTTCAGCAACCTCTGGGGCGAGCGCCCGCGCCTGGGCCAGAACCTGGGGCTGGCGCTGCTCTACGGGCTGGGGGTGTTCCTGCTCAAGGACTTCATCCATTACTGGGCGCACCGGGCGTTTCACTCGCGCTGGCTGTGGGCCTTCCACAAGGTCCATCACTCGGCGCCGGTACTGGTGCCAGCGACGGCGAGCCGGGTGCACTTCGTGGAAAAGATCGTCGAGAAGCTGAGCATCAGCCTCGGCCTGGGCCTTTACGCCGGCTGCGTCTGGTATGCCTGCGGCGGCGAGATCGGCCGCTACACCCTGTTTGGCGTGACCTACCTGATATTCATCTTCAACAGCCTGGCGGCCAATCTGCGGCACAGCCATGTCTGGCTGTCGTTCGGCCCGCGGCTGGAGCATGTGTTGAACAGCCCGGCCCAGCACCAGATCCATCACAGCGACGCGCCCCGCCACTTCAACCGCAACTTCGGCACCAACCTGTCCCTCTGGGACTGGATGTTCGGCACGCTCTACGTCACCTCCTCGACACCCGAGCCGCTGCGCTTCGGCACCGGCGAGCAGGACCAGCGGCGTTACCTGACGGTCTACAGCCTGATCGTCACGCCCTTCGTCGACACCGCCCGCAAGCTCCTGGCGAAACGCCCGCGCGGGGTGACGCCCGAGACGCCCTGGTCATAAGCCTGGGCGCCTGCTATTGCTCGAAGCGACTGCTGGCATCACGGTCGCGCTCGTAGCGCCTGGCGAGTGGAAACGCCGGCAACCAGGACTCGCGACGAATAGTCCAGCTTTCATAGGTGGGCTTGAGTTGGTCGGGGGCCTCCAGGGCACCCAGGTTCACTTCAATTTCGTCGGCGCTGCGGGCGAACACCGACGAGCCGCAGTGCGGGCAGAAAAACCGCCCGGCGTAGTCGCGGGTTTCGCCCTCGACGGTCACCGCGTCCTCGGGGAAGATCGCCGAGGCATGGAACAGCGCGCCATGGTGCTTGCGGCAGTCGAGGCAGTGGCACAAACCGACCCGGTATGGCGGCCCCGACGCCACGAACCGCACCTTGCCGCACAGGCAACCGCCAGTGAATCGTTGCATGCCGTACCTCCTCTTGGGTCAAGCGTTGGTGGTGGCTGGCCAGGGCCGCATTCAGTCATGGCGTCGGCTTGGCGGACGCTGGCAGGGTGCCAGCCCGAGGCGCCTCTTTCTGCGCCTTGCGCTGCACCTGATTGCGCCAGATCCGATAAGCGCGAATGCCGGCGCGTACCGAGGGGAACAACAATTGCTGCTCCAGCTCGCGCGCCAGGCCTGAACGCACCAGCATCCGCAGGAATGCCCCGTGCGGCCGGGCGATGCCCAGGATGATGCCGCGGGCCAGCAGGGTGTCGCGCAGCTCCCTGAGGGCCACGATGCCGCTGACGTCGATCGAAGTCACCGCCTCGGCGACCAGCAGCACGGCGCGGGGCTCGGGCTCGCGTTCGACCGCCTCCAGCAGGCGCGCCTTGAAGTAGTCGGCGTTGAAAAACAGGATCGCGTCATCGAAGCGATACACCACCAGCCCCGCCAGCGTGCGCGCCTGTGGGTATTGGCTGATATCGACCTGGCCTTCGATCCCGCGCACCCAGCCCAGCACCGCGTCGGTGGGCTGATAGATGCTTTTGAGCAACCGCAGGATCGCCAGCAGCACCGCGACGATGATGCCCGGCAGCACCCCCACGCCAATCACCCCCAGGGTGGTCAGCACACACAGCCAGAACTCGAAACGGCTGAGCTTGCGGATGACCCGCATCGCCTGGATATCGATCAGCCCCCAGCCGGCCATCAACAGCACCGCCCCCAGCGCCGCCTGGGGGATCCAGGCCATGGGCGCGGTGAAGAACAGCAGGATCAGGGCAATCACCAGGGCGGCGATGATCCCCACCAACTGGCTCTTGCCGCCCACCATGCTGTTGACCGCCGTGCGCGAATCGGCGCCGCTGATGGCGAAACCGCTGGAGACCCCGGCGGCGATATTGGACACCCCCAGCGCCAGGAACTCATGATTGGCATTGACCGTATAACCGTTCCTCGCGGCAAAGCTGCGGGCCGTCAGCATCGCACTGCAAAAACTCACCGTGGCGATCGCCAGCGCATCGCGCAGCAGCCGTTTCAGTTCGCTCAGGTTGGTTTCGGGCCAGCTCAACTGCGGCATGCCCGAAGGGATCGGCCCCAGTACGGAGACCCCGTAACGGTCCAGGCGCAGCACCCCGACGCACAGGGTGGCGATAGCCACCGTCACCAGCGCCGCCGGCAACCTGGCAAAGCGCCGCGGCAGCCAGATCAGCAGCGCCAGGGCGCCCGCCCCGATGGCCAGGGTCGGTAGATGGGTTTCGCCAAGCCGCTGCAGCATGTTCAGCAGGCTGAGAATGAAACCGTCGCCTTCGATCTTGTAGCCCAGCACCTTGCCCAGTTGCCCGGCCAGCAGGCTCAGGCCGATGCCGTTCAGATAGCCGATCAGGATCGGCCGCGAGAAAAAGCTGGCAATGAACCCCGCCCGGGCAATGCCGGCGCCGATCAGCATCAGGCCGACCAGCACCGTGACAATCACCGCCAACTGCGCCAGGCGCTCGGGATCGCCCAGCGCCAGGGGGGCGATCGCACCGGCGACCATGGCGCAGGTGGCCGCATCCGGCCCGACCATCAACTGCCGCGAACTGCCCACCAGGGCATAGACCATCATCGGCAAGACGCAGGCGTACAAGCCGTACTGGGGCGGTAGCCCGACGATTTGTGCGTAGGCGATGGCAATCGGGATCTGCACGGCGGCCACCGACAAACCGGCCTGCAGGTCGTACCTGAACCATTCGCGGCGGTATTGCAGGAGATTGGCCAAGCCTGGCAGCCAGCGGGCAAGCAGCATGGAGGCACCTTTGATCGAGGGCTTTGACGAAGGGTGATGGCGGGCGCAAAACGTCGGGCCCTGGATGAGAGGTAAGCAGAGTCGGTTTTCTTTGCGTGTTTTTCAACCACATATCGGCAGATCGATCGTCCCCTGATCTGGCAGACGCTGTGACAGACCGCAGCAAGCCCTCCGCCGCCAGCACTCCCCCAAACGACAGAGCATGGCAGCCAATGCCCGCCTGCGGCATTAGCTGAGTATTCGCCAGCCGATTTGCCCATGCTCAACCTGATCGAGTGAATCCCCGGTTGCCCTTTCCAGGTGACAACAGGGCTGGCGAGGTCGGGCACGACGGATTCACTGCCAGGCTCTGCTCGCTATTTTTTGCTGTTCCTGGGGTCGTCCGCCGGGTTGAGGTAGGTGATGCCCCAGGGGCCCGTGCCGTGGAGCTGGAGCACGGTTTCCTGTTTTTGCGTGGCGGCGTACATCGGCGTGCCGACGGGAATGATCAGGGTGTCACCCGGGTGATAGGCCTTGGCCTTGGCCGCGTCGAAGCTGTCGCCGGTGGCGAAGTAGAAGGTGCCCGAGATCACGGTGACACGTTCGGTCACGGGGTGGGTATGCACGCCGACTTTCGTGTTGGCCGGCAGCATCAGGCGCATCGTGAAAGGCTCTGGTTTTTTCAGGTCGCCTTCAATCACCGAAATCATCACCCCGGGCCCTACCGAGGGCGCGGGTGTCCATTTCAGTTCGGCGGGGGTGGCGGCAATCAACCCTGTGCCCTCGGCCAGCGCGGCCGATGCCAGGAAGGTTGCGCTGAGAATGGCCAGTGAAACAGCGACGGCTTTGTGGGTGCTCATCGTGATGTCCTCGCGGTTGAGAGCGCTGGGTGAATCGCAGCAGCGGCCGACATAGCGTCAACGCAAAAGCACAGCGGCTGCGCGATCGAGTCATATAGGGTGACGATAGCCGAACGCCGATGCGCGGATATATCCATTGCGAACAGCCTTGATAGCGCACGGGCATGGACGCTGGACTCCCGCCGATCTGCGCCTGCCAGGCAAAAGACAAAATTGCCATGTGTTTCCCTCGTTCTTTCATACGTCGCAGTTCTCACTGCCCGTTGCCCATGCCTGGAGTTCCCCCCGATGCCCTCGCCCCGTCCCCTGCCCGCTGCCTTGCTGGGCCTGGCCCTTGTCTGTCCGACCCTGGCCGAAGCCCAGGGCCTGGAGCTGGGACAGGTGCTGATCGGCGCCGAGGAGCGCAGTGGCGAAGACGCATCGATCGAGGAGGCCAAGGCGCGGCTGACCCAGGTGCCCGGCGGCAGCAATGTGGTGGACCTGCGCCGCCCGCTACAGGGCCGCGTGGCCAGCAACCAGGATGTGCTGGCGTATCAGCCGGGGGTCTATGCCCAGTCCGCGGGCAACGAAGGGGTGAAGATCTCGATCCGCGGCTCGGGGATCAACCGCGCGCCGGGCGCCCATGCCTCGGGGCTGTACACGATGCTCGACGGCCTGCCGCTGAGCGGCCCGGGCGGCACGCCCTATGAGTTGCTCGAGCCGCTGTGGCTGGAGCGGGTGGAAGTGCTGCGCGGCGCCAACGGTTTCGACCGCGGCGCCCTGGCCCTGGGCGGCGCCATCGACTACATCAGCCACACCGGCTACGACGCGCCGAAGTTGCAGGTGCGCTACGCCACCGGCAGCCACGGTTATCAGCAGCGCCAGGTCAGCTCCGGGCAGGTGCTGGGCGGCTTCGACTACTACCTGTCCCTGACCGACGCCCACTCCGACGGCTACCAGGACCACAGCGCCAGCAAGAGCCAGGGGGTCATCGCCAATTTCGGTTATCGCTTCAACCCGAACCTGGAAACCCGCTTCTACATCCGCCATCGCCAGACCAACAACGACCTCGCCGGGCGGGTCACCAAAGGCTCCATCGAGCACGACCCACGGGCGGCCAACCCGGCCTACGTGACGCGTAACGACAGCCGCGACCAGCCGGGCAGCACCTTTATTGGCAACAAGACCACCTGGTACATCGACGACGATTCGAGTATCCAGGCCGGCCTGGTCTACCACGACTACCCCATGGACCTGCGCGAAGGCCCCAACCGCCTGAAGGTGGCCTACACCGATGTCAGCGGCACCCTCGACTACAAGCGCCGCGATACCCTCTGGGGCCTGGAAAGCCACAGCACCCTGGGCCTGCGCGTGACCAAGCACCTGCCCAACTCAGGGGCCAGCGAGCTGGTGCGTATTCCCAGCGGCAACACCGCCGGTTATGCGCCGGGCACCCACATGCGCAACTTCACCTACCAGGGTTCGGACAGCGTCCTGCATCTGGGCAATGACCTGGAAATCGCCGACGACCTGTGGCTGACCACCGGCCTGGCCGCCATCTATACCCGCCGCGAAAGCGCCGTGACCTACCCCGACGGCGGTGGCAAGACCAGCCTCGGCGACTGGGACTACGCGCCGCGCCTGGGCCTGCGCTACCAGCTGACCCCCGACCTGCAACTGTTCGGCAACCTCAGCCGCTCGGTCGAGGCGCCCCACCCCTGGTCGCTGATCTACAGCTCCAACATTCGTTTCCCGGCCGGCAGCGGCGCCGCCACCGGCACCCAGCGCGACCCGATCAAGCTACACAACCAGACCGCCACCACCCTGGAACTCGGCGGCCGTGGCGACAGCGCCATCGGCCAATGGAGCCTGGCCTGGTACTACGCCCAGGTGCGCCACGAACTGCTCTCGGTCTTGCCGGACGCCAACGCCACCACCCCCTACGAGCTCAACGCCAGCCCCACCGTGCACCAGGGCGTGGAAGCCAGCCTGCAGAGCAAGCTGTGGTCAGGGAAAGACGGCGGCCAGCTGAGCCTGCGCCAGAGCTACACCTTCAGCGACTTCCACTACCGCGACGATGAACGTTTCGGCGACAACCGCCTGCCGGGCCTGCCGATGCACTACTACCAGGGCGAGTTGCGCTACGACTGGCCCCAGGGCTTCTTCGCCGCGCTCAACACGCAACTGGTGTCCAAGGTGGCGGTGGACTACGCCAACAGCTATTACGCCGATCCCTACGCGCTGTTCGGCGCCACCCTGGGCTACAACGCGCCCAAGGGCGACTGGCAGACCTGGCTCGACCTGCGCAACCTGACCGACCAGCACTACGCCGCCACCGTCACCCCGGGCTACGACGACAAAGGCCTGGACGCCGCGCGATCGACGCCGGGCGAAGGCATGGCGATGTATCTCGGGGTGTCGTGGAGCCTGCGTTAAGGCCAGGGCGGCCAGGCGTGGGCAGGCGATCCGGTTTGGCGGGCAGCCTGAAGCCACCCGGAAAAGGCGCGCTATCAGCCCTCGGAGGACACCACGGCCTCGGGACTGGATTCGGCAGCCAGCTTCAAGCGGTCGGCCTTGCTGATGTATTTGGGCTTGCTGCGCGGCGCCAGCTTGGCACTGGCCTTTTTCGCGTTAGCCTTCAATAGCTGGTTGATTTTTTTACGACGGTTCATGGTCTTTCTACTCGGCCGGTAAGTTTTTAATGATATCAGCTAACGATATCGGGCCGGATTTCTGTGGTGCGCGCTGAATGCATAACCTTGGAGCCCCTGATTTCCCAGAGGCCGCCCGGATGAGCGCTTTTGGCCTTGGCGGTTGCATCGACCGGTTGAATCCACAGCCAGGAGCAGACCTGGGAATGATGTGCTGCACTCGGCACCACCCAGACTACAAATGCGAGAAAACCATGGAACCTAATTCAACGCCTGACCCGGACGAAACGGCTGGACAACTGATGGCACGTCAAGAGGCAATGCAAGCTGAGGCTGCATCGTTACTCGGACAAATGCTCTTCGCGTTCTCGTCCATCGATGTGAATTTAGGGCTCTGTTTGGCGTGTTTGGACAACGGCACAAAGTTGGAAACCTTATCGAAATCGATCGAAGGGCGGAAGATCCATACGAAGCTCAAGACGCTTTCAGCCCGAGTCGCAGAGAGATTACCGGCCGACTCCAAACATCGTGCGGCCTATAAATGCTGGATTGAGCGTGTACATGCCGCTCGGCTTCGGCGCAATCAGATGGTCCACGGTCGATGGGGCGTCGAGGCGCACCGCCACAAGGTCGTCAATGTCATTGGACTTCCCTCTGGTACGCAAAAATGCGTTGAATACAGCCTTGCGGAGTTGGCCGCGTTCAACAAAGAGCTGTATGCATTAGAGCGAGAGCTAGCCAGGCTGCGAGCACACTGCCCCCTCTAGGCGGCTCGTCTGAAAGAAGCGGAATCAGATCGCGCTCAGGCCAGCAGCTCGCTGATCCACCGAGCCTGCCGGGCGATGTCCTGGAGCTTCTCCTCGGGCACGGACTGCCGGGCCCGGGCGAAGTGGGCCAGGGTCTTGTGTTTCAGGCGCAGCATGCGCTGCCACTTGGCCAGGAAGGCCGGGCTGCGGGCCTGCAACTGCAGCGGGCCGAAGTACAGCTCCTCGGCGGTGTAGCTCACCGGCCCGGCGCGTTCGGCGACGATGATTTCGTAGTAAAAGCGGTTTTCCCGCAGCACTTCCTCGCCGAGGATGCGGTAGCCATGCTCCATCAGCCATTGGCGCAGGGGTTGCTCGCCGCCGTTGGGCTGCAGGATCAGGCGTTCCTGGCCACTCAGGCGCGCCTTGCCGCTGTCGAGGATGTCGCGGATGGTCTCGCCGCCCATGCCGCAAATGCTGATTGCCGTGATCCGGTCTTCCGGCTCGATCGCCGCCAGGCCGTTGGCCAGGCGCACGCTGATGCCCGACTCCAGCGCGTTTTCGCGCACGCTGCGCTGGGCCGCGTGGAACGGTGTCAACGCCACCTCGCCAGCCACCGCCGCGGCGATAAGGCCACGACGCAACAACGCCACCGGCAGGTAGCCGTGGTCCGAGCCGATATCGGCCAGGCGCGCACCCGCTGGCACATGCGCCGCCACGCGCTCCAGGCGCATGGACAATGTCTGTTGGTTCAACTGCCGCCCCTTTTCACCACGAACGTCCGGCGCCTTTGGCCGGATCGGGGCGCGATTCTGTCGGGCAATGGCGTGCATTTCAAATTTATGCGACCGGGGCCAGGGTTCGCGCCGTCCTGCCAGGCACCGCCCGCTAGCCGCCTCAGTCGTCGAAGCCGTAAAGGACCGCCGGGTTATCCGCCAGGATGCGCCGGCGCCAGGCACCGTCCGTGGCCCAGTGGGACAGCAGGTCGAGCATGGCGCTGTCGCTCGGCCTCGGGTCGCGCCCCGGGTGCGGCCAGTTGCTTGCCCACAGGCAACGTTCCGGGTGGCTATTGATCAGCGTCTGGGCCAGTACGCCGACATCCTCGTACAGCGGCGCGCCGACCCGGGAGGTTTCGTAAGGAGCGGAAAGCTTGACCCAGGTATTGCCGCCGTCCAGCAAGCGCAACAGGGTCTGGAAGGCAGCATGGCCAACGGGGACCGGCTCGAGGAACTTGCCCACATGGTCGATGCTCAGCCTGCTCGGCAACGCCAGCAGACGCTCCTGATAACCAGGCAGGTCGCGGCCGTCGAGTTGCAGATTGATCACCCAGCCGAGTTCGGCAATACGCCAGGAAATCTTTTCCAGCGCGTCCCAGGGCAGCACCCCGCCCGCCCCCGGCACCATCATGAAACGTACGCCGCGCACACCTTGCTGATGCAGGCGGGACAGTTCGCTCCAGCGCGTTTCGGCCTTGATCACGGCGATGCCCCGCGCTGCCTGGCCGGCCTGGACCAGCGCATCCAGCAGGCAGGCATTGTCAAAGCCGTACCCCACTGGCTGGACCAGCACCGCGCGCTGCAGGCCCAGTTGCTGTTGCATCCGCGCGTAGTCGCTCCAGGTCGCGGTCGGGACCGGCGATGGTGCCGCAAAGCGCACGGGGTCGTACACGTGCACGTGGCAGTCGGTGGCGTGGCTGGGCAAGGTCATAGTCGCGGGTACTCCTGGTTAGTGGGATTGCAGGCGGAATACATCCCGGGCGCGGTCCGCGCGCGCCAGGTTCACCGCCCCCTGCGGAACTCGTCCTGCGAGCAAGGCCTGGACCTGGCGCACGGTGTCCATGGCCTGATGCTCGCTGGCTTCGGGTGTCAGCCCACCGATGTGCGGGCTGGCAATGACCTTGGGATGGGCGGCCAGCAGTGGCGCGGGCATCTGGTCTGGCGCGCGGCCGACATCCAGCGCACAGCCACCAATCAGCCCCTGCTCCAGTGCCTCGAGCAGGGCAGAGTCGTCCACCAGTTCCCCGCGCGAGGCGTTGATGAAGAATGCACCGGGGCGCATCGCGCGAAAGGCCTCGCGCCCGAACAGGTTGTAGGTCCGCTCGACCGCCGGCGCGAGGCAGACCACATAATCGGCGGCGCCGACGGCCTGCTCGAACGACACCTGTTCGACGCCGGGCTCATCGACCCGGGCATTCGGGTCATTGACCCACACGCGCATCTGCAGCAGCCGAGCAATGTCGGCCAGGCGCTTGCCAATGAAGCCGTAACCGATGATCCCCAGCGTCGCCCCGCGCAACTCCCGCCCCATGAGCACCTGCGGCGCCCTGCCCTGCCAGTAATCGGCGGCCGCGCGGCTGATGCCCCGCGCCAGGTCGATCATCACGCCGATCACCCATTCGCTCACCGAGCGGTCGAACCCCGGCGTCGCATGGGTGACCAGCACGCCGTGACGGCTGGCGGCTTCAACATCGATGTTGCGGATGTCCACCGCCACCCGGCAGATCGCCGCAAGCTGTGGCAGGCGTTCGAACAATTCGGCGGGCGCGGCCGCCTCGCGGCTGGCGACAATGATCGAGCAGCCCTGTGCCCGATCGACCAGTTGCTCCAGCGACAGCGGATCGGGCGAGTCGTTGAGCCGGACATTGCCCAGGGCCTGAAGCTGCCTGAGCGGCTGCTCGGCGTAGTAATTGGCGCGCACGCCGGGGGCATGGGTCAGGAAGATCTCAGTCATGGTCACGCTCGCTTGTCGGCGCCGGGCCGGGCCACCGAATGTCGGGAAATCAGCATTGGCTGGAACACCAGATTGACAGCGGGCAGCTGTGGGTCGCGGGAACGCTCGACCGCGCGCTGGACCATGATGTCGGCCATCTCGGTCAGCGGCATGGCCACCGATGTCAGGCTGGGGTTGCTGAACGCGGCAATGGACAGGCCGTCCATGCCGACCACCGAGATGTCCTCGGGCACCCGCAGCCCCGCCTGGATGAGCCCGGACATCAGGCCCATGGCGAGCATGTCGTTGACGGTGACGACACCGGTCGGCCTGGGCGTCATTGCCGCCAGATCGGCCGCCATGGCGAATCCCAGGTCGGCAAGCTCCGAATCGCCGAACGTCTCGAGCACCGGCCCTTCGATGACTGTGGCGCTGACCTGCGCGCCCTCCTGCGCGGCGCGCTCGCGAAAGCCCTCGATCTTCGCCGTACGGCTGATGGTCTTGCCGCTGGGCACCAGAAACGCCAGGCGCCGATGACCGTGTTCGATCAAGTGCGCGGCGGCGATATAGCCCGCCTGGAAGTTATCCGGCGACACATGGTCCACCCGCGAGTCGCCGTCCTCGGTGGTTTGCCGGTCGTAACTGACGACCGTCAGCCCACGCTGTACCGCGGCCTCCAGGTGACGCTCGTCGTCCTGGGACGAGACCACGATCACCGAACGCACGCCGAACGACAGCAGGTCATCGAACATCCCAGCCTCCTGCTGCTTGTCGCGGTGGGTGTTGCCCAGCAGCAGCCGGTAGGAAAACTGCGCCCGGGCGGCGGCCTCGATCTTCAGGGCGATCTGCCCGTACATCGGGTTGGCGGTGGACGGAACCAGTAGGCCGAGCATCGGCGTATGGCCAGTCTTGAGCTGCCGAGCCACCCGGTTGGGCTGGTAGCCGAGCTTGAGAATCGCCGCTTCGACGCGAGCGAAGGTGTCGGCGCTGAGCTTGTCGGTGCGCTGATTGAGCACATTGGACACAGAGCTGACCGAAACCCCCGCCAGAGCGGCCACATCGTGAATCGTTGTCATGTTTTGCATTAACCCATATTGAAAGTGCGCGGCAGCCACAGGGAAATCGATGGCACAAGGACAATCAGAATCAGCATGGCCGCCAGCAGGCAGAGGTATTTGACCATCCGCCGGGAAACCTCCTCGACCCGCGTGCCGGTCATCGCGCAGGTGGCGAACAGCCCCAGGCCGAACGGCGGCGAGAACAACCCCAGGCCCATGGCGATCACCGCGACGGTGCCGAAGTGAAAAGGACTGACGCCCACCTGCACAGCGATCGGCACCAGCAGCGGGCCGAAGATGATCAGCGCCGGCGCGCCCTCGAGCACCGCGCCGAACACCACCATGATGATCACCGAGGTGATCATAAACGCCACGGGGCCATAGTCATGCGCCAAGGCCAGCATGAAGTCGGAAATGATCGCCGGAATCTGCAGGATCGTCAGGGCGAACGCCAGGCTGGAGGCGGCGGCGATGATGAACAGGATACCCGCGGCCATCGAGGCCGAGCGCACGAACAGCCTGGCGATGCCTTTGAACGTCAGCTCGCGGAAGGTCAGCCCGCCCACCAGTAGCGCGTAGACCACCGCGAACGCCGACACCTCGGTGGAGGTGGCCACGCCGGAGGTCACGCCCTTGCCGATCATCGTCACCATGATCAGCGCCACCAGCGCGCCCCCCAGCAGACGCACGACCGGCCGGCGCGAGGGGAAGGCCAGGTCGGGGTCGACCTTGCGTCCGAAGATCACCGCCAGGGTCGCCAGGCCCAGGGCGAGCATCACCGCCGGCACGATGCCGGCGAGGAACAGGCCGCCGATCGAAATGTTCGCGACAAAGCCCATGATGATCATATTGATGCACGGCGGGATGGTTTCCGCCATCACCCCGGAGGCCGCCAGGACCGCAGCGGTCTCCGCCGGGTCCTGTCGGGTGCGGCGCACGGCGGGCACGACGATCCCGCCTACCGCGGCGATATCCGCCAGCTTCGAACCCGACACGCCGGAGAAAAATGCCGTGGCCAGGATGGCGATCAGGTTCATCGAGCCCCGTACCCGGCCGAAGAGCCGCACCAGCAGTTCGATCAGGCGCGAGGACATGCCGTTGGCTTCCATCAGCAGCCCCGCCAGCACGAAAAACGGAATCGCCAGCAACACGAAGTGATCCATCCCGGCCATGACCTGCTGCGAGTAGATCACCATCGGCAGCGACGGATCGCCGATGAAGTACAGCAAGGCGCACAGGGCCAGGACGAAGGCAATCGGTACGCCCGCCAGCAGGCCGCCGAAGAAGCCGCCGACCAGCAGGCCCCAGGGTTGCAGGGCGTAAGCCTCGACCTGGGTGTTCCAGGCATACACCGAGCCGCCGACCAGCAGGCAACCGAGCAACGTCAGCCAGGTGACGGGAGTGGCACCGTTGACGGCATTGGCAATGCCCACCGCCGTCATCAGCAGCGCGCCGACGAACACCGGCAGCACATTCAGCCACTGCGGCAAGCCCATCGGGGTCACGACGTTGACCGAGTCTTGCAGCAACAGCCAGGACGAGAACGCCAGCCCCGCCGCCGTGCCCGCGACCAACCAGCCCCCGGTCTGCTGCGCGGCCTGTTGCCAGCCGGCGGGCAACAGCGCGCGGAAGAAGTCCACCTGTACATGTTGCTTGCGGGCCAGCACCGTAGCGCCGCCGAGAAACACCAGCATGACCATCAGGCCACGGGCAACTTCCTCGGCCCAGTCCACCGGGTGATGCACGAAGTAGCGCAGGATCACCGAGACGAACACCACCGCCACGTTCAACGCCAGCACCACCGCGCACAGACGTTCGACCCACCGACACAGCAGCGCCAGCAAGCCGCCACTGCCCGGCGTTGTGGCAAAGCCCCAGTCGTCGGCCATGGCGGCCGCTGCGTTGGTCTGCCCGGGATGTTCCTCTACCACTTGATCCGCGACAGCGAGAGCGTCGGATGAACTCATGGTGTCTGTCTCCTCTTGTTATGGGGGCTGGCCTGGATCACGCCCTGGCCGCGTCGATAAGTCCCAGCACCGAAGCCATGGACGGCGTGGTCCGGGTGAACGGCAGCCAGAGTTTGTCGCGCATGAGGGTACGGATGCTGGCGCGCTCGGCGTCAGCCATGGGGAAGAAGGTCATGCCGCCCTTGCCCAGCGCGGCGATGGCTTCGGCGCCTTTGATCGCGGCCGCCCGGCGCTGGGACACGCTGGCCTCCCGGGCAGCCGCCATGAACACCGGTTGCAGGTCGGCGGGAATCTTCGCCAGCCCGCGCTTGCCGATCACGGCAATGCAAGGGCTGAACAAATGGTCGGTCTGCCAGCTGTGGCTCACCACTTCGTCGAGCTTGTTGGCCAGTACGCTGGCGGCATCGTGCTCGAAGCCTTCCACCACCCCCGTCTGGATGGCGGTGTAGACCTCATTGAAGGCAATGGGGGTCGGGATCGCGCCCAGCAGCTTGAAGGTTTCGATGAACGCCTGGGTCGGCAGGACCCGCAGCTTGGTATTCCTGATGCTCTCGAGATCCTTGATCGGCGGCTTGGTATAGACGCTGCGCGCGCTGAAATGCGCGCCCCAGCCCACGACCGAGCAACCGGTGCGCTCGCGCAGCAGCCCGTTGTAGATCTCGCCGACGCCGCCATCCACGGAGCGGGCGACATGCTCGTAGCTGTCGAACAGGAACCCCAGGTCCAGCAGCGCCAGTTCCGGCAGGGCCGTGGCCCAGATCGAACTCCCGGAGACCATCAGGTCGATCGAGCCCAGGCGCACCTGTTGCACCACATCGGCCTCTTTGCCGAGTTGGCCGTTGGGGAAAAAATCGATACGGATACGGTCGCCCACGGACTGTTTCAGGTTCTCGGCCAGGCGTTGGTAGAACAGGTAGTGCGCCGAGTTCTCGTCCGCCGTCATGGTCGAGGACAAGCGCAATACCAAAGGGGCGGCACGGGCAATGGAAGGCAGGGCCAGCGCGCAGGCACTGAGGGCGGCACACTGCACGAAACGACGTCGGGTCAGAGGCATGAGGCTGTTCTCTTTTGTTGTTGTTTTGCGACATTTGCACGAGTTTAGTAAAACGTTTTACTAAATCGTTTTACAAACTACCTCCAATGGCCCGGATCTGGCAATGGAAATTTGCCCACGAAGCAGACATTGCCTTCGAGCAAAGCGTCCGACGGGGCCACGGCGCGGTCGAAAACCGTCGCCGATCCGGACACACGAACGGCTTCGTGCCCTGCCACGGCTATCCGCGGGGACTCTCGGGCTACGTCATGTATCGCACTGTATCTACCGCCCTCCCCGGTACACGCGCTTGCATCCGCCCCGGGATTCGGACACAGGCCAGATACGTTGCGGCCGTCAAATGCAACCCAGGTTGAAGGGGATCGGCCAGATCCTCACCCCCGGCTTGCAATCCAATGGAGAGATCAGCATGAAGATGACACTGCGCAACCACACAATCGGCGCGTCGGTCCTGGCCCTCACCCTGTTCGGCATCCTCGGCACGGCCCAGGCGCAGACGCCCGCAGCGGCGCAAACCGACGCGAGCAGCACCGGCACTACTTATGCCGCCCCTTCGCCGTTCGGCCCGCTGAAGCATGTCAACGCCGGGCTGTTGGACGTGGCATACGCCGAAACCGGCCCGGCCGATGGCCCGGTGGTGATTCTGCTGCACGGCTGGCCGTACGACATTCACAGCTTTGATGAGGTCGCGCCCTTGCTGGCGGCCAAGGGTTATCGGGTGCTGATGCCCTATGCCCGCGGCTACGGCGATACCCGTTTCCTGTCGGCGAAAACCCTGCGCAATGGCCAACCGGCCGCGCTGGCCAGTGACGTCATCGACTTCATGGATGCGCTGAAGATCAAGCAAGCGGTGCTTAGTGGTTATGACTGGGGCGCGCGTTCGGCGGATATCGTCTCGGCGCTGTGGCCGGAGCGGGTCAAGGCGCTGGTGTCGGTCAGCGGCTACCTGATCGGCAATCAGGCGGCCGGCCAGAACCCGCTGCCGCCCAAGGCGGAATTGCAGTGGTGGTACCAGTTCTATTTCGCCACCGATCGCGGGCGCGCCGGCTATGAGAAAAACACCCATGACTTCGCCAAGCTGATCTGGCAACTGGCCTCGCCGCAATGGACGTTCGACGACGCCACCTTCGAGCGCAGCGCCAAGGCCCTGGACAACCCCGACCATGTCGATATCACGGTGTTCAACTACCGCTGGCGCCTGGGGCTGGTTCAAGGCGAAAGCCGCTACGCCCCCCTGGAACAGAAACTGGCCACGGCCCCAACCATCAGCGTGCCGACCATCACCCTCGAAGGCGATGCCAACGGCGCGCCGCACCCGAACCCTGCGGATTACGCCAAGCGTTTCACCGGCAAATACCAGTTCCGCCTGATCAGCGGCGGCATCGGCCACAACCTGCCGCAGGAAGCCCCGCGGGCGTTCGCCCAGGCGGTGATCGATGCGGATCAGCTGTGAGGTCGGCCTGACTGTCCTGGGCAAAACATGGCGTGGGGAATGACTAGCGTTGAGTGAACCGCGCCTCACCGATCAGCGGCCGTCTCACAGCAACGGCGAAAAGCTCGCCGGCAGGTAGATCGTCGAATGCATGTCGCGCAGTTGCGGACCTGAGTTTTCCGGCGGCCAGACGCCATCCTGTACGGCACGGGTGCGCACGTCCAGGCGCTGTTCGAGCGAGTAGTACGGCCAGATGTGCAAGTACCGAGGCAACTGACCGTCGGTGGCATAGAAGGCGGCATATACCGGCGAATATTGCTCGGCGGTTCTGGGGCCCAGCGCTTTTTTCCAGCCCCTCAGCGTGGGTGCCAGACCGGATGGCAGCAGATCGTAGATACGAAACTCGTAGAACGGCCCGTGCCGCCCGGCAGGCAGCGGCTGGAGAAAGGGAAACAACGAATAGTTTTCCACGCGCATCTCCATCAGATACGCCTCAATGCCAAACGCGTCGGCAGCCGCCAGATAACGCTCGCGCTCGACCTGGCGAGACGCCTCGTCGGCAAAGCCGCGCAACATCGCGATCTGATTCAGCGGGCCGACCTCTGATGCCCAGCACCCCATCAACTTCACGCCGGCGCCTTGCGCCAGCAGGCGCTGTTCCAGACACACCATGGCGATGGCGACAGTGCGCACGCGCACGGTGAACGTGATCAACTCGTACAGCTTCATGAATACCTCGGCTCAGGACCAGAGATGCGTGGATGATCCGCACCCACAACGAAAAATACATTGCGTCGCTGAACACCGGCGACAGCTCCCTCGACTCGAGCGCGCGGTCAAATATCCGGGCGGTTCTGCAACGCAGTTAGCTGTTCCAGCTTGCAACGCAGTTTGATGCTCAAGCGCGTCGACGCTGGAACACGCTGTCACCGTCAAGGTGATTGAGGTGAGTACAGCCCATCAGGTTCATGGTCAGTGCGAGTTCAGCCGTCAGCAGGTCCAATGCCCGTCCTGCTCCGGCTTCACCGGCCGCCGCCACCCCGTAAAGGGTGGATCGGCCCAGCAGCACGGCATCCGCACCCAAGGCGAGCGCTTTGACGATGTCGCTGCCACGGCGAATGCCGCCGTCGAGCAGCAGGCTGAGTTTGCCCCGTGCCTGCGGGGCGATGGCCGCCAGCGCGTCGAGACTGCTCAGTGCACCGTCCAGCTGGCGACCACCGTGGTTGGACACCACCACGCCGTCGAGCCCAAGGGTGATGGCG
The DNA here is from genome assembly GCF_059421865.1 of Pseudomonas sp. GW821-FHT02B10. Classification (NCBI taxonomy): domain Bacteria; kingdom Pseudomonadati; phylum Pseudomonadota; class Gammaproteobacteria; order Pseudomonadales; family Pseudomonadaceae; genus Pseudomonas; species Pseudomonas sp. GW821-FHT02B10. Next base: position 188,730 of record NZ_JBWKVU010000010.1, on the reverse strand, counting down.
CGCTCCACATCTGCCGGATGCAATACGCCCTTGAGCAACAGTCGCTCTCCCCACTGCTCACGCAAACGCGCCAACATGTCCCAGTCGAGCAAGGTATCCATCTGCTGGCCGATAAACGCCATCGATCCCAGGGGGTTACGCTCGCGCGGTGGCAAGTAGGGTTCGAGGTTGCCCATGCCGGGCAGCCCCGATGGCCACATCACCTGCTTGAGCCAGCGCGGGTGGCGGACCACATCCAGCTTGTTGCGCCATGTCAGCTGGCGCGACCTGGCAAAATTGCGCCGGTCCCATTGGCGATTACCCAGCACCATCGCATCACAGGTCAACACCAGGGTCCGGCAGCCTGCGTCGGCGGCCCGCTGCAGCAAATCGTTTTGCACCCGCGGATCGCGCATGGCGTACATCTGGAACCACAGGTCGACACCAGGCACCGCCGCGACAAGCTCTTCAAGCGAGGTATTGGACGCGGTACTCAGGCTGAAGGGCAGCCCCCGTGCCGTTGCCGCCCTGGCCAAGTGAATGTCGGCATCGCGGTGCAGCAGGCCGTTATAGCCCGTCGGCCCAATCAGCATCGGCATGGGCAACACCCGGCCGAGCACGGCGCGACAAGTGTCGGGCGCATGGCAGGGCACCATGGCCCTGGAATGCAGGCCAAAGGCGCTGAACGCCGCGAGATTATCCTTGAGCGTCAATTCGGCCTCCGCACCGCCGCTGAGGTACTCCCACACGAAGTAAGGCAAGCGCCGCCGGGCTATCTCGGCCAATTCGGCGATACTGTGAACGCGATCCAAGTCGCAGCCGGTATAAAAACGACGCATAGGCAATCCTTAAAGCGCGGCATAAAAACCGCGGTAAAAAAGTCCGGAAGGAGCGCTCCGGACGAAGGAAAAATAATGTTGAAGTTCAACCGTGCCGGATGCGCAGGCCGGCCTGGAAGCCGCGAACGACTTCCAGGGATTTCAGAACTTCCAGGTGTAGGTCGTGATCAGGCGATTTTCCTGATAGTCCACCCCCGACGCCCTGCCATTGCCATAGCGCGTCTTTACGTCAATCCGGCGCCACTCGAAACCTAAGTCCTTCAGGGGACCGCTTTGCACCACATAGCCGAGCACGATGTTGCGTTCACTTTCGACGTTCTGTTCGAGGCTATTGCTGCCCCGGTCGATACCGGTGCCGCGTATGTAACGCGTCATCAATTTCAACCCCGGCAACCCGACGCCCGCGAAGTTGTAGTCATAACGCAATTGCCAGGAGCTTTCGTTCGGTTTGACGAACGCCACTGTCGACCAGTTCACCAGGTAAGGCTGCGGCGCATAGCCATTGAGCGTCGGGAATGTCGACTCGCCGAGCATGCGCTGGTAGCCGACACCGAAGGCGTGGGCGCCTTTTTTCAGGGTGGTCATGACGCCATAGGAGCGGTTGTCGATATCGCCGTACAGCGCTTTGCCGTCTTCACTGTGATTGAAGTAACGAAGGTCTGTCTTCAAGCCGTAACCGGCACCCAGATCATGGTTATAGGTCAGCCCCAGGTAGTGTTGTTTATAGATATCCTCCAGTTGCCCGAAGAAATAAGTACCGGACAAGTTTGGGGTAAATACATAGGTGGCACCCGCAAAGTTCAACCCATCACTGCGGCGTTTTATGTTGGGACCATTGAACAAGTACATCTTCTCGGTATTGGAAGACTCCCGGGAGCTGATTTCGGTAAAGCGACCGCCCGTCAGTGTCAGCTTTTCCACTTCCCTGGATTCGATCTGTACACCGTGATACGTGGTGATCAATTGCCGCGAATCGTCGATGTAGGCCACCGGCAACGTCGGACGAAGTTCACCTATCTTGAGTTCGGTTTTGTTGTAACGCACCTTGCCGGTCAGCGCCGCACGGCCATAGTCACGGACTTGTTCGCCCTTGCTGGCATCGTACGGAATGATGCTGTCCGGGCCCCGTCCACCGCCGCCGTCCAAGCGATAGGCGTACTGCGCCGAAAGGTCCAGGCCAAACTGCAGCGTGCCTTCGGTGTAACCCGAGATCGCGCGAAAATCGAAACCTTGGGTCCAACTGCCCACCCGGGATTGCGGCGCGTCATGCTGTTTGAAATCACGGTCAATGTAGAAGTTGCGCATCCCCAGACTGACTTGTCTGTCATCTACGAAGTCGGCATATACAACGACCGGCATGAAGATTCCCATCACGGCCACAGGAGTGACGCCACGGCTTACCCAGCGATTCTGAGACATCAAGCGTTCCTTCTTTTTTACATGCACAAAGGCACGGCTAGTGGAAGCAGATTAGTTCAGCAAAAGTTAAACTTAGGCAGTCAATCCGCAGTATTGTTTTTATAACCACTCACTGCAAAAAAAGGCGTAACACAGTCATTCGCCAGAACAGCGACAACTGCTTTCTTGTTATTCAATAAACTTAATGATCATGGAAGTCCTTATCGAAACTTCCGGGTTCCAACCCTGTCAGGGAGTTGCTTTGGATGCATCTCCCAAGCGGTGGTAGGCGCGATTGAAATACACCAGGCCTTCCTGGCTTTCGCCATTACGGATACCCAGGACTTCGCAATAGAAAATTGTGTGCGATCCGACTTCATGAGCCTGGGCGATGCGGCAGTCAAAACTCACCAGTGCCTCATCGAGCAGCGGCGCCCCACTTTCCAGGGTGGTCCAGGATGCGCAGGAAAAGCGCTGCTCGGCATCGAGGTTGCGGTTGGAAAACGCCCCCGATACCTCCTGGTGCCCCGGCGTCAGGACGTTCACGCTCAGCACCCCATTACTCTTGAAATGCACATTGGAAAACGACGAGCGATTCATGCACACCAACAGTGTCGGCGGCTGGTCGGTCACGCTGCACACCGCCGAAGCGGTGAAGCCGAAACGACCCGCAGGGCCATCGGTGGTGATGATCGAAACCGCACCACCGAGCATTGCCATTGAGTTACGAAATCCCGTTGTATCGACCATGGTCTTACCCTCCGGTCTATCAGATATCCAGCACCAGCTTCTTGGATTTGGCTCGGGAACAGCACACCAGAATCTGGTCATTGGCGGATTTTTCGTCATCCGTGAGATACACGTCGCGGTGATCCGGTTCGCCTTCGATAACGTCGCACAAGCAGGTGCCGCAAACGCCCTGCTCACAGGACACTTCAATCCTGATGCCCACGGCAGCCAGTGCCTCGACAATGCTCTGGCCCTCGACCACCTGGACGGTCTTGCCACTACGCTGGGCAACCACTTCGAAGCCCGCGCCCGAGGTGTCGACTTCGACCTGGAAGTATTCGCGGTGCACATGATCGTCGGCGTAACCTGCTTCCAGGGCCTGGGCAATGATCCAGTCCATGAAGCCGGACGGTCCGCAGACATACAGGTGTACACCGGCCTGGGGGGTGCCCAGCACCCTGGACAGGTCGAGTTTCTGTTCGACGGCTTCGTCGTCGAAATGCGTGTGCAACCGGGAAGCAAACGCAGCGCTGCCCAACTCGTCGAGAAAGGCGCTGCGACTGCGCGAGCGGCCGCAATAGTGCAGTTCGAAATCGCTGCCGCGGGCATTCAATGCGTAGGCCATGGCGACCATCGGGGTAATGCCGATACCGCCACCGATCAGGATCGAGCGCCTGGCATCGCTGGCCAGCGGAAAGTGATTGCGCGGCAGGCTGATCTCGATCTCGCGCCCTTCTTGCAACCACTCATGCACCGCCACCGAACCGCCCCGCGAGGCGGGATCCTTGAGTACCCCCAAGCGATAGGCGCTGGCGTTGGCCGGATCGCCACACAGCGAATACTGACGAATCAGCCCAGCCTTGAGATGGATATCGACATGCGCGCCCGCCTCGAACGCGGGCAAGGGCTGTCCCGACGCATCGCTCAGATCCAGCACGACGACACCTTCGCCCTGCTCTTCGCGCTTGCGCACGACAACTTTCAATAATTGATCGCTCATACCGGACTGTCCCGAATTGGTTGTACGGGCGCGCACCTGGGCACGCCCTGCTGCTGTTGCAAAACGTGGCGCCAATGACCTCAGCGCATGAAGAGCCCGCCGTTCACGTCCCAGGTCGCCCCGGTGGTGAAGTAGGCGTCTTCGCTGGCCAGTTGCACGATCAGCCTGCCGATGAATGCGGCGTTGCCCAATTGCTTGACCGGAATCGCCTCTATCAGTTTCTCCAGGCGCTCGGGCGGCACGGCGGCACGTACCGCCGGCGACTCGACAGGGCCCGGGGCGATGGCGTTGACCGTGACACCGGAGGCCGCCAGCTCTTTGGCAAAGATCTTGGTCAAGGTGATGATTGCGCCCTTGGAGGCGGCGTAATGCGCGCCGGTCGCGGTGCCGCCGTTCTGCCCGGCCAGGGAGGCCATATTGATGATCCTCCCGTACCCCCGGGTCGCCAGATAGCTGCCGAACACTTGGCAGCCGACAAACGTGCCGCGCTGGTTAACGCTCACCACCCGGTCGAACTCTTCCGGGCTGATCTGCATCACGGGCGTGGTCATGGTCATCGCGGCGTTGTTCACCACCACCTGCAACGCCCCCCAATGCGCGACGACAGCCGCCAGAGCGTCCTCGAAATCGACCTTGCTCGACACGTCGAGCTTGAGCGCCAGCACCCGTTCGCCAGTAGCGTCCAGCTCAGCGGCGGTGGCTTGCGCCGACTCCAGCGAGCGGTCGCTGATCACGACCCGGTAGCCGCTGTTCAGCAGTTGCTCGGCAATGCTCCTGCCCAGCCCCTGGGCCGCTCCGGTGACCAATGCAACCTGTGTCATGGCAGCGTCCTCAGAGGATGTAACCGATACCCGCGAGGGTATCGGTGGAGTTGATCAGTTGAATCAGCTTGCGCTGGATCTTGAAACTGTCACCGCTGAGCACCAGCTCGAATGTGACATCGGCGGTGTACTGCTTGAGCACATCCTTGCGGAACTCGCGCAGGTTCTGTGCGCAACGCACGGTGACCACCCCGTCTCGATCCGACAACAGGCGAAAGCGCGACTGACTGCGCACGGTGCGCGCCCGCGGGGTGGTCGAAATCGACTCGCCGCTGGTCAATCGGGCCACGCGCAACTGACGCATGTGGTGATCGTCGTAGGCGTAGTTCAGGGTGTTCTCGAAATCGGTTTCCAGCGGATCGATCGGGATGATGTAAGTCGCGTTCTCGGTCCACAGATCGAGCCATTCGGCAAAATCGCCGTGATCGAGCATGTCCGCTTCCTGCCAAATGAAAGCGCTGACCTGGTTGAGCAATTGCAGATTGATCATGGTGTTCTCCATCGACTCAGGCCGACATCATCTTTTTCCACTGCTGGTAGCCAGCGCGCATGCCGGTCTCGGCACTCACATCGCTCACCCGCCCGTCTTCCGACTCCTTTTCGCCCGGCAGGCCGCGATTGAGCATGATCCACAGATCGGTGCCGGCACTGGCGCCGCGCTGTACGCGCTCCCATGCCTCGGAATCGTCCGGCGTGCCAAACCCCATCGGGCCCTGGAAGTGCTCATGCAGGCGCAGGCGATAACGGTTGGCCACGGCCGGGCCACCGTCCATGGTGATCACCGCGTGATGGATTTCGGTTTCGTCCACTGCGATGGGTTGCAGCACCCGGAAGAACGCCATGGAACAAGCGACGTTCGGGAACAGGTTGAGGTTGAAGCCCGAACCGCCTACCGCGCGTACGATACGGCGGACCGATTCCTCGTCCTGGCCTTCGGCGCGCAGTTGCGCGGCCAGATCCTCAAAGCGCGCCGGGATCGGCAAATCGAGATTGGCCTCCAGATCGACCAGGTCGGGGATCATCACCATCACGCTGTGGCCGTTGCCGAGGTCTTCGACGTAGCCCGGCCCTTTGACGAAATCGAACAGCTCCAGCGTCTGTTCATCCACGGACGACAGGAACGACTTGTGCACCAGCGGGAAGTGATAGGCATCGGTGGTGTTTTCCAGCTGGATTTTCCAGTTGCCGGGGAAGCGGAAGCGATGCTCGCCTCCCACCTTGACCGGGTAACCGGCGCCCTGCTTCATGAACAGGTCAATCCACTTCTTCGCCGGGCCGAGGAAGTCGACGAGGGGCTCGATATCATCCTTGAAGGTGGCGAAGATCATGCCGTTGTATTGCTCGACACGCAGGCCGACCAAAGGCAAGTCGGCCTTTTCCAGGCAATCGCCGTAACTTTCCGGGTGCGGCACACCACGCAGGCTGCCATCCAGGGCGTAGCTCCAGCCGTGATAAGGGCAGACGAAACTGTTGGTCTTGCCCTTCTTGTGTTCGCACACCGTTGCGCCACGATGGCGGCAGCGGTTGAGCAACACATGCACGTCTTTCTTGCGGTCGCGTACGACGATTACCGGCTGCTTGCCGACGTAAGTGCTCTTGTAGCTGCCGGAATCGGGAATCTCGCTGGCATGCGCGACCCAGATCCAGGTGCTGTAGAAAATCTTGTCCAGCTCCTGCTCGAAGAGCTTGCCATCGGTGTACATCGACGTGTGAACACGGTCATGCAGAACCAGCTCGGAGGGGCTGGCGTCCAGCGTTACGGTGTTTATCAGGTTATTCACGATCACTCCTCGTCGGCAGGCGTCGCCGACTTCAAGAATTCCGGGTGTCACTCCCCGGATTGGCCAGGTACGGGCAGGTGGGCGGCGCTATTCCAGGTATCGACCGGGCGACTGAACAGGTTCTCGGTCTGAAAGTGCGCCATGCGCCACTGCCCCTGTTCCTGGGCGAACCGCACGCTGAGGCGAGCGCTGTTGAGGTGCGAGGCACCCGAGGCAAAGGTCGAGGCCTGCAACATCACCCAACTGGCATCCGCGGTCTCGCCGCTGACCCGGATCAGCTCCGAGGTCAGGAAATGCACGTTCAGCGAAAAGTGCGCGGGTTCGACCATGTAGGTCGCAAACATCGCTTTGATCGCCTCACGCCCGCGGTAACCGCCGAAGCTGTTCTGGTACCTGGCTCCCTTGCCTTCCCAGATCGCCTGCGCCGTGAACAGAGCGGCCAGCTCCTCGAGGGGGGAGCCCACGCCCAGTTCATCGCACAGGAACATGTAGCGGTTCATGCAGGCGCGAATGGCGTTCTCGCTTTCCAGCTGTTGGAGCCGCTGCTCCAGTGCGCGCAAATGCTCTTGTGATGACATGGCGACTGCTCTCGATTCAGCGCTGGATGATCAGTTCGCGACCGGTACGGGCCTCGACCTTGCAGTACTTCCAAAGTTTGTAGGGGCCATCGCCGACCTCCGTGGTGCGAAACAGATTGCAGGCGGCGTGGACGGTTTCGATGTCCGGCACATCGGCCAGCAGATACGTGGTCCAGGGCCAACCGGCGGAGGGGCCGACCATGCTCTGGTCATCGTCCATGTTGCCCAGCACGGTCACGCCAGGCAGATCGGCGATGCCGTTCCACATGACGCCGAACGCGGCCCATACCTCCAGCGCCTCGGGACGCGGAGCATCGAAGAAGTTCTGGTTGATGCCGATGCAGAACAGGACTCGCAGGGATTTTTTATCGGTCATGGGGTTCACCAATCAGTAGGGAAAATTACAGGTAGCCCGGCAGCGGCTTATTGCCGAAGAAAATCGCGCCGGCGTTCTGGTAAGTCATGTCACCCATGAAGGCGTGCTGGGTAATGACCTGAGTGTCGTTGACGAAGCGCGACAGGGGGCTGGTACGGTACACCCCGCTCATACCCGAAAGCATTTGCGCGGTGCGCGCTACATCGGCCGAGACACGAGTGGCATGGGTCGAGGACAAGCGCAGCATATTGGTCTGCTCGACACTCACCGGATCGCCGGCCAGGACGCTGGCCCAGGCATCGTCGATCGCCTGGTAGAACCACGACCGCGCAGCGCGCAGCGCCGCTTCGGCCTTGGCCATTTCGACCTGAGCCAGCGGCCGGTCGGACAATGACGGCGCACCGGTCACAGAGATTCGGCCACTGGCCATGCCACTCAACTCGTCGAGGGCAGCGCGCGCAACGCCCAGGCCGACCACCGACAAGACCTGAGTGGCGAACGACAGGGACGGATAGCGGAAAAACGGCTCGTCAAGACTCGAAGGACCGCCGCGAACGAACGTCCACTCCTCAGGCACCACGACGCCTTCGACGACGACGTCATGGCTGCCGGTGCCGACCAGGCCGACGACGTTCCAGGTTTGCTCGATCCGCACCTTTTCCCGAGGCATCACCGCCAGCCGTGGAAGGCCGAGCATCTCGCCGTTCTTCGGGCTGATGCCCACCCCGATCAGCGACGCCCCCATGCAGCCGCTGGAAAATTTCCAGCGCCCGTTCACCTCCAGGCCACCTTCGACAAATGGCGCGGGCTGCGGTGGGAAGATCCCGCCGGCGAATACCACGTCAGGCGAGTCGGCGTAGATTTTCTGCAGGGTTTCCAGCGGTAGCGCCGCCAGATAAACCGGGCTCATGCCGAAGCTGGCGACCCAGCCGGCGGACCCATCGGCGATGGAGATGTCCTCGACCATCTGGCAAAACTCGGCCGGTGAGCGCTCGTCACCGCCGAAGCGCTTGGGCACCAGGGCACGATAGACGCCGAGCGTGCGGAACTGTTCGATGACATCCTGCGAGATGCATTTTTGCTGGTCGAATTCTTCATTCCGGGCACGCGTGCGAATCTCGACCAACAGATTCTGAAAGGCTTCATTCGCCGTGATCGGCACACGGCGCTGGTGATTCAGCTCGCTTGGCGCAGTCATGGGTTTCTCCATAGTAAGCATGACGATTTACTCTTCCAGGCGCCGGACCAGCTCGCGGGCGACTGCACACAGCAGTTCGTCCGCGCCATGGGCGGCAATGAGTTGCAGGCCTATCGGGAGCCCCGAAGCGCTTTCCAGAGGAATGCTCAGAGCCGGATGACCGGAAAGATTGAAAGCGCGCACCAGTGAGGTCATGCCCAGGGCGGCGCGAGTGTCGGCCGCATCGACGACCCGCAATGGGAAGTCGGGCATGGTCGGCATGGCCAGGATTGGGGTGATCGCCAGGGCTGCGTCCACTTCTGCGGTAAACGCGCGACGGGTGATTTCGGCTTCTTCAACGAACTTGGCCGTGGTCAGGCTGGCTGCGCGCAAACGGTCGGCGACATCGCTGCCGACCCGGCCGGTTTGCAGCAGATGACCGCACGCGGCCCAGGTTTCGGCGTTGATGATCGCCATCCCGGCGCCATACGCTGCGGACATACCAGGCAGCGTCTGCTCAAGCAGCTTGAAGTGCGAACGCCCCAGCGCCTGGTTAACCACCGCCTGGATCTGTTCGTGGACCTCCACCGCGACTACGCCGATAGCAAGATGCTCGGGCAGCGGGACGGGGGCGAACGTGGGATCGATGATGCCCATCGCTTCGATCAAGCGATCCATATCCCGCGCCAGGGGGCCTACGCAATCGAGGGTGCTGTGCGTCGGCATGACACCCTGGCGACTGATCCGGCCAAAGGTAGGCTTGAGGCCGAAAACCCCGCAGCACGCCGCGGGAATCCGTACCGAGCCCCCGGTATCGGTGCCCAGCGCGAAGTCGCAAAGCCCGCCCGCCACCGCCGCCGCCGAACCGCTGGAGGAGCCACCCGGTATATAGCCCGGGTAGCGCGGATTGGCTGCCGTGCCCGTCCAGGCGTTGAGGCCGGTAGTCCCGAAAGCCAGTTCATGCAGGCTGGTTTTGCCGGTGATCCGGCAGCCCGCACCCAGGAGCGCCCGGACCACTTGGGCATGCTCGCCGGCCGCCGGAGCATCGACCAGTGCGTTGCTTGAAGCACGGGTCGGATAGCCCGCGATATCGATGGTGTCCTTCACCATGACCGAAAGGCCATCTCCCCCTAAAGCTAAATCCTGGACAACGATCGACATGCTCTTTACCTGCTCTTTGTGTATCGCCAGAACGGATGCCCTCGGCATGAAAGCCTGGGTGAACGCTTAAATCTAAAATCATAATAATTACGTGAAATGTCAATTGAATTTTACCAAATAAAAAGATGTGTATTTTCGGTGCAGATTTTCACTTTTCGCACCAGTGACGTGCAGTTTGGTAACACCGGCATAGAGATGGGAAAAACCGGAAAACATAATATTTACCCTTATAAATCAATAAGTTAATTAGATATCAATAACGATTAACAACAAAACATTTGAAAAATATCGAGTTGACTCTTCCGTCAGAAAACCCAAAAACAAAAAAATAAAACCGTGAAAAAAACCACTTAAAAAACATAAAAAAACACTGATTTTTCAGTGTTCAAATTCTTGGTTTTCGGGGTCGATCAAGGCCTTTATTGATCCAGATCAAAGCCTTGCCCAGCATGGTGTGGTGCCGGTTTTATCCGTCTTCCAGATGCCCCTGTGACAGACCGCCGGAAGGCCTTGGCAGGATCGCCTCGACACTGCCCGCTCCGGGTATCGCCATGACGGGTTTGCGCCCTGCACCAAAAAATTTCTGGCATGCAACCTGCTTTTGCCCTCATCGCCTTCGATCGATAGCTCATGGTCGAGCGCCACCTCAATGGCTCGGTAACGCCCCAGGGGTGTCGCAGCAGTTCGCCCAAAAAACAGGGCCGTACCTTGGGCCGTACTCGCACCACGTCGTGGTCGGGGCGGCTGACCATTAGCCTTTTGCCGCGTTGCAACTCTTCGGAGAAAGTCATGCTTTTCAGAAAAGCCGTGTCCACGTTGTTGTTGAGTGCCGTCTGCGCTGCCGCCCAGGCAGATGTGAAAGTCGGGGTCATTACCTCCTCCACCGGGCCGATCGCACTGGTCGGGCTACCCCAGAAAAACACTATCCCCCTGCTGCCGGCCCAGGCTGGCGATCAGGCGGTGAAGTACATTTCTCTGGATGATGCGAGCGACCCGAGCGCTACGGTGAAGGCGCTGAAGAAGTTGATCGACGAAGAAAATGTCGACGCCATCATCGGCCCGAGCGGCTCGCCCAATGCCATGGGTGTGATCCAGTTCGTCGCCGAAGCTGGCGTGCCGCTGCTGGCCCCGGTTGGCACCGCCGCGGTGGTGCTGCCGATGACCGAGCAGAAGAAATGGGTATTCAAGACCACGCAGAACGATGACCTGATCGCCAAGGCGCTGTTCGAACACATGGCCAAGAAGGGCGTGAAGACACTCGGCTTCATCGGCACCGGTGACCCTTATGGCGAGAACTGGGCCAAGGTTGTGAGCGGCCTGGCGGCGCAGCACAACATCAAGGTCGTGGCCAACGAGCGCTTCCAGCGCCAGGACACGTCCGTCACCGGGCAGAGCCTGAAAATACTCGCCAGCCGTCCCGACGCGGTACTGGTCGCCGCGCCCGGCAGCTCGGCGGTGATGCCGCAGACCACACTGTTCGATCAGGGCTATCGCGGGCAGATCTACCAGACCCACGGCGCGGCACTGCCGGACTTCCTCAAGCTGGGCGGAAAAAAGGTCGAAGGCACCATTCTGGCTGCCAGCCTGATGCTCGTAATCGATGAAATCCCGGACAGCCACCCCTCGAAGAAAATCGCCAGCGACTACACCACGGCCTACGAAAAGCTCAATGGCAGCAAACCGGCGACCTTCGGCGGGAACACCTTCGACGCCGGCTTGCTGCTACAGCAGGCAATCCCGATTGCAGCCAAGAAAGGCGCACCCGGAACTCCCGAGTTTCGCGCGGCCCTGCGCGATGCACTCGAGCAAAGCCACGAACTGGCCGGCACCCAGGGTGTTTACAACATGACACCGCAAGACCACAGCGGCTTTGACGAACGCGGCCGCGAATTGATCGTGGTCAAGAACGGCACCTGGATGCTGCTGCAAGACCATTGATCGAAGCCTGGTTGCACGGCCCGCCGCACGCCCCGCTCGATTGCCGACGAGGCGATCCGCACCTGCACGCGGGCCTGATATTCAATCTGTAGACAAGAGCTCTCATTATGAATTTCCAGATAGCCATGCTGCTGGGCCAGGACGGCATGACCAACGGCGCGATCTATGCGCTGTTGGCCCTGTCGATCCTTCTGGTGTTCACCGTGACCCGGATCCTGTTGATCCCCCTGGGTGAATTCGTGACCTACGGCGCCTTGACCATGGCCACGTTGCAGAACGGCCACCCGACGGCCCTGGTCTGGCTGCTACTCGGCCTGACACTGATCGATTGCGCGCTCGACCTGTGGGGGGCGGCACGTGCGAGCCTTCGGCTTGCCGTACGCATTCTCTTCAAGCTCGGCTACGCGGGGCTGCTGGCGGTGCTGATCAACACCTTGCCATTGGCCGAGTTGCCGATGGCGGTCCAGGCACTGCTGACGCTGGCGCTGGTGGTACCATTGGGGCCGCAAATCTACCGCCTGGTGTTCCAACCGATCGCCTCGGCCAGTTCGCTGGTCCTGCTGATTGTGTCGATCGCCGTGCACGTCAGCATGACCGGTATGGCGCTATTGCTGTACGGCCCCGAAGGCGCCCGCACCAGGCCCTTCTCCGAAGCCGGGCTGGAACTCGGTCCGGTGACCTTCAATAGCCAGACCCTCTGGGTCCTGACCGTGTCCCTGGGGCTGATCGTCGGTTTGTACCTGTTCTTCGAGCGCACGCTTTATGGCAAGGCCTTGCGTGCCACCGCGATCAACCGCATGGGTGCCCGGCTGATGGGGATTTCCCCGACGCTCGCGGGCAAGTCGACCTTCCTGCTCGCCGCGCTGATCGGCACGCTTTCGGGGATCCTGATCGCGCCGATCACCACACTGTACTTCGACTCCGGTTTCGTCATCAGCCTCAAAGGTTTCGTCGGGGCGATCATTGGCGGGCTGGTCAGCTATCCGGTCGCCGCACTCGGCGCCCTGGCGGTGGGCCTGATCGAAGCCTTCTCCATGTTCTGGGCCAGCACCTATAAAGAAATCATCGTGTTCACGCTGATTATTCCGTTCCTGCTTTGGCGTTCATTCACCCGTCGTCATGTGGAGGAAGAAGAATGAATTCGCGCTACCTGTTACTTGCCTTGTTGCTGGCGGTGGGCATTGCGCCGCTGCTGTTGCCCCCCTACTACGTCACCCTGCTCAACTACATCGGCATGTACGCCATGGTGGTGCTGGGGCTGGTGCTGCTCACAGGCGTCGGCGGCATGACCAGTTTCGGCCAGGCCGCGTTCGTCGGGCTCGGTGCCTACACCTCGGCCTACCTGACCACCGCCGAACAATTGCCGGCCTGGCTGGCCTGGGCCGGAACGTCACCCTGGCTGACGCTGCTGGTGGGCGTGGTGCTCACCGCTTCGGTCGCGCTGATTCTCGGCGCGCTGACGCTCAAGCTGTCCGGGCATTACCTGCCGCTAGGGACGATTGCCTGGGGGCTTTCGCTGTACTACCTGTTCGGCACCCTGGAATCTCTGGGCGGCCATACCGGCGTCGGTGGCCTACCGTCGATCTCGTTGTTCGGCCTGAAGCTGGACAAGGGCGAGAACATTTTCTACCTGATCTGGGCCCTGCTGTTGCTGGCGATCGTCATCACCCAGAACCTCCTCGACTCTCGCGAAGGCCGCGCCATCCGCGCCCTCAAGGGTGGCCAGGCAATGGCCGAATCGATGGGCGTCGACACCTTCCGTTCGAAGATGGTGATCTTCATCATTTCCGCGGTGTTCGCGGCGATTTCCGGCTGGCTCTATGCCCACACCCAACGCTTCGTCAATCCGACGCCATTCGGTTTGAACATGGGCATCGACTACCTGTTCATGGCCTTGATCGGCGGTGTCGGCAGCGTCTGGGGCGCCCTGCTCGGCGCGGGCATCCTGACCCTGCTCAAGCAGTGGTTGCAGGACTGGTTGCCGGCTCTGCTGGGGCATACCGGCAACTACGAAATCATCGTGTTCGGCATTCTGATCGTGGTCCTCATGCAGCGTGCGCCCGCCGGTCTCTGGCCATTGCTGGCGCGCCTGATACCGGCCCGCGCCAAGGTACGCCGCCAGGTCCACAGCACCGACGCCCCGGCTGTGCCGCTGGCACATCGGCGACGGCCTGAACATGGCGAACGAGTCCTTGAAGCGCGGCATGTGACCAAACGCTTCGGCGGGCTGGTGGCCAACAACGACATGAGCCTGGAAATCCGCTCCGGCGAAATCCTCGCGCTGATCGGCCCCAACGGCGCCGGCAAAAGCACCCTGTTCAACCAACTATCCGGTGTCGACACACCGAGCAGCGGCGATGTGCTGTTCATGGGCCAGAAGATCAATGGCCTGAATGCCCGGCAAGTGGCACGCATGGGCATGAGCCGCACCTTCCAGCACGTGAAACTGCTAGGCAACATGAGCGTGCTGGAGAACGTCGCCATTGGCGCGCATTTGCGTGGCAAGCAAGGCGTGCTGTCGGCGGCCCTGCACCTGGATCGTCGCGAGGAAGCCCGGTTGCTCGGCGAAGCCAGGCATCAACTGGAGCGCGTGGGCCTCGGCGACTACCTGTATGAAGAGGCCGGGAGCCTGGCCCTGGGCCAACAACGGATTCTGGAAGTTGCCCGCGCCTTGTGCGCCGCCCCGTACCTGCTGCTGCTCGACGAACCCGCGGCCGGCCTGCGTCTGAAAGAAAAGGAAGCCCTGGGCGTCCTGCTCAGCCGCCTGCGCAGCGAAGGCATGGCGATCCTGCTGGTCGAGCACGACATGGACTTCGTCATGGGCCTGGTCGACCGCGTGGTGGTCATGGAGTTCGGCCAGCGGATCGCCCAGGGATTGCCTGAAGACGTACAGAAGGATCCCGCGGTACTGGAAGCCTATCTGGGAGGAGCCGAATGATGAACATGCAAGTGGAACCGCACCTCACACCGCGCAACCAGGTCGACGACGCCGTGCTGGAGATCAAGGACCTGAGCGTGGCCTATGGCAAAGTCGAAGCGCTGAGCGACGCCAGCCTGACGGTGGGCAAGGGCCAGATCGTGACGGTGATTGGCCCCAATGGCGCCGGCAAGACCACCCTGCTTTCGGCAATCATGGGCGTGCTTGGCTCCCGGGGGCAGGTTCATTTCGATGGCAGCCTGGAAGCCTTGCCGGAAGTGGAAGTGATGGTCTCACGGGGCCTGGGACTGGTGCCGGAAAAACGCGAGCTGTTCACCAGCATGAGCGTGGCCGACAACTTGCTGCTCGGCGCCTTCCAGCGCCATCGCCGGGGCGACCGGCGCTACAGCGAGACGCTGGCCGAAATCTATGAGCTGTTCCCGCGTCTCTGGGAGCGCCGTGAACAACTGGCAGCGACATTGTCTGGCGGTGAACGACAAATGCTCGCCGTGGGTCGGGCACTGATGGCCAAGCCCAAGCTCCTGATGCTCGACGAACCGAGCCTGGGCCTGGCGCCGCTGATTACCCGGGAGATTTTCCGGATCATTACCGCCCTGCGCGAGCAAGGGGTATCGATTCTGCTGGTGGAGCAGAACGCGCGCGCCGCCCTGCGGGTGGCCGATTACGCCTATGTGCTGGAAACCGGCCAGATCGCCATACAGGGCCCGGCGCAGCAACTGGCCGACGATCCGCGCGTGATCGAAGCCTATCTGGGCCTGGCCAGCAAGCACCAGGAAATGCTCGCCAACTGACGGCTGCCCTGCCCCGGCGACCGAAGGGCGCCGGGCGCGTCGAGCACGGTCTTATCCGGCCTTTGAACATCTGGAGTCGCGATGAACGCTATCCCCCTACGCATCGGCATCGCCGGTGCCGGTGCTATCGGCTGCACCCTGGCAGCACGTCTGGCTGCTAGCGGCCACATGGTCAAGGTACTGGCCAGAGGAGAAACCCTGAGCGCCATCCGCCGTGACGGCATCCACCTGAACGACCTGGACGGCCACCACCATGTACGGGTCGACGCCAGCGACGACGCCGCCAGCCTCGGCGAGCAAGACCTGATTTTTCTCTGCGCCAAGGCACAAGCCCTGGCCACCCTGCTGCCGCAGTTGCAACCGATGATGACTGCCGAGACGGTGGTGATCCCGGTGGTCAACGGCGTGCCGTGGTGGTACTTCCACGGCGAGGGTGGACGCTACGCGGGGCAACAGGTGAACGCGGTCGATCCGCAGTCGATTCTCAGCCGGACCTTGGATCTGCGTCACGTGATCGGCTGCGTAGTGTTCATCACCGCACACTGCCCGGCCAGCGCCGTGGCCGAATCGCGCACCCCGCACCTGATGATTTTCGGCGAACCCGACAACCGTCTCAGCCCGCGCCTGGAGCGTGTGCGCGCACTGATTGAAAGTGTCGGAATAGAAGCGCGAGCCACCGACCGCATCCGCGACAACCTGTGGACCAAGATCATCGCCAACCTCACCTCCAACCCGCTCTCGGTGATTACCGGCGCCACCCTCGAGCAGCTTTACAGCCTGCCGGAGCTCCGCGACCTGGTCAGCAGTTGTCTGCACGAAGCCCTGCTGACGGCCGCCGCTTATGGCGCGCGCGTGAGCATCGATCCAAGGACCTTTCTCGAACTCGGCGCCGGCATGGGCGCCGTGCGCACCTCAATGCTGCAGGACTATGAGAAAGGCCGCCCTCTGGAGCTGGCCGCCATCGGCGATGCGGTGCTGGAGCTGGCCGATGGCATGGCGATCCCGATGCCCATCACTCGCCACCTCATTGCCCTGGCACGCTTTCGCGGCGAACAGGCCCGTCACTGACTCACTACAACCAGGACATCGACATGGACCAGACCCCATCGGCAACACCCCAGACGTGCAGCGACGAAGAATGGGCACTGCGCGTGCAACTTGCGCATTGCTACCACCTGGTGGATTTCTTTGGCTGGACCGAGACCATCTTCAACCATATTTCCGCACGCCTGCCCGGCCCGGCGCACCACTATCTGGTCAACCCGTTCGGCCTGAATTACACCGAAGTGACGCCGGCCAACCTGCTCAAGGTCGACCTGCACGGCAAGAAGCTCGAAGACTCGCCCTATGACGGCAACCCTGCCGGCTTCGCCCTGCACAGCGCAGTGCACGGTGCGCGCGCAGATATTCAGTGCCTGATCCACACGCACACCACGCCGATTTCGGCGATTGTCATGAAAAAGGCCGGTTTTGCTCATAACGACTTTTATGGGGCGCAACTCTACGGTCGGATCGGCTACCACACCTTCGAAGGCATCACGCTGTTTGATGACGAAAAAACCCGAATGATCGACAGCCTCGGCGACAAGCACATTCTGGTGCTGCGCAACCACGGCATTGCCGTCGGCGAAAGCAGTATCGCCAAGGCGTTCTTCCTGTTGTGGACGGTGCAGCGCGCCGCCGAAATCCAGTGCCAGGCCGGCGCCTTGGGCGGTGAAGACAATCCGCTGCCGGAGGCGATCAGCCGCAAGTGCGCCGAACTCACGGCCATGCTCATTCGGGACAGCGGTTTCGCGGTGAAATTCTTCGACGCCATGGTTCGCAAAATGTGCGCCGAACTCGGCCCGCGCTGGTAATCGCGAGAGCGCTCAGTGGCTGGTTCAAGGGTCCGTCAGGCGGCCAGCCGCCTGACGGAATCGATCGAGCCAATCAGCGGGCTCGCACCTGCGATTCGCAGCAGCGCCGAACAGCCCCAGGCGCGGCTCTGCATGCTCAACCGTACCCCGGCCTTCGCACTCCTACCCACCCTGTTTTAGCCGATCAAGGGTGGCCGACACTTTCGTCAAAACCTCACACACGAGCGTCCGACCTGAAGGCCTTGCCCAAGGCACGCTGTGACCTGTCTGCTGGTTTTTTGCTGCGTGCGGCGCGACAATGGCGCCCGCTATCAACCCAGCTCACCAGAAAGACTACGCCAACCTTTATGACCACCCCGAAAAAGCGCCTGAGCCGATACAACCCCGCCAGTGAAGACTTCAAGAAGGAAGATTTTCCCTTCTACTGGCTGGCTCGCCTGCATGGCCGCTACTCCATGGCCATGGAGAAAGCGCTGAAAAAAATCGATATGGATATCCCGCGCTGGCGGATTCTGTTCATCCTCAAGGAAAATGGCGAATCAAGCATTTCGGAAATCTCCATCCATGCCATCGCAAAGCTCTCGACCATCACCAAAATTGTCTATCGCATGAAAGCCGATGGCCTGGTGGAGACCAACACTAGCGCCAGCGATGGGCGCGTGACTCAGGTCTCCCTCACCGATATCGGCCGCCATACCATCGAAGAAGTCCAGCACTGCACCAGCGATATCTTCCGCACCAGTTTCAAAGGCCTGACCGAGGCCCAGATCACCAAACTGAACGGAACCCTGGAAAAAATATTCAATAACCTGCCGGAAGACTGAACTGCAGCGAGCAAAACGCCAGGCCCGTAGCTTGAGTACCCGCTTATGGCCAATCCGCTGCATCGGCCGATTGAATCCACGGCCGAAACCAGCCCTTCTACCTCCCCAACACCGGCCGTTTATATGAGCGCCCTTGCGCTTCAAGGTGCGCCCTTGAATGACTGACACCTTCCAGGGCAACTGCCTGTGCGGCGCCATTGAATACCAGCGCTCGTCCCGCCCCAAAGCGCTTTCCCACTGGCCATTGCAGCCAGCGCCGTAAAAGCCATGGGTGGCATTCGCCCCTTAGGGCAGGTGCTGCGAAGCGATCTGCATATCGTTCAAAGTGCCAACCATCATGCTGGAAGGCGACGCCAACGGCCCCCGGCAAGAGCACGCACATCTACGGACAACTCAAGCCCGCCGCGCCAACAGCAACACCGAAGCCGCCGCCGACAACAACGCCGCGCAGCAGCGGTTGAAGATCTTCTTGCCGCGCGGCTCGGCGAACCAGCGGCGCATGTGCAGGCCCATGCAGGCGTAGGCGCTGATGGCTATCCATTCCAGCAGCAGGAACAAGGCGCCGAGCACCAGGAACTGGCCGGGGACCGGGGCCGCGGGGTCGACGAATTGCGGCAGGAAGGCGGTGAAGATCAGGATCGCCTTGGGGTTGCCGATGGCCACCAGGAACTCCTGCCGGGCCAGCGCGGCCAGCCCCAGGGGCGCGGTCTTTTTTTCGGTTTCGGCCTGGGTGTCGGCGCTCCAGAGCTGATACGCCAGGTACAGCAGGTACGCCGCGCCCAGGATCTTGATCGCATAGAACAGCAGTTCCGAGGCTTGCAGCACCACTGCCAGCCCGGCCGAGGCCAGGGCGATCATCAGGGCGAACGCGGCCAGTCGCCCGGCACCCGCCAGGCAGGAGGTGCGAAAACCGTAGGCCGTCGCGTTCCTGACCGACAACAGGTTGTTGGGCCCGGGCGCCATGTTCAGGGCGAAGCAGGCCGGGAGAAACAGCAACAGGGTGGCGAGGTTCATCGAGGGCTTCTCTGCAAGGAGTCGAACGGGTCGGGCTTGCAACATATAAGAGCATCGGGGCGCAATACAACCCGCCCCCGCGACCCGGCCCGTGCTAAAACCGCCACCGCCCGCCGCGCTGTTCTACGCTGCACACATCCAGCCCCGGCTTGACTCGTCCCCCCGCGCAAGGAGCGCCCCCATGGCCGATTTCTACAACACCCAGACGCTCGACGGTTTCACCATGAAGCTGTGGCGCGGCGAACGCATGTGCCTGATCGGTTTCGATGTCGACACCCCTCCCCCCGACCTGGTGGGGTTCGCCATCGAATGCCGGTTTCCCGGCAGCACCGACTTCAAGCCCCTGCCCAACCGCATCGCCTTCGCCTACGACGAGCCAACCCACAGCGCGGTCGATGGCCAGCGCAAGTTTTCCTCGCTGGAAGCGCCCTTCCAGAAGTTTCGCTGGGTTCACGTCCCCCATGAGGTCGACCAAGGCACCTTCACCTACCGGGGCCGGATGATGCACATGGCCAACGACGGCCAGCTGGTTTCCGGCACGGCCATCGAACTGGCGATCGACCTCGACCCCATCAGCTACGAAGGCATCCTCGACATTGGTTTCACCCGGGGCTTTACCTCCTCGCAGGCCTTCCGCGACCGGGTGCCCGCGGGCGTCAAGGTCGATGTGTATGGCAAGAGCCTGATTCCATCGAAAACCAAGGACGGGCTCGACCACCCGAAGACCGAAACGGCCATGTACCAATGGCTCGGTTTCGAGGCGGTGTCGATGATTTTCGCGGTGCTGGATGAAGCCCTACGGCAGCCGGACACCACCCTCGATGTCTTCGCCTACGACTTCAACGAACCGGACATCCTCGCCAGACTGGAGGCGCTGGGTAGTCGCCTGCGCATCATTATCGACGACGCCGGCGATCACGCCGCCCCCGACAGCTGCGAGACCCGGGCCGCCAGCCGCCTGCTGGCCTCGGCCGGCGCGGACCGGGTTCGACGCAGCCACTTTCATGGCCTGCAGCATCACAAGGTGCTGATCGCCCGGCGCAACGGCAAGCCTTACCAGGTGCTGTGCGGCTCCACCAACTTCAGCTTCCGCGGCTGTTATGTGCAGAACAACAATGCGCTGTTGTTCAAGCACCTCGAGGTAGCGGACCTGTTCGGCCGGGTCTTCGACGCCAGCTTCAGCGATCCGAAAAACTTCGAGACCAGCGACCTGGCGCAGAAGTGGCACGTGATCGAAACCGGCACCGCAACGACCGCCGGCCCGCGCCTGCATTTCTGTTTCTCGCCACACAGCGGCAGCGACCTGTCGCTCAGCCCGATCGGCGGCGCGATCGACCAGGCCAGCCGCTCGGTGCTGTTCAACATCGCCTTCCTCAATCAGATCACCAGCGGCCCCCTGTACGAGTCGATCAGCCGCCTCTACAAGCGTCCGGTGTTCAACTATGGCGTGACCGACAAGGCCTCGGGCATGGATGTGATCAAGCCCGATGGCACATCGGCCGAGGTGGATTTCGCCTATCTCGCCAAGTACGCACCGGAACCTTTTCGCAGCGAGTGGTCCGGCGGCACCGGTATTTCGGTACACAACAAGTTCGTCGTCACCGACTTCAACCTGCCGAGCGCCAAGGTCTTCACCGGTTCCTCGAACCTGTCCATTTCGGGGGAAGAAAAAAACGGCGATCACCTGGTCCTGATCGAGGACCAGAAAATCGCCGTGGTCTATGCCATCCAGGCCCTGCTGATATTCGATCACCTGCACTTTCGCAGCGTGATGCAAAAAGCCTTCACCAGCGCCGATGAGACCCAGGGGAAGCAGCCACCGCCACTGTTGCTGAAAAAACCCACCGCGATCTCGGGCCAGCCCGCCTGGTTCGAGACGTACTACGTCGCAGGCTCGCAGAAACAGGGCGACCGGCAGTTGTTCTCTCACTAAGGGCGCGAACTGTCGAAAGGTGCCAGGAAGGTCTCATGTCCTGCTGGCGCCTGTGCGGGTCAAACCGAGAAGATCATGCAACCGATCGCACCGGCCTCGTGGTAGATGGCGTGGCCGTTGTTCTCCACCGTGAAACCGCGCAACGTGCGCTTGGCCTCGTCGCTATAGGCCAGGGCCACCACCCAGCGGGCCTCGACCGGCTCGGTGTATTTGGCAATCTTCTCGATGTCCTTGCGGGTTTCCGCCAACAGCTTGTTGCCGGCATTGGTGGCGCTCTCGACTTTCACCTCGATGGCATAGCTCTCGACACCCTGGCTGGCCAGTACATCCAGGTGCAGGGCCTGGTTCGGCGGCGGGTAAGGCACTTCGCGGGCGACCCCCAGGTGGGCTGCGCGCAGCAGCATCAGAAACTCGACCTGGAACCAGACTTCCCAGGCCGCGCCGGTACTGATGGCGGCCTCGATGCGCGAGTGGTCACTGAGGATGATGTGGCTGAGTTCGGTGTTTTTCATCGGGCGTTCCCTCTAATGGTTGGTAGAGAGAGGAACGAGCCGACGGCGCCTTTGTGAATGTCGAGGGCGAATCTGGATCGACGGCATAAACCGCCAGCCGGAAAATCCCGGCCGTGCGGGAGATCGGCAGCCCCGCATCAAGCCAGGATCAGCCCGCGGTAAAACGCTACAAGGACCGCTCGAACACCCCCGCCTCTTCCAGCATGTGCACCAGCGCTTGCGGCCAGACGGTGGCCTCGTTGGCTCGCAGATCATCGGCGGACCACCAATGATGATCGGCCATCACCTGGGCCTCGGATGAGGTCCAGCCGGCACGAGAGAGCGGCTGGTCTGGTGCGTGCACCACAAAATATTGCTCGACGGAGGTCACCCATTCGCCGCTGGGCAGTTGCATGGGGAACCGGCGACCGGCCACCGGCTCTCCCACCGCGCTGACCTGAATACCGGTTTCCTCGTGCAATTCACGAATCGCCGCGACCTGGAAGGTTTCGTCCCCTTCAAGCCCGCCACCGGGCGTGGCCCAATAGTCATCCCCCGCCAGCGCCCCTTCCTTGTGCAGGAAGCGGAACAGCAAGACCTTTCGCGAAGGGTTGATGACCAGCAATCTTGCCGATTTTCGTTCACGCATCGGTATCTCCCTGAAGTGTTGTTCTGATGTATGCGTCGACGCGTCTCACAGCGGCAGCGAGCGATCCTGAATCACCCGTTTCATCACCAGGGTCGAGGTCAGGCGCTGGACGTTGGGCAGCTTGGACAGGCGGTCATCGTAAAGCTGCTGGAAGGCCGGCAGGTCGCGGGTGATGACGTGCAGCAGGTAATCCGGCTCGCCAAACAGCCGTTGCGCCTCGACGACCTGCGGGATCGGCAGCAGCGCCGCTTCGAAGGCGGCCACCGCCTGGTGATCGCCCTCGCGCAGCGTGGCAAAGACCATCGCCGAAAACGTCAGGCCCAGGGCGCTGGGCGACAACTGGGCGCGATAGCCCTGGATCACCCCCGACTCCTCCAGCGCCCGCACGCGACGATGGCACGGCGACAGGCTGAGGCCGACCCGTTCCGCCAGCTCGGTCACCGACAAACGCCCGTCCGCCTGCAGCTCGGCAAGAATCTTCTGATCAATTCTGTCCATCTGGAAGGATCTACCCCAAAAGCTTATTCGGACTGGAATAATAGAGAAAATATTCTCACCGCACTCCATTAATCTTTCCGCAAACCTGATCTTTGCGAGAAAGAAGCATGCCCTCCCCGATTAACACCACCGTCGACAGCCCAGAAACAGCATTCGCCCAGCAGCACAAGGCAAGACGGCCATGAGCCTGAGTATTTTCGCGGCGTTCTGGGCGGTGTCGTTTCTATTTGTGATCACCCCCGGGGCGGATTGGGCCTACGCGATATCGGCCGGCCTGTTCGGGCGGGTGGTGATACCCGCGGTGGCCGGCCTGTTGATCGGGCATCTGCTGGCGACGCTGATAGTGGCCGCCGGGGTCGGCGGGCTGATCGCCAGCAATCCCCTGGCCCTCTCGCTGCTGACCCTTGGCGGGGCTGGCTATCTGCTCTGGCTGGGCATCAATATGTTGCGCAACCCGTCCGTGCCCCGCGCCGGGGAGGCCCAGCCTTCCGCGTCCTGGGCTCGCTGGACCCTCAAGGGCGCCTGCGTCAGTGGCCTCAACCCCAAGGTGTTCCTGCTGTTCCTGGCCTTGCTGCCACAATTCACCGACCCGCTGGCCGCCTGGCCGGTGCCGCTGCAAATCGTCGCGCTGGGGCTGCTGCATGCCTTCAGCTGCGCGGTGATCTACCTGCTGGTGGGCTTTGCTTCCCGCGCCGTGTTGCAGACGCGCCCGGTGGCCGCGCAAGCGGTCAGCCGGCTCTCGGGGGCGCTGATGATCATCATCGCCGTGCTGCTGTTCATCGAGCAGATCCTGCGCTGAACCGGTATGTTCCACGGGTATCCAAAAGGCTCGAAACCGCACTCCCCCGAATACGCAAAAGGACCAGGAACCGCAATGAAAAGCTTCCGACAGCGCGCCACCGAAGGGCTTCAGGCAGGCGACCGCTTCACCCTCTCCCGCTGTTTTTCAGAGGCGGATATCCAGGGCTTCGCCACGCTGTCCCGCGACTACAACCCGGTGCATTTCGATGCCGAGTTCGCCGCAGCCCGGCGCTTCAGGGCAGCGGTTTCCCATGGCCTGCTGACCGCCAGCCTGCTCACCGAAATCGGCGGGCAGATCGGCTGGCTGGCCTCGGCCATGAGCTTCCAGTTCAAGCAGCCGGTGTATGCCGGCGACACCATCACTTGCCACTGGGTCATCCAGGCGCTGGACGAACAAGGCCGGGCTACGGCGGCCATCAGCATGACCAACGAAGACGGCATCATCGTCCTGGAAGGCCAGACCAGCGGCCTGGTGCCAGGGCCGAAGGAGCGGGCAATCCTGATGCGCATGCTGGCCGAGGGCGACCCGAGCAATGGCGCGGCGGGTGCGGGGGAATGATGGGCATTGGGCGAACCGCGCGGCGGGCCCGCCCGTATCGATGTTCGGCCCGGGCTCACTCTTGGCGGATAATATCGACCGAGATCTCCCGCGCCGGAATCGGCCCTTTGTTCTCAAGCCAGTGCGTGGTGTCGCGGTCCTCGGGCCACCCCACTCCCGGGCCATAGTCGGTGTCGCCGCCATCGCGATGGTCAGTGATGGTGCCTTCCAGTATGTAGACGACGCCTGGCCGGTCTTTATGGTTGTGGATTGGCCCGAATACGCCTCCAGGCTCGATGGTCACCAGGCGCATTCTGAGTTGGCGCCCGGCCATGCCCTCGATTTCGGGACCCAGGTCAATGGTTGCCAGTACCTGCACTGCAACCCCTTTGGTTTCCGGTGCCACCTGTTCATTGCTCATGCTGCTCTCCTCCCTGTACCTACAGGGCTTCACTAGCAGTAGACACCCCGAAAAGGCGAGCGCTGCCGACAGGCGACAAAGGGTCGGGAGCAGGCGCTCAATGGGGACCAGGATGGATCGACATCCTGCTCTCGGCTTCAGGCCCCACACTGGCAACACACATTCCATTCCCGGCGCGGTCGGCCCCGCTATTCGCCTTTAACTGGCGATGCAAAACCGGCACAATCGCCGGCTTTTTTCGCGACAGGAAGCGCCCATGCAACGGATTGTAATTCTGGGTAATGCCGGGAGCGGCAAATCCACCCTCGCCCGTGCCCTCGGCAAGCGCCGGAACCTGCCTGTGGTCCACCTGGACACGCTGTTCTGGGAGCCCGGTTGGGTCGAACCCGACGCCGAGCAGTTCCGCGAACGGGTCCGCGCGGCGCTCGCACCGGCTGCCTGGGTGTGTGAAGGCAACTATGCCCGGCGGACCTTCGACCTTCGCCTGCCCCGTGCCGATCTGATCATCT
This sequence comes from Pseudomonas sp. GW821-FHT02B10, assembly GCF_059421865.1. Lineage (NCBI taxonomy): Bacteria > Pseudomonadati > Pseudomonadota > Gammaproteobacteria > Pseudomonadales > Pseudomonadaceae > Pseudomonas > Pseudomonas sp. GW821-FHT02B10. Next base: position 163,690 of record NZ_JBWKVU010000010.1, on the reverse strand, counting down.
GGCTCGATACGCCACGGCTCACCTGTTTCACCCGGGTGATCATACGCAGCGTCATGAACCGCCCCCGGCCTGACCTTGCCACAGGCTGCACGGAAAAGCTCGATCGGGCATTCCTGACCTTCCTGCGCTTCGTGTGGACTTTCGATCGCGACTACCGCCCGGGTATCGAGGCGGTACGCCTGGCCATAGGTCCGCAGATTCCCACGCTGCACTTGCGCGGCAGCCGGCAGATTGCCGCGTTTCTCGATAGCCTGCCGGCGACGCCTGAAGCCTGCCTGGAGTGAATGCGGGGTCGCCCTCCCGGCACCACGTCCGGTTGAACCCGCAGCCGATAGCGGCCAGTCACGCCTGACGGCTTACCACCCTTTGCAATCGTTCGCTGGTGCCCAGGAAATCAAGGACGATTCAACATTTGACTTGCCAAAGGAGGGAATATCCCTTGCTGCCCCCTTGGAGGGATTGGCTATATAAATAAACGCGCATCGATATTATGAAACGCCATTTTCGAACTATACGTAATACATTCGCAATCACTTTCACGGAGGAACTTGATCGTTAATAAAAAACATGACCATGCGCTTAAATTGCTCGCTTCGTTCGCAGGGACGAGCTAAAGCCCGCCCCTGAGTTCAATCGTTAGCTATATATCATCTCTCGGGATAGTCGAAGGGAATTGCTATGAACAGATCATTGGATGTTGTTCACTTGAGTAGCGTGACGTGCGAAGACGTTGAATTGCTATACAAGGAAAAGGCGAGGCATCTTCATGAGAAAATTGATGCGACCAGGGATGCTTATTTTGGATTCATCTTCCCGATAAATCGCACTGATCTTTCTGCGGTTTCAGAAGCATTTGAGCTGGATTACCAAGTTGCGCAGCTGATCTATAAGAAAAGCAAGGAGTTTTCCACCTTTAAAGTTCCGGGCAGAAAGTTCGGCCAGCTTACCAATCATATATACGGTGCGTCCGTACTCGCCCTGAGAGGGAAAAGCCTTGATACAGGTCTAGAGTCGGTCTCTGATCGCAGTATTAACGAACTTGCTGCCGCAAATGAGGATGTAATCCTGGAGATTGCAGGCGTGAGAGCATCCTGGTTCGGAAGAATATTCTTTCCTGCGCAAGCATTTTCAAATGCAATTTCTGTTTTTGGCGGCAACGTAAGTCCGGAAGCGCTTTTTGCTCTGGCCAAGGACTACGGTTATGCAAGTGTCGCGGGCAGTCGCAATACGATCAGGGGCGATTTCGGTATTGCCCTGTGGCTGACTCTACTTGCCCGGGCGCCTTGAGCTTTATGCTGACAGGTGGCGCCTAACACCTTGAATAAAGCGCTTCACGGACAATCCTTACTATGAAACCCTCAGGAATCACAACAAGGGTTCGAGGAAGCGCTTTTACACTCTCTCGGCTTCGAGCAGCCAGTGGCGAACGTCGCTTCTGGGCGAAAGCCAATGTTAACGAACAGCAATAGTCAGCCATTCGACATCCCCGACACCGACTGCTTAAATGGGCGCCCTTCCGTTCAAGGTGCGCCCTTAAATGACTGACACCTTCCAGGGCAGCTGCCTTTGCGGTGCCGTCAAATACCAGCTCTCGTCGCGCCCCAAGGCGCTTTCCCACTGCCATTGCAGCCAGTGCCGGAAAAGCCATGGGGCGGCATTCGCCAGCTATGGCAGTGTGTTGCGCAGCGATCTGCGCATCGTGCAGGGTGCCGGGAGCCTCCAGTCCTATCGATCGTCCGAAACGGTGTTGCGCCAGTTTTGCGGCCAGTGCGGTTCGTCGCTGTTCTGGTCCAGAGGCCAGGGCGAATACGCCGACTGGGTCTCGATCGCCCTGGGCACTCTGGATACGCCCTTCACCGCGGATAAACAGAAACACATTCAGGTGGCGTTCAAGGCTTCGTGGTACGAAATCCAGGACAATTGGCCGCAAGAACCATGACTGCAATAAGGCAAACACGGATGGCAACCGACGCAAGGCACCCCCAAACGCATCCACTCCGCCAGACGGCCTCAGGGCCAGGCGCGATACCCTCTAAGCTGAATAGAACAGCACTGCGAACACGCCTCTACCGTCTTGATACAGGGGAACCGGAATGACCAGAACAGCAGTACGCCCATACTCGTCATGGATCCTGTTTTCCCTGCTCGCCATCAACCTGGCGCTGATCGCGGGATGTTCAAGCAAAGCCGCCAAGTATCGTTATTCGACCGCCAGCATCGGCTCGAACTGTTACGCCAAAGCGCTGCCCACTTCCGGCGAGGGTGGCCTGGCCTGGGGTTCCACCCTGGGCATGGCGCGCCAGAAATCCCTGAATAACTGCATCCGATATGCCGGTCGCTCCGGCGGCACGCCCGGCACTTGCAAAGTGGTGTTGGCGGAGTGCAAAAAATAGCAGTTGAGCCGGTCATCGTCGCGCCTCGTGATCTACTGGCATCACTCGACTCGATACCTGCTGTTGGCCAGCCCCACTGGCCAGCAGGGCACTGCCCGTCTCGAAACACTCACAATCTGAATCCCCGATGTATCGGCGGGATCAATCCGGGCTTCACGCCTCCTAGCTCATCGATGGCATTGGCCTGTGAAGGCAGTGCTCAAGCAAGGTGCCAACCTCTGCTCCCCATTACGGCACTCGGCACCATTCGCTCCGCGCCCAGTACTGGCAAAAGCTACGCTTGGTCATTGACCCGCACTTTTGTCTGGCTCCGGAGCGTTGCGAATAAGGGAATCAAGGAAAGCATGACCGACTGCGAGCAACTCCATCGAGAGGGTTACGTGCTGCTGCGCCAAGCGATCCCGGCCGAGTGGCTGGGCGAGCTGCGTGCCGTGTTCGACGCAGGCGTGATGCCGTCGAATCAATGGCCTGTGCCCCGTGGCATGGACTGGCGCCATTCACTGCTGGACGCGGATTCGACGGTTCAGGCGGTGTGTCGCCTGCCGCAGGTGCTGGCGGTGGTGGGCGAGTTGATCGGGGAACGCTTCTTCCTCTCCCAGGTGGAAGGTCGCGAGCCTCTTGCCGGTGGCGGCCATCAGCAACTGCACCGCGACCTGTCGGCCCAACGGCCAGGCGACATAGCCAACGCCCTGGCTTTTTTCGACGACTATGGCCCCGGGAACGGCGCCACCCGCATCGTTCCCGGCAGCCATCGCCCCGGGCTGGGAGAGCCGCCACTGGACTTCACCGACGAGTCGCGGTCCGTGCAGCTTTCAGGCTCCGCCGGGGACATCCTGGTGTTCGATGTCGATCTGCTGCACGCGGGCTGCCTGAACCCGAGCGGCGCACGCCGTCGCTCGCTCCTGATCAGCTATTTTTCCGAACCGCTCTATGCCTCGCACCTGGAAACCCTGGGTTTGCGCAATATCCGGATGGACACCACCGAGCGCTTCGATCCGGCGGACTTTGCCCTCGGCCAGGTCTAGTCCGCTCGCCGCCGCGCCTCCCCTCAAGGGCCATGAAGTGCTGAACGATTGCCTGTATCGGATGGCATAATCCCCCATCGTTCATAACGGGGGCGGATAAATGACCACTGAAAGCTACGACCTGCTCGCGATCTTCGCCGCCGTGGCCCAGGAGCGCAGCTTCACCCGCGCCGCCGCCAGGCTCGGCATGTCGCAGCCGGCCTTGAGCCGGGCCATGCGCCAATTGGAAGAACGCCTGGGCGTCAGGCTGCTGGCGCGCACCACCCGCAGCGTCTCCCCCACCGAAGCCGGCGAACACCTGCTGCAGGTGGTCTCCCCCCGGTTCGCGGAAATCAACGACGAGCTGGCCTTGCTCAGCAAGTTCCGCGACAAACCGGCGGGCAAACTGCGCATCACCGCTGGCGAGCATTCGGCGATCACGGTCCTGCAACCGGCGCTGGAGAAGCTGCTGCCCGAGCATCCCGACCTCAACATCGAGATCATCGTCGACTACGGCCTGACCGACATAGTCGCGGAAGGCTTCGACGCCGGCGTGCGCCTGGGCGAGCAAGTCGCCAAGGACATGATCGCGGTGCGCATCGGCCCCGACATGCGGATGGCCGTTGTCGGTTCCCCGGAATACTTCACCCGCTACTCCAAGCCAAAAGTGCCGAGCGACCTGATGCAGCACAACTGCATCAACCTGCGCATGCCGACCTACGGCGGGATCTTCTCCTGGGAGTTCGAGAAAAAGGGCCAGGCACTGAAGGTGCGGGTCGAGGGCCAGCTGGTGTTCAACAACATCGCCATGCGCCTGGACGCCGCCCTCAAGGGGCTGGGGCTGGCCTATATGCCGGAAGACCTGGTGCTGGCCCATGTCGAGCAGGGTCGCTTGATTCGCGTGCTGGCGGACTGGTGCGAACCCTTCTCCGGCTACCACCTCTACTACCCCAGCCGGCGCCAGAGCTCACCGGCCTTCACCCTGCTGCGCGACGCCCTGCGTTACGCGAACTGATGCCCTGAGCGGGGGCCGCCTCATGGCCGCCCGGCGCTTGCCGCCAGGTGTTTTTCCAACGCCTCGCCGGCCCGCTTGGCGGCATCGGCCTCGCCCTCCTCGGCCAGCACCCGGACCAGTTGCCGCAGTTGCCCGACGCTCAGCCCTACCCTGATGCTGGCGGCCATGTGCGAACGCAGTTGCGGCTCCGCGCCGGGGGTGGCGGCCAGCGCGCCGACCGTGGCCAGCTCACGACTTTGCCAATCCAGGTTGTCGCGCTCGAAGATGTCGCCGAACAGGTGGGCCTGCAGGTACTGGTTGATCACCGGGGCGAAGTCGAACAGCGGCCCCTGGACCGGCGCGCCGGAAATCCGCGTCTGGTTGGCCTTGCCCGCCGCCAGCAGCTCATCGCCCGTGGGAATGCCGGCGCTGGGCTCGCGCCCCGGAACATCCTCGATGCCGCGTTGCTTGCGCGCCTCGAGCACTTTCATCAGCTCGCCAAGAGCATTGAGGCTGCGCGGAAAGCCGGCGTAGGCATAGAGCTGCACCAGGATTTCCCTGGCCTCGCTGACGGTCAGCCCGGCATCCAGCCCCTGGTTCAAGGCGGCATTGAGCCGCGGCATATTGCTGGTGGCCATGGCCGCCGCGATCAACGGGATGGCCTGCTGCTTGCTCGATAGCGTCTCGGAAACGGCGGGTACGGAGGACATGGCTTGAGGCTCCATAGGGTTCTGCGCGGCGTGGCTCGGCGTCATCGCCAGGTTCAGGCTCAGCAGCGCGAAGGCCACTGTCATCCCTCCGGGCCTGCACCGCTTAACGGGCGTTGTATTGGTCATCGGTGACCTTCTCCAGCCATTGCACGCTCTTGCCATCCACCGCGCCGGTCACCGCCAGATGGGTCATGGCGCTCGTCGCCACGGCTCCGTGCCAGTGCTTGACGCCCGGCGGGCAGACGATCACGTCTCCCGGATGGATTTCCTGCACCGGCTTGCCCCACTCCTGCGTCAGGCCCACGCCGGAAACCACCACCAGGCGCTGCCCCGCGGGATGGGTATGCCAGGCCGAGCGCGCGCCCGGCTCGAAGGTCACGTAGGCGCCGGAGGCATTGATCGAGCTGCTGGCGGGAAACAGCGGATCGACGCGCACCCGCCCGGAAAAGTAATCCTCCGGGCCCGCGACCGAAGCCTGGGTACCTGCACGACTGATCTGCTGGGTGGCGAAAGGCTCGCTGGGGTTTTCAGCCTGGCCGGCCGCGTCAGCCAAGGGCGCCGCGGCGCATACCGCGAGCCCCAACAGGGTCTTGTTCATGATGAGAATTCCTCGTTGGTCGAGCCAATTGAAATGGCGAGCCGTTGCGGCGATCACAGCGTCCTGGCGTAGAACGCCGTCAGCTTGCTGATGGCCGCGTCCACATACTGGGGCACCCAGTAGGTTTCGATATGGGTGGCGCCGTCGATCTTGAACAGCTCCTTGTCCTGGGTGCCGGTGGCCTTGGCGAACGCATCCTCGGTCATGTAGAGGCTGTCGGCCTTGCTGCCGGCGATCATCAGCAACGGCTGCCGGATCAGTTCGATCTGCTGGGTGGCGTCGAAGCGCATCAGGTCCAGCAGGCTGCTGGTGGTGTATTTGAAGGTCGAGTTGGGGTGCGCGTGGGTTTTCCAGTAGTACTCGTAGCCCTGCCGATACAGCGCGAAGGGCAATTGGGCGATCTGTTCGTCGGTCAGGTTGGCATCCCCCGAATACAGCACTTCGCCGCCGGCCGCTTCCTGGGCACGGGCCGCCGAAGCCTGCTGCAGGCGTTGCTGGATGCTGTCCAGTTGCGAGTCGTTGTAGCCATTGCGGCGAACCCGCCCGGAGTTGAACAGGCTCACCGTCGCAATCGACTTGAAGCGCTTGTCGGTTTGCGCCGCGGCCAACGAATAACCACCGCCGCCGCAGATGCCGAGCAGGCCCAGGCGCGTGTTATCGACGCCGGGATAGCCGGCGATGAAATCCGCCATGCCATGGATGTCCTCGATGCGGTACGCGGGCTTGTCCACGCTGCGCGGCTGGCCGCCACTGGCGCCCTGGTAGGCCGCATCCGCGGCGATGGTGATGTAGCCCTGGTCGGCCAGGCGCTGGGCATACAGGCCGGCGACCTGCTCCTTGACCCCGCCATTGGGGTGCGCCACCACCACGACCGGGTATTGCTTCGCCGGGTCGTAGTTCGCCGGGGTGTAGACGTTGGCGGAGATGTCCAGACCATTGAGCTTGTAGCTGACCGGATGGATGTTGACCTTGCCCGGCTCGTTCTTGCTGATCGCGCCCTCGTAGACCAGGGTGAACGGATTCTGCTTGTAGTCCGCGGCCTCGGCGGCCGACATCCCGACCATCGCGGCCATAAGCGTGGCCTTCAGCGTTTGCTTCATTTGAATACTCCTGCCCTGCTTTTGAAGAACACGGCAGCCAGCCGCCGTGCCCATAGTCAATCCAGAGACTTCTCTGCAAGAAACCTCGAAACCAGGTCCGCGATCTCGACATTGTTGAGGTCCGAGAACGGGAAGTGGCTGTTGCCCTTGATCCCGATCTCCGGCAAGTGGATCAGCCTGGCGTCACCGCCATGCCGGTTCACCGCATCGCGCCACAGGCGCGCCATCTCGAGCCGGGCGCGCCAGCTGTCCTGGGCCGGCAAACGCACCGGCTGGGCGGGGATGTTGTCGCCATAGAGGATCAGGATAGGAATGCGCGTCAGCGCCTCGAACTGCGCCTGGCTCACGACCTGCGCGGCGACGGTGTCGAACGCGCTGGGAATCGGCGCCGGCGCCTCGCCCTCGGGAAACACGAAGCTGCTGCCCGGCTCGAACGCGACGATGGCCCGCACGTTGCGGCTCTTGATCGCCGTCAGCCAGCCCGGCCCGCCCCCCTGGGAATGGGTGAACAGAATGGCCGGGCCGGTCTTCTCCAGCAGCGCCGACACACCATCGGACACCACATCGATGTCGTAAGGGCCGGTGTTGGGGGTCATCGAACGGAAGAACTGCTCCTGCGCCGCCCGCCCCGGCGGAAACTGGCTGCCCGCGAAGGTCTCGGGCCACAGGCCGATGCGGAACTGGTTGAACCACAACTGCTCGTCCGCCACCGGCTTGATCGTCGCTTCGACCAGGCTGCGCCCCGCATCGCCACGGCGCGGCTGGTCGATCAGGTAGGTGGAGAAACCGCGACGCAGGAAGATGTTCTGGAAACCTTCACGCCCATCGGCCGTGGTCTCCCAGGACTTCGCCGACTGCCCCGCGCCGTGCCACATGACAATCGGCAGCGGGCGCGCGTTAACCGGCTTCTGGTAGAAGGCATACACATGGTCGCCGTGGTAGGTCTGGCCATTGGGATTCATCGGGTTGTAGGGATCGAAGGTGCCCGGCTGAGTGCGCACGCCACCGCCCGCGATCAGGCTGCCCTGATCTTCGATCACCAGCGGACCGTGCTCGCTCGCCTCAACAACCGCGCCGCTGCACAGGGCAAAACAGAGGGTGCCCGCCCTGGCGGCGGCGGGCATGTACTTGCGGATCAGGTGCTGGGTCATGGAGGGCTCTCGATTGGAAATCGCAGAATCCCAACTTACCCCTCGGCCATTGATTGATAAATGGCACGGATTGGATAGGACTGATACCAGAAACGCATAGGTAGACTAATTGCCCCGCCCACCGCCAAACGACCAGGCTTCTGCCTCAGTGGTGGTAATCACCACCATCACATCCTCGGCATCGATGCCTGGCGCCCGGCCCAGCCGCACGCTCGCCAGCTCGGGTCGACGAACGGCGACATCCCGCCTTCATCGCTGGCGTTTTTTCTGTCATTGGGGGGTGTTTAACAGCACCTATCAATGGATCCATTAAAATCGAAAGCAACAGCTATCAGTCCGATAATCGCCCATAAATCAACCTTATATCTGGACTTTATCGTTGACTCTCAAACACCACAGCCCCTCTAATGGATCCATTAAATAAAAACAATCACTCCCCAGGAGAGCCTTCCATGTACCCCAAGAACACTTGGTACGTTGCCTGCACCCCCGATGAAATCGCCGACAAGCCCCTGGGCCGACAGATCTGTGGGGAGAAGATGGTGTTTTACCGTGGCCTGGAGGGCCGGGTCGCTGCGGTCGAGGACTTCTGCCCCCATCGCGGCGCGCCGCTGTCGTTGGGGTATGTGGAAAGCGGCAACCTGGTGTGCGGTTATCACGGGCTGGTGATGGGCTGCGATGGCAAGACCGTGGCAATGCCCGGGCAACGGGTACGTGGTTTCCCGTGCAACAAGACCTTTGCCGTGGTCGAGCGCTACGGCTTTATCTGGGTCTGGCCCGGCGATCAGGCGTTGGCCGATCCGGCGCTGATCCATCACCTGGAATGGGCGGTCAGCGATGAGTGGGCCTACGGTGGCGGGCTGTTCCATATCCAGTGCGACTACCGCCTGATGATCGACAACCTGATGGACCTGACCCACGAAACCTACGTCCACGCCTCCAGCATCGGCCAGAAGGAAATCGACGAGGCGCCACCGACCACCACGGTCGAGGGTGATGAAGTGGTCACCGCGCGACATATGCAAAACATCATGGCCCCGCCGTTCTGGCGCATGGCCCTGCGCGGCAACGGCCTGGCCGACGACGTGCCGGTGGACCGCTGGCAGATCTGCCGCTTCACCCCGCCCAGCCATGTGCTGATCGAAGTCGGCGTGGCCCATGCCGGCCAGGGCGGCTACAACGCGCCGGCGCAGTTCAAGGCGTCGAGCATAGTGGTGGATTTCATCACCCCGCAGAGCGACACCTCGATCTGGTACTTCTGGGGCATGGCGCGCAACTTCAACCCACGGGACGAGGCGCTGACCGCGAGCATTCGCGAGGGCCAGGGCAAGATTTTCAGCGAAGACCTGGAGATGCTCGAACGCCAGCAGCAGAACCTGCTCGCCCACCCCACACGCAACCTGCTCAAGCTGAATATTGACGCCGGCGGCGTGCAGTCGCGGCGGGTGCTGGAGCGCCTGATCGCCCAGGAACGCGCCGGCGAAGCGCAGCTGATCGCCACGGCCACGGCCTGAGCCCGCGCGGCACTTTCCCCAGCCTTTTACCCAAGAAAAGAAACAGAAGTGACCGCCCTGGGCGGCAGCACTCGGAGGACCGACAATGATCGATGTGGTGGTGGTATCCCGTAACGACGAAGCCCAGGACATCTGCAGCTACGAGCTGGCCAGTGCCGATGACCGCCCGCTGCCGGGCTTCAGCGCCGGCGCGCATATCGATGTGCACCTGCCCGGCGGCTTGATCCGCCAATACTCCCTGTGCAACCACCCCGAAGAACGCCATCGCTACCTGATCGGCGTGCTCAAGGACCCGGCCTCCCGCGGCGGCTCGCTGGCCATGCACGAGCAGATCCACCCCGGCACGCGTCTGCACATCAGCGAGCCGCGCAACCTGTTTGCGTTGGCCCATGAAGCCCGGCGCAGCCTGCTGTTCGCCGGCGGCATCGGCATCACCCCAATCCTGTGCATGGCCGAGCGCCTAGCCCACAGCGGCGCCGATTTCGAACTGCATTACTGCGCCCGCTCCAGCGAGCGTGCGGCCTTTGTCCAACGCCTGCGCGATTCATCCTTCGCCGAGCGGGTGTTCCTGCATTTCGACCAGGAACCCGAGACGGCGCTGGACGCGGCCAAGGTCCTGGCCGCGCCGCGCAACGATATTCATGTCTATGTGTGCGGCCCCGGCGGCTTTATGCAGCACGTGCTGGACACGGCCAAGGCCGCGGGCTGGCGGGAGGACTGCCTGCACCGCGAGTACTTCGCCGCCGCCCCCGTCGATACCCGCGCCGACGGCAGTTTCTCGGTCAAGGTCGCCAGCAGCGGCCGGGTCTTTGAAGTGCCTGCGGACAAGAGCGTGGTACAGGTCCTGGAAAGCCATGGCATCGAGATTGCCATGTCCTGCGAACAAGGGATTTGCGGCACCTGCCTGACCCGGGTACTGGAGGGCGTGCCGGAGCACCGCGACCTGTTCCTCACCGAGGACGAACAGGCGCGCAACGACCAGTTCACCCCCTGCTGCTCACGCTCGAAAACGCCGCTGCTGGTGCTGGATATCTGAAGGGATTCAGGCGGGACGGAGAATGACCTTCATCCGCTCGTCCGCCGCCGCGCTGCTGAAGATCTCGGCATAACGCAGGGTCGCGTTGGCATGCTCGCGCATGATCGCCTCGGCCCGCGCGCCCTGGCGATTGACCAGGGCATCGAACACCGAATGGTGCTGCATATGGGCGTAGTTGAAGCGCCGGTATTCTCGGGCCATGTCCTGGCGATCCACCGCCAGCGCGGTGACCGAGGCGAACGGCAGATGATCGTTGCGCGCCAGGGCATCGGCGATCGCCGGGTTGTGGCTGCCTTCGACAATCACCTGGTGAAAACGCATGTTGAGGTCGTGATAGACCTCCAGGTCGTCCTCGGTCACATAACCCTTGGCGAACAATTGGTCGCCCTGGGCCAGGCACAACTCCAGGGCCGCCCGCGCCGCCTCCGACAAGCCGCGCTCGGCGGTCTGGCGCGCCGCCAGCCCCTCAAGTACCCCCCGCACCTCGACCGCGCCGGCGATGTCCTCAGCACTCACCGAACGCACCTGGAACCCCCGCCCGCCAAACCGCACCAGCAGGCCTTCCTGCTCCAGGGTACGGAACGCCATGCGCACCGGCATCCGCGACACCCCGAACAGCTCCGCGGTTGGAATCTCCATCAGCCGTTCACCGGCCACCAGCTCGCCCGAGGCGATCATCTTGCGCAACGCGACCAGCACCAATTGACCGGGCTTACTCATCCAGGCAACTTCCAGAAAACGTGGGCGGCCATAGTACCGCAAGCCTTGCACCGGCGGCATGCGGATAGCGGCGTGCCGACGGTGGCGACCTCACGGACGCCATCGCGGGCAAGCCTCGCTCCTACAGAAAATGCGTAACCTACTGCCTCACAGCACACGCCTCCCTGTAGCCGCTGCCGCAGGCTGCGATAAGGCCGCAGGCCTTCAGCGATCTCAAGATCTTGCGCCCCCTTCGGGGTCGATCGCAGCCTCGCAGGCTCGGCAGCGGCTACAGGAAACACACCCACCCCAGGCCGGCCGGCAGGCCGCCGTCTTGCTTTTGCTTTTGATCTGAACGCCCCGTTAACCACGATGGCCGAACGCAGGCATTGAGCCGTGGGTAACCCGGCACGGATGCCGGGTTAGCCGCCCCAGGCCATGGATGGCCTGTGGCGGCGGCCCACGGATCAATGCCTTCGTTCGGGCATGCCGAGCCTTAGCGAGGCACCGAGTGGGGGGCGAAGCGTTTTGGTTACTTTGGACTGGGCCGGCTTCCGGATCTTCCAAAGTGACCCGCCGTAAGGGCGGAACCCTAAGCCGCCGTGACCACAGCAACGGATATGTACACCGTCGAGCATCGACCGACCGCTCCTACAGAAGCGGGTTTACCCGCGACAACGCCGCAAAACTCAAAACGACAACGGATAACTCACAATCACCCGAGTCTGATCAAAATCACCATTAAAGCTGCGCCGATTGGTAGCGTTATTCACCCGCACACTAAGGTTCTTCAGGCTGCCACTCTGAAAGGTATACCCCACCTCCGTATCCCGCTCCCACTCCTTGCCATTGCTCCCGGCCTTGGTCGTGGCATTCTCACCATGCCCATAACGCACCATGGCCAACAGCCCCGGCACGCCCATGGCGGCGAAGTTGTAGTCATAACGCACCTGCCAGGAACGCTCGTCGGCGTTGCTGAAGTTGCCGTTGAACATGTCGTTGCCCAGGGTCCGGCCGCTGCTGCCATACACCGACATCCACGGGCTGTCGCCACTGACCTTCTGCAAACCCAGGTACAGGGTATGGCCAGCGGTAGAGGCCGAGAGCAAGGCATAGGCGGTGCGGCTCCGGATCTCGCCGATGCGTGCCTGGCCGTCATCCTTGTCGATGAAGTAACCGAGGTTCGCCCCCAATACCCAGTCGCCCACCGGCTGCTTGTGCAGCAGGTTGAAGTAGCTCTGCTGGTAGATGTCTTCCAGCTGCGCATGCCAGGCGCCGATCAAGGTGCGCTGCTGGTTGAAACGGTACTCGGCGCCGGCATAGGTGAAGCCATCCGACGTGACCCCGGGCGCAGCCCAGGCCGAGAGGTCCTGCATGTCCGAGGAGTTGCGCAGGCTCACCGAACGGTACTGCCCGGCCTGCAACCCCAGCCCGGCAATTTCCCGCGAGTCGAGCATCGCCCCACGGAAGGTCTGCGGCAGCAGCCGGCCATCGTCGTAGCGCAGCAGCGGAATGTCCGGCAGCAATTCGCCAACCTTCAGCTCAGTGGCGGAAATGCGCATTTTCGCCGCCACGCCGGCGCGGCCGTAGTTGTCCGCCGCGCGCCCGTCGTCATGCACCGGCAGCAGCTCCGAACCACTGGTGCCGCGCCCGCTGTCGAGCTTGACGCCGAACATGGCGATGCCGTCCAGGCCGAACCCGACGACGCCCGGGGTGTAGCCGGAATTGAACTTGAGGATAAAACCCTGGGCCCACTCCTCGACCTTGCTCTTGGCCGCCCCCGGGTCGCGAAAATCCCGATTGAAGTAATAATTGCGCAGCACCAAATCGGTCTTGGCATCTTCGAAAAAACCGCCGTCTTCGGCCCAGGCCGGCAGGCCCGTGCCCAGTGCCAGTGAAGCCGCGGCCAGCGAGCGCGCGAGGATGCAGTGAGGGGTGTTCATTATTATTGTTCTCCGCTTTGCATAGGCGCAGCCGTTCCCCGACAGGCCGCTCCAGGCCCGCCTTCTATCGGCTGCAAAAATGCCCGGCCGGTTTGAGGCCGGGCGATATCCTCAGCTCAAGGCATCAGAAGGGATAACGACGCGCCGAGTGCTGCACGCTGATCCAGTGATCGCGGGTGAATTCGTCGATCGCCCAGTCGCCATTGAAGCGCCCGAGCCCCGAGTTCTTTTCCCCACCGAAGGGCGCGTTGGCCTCGTCGTTCACCGGGATGTCGTTGATATGGGTCATGCCCGCGCGAATCCGCCGGGCGAAGTTCACCCCGCGCTCCAGGTTGCGGCTGAACACCGCGCTGGACAGGCCGAACTCGCTGGCGTTGGCCAGCTCCAGGGCATGGGCCTCGTCCCGCGCCCGCAGCAGCCCCACCAGCGGGCCGAAGATTTCGTTGCGCGCCAGGTCCATGTCGACTGTGACCTCGCCGTAGACATGGGGCGCCAGCAGATTGCCCTGGGCGCCACCCTCGTAGAGCGGCTCGGCGCCTTCGCGGCGGGCCAGCTCGATCTTCTCCCGCAGGCCCTGTAACTGCCGCGCATTGATCACCGGGCCGATCACCGTCTCGATCGATTGCGGATCGCCGACCTTGAGCCCCTTGACCCGCTCGACGAAGCGCGCGGCGAAAGCGTCGTAGAGGCTGTCGTCGACAATGATCCGGTTGACCGCCATGCAGATCTGCCCCTGGTGCAGGAACTTGCCGAACACCGCCGCGCTCACCGCCTGTTCGAGGTCGGCGTCGGCCAAGACCACGAACGGGCTGTTGCCGCCCAGCTCCAGGGCCACGTGCTTGAGGTGCGCGCCACCGCTGGCGATCCGGCCGATACCGCGGCCGACCGGGGTGGAGCCGGTGAAGGTGATCAGCGAGGGCACCGGGTGCTCGACAAAGGCATCGCCAATCTCGCTGCCCGCCCCCACCACTACGCTGAGCACGCCCGCCGGCAGGCCGGCCTCCTCGAAGATCTTCGCCAGCAGCAGGCCGCCGCAGACCGGCGTATCGCTGGCCGGCTTGACCACCACCGCGTTGCCCAGGGCCAGCGCCGGGGCGATCGAGCGCTGGGTCAGGTGCAGCGGGAAGTTCCACGGGCTGATGACCCCGACCACCCCCAGGGCGCTGCGGTAGACCCGGCTCTCCTTGCCCGGCACATCGGACTCGACGATGCGGCCGTGGACCCGCGCCGGGAACGATGCCGACTCCAGGGCGATGGCCCGCGCCGCGCCCCATTCCAATTGCGCCTTGAGCCGGGTGCTGCCGGACTCGCGAATGATCCAGTCGACGATTTCCTCGCGGCGCCGGTCGAACACCGCCACCACCTGATGCAGCACCGCCGCCCGCGCCGACGGCCCGAGCGCCGCCCAGTGCGGCTGCACCGCGGCGGCCTTGGCATAGGCGGCATCCAGGTCGGCGCGGTTGGCCTGGGCCACTTCCAGCAGCAGCGCGCCGTCGAACGGGTTGCTCACCGCCAGGGTTTTGCCGGCCGCGCCGGCGCGCCATTCCCCGGCGATGGGTTGCAAGTGCAGATCGCTGTAGACAGCTGGGGACTCACTCATGACAAAGCTCCTTGAGGACAGGATTCACAGGAAAGATGGGCTCGCGACTCAGGGCGCCGAACCGGGTTTACGTGGCTATGCATGACTGCCTCCGGTGGCCGCCCGCGCCTCGATCAGGCGCAGCAGCCCCAGCAGGGTTTCGGTATGCGGCACGGCGATGCCGGCCTGGCGCGCCCTGGCCAGGACCTCGCCGTTGATCGCGCCGATTTCCGTGGGCCGGCCGGCCAGCACGTCTTGCAACATGGACGGTTTGTGCGCCCGGTGGTGGGCGATGGCATAGGCCACGCTGTCCAGGCAGCGCCGCGTATCCGTGGCCACCCCCACCGACTGCGCGACGCTGAGCACCTCCAGCACAATGGCCCGGGCCAGCGCCGTGCCTTGCGGCACGGCATCCAGTTGCCCCACGGTGCAGCCGGTGACGGCGCACAGGCTGTTCAAGGCCGCGTTGAACGCCACCTTCTCCCAGATCGAGGTCCAGACCTGCGGGTCCACCGCGCAGTGCAACCCCGCCGCCTCCAGCACTGCGGCAACCTGGGTGCTGGCCTGGCGCTCGACGCCATCCAGCGACAGCAGCCGGACCACGCCCTGGCCATGGGAGCGGACATGGGCCAGCCCGGCCATATCGGCGGGCCAGGTGGTCATGCCGATCATCACCTGCTGCGGGGCGACGTGGCGGCACAGCGCTTCGGCGTTACCCAAGCCGTTCTGCAGGGTCAGCACCCGCGTGTGCTCACCGATATGGCCGGCAATACTGCGCAGCGCGCTGTCGGTGTGCTGGGCCTTGGTGAAGACCAGCAGCAGGTCGGGCTGGCCCGTCACCTGCTCCGGCCGGCAGGCGCTCAGGCCGCCGATGCGCCGGTCGCCGCTGTCGGTGTCCAGGCGCAAGCCCTGGCAGCGGATCGCCTCCAGGTGCGTGTCGTTGATGTCCAGCAGCGTGACGCTCTGCCCACTTTCCGCCAGCAGGCCGCCAAACAGCGAGCCCATGGCGCCCGCCCCGAGAATGCTGATGTTCATCGAACCTCCTTATGGCTGTGAGGGTTGATCGGCAAGGTGCTGCTTGTCGGCCCGGGCTGATCCAGGCGCCCGCCGGGGAATATGTCGGCGCACCAGCACCAGGGCGATCAGCGCCAGCACCATCACCGTCCCCAGCAGCGTCAGGTAACCGTGGGCGCCGCCCTGGGTGATCACCGTGGCGCCGACGAAGGCGCTAAGAATCGCGCCCATGCGCCCGAAAGCCAGGGCCGATGCGGTACCGGTGGCGCGCACGGCGGTGGGATAGATAAAGGCGCACAGCGCATAGAGGGTGGACTGCACGGCGTTGACGAACAGGCCATGCACGCCAAAGCCGAAGATCAGCAGGCTGGTGTTCTGGTTGACGTCCACGGCCTGCATAGCGAAGGCACTGGCCGCGCCGCCCGCGCAGCAGATCAGCAGCGGCCAGAACGAGCCCCAGCGCGTCATCGCGACCGCGCAGAGCAGCGCGCCGATCACCCCGCCCAGGTTGTAGGCGGTGAGGCCGGAACCGGCCACCGCCAGCGACAAGCCTTCGGACAAGAGCATGGTCGGCAGCCAGCTGAAGGCGCTGTAGACCGCGGTCAGGCACATGAAGAACGCCACCCAGACCGCCACGGTGTCGCGCCCGTAGCCGGGGGCGAACAAGGCACGGAAGCCGCCCTGCTGCTCGCTCTTCTGCTCCAGCGCATCGGTGTAGCGCACGCCTTCGGGCATCGGTCGGCCCATGCGTCCCAGCAGCGCAGTCAACTCGCCCCAACGCTGCGGCCGGCGCGCCAGGAAACGCGGCGACTCCGGCAGCGTCGCCAACAGCAACAGGCCCAGCACTATGGGCAGGCTGCCGCCGATAAAGAACAGCGTGCGCCAGCCGTACAGAGGCAGTACGTGGGAGGCGAACAACCCCGCCAGCATCCCGCCCAGGGGCACACAGACAATGGTCGCGGTGACCGCCAGGGTGCGGCGGCGCGCCGGGGTGAACTCGGCGGTCATGGTGGTGGCGCTGGGCAGCGCGCCACCGATGCCGAGCCCGGCGATAAAACGCAGCGCCGCCACGGTCAGCGCATCCGGCGCCAGGCCGATGGCGCAGGTCGCGGTGCCGAACAGGATCACGCTGGCGATGACCGCCATACGCCGGCCGAAACGGTCGGCGAACAGGCCGGCGCAAGCGCTGCCGATGCCCATGCCGATCAGCCCGGCGGCCACCGCAGGGGCGAAGGCCTCGCGGGTGATCCCCCATTCCTTGATCATCAGCGGTATGGCGAAACCGATGAGCTGGCCGTCGAAACCGTCCATCACGATGGACAGCGCGGCCAGCAACACCACGATCTTCTGCATCCCGGTGTAGGGCCCGTCGTCGAGCAAGGTGCCGATATCGGCACTGCCGGAAACCGGGCTCGACCGCTGGGCCCCAGCCTCCATCACTTCACTGACCGAAGTCGTGTTCATAGCCACCTCTTTTTATTGTTGTGGTGTACGCGCAAGGCGCGCTTGGCATTACCGGATCTTCTGCCCGGCGCCGGGAGCCCGGACTTTGAGAATCAGGGCTCGATGGTCAGGGTCGGCACCTCGATCAATACCGGGCGATTGCCGGCCAGGGCCGCGCTGAAGGCGGCGGCGAACTCGGCGCGGGTCGCGGCATGCACCGAATGCACGCCATAACCCTGGCCGATGGCGCAGAAGTCCAGGCCGGGAACGTCCAGCCCCGGCGCATCGCTGACCTGCAGCACATCGGCGAACCAGCGCAGCGCGCCGTAGGTGCCGTTCTTGAGGATGATGAACACCACTGGGATGCCGTACTGGGCAGCGGTCCATAGCGCGGTGATGCCGTAGTTGGCCGAGCCGTCGCCGATGATCGCCACCACCCGCCGCCCGGGCGTCGCCAGTTGCACGCCAACCGCGGCCGGCAAGCCGAAACCCAGGCCACCGGCGGCGGGAAAGAAGTAGCTGCCGGGCTGGCTCATCTCCACCCGCTGCCAGAACGCGCTCACCGTGGAGGTGGATTCCTTGACGTAGATCGCGTCCCGCGGCGCCAGCTGGTTGATCAGGTCGAATACTGTTTCCGGTCGCAGCAGGCCGCCCTCCTCGCGCACCGGCGCCGGCAGCGGCAAGGCGCTCGGCAGCGGCCGTTCGCTCTGTGGCAGAGCACCGACCAGAGCCTCGAGAGTCAGGGCGATATCGCCCACCAGCGCATCGCCCATGGGCGCCCGCGCCGCCTCGCCCGGGTCGCAGGTCAAGTGCACCAGCTCACAGTTCGCCGGCAGGTAATCGCCCGGGGCGTATTGGTGGTAGCGGAACACCGGGGCGCCCACCACCAGGATCAAATCGTGCTCGGCCAGGCAGCGGCTGATCCCGGCGATGGCCGCCGGCAGCACGCCACGGAAACACGGGTGGCGGGTGGGAAACGGGCAGCGCGAAGCGGAAGGCGCGACCCAGGCCGGCATGCGCAGTTTTTCCGCCAGTTGCACCGCCAGGCCGTTGCTGCCACTGCCGTCGACATCCGGGCCGAGCACCAGCACCGGGCTATGTGCCGCCGCCAGGCGCTCGGCCAACGCTTGCAGTTGCGCCACCGAAGGCAGGCCGGCGCTGGCCACCTGGCGCCGTGCCAGATGCTCGACCCCGGCCGGCGCCGCGCAGGCCCAGTCGTCATAGGGAATCGACACATACACCGGCCCGCGTGGCGCCAGGCTGGCCATATGGATCGCCTGGCTCAGGGTGCGCGGCACGTCCTGGGCCGAGGCCGGCTCGTGGCTCCACTTGACCAGGGGCTTGGGCAGTTGCGCCGCATCGACATTGGCCAGCATCGCTTCCACGCCGACCATCGAGCGCACCTGCTGGCCGGCGGTGATCACCAGCGGGCTGTGGGAGTACCAGGCATTGGTCAGCGCGCCCATGCCGTTGCCGGTGCCGGCGGCGGCATGCAGGTTGACGAAGGTCGGCTTGCCGGTGGCCAGGGCGTAACCGTCGGCCATACCGACCACCGCGCCTTCGTGCAAGCCGAGGATGTAGCGAAAGTCCTCGGGAAAACCCTTGAGAAACGGCAACTCGTTGGAGCCAGGATTACCGAAGATGGTGGTCAGGCCTTGCTCGCGAAGAATCTCGTAGGACGCAGAGTGAACGGTTTTCATAAGGACCCTTGTTGTTAGGTTTCGGGTTACTCTTGCAGCCGCTACGAAATTGATCAAATCGATACTATCTCTATCAAAAATAAAACCTATCTATGTTCATAACGGCAGCAGAGGCGGTATGAGCCACATCGATCTGAACCTGATCCGCACCTTCGTCACCCTCTACGAAGCCCGCAGCGTGACCCTGGCGGCCGAGCGCCTGTTCGTCACCCAGCCCTCGGTCAGCTATGGCCTGGCGCGCCTGCGCGAGCTGTTCGACGACGCCCTGTTCAGCCGCACCCGCGACGGCATCCAGCCGACCTTTGTCGCCGAGCAGCTGTACGGCCCCTTGCGCGAATCCCTGAGCCGCATCGAAAGCACCGTGCAGAGCTGTCGCCAGTTCGACCCGGCGAGCACCGAGCGGCGCTTTCGCATCGCCCTCTCCGACCTCGGCGAAATCGGCTTTTTGCCGCTGATCCTGGCGCGCCTGAACCAGGACGCGCCGCTGGCCGAAGTCGAGGTCCTGCCGCTGCAGGTGGACCAGGTCGGCGAGTGGCTGGCCAGCGGCAAGGTCGATGCCGCGATCTGCCGCCAGCCGGTCCCCGGTATCCGCAGCCGGGTGCTGATGCACGAGCGTTATGTGTGCCTGCTGAGCACCGGCCATCCGCGCATCGACCAGCAGTTGAGCCTCGAACAGTTCCTCGCCGAACGGCACGTCGCCGTGACCCGCACCAGCGGCCACGGCAATGTCGAAGACGTGCTGAAAAACATGCACGTGGAACGGCGCATCAGCCTGCATGTGCCGCACTTCTCGGTGCTGCCGAAAATCATTCCCGGTACCGACCTACTGGCGGTTTTGCCGGCGCAGATCGCCCGGCTGTTCATCCACGAGGGCGAGCTGAAGATGCTCGAACTGCCGTTCCCGGTGGCCGAGTTCGCCGTGTCCCTGAACTGGCACCCCAACAGCGACAGCTCCGCCGCCCTGCGCTGGTTCTGCGACACCATCGCCGACGCCATCATCAGCGGCCAGGGCCATCACTAGTGGCTAGGCCCCGACCATCGCCGGCTGCGCCTGGGCCCGGGCCGGCTTGAGCAGCAACAGGCAGCCGGCGGCGATCACAAACACGCTGGCAAACACCCCGTACAGATGCAGCGGCTGCCAGCCGCCATCCAGCAGGAAGCCGGCCACGGTCGGTGAAAGAATCGCGCCGATGCGGCCGATGCCGATGCCCCAGCCAACGCCCGTGGCGCGCACCGAGGCGTCGTAGACCACCGGCGACAGCGCATAGAGGCCGGCCACGCAACCGTTGGCAAACAGCCCGATCAGCAGCCCCAGGCCCAGCGCCGCGGCGATCGACGAGGCCGAGCCGACGAACAGCACCAGCAGGCCGGCGGTGATCAGCATGAACAGCGCCAGCACCCGGCCCAGCGGCCAGCGCGAGGCCAGGCCGCCGATCAGCGCCGCACCGAAGATCCCGCCGACGCTGAGCAGCACCCCGCCGGTGATCCCCTGCTGCGCCGACAGCCCGGCGGCCACCAGCAGTTTCGGGGTCCAGCTCATGACGAAGTAGAAGCCGAACATCACCAGGAAAAACAGCAGCCAGATCAGCAAGGTGGTGCGGCGCATGGCCGGCGCCAGCAACTGGCCGAAACCGCTGGGCGCGCCGGCTTGCCTGGGCACCTCTGGCGGCAACTGTTCAAGCTCAGGCTGCTCCAGGCGTCGTGCCAGGCGATTGACCCGCACCAGGGCATTGGCCGGGCGGCGGGCAAGCAGGAAGTCCAGGGATTCGGGCAGCCACAGCAGCACCAGGGGAATCACCAGCCAAGTCACCGCGCCGCCGAACAGGAACACCGAGCGCCAGCCCCAATGGCCCAATAACCACACCGCCAGCAACCCGCCCAGGGTGGCGCCCAGGGCATAACCGGTGGATTGCAGGCTGACCGCCAGGCCGCGCCAGCGCTTGCTCGAATACTCGCTGGCGATCACGTTGCTGCTGGCCAGGATGCCGCCGATACCGAGGCCCGTCAGGCCGCGCAGCAGCGCCAGTTGCAGGGGAGTCTGGCTCAGGGCCGAGAGCAGCATGCCGAGCCCGGACAGCGCCAGGCAGAACAGGATCAATGGTCGCCTGCCAAACCGGTCGGCCCAGGGCGCGATAAACAGCGAGCCCGCCGCCATGCCGAACAGCCCGGCGCTGAGCAGCAGGCCGACCTGCGCCCCGTTCAGGCCCCACTCGGCCGAGACCGAGGCCGCGGTGAAGGCCATCACCAGCACATCGAAACCGTCGATCATGTTCAAGACCATGCAGATGCCGATGGCCAGGCATTGGAAGGAACTCATCGGGCCGCTGTCCACGCGGCTCTTCAGGTCGAGCGTCATGAACGCACCTCCACGCCGCCTGCCGGCGACAGCGAGGGGGAAAACAGCGGCGTGCACACAGACAGACGGCGGACGGAACCCAGGCAGTTCCGCGCCCTTGATAAGCCATTCATGACGAGACCCTTCTTGTAGTTTTTATCGGGGGACGGTCGGGAGGGGCCCGCCATCGCCAGGTGGCTAATCAACCATCCAATGGATCCATTAACAAGGGGTGAAATCCAGGGAATCCATGGAAAATTGGCTGAAATACCTGGAGAAATGCTCAGGTATTTTTATTTAAAAGACGAAAATCAATGACTTAATCAAACAGCCATTGACTGATATTTGCGGGCGATTATCGACCAGACTCAAAAGGCGCAGGCTGTTGAGGATCCTGTGGCCGTGAATGGCTACAGGATCCAGAAATAATGGATCCAATAAATCAAAACCCTGAAGGCAGATGCTCAGCTTTTCATCAATGGACTGACAATCCGCCTCAAGGGCTGTGACCTTATCTTTCAACGCCCTGCCCCGGGATCGGCCGCCACATTTTGTAAAGCATCCCCGGCCACGGATTGGCGAAATGATTACTGCGCCGGTGGGACATCTGCTAAAACGCGGTTTTTATCCGTGCGCGGTGCCACAGCCCATGTCCTCCTCATTCTTCTCGCGCTGGCGACCTCGCTGGTGGTCGTTGCTCGGCATGGCTGCGCTGTTGATAGGCCTGCCGGTGGGCTGCCAGGTGCTGGAACACAAGGAACGCGAACTGGTGTTTCGCGTCGAGCCGGGCAACGCCAGTTGGTATCGCGGCCTGCCGGCCGGGGTGCGCGAGCTGGAGTTCAAGGGCGACAGCCTCAAGCCCGAGCAGAACATTCATGCCTGGTGGTGGCCGGCCCAGCGGGCCGATGCGCCGGCCGTCCTTTATCTGCATGGGGTGCGCTGGAACCTCACCGGGCAGCTGTTCCGCATCGAGCAACTGCACGCCCTGGGGTTCTCGGTGCTGGCCATCGACTATCGCGGCTTCGGCCAGAGCCTAGGCGAGCCACCGTCGGAAACCAGCGTCTATGAGGACGCGCGGATCGCCTGGGAGCAATTGCAAAGGCTGCAACCCGACGCCGGCAAACGCCTGATCTACGGCCATTCCCTGGGCGGTGCGGTGGCGGTGGAACTGGCCGCGCAACTGGGGCAACAGGCGGCCAGCGACGGCGCGCCGATTCCAGCCCGCGGCTTGATCGTCGAATCCTCGTTCACCTCCCTGGCCGCTATCGCCGCCGAGCTGGGCAATACCTCGCTGCCGGTGCGCTGGCTGCTGTCGCAGAAGTTCGACTCCCTCGACAAGATCGCCCATATCGGCATGCCGCTGCTGATCGTCCACGGCCTGGACGACCGCTACGTGCCGGCGCGCTTCAGCCAGCAATTGTTCGACGCCGCGCGACAGCCCAAGCAACTGCTGCTGGTTCCCGGAGCCACCCACAACAACAGCATGCGCCTGGCCGGCGAGCGCTACCGCCAGGCCCTGAACACCTTGTTGCATGCCCGGCCGGCGAAGGTCGCCACCGCGGAACCGGCCCGCGTGCCGACCAGTTGAACCACGAACCGGCACCGTTGCCGTTACGCCCTCCTGCATCAGCCGGATGAGCTCGTCCTTAGACAACCTGTAACAACTCCGGCTGGCCCAGGCAGCGCTTAAATGAGATGGTCTCCTGTTGATTGTTTTGGAGGCATGTCATGACTACATTTCAATTCATCGCAGGCATGGTCTTTTGTCTGGCGGGACTGGGCGTGAGGGCCTACCTGACCCTGCAGCATCCCGGGGAAGAAAAGGCCTGGCGCTCGTCCAGTGTGCGAAAGTCCGCCAAGTAAGCCTTGCCCCGCCCCTGAATACCGCTGATGGCCTCCCGGCCGGCCCCGCCTGGATCAGGTGGAGGCCCATGGAAAATGCCCGTATCGCGCGATACGGGCATTTTTTTCGCTCAAGGGATCCGTCATCCCGCCTGATGCTGGCCGGCAACAATGGCAAAATAGCCGCCGCCCATGCCCGAGACCGTCCCATGCCAGCCACCCCCACCCTCACCGCCCGCGAAATCTGCCAGGTGCTCAGAGAACTGGCCCTCGGCACCCGCACCCTGGGCCCATCGAGCCAGCGCGTATTGGCGGCGGACGATAGCTGGCAAGTGCGGCTCGACATCGAAGGCTGGACCCTGACCCTGGTCAACCATGGCCAGACCCTGAGCCACTGCGAGCAATGCCGCTCGCCGGATGGCCGGGTCGAAACGCTCGACGCCTGGCAGCGCTACGGCACCGACCCGGTCAAACTGCTGAGCATCTGGGAACACCAGCAGTTGCAGCGCCTGCTGCAGGCGTTGTGATCCACCTTCATTACACCCACGCCAATCCCCCGTCCGTCCGCCCAAGCCACCGGAACCCGTGTCGTTCATCGGGATAATGGGAATCGGCCATGGCGTTTTTGCCAGGCCTCTATACTCATTTTCGACGAGGCGCGCACCGGCACTGCGAGCCTCATGAGCGCAGTTCCGCCGTGAACATGAAGTCGCCAGCGGCAAAGGATTGCGAGGGGTGTGGCGCCATACGCGTCACCTGGCCTGATGCTGCAAGGAAGGTGCATTCATGAACACGATCCGACAGGATGTGGCAACACTCGGCTCCGGATGGGACAACAAGGTCTTGCTCAACTACGCGCTGGCCATGCGCGAGCTGGACAAACTACCGATCACCAACCGCAACAGCTGGAAGTTCCTCGGCGCCATCCACGGCTTCGATCGGCAGTTGTGGGTCGAGGTGAATGTCCTGGGCGATTCCGATCCGGTGCCCAAGGACCTGACCAACTTTACCTACGGCAGCCAGTGCCAGCACGGCAGCTGGTACTTCCTGTCCTGGCACCGCGGTTACCTGGCGGCCTTCGAGGCGATTGTCGCGGCCAAGGTCAAGGAACTGACGGGTGACGACTGGGCGCTGCCGTACTGGAACTACCTCAATAGCAAAAACCCGGATGCGCGGCGGGCCCCGGAGGCATTCCTGGCGGACACCCTGCCTGACGGCAGCCCCAACCCGCTGAAGAAATACCCTCGCCGGCAGGGCTTTACCGCGCTGCGGCCGAACTCCCTCGATGCCTTCAGCCTGGCGGCAATGCAGGAGAACGATTTCCAGGTCGGCAATGACGGCAGCATCGGCTTCGGCGGCGGGGTCACCGGCAATTTCGCCCAGTTCGCCCGCTGGACCGGCGACCTGGAGAACAACCCGCACAACACCGTGCATCGCCTGATCGGCGGGGGCGAAGGCTTCATGGCCGACCCGTACCTCGCCGCCCTGGACCCGATCTTCTGGTTGCACCATTGCAACGTCGACCGGCTCTGGGAGGCCTGGATGAACACCCCGGGCAAGACCATGGTCCGCGATCCGCGCTGGCTCGACGGTCCGGCCGACCGCCGTTTCATCATGCCGACGGTCGGTGGCAGTGACCCTGGCATGAAATTCACCGGCCGCGACACGTTGAAGGATGGCAAATTGCACCCGCGCTATGCCGACTTGAGCATCGGCACGGGCGTGAAACCAGGAGTAGAAGCCGTGACACGGGTCAAGATGGGCGCGCCGGAACAACAGAACATCGAACCGATCGGTGCCAACCGTTCGGTGGTCACGGTCGGCGGCGCGCCGGTGCGCACCCAGGTCGACCTCGACCGCCAGGCCACCAGCACTGGCATCGCCGCGATGGGCGCGACGGACCTGGGCCAGCCGGTGACCCGGCTCTACCTGGCGCTGGAATCGGTGCGCGGCTCCGCGCCCTCGCCGCAGCTTGCGGTGTACATCAACCTGCCGAAAGACAGCGATCCGCAGCAGCATCCCGAGTGCCATGCCGGCAGCCTGACGCTGTTCGGGCTGAACGTCGCCTCGCGGCCAGACGGTGGCCATGGCGGCCACGGGCTCGGCTATACGATCGACATCACCGACCTGGCCCAACGGCTGACCGATGCCGGCGATTTCGATCCCGACTATCTGCGGGTGACCCTGGTCCCAGGCGAGCAGGTATCGGCGGATAAACCGGTGACCGTGGAACGGATCAGCGTGCTCAAGCGCAGCGGTATCGTCAGCTGAGTCACGCCTCATGCAACCCGGACCGGTCTTGCTCAGCTTCACCCGGGCGCCCTGGCCGTTGCTGTTCGCGACGGCCGGGTTGGGCCTGGCCCTGTGTCTCTACACCGCCGGGCACAGCACCCTGCCCGCCTTCTGCGGTTCCGCGCTGTCCATCGTTGCCAGTTGGCCCGCCGTGCTGGAGGCCGAGCTGGCCCTGAACCCGGCGCAGCGCATGCTGGCCGACTGGGCCCTGATGCTGCTGGCGATGATGCCGCCGCTGCTGGCGATGCCACTCATGCATGTCTGGCGTTCCAGCCTGCCGCGCCGGCGCATTCGCGCGGCGCTCGGTTTCCTGCTCGGCTACAGCGCCTTATGGCTGGCCGCCGGTCCGCTGCTGATGGTGCTCGCCTTGTTGCTGCAACTGAGTGTCGCCGACGCGGCGCTGGCCACGGCGCTGCTGGTTGCCCTGCTGTGGAGTGCCAGCCCCTGGCAACGCGCGGCGCTCAACCGCGGCCACCGCACGCGCCGGATAGGCCTCTTCGGCTTGGCCGCCGACCGCGATTGCCTGGTCTTCGGCGCAAGCCATGGGGCCTGGTGTATCGCCTCATGCTGGGCCTGGATGCTGATGCCGCTGCTGGGCGGGGCATGGCACATTCCACTGATGCTGGTGGCCGGGGCCATCATGCTGGTCGAACGCCTGGCACCGGGCGATCGGCCGCGCTGGCACTGGCCGGTGATGCTCCCCCGAGTCGATCTCTGGCTCCTGACTACGCGCAAGGTGGCGCACTCCCATGACTAGACGGACCTGCCTGGCGATCGGCGTGAGCACGCTGACGCCGTTGCCAAACCAGACGCTGCGCTTCGCCTACCTGGACGGCGCCGTGCTCGCCGCCCGTTCGATCGGCGACTGGGCGCTGCGCTCGGGCTTCGGCGCCGACAACGTCAGGATCGTCGACGACGGCCCGATAGACGGCCAGGGCAATCCGGTCACCCGCGAACGGGTGCAACAAGCGGTGGATGAGCTGTTTCCCTCGGGCGCCGAAGTGGTCGAGCAATTGATCCTGGCGTTTTGCGGCCACGGCCTGACCGACGCGAATATCGGCTCGATCTCCTGGCTGTTCAGCGACTCGCTGCGCCAGAAGTACCGCGTCCTGGCCGACTCGTTCTACACCGAGCTGCTGCTGCACGGCGTGCAGCGCATCACCCTGATTACCGATGCCTGCCGCGAGGCACCGAAGAATCTCGACCTGACGCGACTGGATCCGGTGCGCGGAATCGTCGTGCAAGGCACGCAAGTGGAAAACCCCAGGTTCGACCGCCTGGCCGCCTGCCAGGACGGGCAGCTGGGTTACATGGTGTCCGAACCGATGTCCGGCGCTCCGGGCAAATGCGTGTTCTCCGGGGTGATCGCCGATGCGCTGTGGGGCATCGAGCCGACCGCCATCAGCAATGGCCTGATCACCACCGCGACCCTCGGCATGTGCGTGCGCTCGCGCACCACCGAGCGGGCGAAAGAGTATCGCCTCAAGCTCAACCCGCAATGCCTGGTCGATCCGGAACCGGCCGTGCTCTACAACACCGCCCAGCCGTTGCCGGGCCCGGCCGGGTTGCAGCCCTGGCCGGCCGCGGGCAACGCCGCCACCATGGGCCCGGCCGCCGGCCCGACGGATTCCGCCGAGCACAATCTGGAGCGGGTCCACAGCGACGCGGCCTTTCGCGAGCGTATGCTCGGCGCCGATTTCGGGCTCAAGCAGCACGACCTGGCGGTTCCCGCCGACCAGATGATCAGCATTCCCGACTCGAGCAAGGAGCTGCTGCAGGATCTGGTGGTGCTCCGCCAGCAGAGCCCGCGTTTTCCCGAGAAGAAACAGAAGGTCAAGGCGCTGGTCCAGCGCCTGGAAGCGGATGCCGCCGCCGAGATGCGCCAGTCCGCGGCCACCGAGGTTCACCGCCGGATGAAACAGATCGGCGACCCCGGCGAGGCCAACCTGATCGTCTACGGCGAGGGCGCGAAGCTCTTGTCCCGCAACCCGATCGAGCGACTGGACAGCACCTCGCTGTTCGAGGCGTTCCACGCCACCAGCGATCCCCAGGGGATGCCGGTCCTGGTGGCGCTGGCCGATGGCACCTTCACCCCGGTGGTGCCTTATGAGGGGCAGTACACCGTGGTGATGCCCAGCCCCCTCGGCGATATTTTCCAGGCCTATGGCATGCCCAAGGCCCCCGACAGATACCTGGCGATGCTCGGCGCGATCGACGATTTCGCCGCTGGCCGGCTACAGGCCGAAGACATCGACCAGTTCGCCGCTGGCGTGTGCCATAAAAAGCATGCCGACCCCATGCTGGGTGTGATCTGCGCCTACCTGTACCGCGCCGTGGCCGACTACGACAGCATCCGGCGCCTGGCGTATTTTTATGCCGCCCAGGGCCAGCCGGTGCCTTTCGACATTGCCTTGCTCGGGGCGATGCGGGTGACCCAGGAGGCAGACGGCACCCCACGCTTGCAGATACCGGCCGTCAAGGCGCGCGCGCTGCGACCCAAGGCGGCCAAGGCCCCTGATTATGTCCGGCGCGCGACACCCGCCGTGCAGGCCTGGATCGGCGGGCGTTGCCCCTGGCTGGGGCTGGGCTGGGACTATGTCAACGACCCGCGGCCGGAATGGGCCGCACTGGTCGAAGGGCTGGCCGAGCATGCCAGATTGGTGCGGCACAGCGGATCCACGGTGCTGCCGGGCAAGGTGGCGCGCAAGCTGGCAAAAGCCTGGCACCTGCGATCATCGGCCCGGGAAGACCTGACGCGACCCGCGGTAGCCCGCCAGGTACCCGCCAAGGAAACGAACCGACCCTCGCAACGGTCTGAACAGTGATGGCATTGAGAATGGGGCCGCGCCACAAAGCCCCGCTATTCACAATGGAGGTCTCGTCATGAGCGCCCTGACAATCGAAGGCTGGTGCAAGGCCAGCGATGGGCAAAAATCCACGCCGCTGGGAGA
Source organism: Pseudomonas sp. GW821-FHT02B10 (assembly GCF_059421865.1). Lineage (NCBI taxonomy): Bacteria > Pseudomonadati > Pseudomonadota > Gammaproteobacteria > Pseudomonadales > Pseudomonadaceae > Pseudomonas > Pseudomonas sp. GW821-FHT02B10. The sequence continues at coordinate 135,392 of NZ_JBWKVU010000010.1, read as the reverse complement.
GATCCATTTCTACGTCGATGGTCCCCTGCACCTGCGCCTGGAAGAAGCTGAGGAACGCCTGCAGAAAACCCATGAACAGGAGGCCATGGTCGACGTCGACATGGACACCATGGAGCTGATCATGCCCGAGGGGTACAGCCCCCTGTCCGACTGCCGGATGCGCGTCTATTTGCAGCACGGTCGCGGCCAGTTCCATCTGGTGGGGCACCGAGCCAGCGATGGCAGCCTGATCTACAGCAACGCGGTGCTGATCGACCAACTGCTGTAGCAAAGCGGCTTCTGCGCCAGCGCCATTTCGTCCGGGCGTTATCGCTCCCGAGGCTCACCAGAGGCCGGGAACCAAGCGCCAGCGCACCCGCTGGCAATAGTCGGCATAACCGGGCAACTCGGCCTGCAACAGCGGGTCCTCCCATGACGTGCGCAGGACCAGCAGCGCCGCGGGAACCAGCGCCAGCAGTTTTTTGTCCCAGTTTTGGGTGCCCGCCTGGAAGCGGCTGCACGCGCAGCCCCCCTGCCCAATCCGGCACCGAGACGCGCAGCTGCGCTCGGTCGCTCACCCCTATCGGCAGCTTGGCAACTCGCTTTCACATCCGTATATTCGAATAACCATATATTCAAGCCCGTGACTGTTTAACGTCATGGCTCCCCCCTCTGCCCGGAAGCCCCGATGAAAATCCTCTTCATGTGCACCGCCAACAGCTGCCGCAGCGTTCTTTGCGAAGCCCTGTTCAACCATCTGGCGCCGGCCGCTCATCAGGCGGTGAGTTCGGGCAGCTTCCCCGGCGGCACGCTCAACGCCCGCGCCCTGGCCACCCTGGAACAAGCCGGTGTCAGCACCGCAGGCCTGTACAGCAAAGGTTCGGAGGTCTTCGCCGACAGCCCGCCCGATATCGTCATCACCGTCTGCGACAAGGCCGGTGGTGAGCCCTGCCCGGTGTATTTCGGCCCGGCGCTGAAAAGCCACTGGGGGCTGGAGGACCCTTCCGAGGTCCAGGGCGATGAGCAGGCAATCCAGGCCGCCTTCGAGCAGACCGTGCAGAAAATCCGCCAGCGTTTCGCCGCCTTCTTCGCCCTGGACCTCGACCACCTTTCACCCGCCGAGCTGAAAAATGCCCTCGACCGCATCGGAGCGCTGTGATGAGCGACGACCGCAAGCCCAGCGAAGAACCGCTGTCCGCCCTTGACCTTGAACTGCTGCAAGCCTTGGCGCCGGAGCATCTGGAAACCCCGGCGACAGCCGCGCATAAACCGCGCATCCTGCTGCTCTACGGCTCCACCCGCGAGCGCTCGTTCAGCCGCCTGCTGACCCGGGAAGCGGCGCGCATTCTCGAGTTCCTCGGCGCCGAAACCTACATCTTCGACCCCAGTGGCCTGCCCCTGCCGGACGATGCGCCGGCGGACCACCCCAAGGTCCGGGAACTGCGCGAACGGGTGCTGTGGTCCGAGGGCCAGGTCTGGTGCTCGCCGGAACGCCATGGCGCCATGTCGGCGGTGTTCAAGGCGCAGATCGACTGGATCCCCCTGACCCTCGGCGCGGTACGCCCGACCCAGGGCAAGACCCTGGCGGTGATGCAGGTCTGCGGCGGCTCGCAGTCGTTCAACACGGTCAACCAGCTGCGCGTACTGGGCCGCTGGATGCGCATGTTCACCATCCCCAACCAGTCCTCGGTGCCCAAGGCCTTTCTCGAATTCGATGATAACGACCGCATGAAGGCCTCGCCCTTCTACGACCGGGTGGTGGATGTGATGGAGGAACTGATGAAGTTCACCCTGCTCCTGCGCGGCCGCGCCGACCTGCTGGTGGACCGCTACTCGGAACGCAAGGAAAGCGCCGCCGCGCTGTCCAGCCGGGTCAATCAGCGTTCGATCTAGGTTCACGGAATTCCAGCGCAAGAGACCGAGTGCAGTGCCAGGCATTGCTGGTTAATCTCTGGCAACGCCCTTGGTCCAGGACTCTCCATGCCCGATCCGTTTCTTGAGGCCCGCGCCTTTCTGGCCGGGCTCGACCCCGACTGGGCTCGTCACGTCGAGGCGGTCGGCCCTTGCCTGCACCAGGCCAAGCCGGCCCGCGAACCCTGCGAGGCGCTGGTGCGGGCGATTGCCTATCAGCAACTGCACGCTCGCGCTGGCGATGCGATTCTCGGACGCTTCCTGGGGTTGTATGGGCAAACCTTCCCCTCCCCCGAGCAGATCCTCGCCACCGATTTCGAGGCATTGCGCGCCTGCGGTTTTTCCGCCGGCAAGATCGCCACTATCCGTGGCATCGCCGAGGCGACCCTGAGCGGCGTGGTGCCGGATTACCAGGTGGCCCTGGCCATGGACGACGAGGCGCTGATCGAGCGCTTGACCCGCCTGCGCGGCATCGGGCGCTGGACCGTGGAGATGCTGCTGATCTACAGCCTGGAACGCCTGGACATCCTGCCCGCCGACGATTTCGGCGTGCGCGAAGGCTACCGGCGCCTGAAGGGCCTGGAACAGCAGCCAACGCGCAAGCAGATGACCGAGATCGGCCTGTCCTTGCGCCCGCATCGCACCGTGGCGGCCTGGTATCTGTGGCGGGTGCCGACGCGCTGACGGGTGTGTTCATCGCGCAGGTACAGCGGATGCCAACACTTGTAGCCGCTGCCGAGCCCGCGAGGCTGCGATCGGGGCGCAGCCCCGTAAACCTGACGATGCAGTTGGCGCTGGTCTGGCGACCGCTACGCGGTCGATCGCAGCCTCGCAAGCTCGTCAGCGGCTACAGGAGGGACGGATGAACACCGAAAAAAGCTGGGTTTTGCTCGATGCCCAGGGCAACACCTTTCTCAGCGAACAACCGGGCACCCTCGGCGGCCACCGTGGCAGCCGGATCTATGGGCGGCTGGATTGCCCGGCCGCCCTGCGCGCCATCGCCCGCGGCGGTTATGTCCGCCAGCGGGTGTTCTTTGCCGACGAGGCCAGCGCCCGCAGCGCCGGTTATCGACCCTGCGCCCGCTGCCTGCCGCAAGCCTACGTCGCCTGGCACGCGCTCACAGCCCCGACTTGAGGCGGCTGAAGGCACGGATCAACGCGCGGTTGAAGGCCTTGCCGTTGTCGTTCTTGCTGTACAGCGAGGCCCGCACCTCGGGGGTCGGGTAGGTGCCTGGGTCGTTGCGGATCGCCGGATCGACCAGGGCATCCGCCGCGCTGATGGCGTTGGCGTAATGGATGGTGTCGGTGATCGGCGCGATCACCTGCGGGGTCATCAGGTAATCCATCAACGCCAGCCCGGCCTCGGGGTGCGGCGCGTCCTTGGGGATGACCATGGCGTCGAACCAGATCAGCGTGCCCTCCCTGGGGATGCGATAGCGCAAGGTGAAGGGCTTGTGCGCCGCCTCGGCCTGCCCGGCGGCGATCGCCACGTTGCCGTTCCACGACATGGCCACGCAGGTGTTGCCGTTGGCCAGGTCGCTGATGTTCAGGTCGTTGTCGAAGTAGCGGATATAGGGCCGGATCTTCGCCAGTTGCTGCTCGGCGAGTTTCAGCTCGTCGAGGTTCTGCCGGTTGATGTCCAGGCCCAGGTACTTCATCACCGCGGCGAACACCTCGTTGGGATCGTTGAGCAGGCTGACCCCGCAGTCGGCGAATTTCGCCACCACCGCCGGATCGAACAGCATCGCCCAGCTGTCCCGCGGCGCCTGCGCCAGGCGCTGGCTGACCGCCTGCTCCTGATAACCGACACCGGTAGTGCCCCAGGCATAGATCCCGGCATAACGGTTGCCCGGGTCGAACACCGCCATATGCTGGCGGAACTCCTCGCCGACCCCGGCCAGGTGCGGCAGGCGCTGCTTGTCCAGCGGCTGGAGCGCGCCGCTGGCGATGGCCCGGGACAGGTGCTGGCCGGCGGTCAGCACCAGGTCGTAGCCGCTGCGCCCGGTGAGCAGCTTGGTCTCCACGGTCTCCAGGGAATCGAAGTGATCGACCACCACCCGGATGCCGGTCTGGCGCTCGAAGTTGTCCAGGGTGTCCGGGGCCAGGTACTCGCCCCAGATATACAGATTGACCGTGGGTTCGGCCTCGTCGGCCGCCTGGGCGCACAACGGCGCCAGCACCAGCAGCAACGCGCGGCCCAGCCTGTGCAGGTTCATGTTCAGCCCTCTTCGCCGATGCGCCGGGGAGCCGCGTATTGCGGCATGGTGATGCAGGCGACGTTGCCGCCGCCGAGGAGGATTTCCCGCGAATTGTCGATGCCGACGATGCGGTGCCGGGGGAAGAGTTCGGCCAGGGTGGCCAACGCCGTTTTGTCGTTACGGTCGCCGAACAGCGGCACCACGATCGCGCTGTTGCCGGCGTAGTAGTTGATGTACGAGGCACAGATCCGCGTGCCGGCCTGGCGCGCATGGGTGCTGTCCAGCTGGTCCAGGCCTTCGGCTTCGGCGGCGGTCCATTCCAGCACGTCGGGCTGCGGCAGCTTGTGCACCACCAGCTCGCGACCACGGCTGTCGCGGGTGCTGCGCAGGATGTCGTAGGCCTCCTGGTAGATTTCCCACTGCGGGTCGTCGCGGTTGTCGGTCCATTGCAGCACCACTTCGCCGGGGCGCACGAAACACGCCAGGTCGTCGACATGGCCGTCGGTCTCGTCGAACTTGCAGCCGCGCGGCAGCCAGATCACCTGCTCCGCGCCCAGGTAATCGGTGAGCCGTCGGGTGACCTCGGCCTTGCCCAGGTGCTGGTTGCGATTGCGGTTGAGCAGGCACTGCTCGGTGGTGAGGATGCTGCCCTGGCCATCGCTCTGGATGCCGCCCAGCTCGGCAATCAGCGGCGCGCGGTAGCGGTCGAGGTTTTCGATTTCGAGAATCTTGGCGGCGATCTGGTCGTCCTTGTCCCAGGGGTAATACAGGCCGCCGTCGAGGCCGCCATAGGCGTTGAACTCGAAGTCGACGCCGCGCACTTCGCCGCTCTGGTCGTTGACCACGAAGCACGGCCCGCTGTCGCGGAACCAGGTGTCGTTGCAAGTCATTTCCACCACCCGCACCTGCGGCGGCAACAGCCGGCGGGCATTGGCGAACTGGGCGGCGGAAGCACAGACGGTGACCGGTTCGCTCTGGGCAATCGCGGTGACGATCCGCACCCAGACCTTCTGCGCCGGCTTGGCGCCATTGCGCCAGACGTCGGTGCGCTCCGGCCAGCCGAGCCAGCAACCGGCCTTGGCTTCGAATTCGCCGGGCAGGCGGAAACCATCGTGTTTGGGAGTGGTGTCGAGCAATCGGGCCATGGGGCAAACCTCGTCGGTGCTGGGGAATGGCCACCAAACTAGCGCCGCGCCGGGTCAAGGCACCAACGATGAATATTGCGCGACAGTTGAATTCAACTCATCAATCGCTCAACTGATCGCTGAACCAGTCCAGCAACTGCATCAGCGCCGGGCGCTCCAGGCGCACCCGCTCGCACACCAGGGCGTACTGTCCCAGGGCGGTCATGCTGGCGGCGTTGAAGGGCCGCACCAGACGGCCATTGAGCAGGTCTTCCTGAGCCGTCAGGTTATCGCCCATGGCCACGCCCTGCCCTTGCGCCGCCGCTTCCAGCGCCAGCCCGGCGTGGGCGAAATACAGCTGGCGCGCCGGGCGCAAATCGCCGGCGTGGCTGGTCAGCCAGGCGGTCCAGGTCTTGCCGTCCTGATCGTCGTGCAACAGGCAATGGCGGGCCAGGTCCCGCGGGCTTTTCAGGGTGCCCTGGTTGAACAGCCCGGGGCTGCACACAGGGAAGAACTGCAGGCTCGGCAACGGCCGCACGAAGTAGGCGCTGCTGTCCTGCGGGCCGCTGCCGTAGGTGATCGCCAGGTCGATGTCTTCGCCCGGCACGCTGGCGTCGATCGGCTGTTCATAGAGATGCAGGGTGATATGCGGGTAACGCGCGGAAAAGTCCGCCAGCCGGCTCATCAGCCATTTCTGCGCCAGCTCGGCGGTCACCGCCAGGCGCAGCACCGCCAGGGAAGACGGATCGCGCAGCTCGTCGCAGGCTTCGCCGATCAGCTCGAAAGCCTGCTGCAGGCTCTGCATCAGCCGCCCGGCCGCCGGGGTCGGGCGGATCTGCCGGCCCTCGCGGACGAACAACGACACCCCCAGTTGCTCTTCGAGCTGGCGGATCTGATGGCTCACCGCGCTGTCGGTGACGCACAGCTCAGCCGCCGCCCGACCAAAATGCGCATGCCGCGCCGCGCACTCGAAAGTCCGTAATGCCGCCAGGGAAGGCAGACGTCGCATATCCAAGCCCCCGAAATGAAGGCGTCCATGCTGCCGCGACGCAGCGCCAGCGTCCAGCGCCCCGTAGGAGCGAGGCTTGCCTGCGACAAGCCCGCAAGAGCGTTGCACATCTCAAGGCCCCATCGCCAGCAAGCTGGCGCCTGCAAGGATCGTGCAAACCGCCTCTCCTCCAAGTAAAGGCGTTGCGTCAGTTCATCCCCAGCCAGTTCGGCAGCGCCAGGGAAATGAACGGCACGTAGGTCACCAGGATCAGGAACGCCAGCAGGATCATCAGCCACGGCAACGCCGCGCGGATGGTCTGGCCGAGCGTCAGGCCGGTCACCGCCGAGGTGACGAACAGATTCAGGCCCACCGGCGGATGCACCAGGCCGATCTCCATGTTGACCACCATGACAATCCCCAGGTGGATCGGGTCGATGCCCAGCTTCATGGCGATCGGGAAGAAGATCGGCGCCAGGATCAGCACGATGGCCGAAGGCTCCATGAAGCTGCCCGCCACCAGCAGCACCACGTTGACCATCAGCAGGAAACCGATGGGCGACAGCCCGGCGTCCATGACGAAGGTGGTGATCTGCTGCGGGATCTGCTCGGTGGTCAGCACATGGGCGAAGAGCATGGCGTTGGCGATGATAAACATCAGCATGATCGACAGCCGGCCCGACTCCACCAGCACTTTCGGGCAGTCGCGCAGGCGCATGTCCTTGTAGACGAACAGCGCGACGAAGGCCGAATACACCGCCGCCACCGCCGCCGCCTCGGTCGGGGTGAACAGGCCGCTGTAGATGCCGCCGAGGATGATCACCAGCAACAGCAGGCCCCAGAAGGCCCGGCGCGCGGTGCTCAGCCATTGGCGGAAGGACACCCGCGGTTGCGCCGGCAGCTTCTTGATCCGCGCGACGATGTAGATCACCACCATCAGGATCACACCCAGCAGCAGCCCCGGCACCACACCCGCCATGAACAGCTTGCCGACCGAGGTTTCGGTGGCCGCCGAGTACACCACCATCACGATCGATGGTGGGATCAGGATGCCCAGGGTCCCGGCGTTGCAGATGATCCCGGCGCCGAACTCCCGTGGGTAACCGGAACGCACCATGCCGGCCACCGCGATCGAACCCACCGCCGCCACGGTCGCTGGCGACGAACCGGACAGCGCCGCGAACAGCATGCACGCCAGCACCGCGGCAATCGCCAGGCCGCCACGGATATGCCCGACGCAGGCGTTGGCGAAATCGATCAGGCGTTGCGCCACCCCGCCGGTGGTCATGAAGGCCCCGGACAGCAGGAAGAACGGGATCGCCAGCAAGGTATAGGCTTCGGAGGTTTCGAACAGCTTGATCGCCAGGGAGCTCAGGGAGTCCGGGCTGAACAGCAGGATCGAAGTGGCGCCGGCCAGGCCCAGGGAAATGGCGATCGGCACGCCGAGGAACATGAACACGAACAGCATCAGAAACAGGCAGAGAATGGCCATCAGTGCTGATCCTCGTGGTGACTGGCAAGCTTGCTGGCCTCGGCCGCCTCATCGGCCAGGCCCAGGTTGATCTGCCCGCGCATGAGGATGCGCCACATGATTTCCAGGTAGCGGATCAGCACCAGGGCAAAACCGAAGGGCACGATCATCGCGATGTGCGACAGGTGGATGCCGAACTGGTCCAGGTCCTCGGCTTCGATGCCGGCCTGGATCAGCGCCATCAGCCACTTGAAGCTGGCGACCATGAACAGCCCGGCGTAGACCATGCAGCACAGGCAGGCGATCACCGCCAGCAGGCGCTGGGCCGGGCGCGAGGCCAGCTTGACCAGCGCGTCCACCCCCAGGTGCCCGGCGGTGCGCACGCCGTAGGAAATGCCGAAGAAGATCAGCCAGCCAAACAGCATCTTGGTCAGCGCCACGCTCCAGACCATGTCCTGGGCCAGTTCCATGAGGAAGTCGCCGATCCCCAGGAACAGCGCGCTGCCCCCTTCCCAGGCATCGCCGATGGCGTAGAACAGCGGGTAGAGGTTGTTGAGCACCACGTAGACGAAAGTCACCAGCGTCATGGCCGCCAGCAGGAAGGCGATGAACGCCTCTTCAAAATGTTCCCAGAACCGCCTCAGCCTGTGCATTGAGGTTCTCCGCGAAAGTGCCAGTGGAGTGCAGCCCGATAGCGGCTGCCGATGGGCCGCTGCGAGCGCAGCGGCCGGGATGCAGGTGGTTATTGCGCCTGGTTGGCGGCTTCGGCGGCCTGGATCAGGTCGGCGCCGATATAGCCCTCGAACTTCTTCCACACCGGGCGCATGGCCTCGCGCCACTCGTTGCGCTGCTCGGGAGTCAGGGCGACGATTTCGCTGGTCTTGGCGTCGATGATCTTCTGCCGGGATGTCTGGTTCAGGGCTTCGGCCTGCTTGTTCACTTCCACCGAGACCTCGGCCATGATTTTTTCCAGCTCGCCGCGCACATCCGCCGACAGGCCGGTCCAGAACTTGGCGTTGGTGATCACCATGTAGTCGATCAGGCCGTGGTCGGTCTCGGTGAAGTACTTCTGCACCTCGTGGACCTTCTGGCTTTCATAGTTCGACCAAGTGTTCTCGGTGCCGTTGACCACGCCGGTCTGCAGGCCCTGGTAGACCTCGGCGAAGCTCATCTTGCGCGGGTTGGCGCGCACCGCCTTGAACTGCTCCTCAAGCACGCTGGAAGCCTGCACGCGGAACTTCAGGCCGCGGGCGTCCTTGGGTTCCACCAGCTTCTTGTTGGCCGACAGCTGCTTGAGGCCGTTGTGCCAGTAGGCCAGGCCGAGGATGCCCTTGTCCTGCATGGCGGTCAGCAGCTGCTTGCCCTCGGCGTGCTGGAAGCGGTCGACGGCGGCGAGGTTGTCGAACAGGAATGGCAGGTCGTAGATCTGCACCTTCTTGGTGTACTGCTCGAACTTGGCCAGGGACGGCGCGAGCAACTGCACGTCGCCCAGCAGCAGCGCCTCCATTTCCTTGCCGTCGCCGAACAGCGAGGAGTTCGGATACACCTCGACCTTGACCCGGCCCGGCAGGCGCTCCTCGGCCAGCTTCTTGAACAGAAGGGCGCCCTGGCCCTTGGGGGTGTTTTCCGCCACCACGTGGGCGAACTTGATCACGATGGGGTCGGCGGCCTGCGCAAGACCGGCGCCCAGCAATGCGGCGGCACAGAACAACGCCCGGGAGAGCTTGAACATGGACTTCACCTTCTTATTGTTGTGGTTGATCGCAGAGTGCCTAAGGGCACGCGTATTGAGAATTTTGAATTTTTGATACCTGCGTTCGCCTGGGCCGAACGCCGCTCTACCGGCGATAGGCGCCTGAAGTTCCATCCCCCTACGATGGAATCAGCCGCAACCGAGCCTGTTGCAGATTCCTCCTAAATCCCTGCCCCGCCCTTCCCGGTACGGTCTCCAGCACCCTCTTCGACCGCACCAGGAACACCCATGGCCAACAACGGACCCGGGCCGATGCCCCGCCTTCTACGGCCCGCCATTCCCAATCAGAGCCCCAACCAACCACCCGCCGAACACGCCGCCGAAACCGCACAGCCCAGCTACGGCGAACAGCTCTGGGCGCAGTACGAAAAGTACGCCAAGGAACCCACCCCACCGCCGGCAAAAACCCAGGTGGCGCTGCGTATCGGGGTGTTCTTTGATGGCACCGGCAACAATGCCGGCAACTCGGCGATGGGCGAGATTTGCGGGGCCCAGCATGCCATCGAGTCCAAAGACATCGATGCCAGTTGCAAGCCGTATATGAGCGATCCGCAGAGTAGTTATGGGAATGATGTGAGCAATGTTAAGCGGTTGAGTGATTTGTACTATTCCAACCGGAAAGTAGAGGGTGAGGAACTGCAAAAGCGCGCCTATCGCTCAATCTATATTGATGGCATCGGCACACAAGCCGGTGAAAAAGACAGCCTGCTCACCTCGGGTACAGGGCGTGGCGACACAGGAGTCTCAGGGTGCGTGCAGAAAGCATTTCGTGCGATCAAGGAACGTATCCGTGAAGCCCACGAAGATAATCCCGAAAGCGAAATCACTTCTCTGACCTTCGATGCCTTCGGCTTTAGCCGAGGTGCGGCGGCAGCCCGACATTTCGCCAATGAAGTCGTGCGCTGGCTCGGGCCACTCGAGCTAATTCTCCACGACTACTCCAGTGCCTTCAGCCCCAATTTCAACCGACAGTACGGCAACGACGTAGACATGGGCTTTATTGGTCTGTTCGATACGGTGCCGTCGGTTGCCGGGCTGGGCAATCTGGGCAACGTGCGCAGCGCCATTGCCCCAGGTATCAAGCTGCACCTCGACCGCGCTACTTTCGCTCGGTGGTGCAACTGGTCGCCCGCGACGAGTACCGGGCCAACTTTGCCCTGAGCCGGGTCAGTCCCGACCATGTGGAAATCGCCTTGCCCGGCGCCCATTCGGATATCGGCGGCGGTTATCTGGATGATGCTCAGGAATGTGTACTGATCAGTCCGATGCAGGCGCTGGAGGTGCCCATTAATACCGAGGTGACCCAGACCTCGATTTACCGGGACACGGTACAGGCAAAATCGCGCTGGCTGGCCAAGGGCTGGCCCGCACAATGGCTGGAAATCATCACGCCGGAGCCGATGCTGTTGCCCCAGGATCTCCAGGACCGCCTCGCCCCCCCGCAGAAAACGGGTGTATACCGGCCTGCAGCTCAAGCGCTCTATAAGCAACAGGTTATCGAGGGTGTATCTACGCGTCATGTATGAACTGGCCAAGCAGAATGGCGTGCGCTTCAAGGTCATCGACGAACAGGATCCTGACTACGCCATCCCGCAAGAGCTTCAAGCCCTTTGTGACAGATTTGTCGCCGGTGATTACAGTACGACGCCAGCCGAGGAGACCCTGCTCAAGCTGCGTTATATCCATCTCTCGGCCCACTGGAATCACCCGTTAGGCAAACAACACGGCGGCAGCCTTAAAGTCGTCTATATCAACGCCCCCACGGTGGATGCCGTGCGTGTGCAACATCCTCACGTACCTGACTGGACGCTTTGGTAATGAGAGTATTCATCGCCCTGCTGGGCACACTTCTGTTAATTGGTTGCCACGCTGATCCGCTTTCCGGAAAACACGACCCCAAAGATCCTTGGTGGGAGCTTGGCTTCATCGAGCCGTTCTACATGGAGGTCTGGGTCGAAGACAGCGCTGTTGAAGATATCAACGGCAAGCTACTCCGTCGTACTGGTGGCGGCTCCGCTGCGGGCGGTGATATGGGTTACGACAAAGAGTGGGCCAGAGGATGGAGTGGTGGAGTTGGAGGCAACGGTAAATCGGTAGTTGGCGCAGACCTTCCCAAACGCATTTTCGTGCGTTGGCAATCGGTCGTGGAACCACAGACTTATCGAGCCTGGGTAGATGTCCCGGAAGAAGCCCGGAAAATCATGACCACCTCGACGAATCGACGCTGCCCGAAAACTCCGCACCAGACTGCCCGCTATATGGCATCGGTCTATTTAGGCCTCGCTCCTGGCGGCATCGTCCAAGTCTGGGTCAGGGACGAATGCCATCACCCGGTCAAAGTCGCCCGCGCCCAGGGTGAAATCGAGCCACTGGGCCCCCACCTGGGCAAGTCCAACGGACACTATTACCCCCTGTCCGAAAACGCCAAGCGCTACATAGAGCAATACGGCATTCCCTATGGCAGTTGGTAACGCGCTCCTGCGCGATTGCAGTATTCAGGGACTCAGCGCCAACAGGCGCTGGGCCCGCAGCAGCACCGGCGCGTCGACCATCTGGCCGTCGATCTGATAGGCGCCGGCGCCGTGGCTGCCGGCGTCCACCACCCGTTGCGCCCAGGCCAGGTCTTCGGCGCTGGGGGCCAGGGCCTGGTGGATCACCGGCACCTGTTTCGGGTGGATGCACAAGGCGCCGGCAAAACCCATTTCATAGGCGTGGCGAATGGACTGGCGCAAACCTTCGGGGTCGTCGATGGCCGGGTGCACGCCATCCAATGGCGGCACCAGGCCGGCGGCGCGCGAATGCAGGATCAGCGCCAGCCGCGCCTGGTCCAGGGCGAACTGCGCCGCCGCCGAACCGCTGCACAGGTTGAGGTCCAGCGCCAGGTCCAGGCCGCCGAAAGACAGGCGCTGCACCGCAGGAGCCCGGGCGATTTCCGCCAAAGCCAAGAGCCCGCGCGCGCTTTCGATGATCGGCCAGATCTGCTTGCCGGTGGCCGCCACAGTCGCCACCTGGGCGGCGCTTTCGACCTTGGGCAGCAGGATGCCGACCACCCCGGCCTGGGCTTTGCAGAACGCCAGGTCGGCGGCATGTTCGGCATGTTCCGGGGCATTGACCCGCACCCACAGCCGCACCTGGGGCTGGCTGTTGAGGAACTGGCCGAGGTTGTCCCGGGCCTGGCGCTTGAGCGGCTCTTCCACGGCGTCCTCGAAATCGACGATCACCGCGTCGGCGCCGCTGGCCAGGGCCTTGCCGAAACGCTCGGGACGGCTGCCCGGGACGAACAAGGCGGAGCGGACAATTGGGTTGGGCATGTTGAATTCCTTGTATGTGATGTGGGGTCCGCAGGCCCTGTGGGGTATCCCCGATTTCCCCTGTAGGAGCCAGCTTGCTGGCGATGAGGCCCTCGAGATTTGCATCGACCTTTCGGGCGTATCCCGAGCGAGCTCGCTCCTACAGGGGGGCCATGCAAGCCGGCAGGTCGGTTTCAGATCACGCCGTTGGCCTGCAGCGTTTCGATGGCATCGCTAGACAGCCCCAGTTCGGCGAGGATCGCGCCGCTGTGCTGGCCCAGCCCGGGGACGCCGTCCATGCGCGGCTCGAACGCGGCATTGCGCGCCGGCGGCAGCAGCGACGGCAGCTTGCCGGCCGGGCTGTCCACCTCGCGCCAGCCGTCGCGGGCCTTGAGCTGCGGGTGCTGCCACACGCCCTGCATGTCGTTGACCCGGGCGCTGGCGATCTGCGCCTGTTCCAGCCGCTCGATCACCGCCTCCACCGTCAGCCGGGCGAAGCTGTCGACGATGATCTGCCGTAGTGCCTGGCGATTGGCCGAGCGCTTGAAGTTGGCCGAGAAGCGTTCGTCACCGGCCAGCTCCGGCATCAGCAGCACCTTGTCGCAGAACGCCGCCCACTCGCGTTCGTTCTGCAGGCCGAGCATCACCGTGCCGCCATCCCCCGCCGGGAACGGCCCGTAGGGGTAGATGGTCGAGTGCGCCGCGCCGGCCCGGGGCGGTGGCGGCGCGCCGTCGAAGGCGTAGTACATCGGGTAGCCCATCCACTCCACCAGGCTTTCCAGCATGCTCACGTCGATCCGGCTGCCCTGCCCGGTCCTGCCGCGCAGCAACAGCGCCGAGAGGATGCCGCTGTAGGCGTACATGCCGGCGGCGATGTCGGCGATCGAGCAGCCGGCCTTGGCCAGTTGCTCCTCGCCCGGGCCGCCGGTCACCGACAGGAACCCGCCCTCGCTCTGGATCAGCAGGTCGTAGGCCTTTTTCTTCTCATAAGGGCCGCCCTCGCCATAACCGGAAATGTCGCAGACGATCAGCCGCGGAAAGCGTTCATGCAGCGCCTCGAACGACAAGCCCATGCGCGCCGCCGCGCCCGGGGCGAGGTTCTGCACCAGCACGTCGGCCTGGGCCAGCAGGCGGTCAAGAATGTCGCCGGCGGCGTCCTGTTTGAGGTCCAGGGTCAGGCTTTCCTTGGAACGGTTGGTCCAGACGAAATGCGAGGCCAGGCCGCGCACGCGCTCGTCGTAGCCACGGGCAAAATCGCCGCTGCCGGGGCGCTCGACCTTGATCACCCGGGCGCCCAGGTCGGCCAGTTGGCGGGTGCAGAACGGCGCGGCGATGGCGTGTTCCAGGCTGACCACGGTGATGCCGTCCAGCGGCCGGGGTTGTGCGGTATTGGGTGTCATAAGGCGTCCTCGGGGCGGGCTCAGAGCAATTCGTTCAGTCGCGCGGTGTCGCGCAGGTTCCACACCTGGCGGATCAGGGCCGCGCCCTGCTCCGCCGTGCGGGCGCCGGAGAAGCGCAGCAGGCGCTGGAACTTGTCCGCCAGCTCGGCCCGCGACAGGCCGTTGCCCGGATCGCCCTTGGGCTCGTCGATGGCACCGTGCAGGGTGCGGCCATCGTCGGTGCCGACCACTACACGGCCCAGCCAACGCTGCGGATAGGCGCGATCCACCTCGGGGTCGAGGACCATCGACACCTTGTCGCGAAACGCCGCCACCGCCGGGTCGTTCAGCGCCAGTTCCTGGAACTCCGGCAGCCCGGCCTTGCCATGCACGGCGATCAGGCCGAGCACGGTGCCCATGGAGAACTTGGCCTGGTGCACGGTCTGCGGCACCTTCACCCGCCCCAGCACATCGATGGCGCCCTGGTGCACGCGGGTTTCCACGCGGACGATCCGTTCATGGCTCAGGCCTTCGCCCTGCATCAGCGCCAGCAAGGCGTCGGCGGCCGGGTGGGTATGGCGGCAGGAGGCGTGGAACTTGAACGAGGTTTCCAGCAAGGCCCAGCGACTGCCCAGACGGTCGGACAGGCGCGCCGGCTCGGCATCCCGGGACATACCCGCGGCCATGCCCTGCTCGCCTTCGAGAATATTGCGTGCGCCGGTCAGTCCGTCGCGGGTCAGGTAGGCGGCGAGCAGCCCGTCGGCCGCGGCCTTGGCCGTGTGCAGCTGCTTGGAGTCCGCGGCGTCGCGCAAAAACTCCCAGAGGCCGGCAGCCTGGGTCCCGGCGCTACCCAGCAGGTTGATGAATTGCGCCTGGTCGAAGTCCATCAACTTGCCCACCGCCACCGCTGCGGCGAGGGTGCCAACAGTGGCCGTGGTGTGGAAGATCCGGTAATGGGAACGGCCCATGAACTCGCCAATGCGAATCCCCGCCTCGTAGCCGGCCACCGCCGCCAGCAGCAGCTCCTGGCCGGACTTGCCCAGGTCCTGGGCCGCCGCCAACGCGGCCGGGAACACCACGGTGGCCGGGTGCAGCACCGAGCTGTTGTGCAGGTCGTCCTGCTCCACCAGATGGGAAGACGCGGCGTTCACCAGGGCGGCGAAATAGGCCGAGCTGCCGCGGCCGTTGACCAGGATCCGCGCCGGGCCATCGGCCGGGCCCATCTGCTGGGCGTAACGCTCGAACAACGGGATCGGATGCGCGCCCTGGCTGGCCAGCGCCGAGCCGAGCCAGTCGAGGAACAGCTCTTCGGTGCGCGCCAGCACGCTGTCGGGCAACTGCGGGTAACTCAGGCCGGCAAGGAACCCGGCCAAGGCTTGGGTATGGCTCATACTCGGTTCCTCAGAAGCTGCGCGGCAGTTCGAGCAGGTGCTCGGCCACATAGGACAGGATCAGGTTGGTGGAGATCGGCGCCACCTGGTACAGGCGGGTTTCACGGAACTTGCGCTCGACGTCGTATTCGCAGGCGAAGCCGAAACCGCCGTGGGTCTGCAGGCAGGCGTTGGCCGCTTCCCACGAGGCCTTGGCCGCCAGGTACTTGGCCATATTGGCACTGGCCCCGGCGTTCAGGCCGCTGTCGTATTCCTCACAGGCGCGCCAACGCATCAGGTCGGCGGCCTCGATCTCGACATGGGCTTCGGCAATGGGGAACTGCACGCCCTGGTTCTGCCCGATGGGCCGGCCGAACACCACGCGGTCGCGGGCGTACTGGCTGGCCTTTTCGATAAACCAGCGGCCGTCGCCGATGCACTCGGCGGCAATCAGCGTGCGCTCGGCGTTGAGGCCGTCGAGGATGTACTTGAAGCCCTTGCCCTCCTCGCCGATCAGGCTGTCGGCGGGGATTTCCAGGTTGTCGAAGAACAGCTCGTTGGTCTCGTGGTTGACCATGTTGGCGATCGGCTGCACGGTCAGGCCGTGGCCGATGGCCTCACGCAGGTCGACCAGGAAAATCGACATACCTTCGGACTTCTTCTTGACCTCGGCCAGCGGCGTAGTGCGCGCCAACAGGATCATCAGGTCGGAATGCTGGATCCGCGAGATCCACACCTTCTGCCCGTTGATCACGTACTTGTCGCCACGCTTGATCGCGGTGGTCTTGATCTTGGTGGTGTCGGTGCCGGTGGTAGGCTCGGTGACGCCCATCGATTGCAGGCGCAGTTCGCCGCTGGCGAGCTTTGGCAGGTAGAAACGCTTCTGCGCTTCGCTGCCGTGCCGCAGCAGGGTGAACATGTTGTACATCTGCCCGTGCACGGTGCCGGAGTTGCCGCCGCAGCGGTTCACCTCTTCCAGGATCACCGAGGCTTCGGCCAGGCCCAGGCCCGAGCCGCCGTATTCGGCCGGGATCATCGCCGCCAGCCAGCCGGCGTCGGTCAGGGCTTTGACGAAGCGTTCCGGGAAACCTTTTTCTTCATCGATCTTGCGCCAGTAGGCGGCATCGAACTCGGCGCACAGGGCGCGCACGCCTTCACGGATGGCATTCAATTCTTCGTTGCTGTTGGGGTTCATCGAACGGCTCTCCGCCTGTGGTTATTGTGCTGGGATGGGGTCATTCCGGGATGGTGTCGAACAGCACTTCGCCGCGTTGGGCCAGGCCGGCATCGTTGCCGGCCCAGAGCTCGGCGACGCCGGGGCGGACGATGCGCCCGCCGACCTCGAACGGCTGCGGCGCGATCAAGGGCCGCAGGCCGCGATAGGCGAAGCGCCGCAACCGGGCCTCGGGGTGGGCACGGCAGAAGGCGCGCAGGCTGAGGGTGGCGATCAATGGGCCATGCACCACCAGCCCCGGATAACCTTCGGTCGCGGTGACGTAGGGAAAGTCGTAGTGGATGCGATGGCCGTTGAAGGTCACGGCGCTGTAGCGGAACAACAGGGTCGGGCTGGGCTCGACGGTTTCGCGCCAGTCGCCCTGGATCAGCGGCTCGCCGCTGGCCTGCTTGGGCGGGGTCGGTTCGCGGTAGACGATGTCCTGTTCCTCGCGAATCGCCAGGCGACCGTCCTGGGAATACTCATGGCGTACCGTGACGAACAACAGCGCGCCGGTGCGCCCGGTCTTTTCCTCGACCTGGCTGATGGTCGACACGCATTGCGCCTCGAACCCGGCGCGCAGCGGCTCGAAGAACTCCAGCCGGCCACCGGCCCACATGCGGTTGCGATTGGCCGCCGGCGGCAGGAAGCCGCCACGGGCCGGATGGCCGTCGCCACCCAGGGCGCTTTCGGCCAGGGGCTCCTGGAAAAAGCACCATTGCCACAGCGGCGGCAAGGCCTCGCCAGGGGCCGGCACGGGTTCGCCAAAGGTCGCGGCGATGCGCTTGAGCAGGTTGTCGCTGAGCAGGTCTCGGGCTTGCTGGCTACGGCCTGTCCAGGCGCTGGGGTCGGTCACGCTCATCGGGTCGGGTCCTGTTGCGGTAGTGGTGAGCCCGATCATGCAAGCCGCTGCGCGTTCTGAGAATTTGCATTTCAATAAACCGGCGTTCGGTTATGCTGAACGCCGCTTTGCCCCTCTTCCCTCCCAGGAGCCGCCCATGCATTTCGATCTGGCCGACCTGCGCCTGTTTATCCATATCGCCGAATCGCCGAGCCTGACCCAGGGCGCCAAGCGCGCCTTTCTCTCGCCGGCGGCGGCCAGCGCGCGGATCAAGGCCCTGGAAAGCCAACTCGAGACCCGCCTGCTGTACCGCGACAGCCGCGGCGTCGAAGTCACTCCGGCGGGCGAGCGCCTGTTACAGCATGCGCGGCTGATCATGCGCCAGGTGGACTACCTGAAAAGCGAGTTCACCCAGTACGGCGGCGATTCCACCGGGCATATGCGCATCTTCGCCAACACCACGGCGGTGACCGAATTCCTCCCGGAGATCCTCGCCGGCTTTCTGTCGAAACGCCCGGGGGTCACGGTGGACCTGCAGGAACGCCTGTCCCGCGACATCGTGCGTGGCGTGCTCGACGGCACCGCCGACATGGGCATCATCGCCGGCCCGGTGGAGGCCAGCGGCCTGCAGGTCCTGCATTTCAGCACCGACCACCTGGTGCTGATCCTGCCGGTCGACCACCCGCTGGCGACGCAGCCGGCGGTGACCCTGGAGCAGACCCTGGCCTACCAGCACATCGGCCTGCACGAAGGCAGCACCTTGCTGAGTTTTTTGCGCGAACACGTGGAGCGCACCGGCAAGCAGTTGTCGCTGCGGATCCAGGTGTCGAGCTTCGAAGCGATCTGCCGCATGGTCGAGGCCGGCGTGGGCATCGGCATCATTCCCGAATCGGCCGCGATCCGGCACAGCCACACCATGCAGCTGGTGACGGTGAAACTCGACGAGGCCTGGGCGGTGCGCGAGCGCAGCATCATTGTCCGTGAGCTGGAGGCCCTGCCTGGCAGCGTGCGGGCGCTGATCGCCACCCTGATGCCCGAGGCCTGATCGCTCGGAGGCCAATCTGCCTCCTGGCGCAAAACCCTCTGCGACACCGCCGCCCGTTGACCTGAATCAAGGGCCCGGCGCCTGACAGGTGTGAATGTTCAGGCAAACCTCTGCACCTTCACGGAGACTTGCCCATGACCAGCACCGCCCTCCATACGCCCGCCCTGGCTGCCTTCGCCCGGTACAAAGGCGAACACTGGATAGACGCCCTCAACGACGGCAGCCCGGTGCTGATCCGCCCGTTGCGCGCCGAAGACCGCGAGCGGGAAAAGGCCTTTATCGAGAACCTTTCGCCGACCACCCGGCACCACCGCTTCCTGGGTGAGGTGAAGGAAGTCGGCGAGGCCCTGCTCAGCCAGTTGATGGATGTCGATGGCTGCGAGCGCGTGGCTTACGTGGCCCTGGTCCACGACAACGGCTCGCTGCGGGAAATCGGCATCAGCCGCTATGCCACCATCGGCGCCGACGCGGACACCTGTGAGTTCGCCGTCACCGTGGCCGACGAATGGCAGCACAAGGGCCTGGACGCCTTGCTGATGCGCCATCTGGTCGACCGGGCCAAGGACCAGGGCTTCAAGCAGATGTACTCCCTGGATTGCCCGGCCAATCACCGCATGCGCGAACTGGCCGCGACCCTGGGTTTCCACCGCGCCATCGACCCGGACGACGCGACCCAGGTCCGTTACCACCTGGCGCTGTAGGCCGGCCTCAGCCCGCCGCCCCGCCACACTGCGCGCAAAACCGCGCGCCGGCGGCCAGCGTGTTGCCGCACTGGCGGCACGCGGCGGGTTGCAGCGAGGTCCCGCACTGCTGGCAAAAACGCGCCTTGGCCGCGTTGCTCGCCCCGCAGTCCGGACACAGCGGGCCGCCCGCGGGCGGCGCTGCGCCACCGGAGTGCCGGCCATGTCCACCACCATGCCTGTCACCCTGGTGCCCGCCCTGGGAGCCGCCATGCCCACGGCCACGATGACCACCCAGCAAACGTTCGAAAAAGCTCATGTCGATCACTCCTGATAAAGAGAGTCGACAGTAAAAAGCCTGAAGTAGCTATAGGGTCAACCCGACGCCGACCAGCGCCCATGGCGAACGCTCCAGCCGACAGCGGCTAGGCTGACGGTCATAGCCCATGGATCGTCGGAGGTCGTCATGCAACTCGAAGGTTCCTGCCATTGCGGCGCTGTCCACTTCAGCCTGACCAGCGCCCACCCCTACCCTTATCAACGCTGCTACTGCTCGATCTGCCGCAAGACCCAGGGCGGCGGCGGGTATGCGATCAACCTCGGCGGCGATGCCGCCAGCCTGAAAGTCCGCGGCCGCCAGCACATCTCGATTTACCACGCGCTGCTCAGGGAACCCGGCAAACGTGCCCGGCGCAGCAGCGCCGAACGGCATTTCTGCAGCCGCTGCGGCTCCGGGTTGTGGCTGTTCAGCCCAGAGTGGCCGGAACTGATCCATCCCTTTGCCTCGGCCATCGACACGCCGTTGCCGATACCGCCGGAACACACCCACCTGATGCTCGACTCCCGGGCGCCCTGGGTGGAAATCGACTGGCACCCCCACGACCTGCAATTCGCCCACTACCCCGAGGAATCCATCGCTCAGTGGCATGAGCGCCTGGACCTGGAACGTTAAGCGCCGGGCATTCACAGTCTTTGACAGTTTTGCGACAAAGCTGCCAAAGATTGCCCGCGCCCGCGTCCCTAGCATGAGCGCATCCATTTCCCCACGGGTGCGTCATGTACGGTCGGTTTTCCACGCTTCTCATGGGTGTGTTGCTCGGCGGCCTCAGTTGCCAGGGCACGCCGCCCCCGACGCCCAGCGTCGAACCGCCGCCTGAAATCGCCACGCCACCCGAGACCGCCCTCCGCGCCAAGCCAGCCCCTGTCGCCCCGGTGCGCAAGGTCGCCCAGCGCCCGCGCGATGGCCTGGGCAGTTCCTATTCCACTCCCAACGACCACTCCCACACCCTGCTGAGTTTCTAGCCGCGATGAAGACCTCGATCCGTCCGAAAACCTTGTGCCTGTCCCTTGCGTCGCTACCTCTGGCTTCGCTGTGCCTGCTGACGTCCTGCGGCCCGCTCTACGCCGCGGACTGGCAGTACCAGCTGCAAGCCGGCGTGGCCAGCCTGCCGCGCTACAGCGGCAGCGACGAACGCACAGTCGCGCCGATCCTGGGCGGCGCAATCGTCAGCCCCTACGGGGTGTTTCTCAACACCGAACAGGGCCTTGGCTGGGGTAACGAATGGGGCGACCTGGCGTTCAGCACCTGGGTCGGCCCCAGCGAGGCACGCAAGGACCGCAAGCACGGCTACAAGGGTTCGGACCATCTGGCCGGCATGGGCTCGATCAAGTCCCGCGCGCAGTTTGGCGCTCACCTGGGCTACACCCTGGGCACCGTGGAGCTCGGGGCCACGCTGCAGCATGCGCTGAAGAAGAACGACGACCCGGACACCGGCTCGGCCTACAACCACCTGCAACTGAGCATTGGCAGCACGCTGTATGAAGGCCAGTACGGACGCCTCGAGGGCAGCCTCAACAGCCAGTTCGGCGACGGCGACTACCTGCGCACCTGGTATGGCGTCAGCAGCGCCCAGGCCGGCAGGACCCGCTTCGGCACCTATCGGCCCAAGGGCGGTTTTCTCAGCCGGGGCGGCGACCTGACCTGGACAGTGCCGGTCAGTGAACAGATGAACATGTCGACGGTGCTGGCGCTGCAGTACCTGGGCCGGGAAGCGGCGGACAGCCCGATTGTCGAGCGGCGGCTGCAGACGTCGTTGGCGACCACCCTGGAGTACAGCTTTTAAGCGGTGTTGGCCGCTCTGACGTTATCGCGCGCAAGCTGCCTGGGCTATTCGACCTACGCCCAGGTCATGCGAAACGACGCGCCGCCCCATTGCGAATCCGTCACCTCGACCTGACCGCCGTGGGACTGCGACACCCGCCGCACCAGCGCCAGGCCGAGGCCGAAGCCGCCGGTGCGGCGGTCGCGGCTGGCGTCGAGCCGGGAGAACGGCTCGAAGATCTTCGCCCGCCCTGCCACCGGCACGCCCGGGCCGTCGTCGTTGACCTGGACCTCATAGCCCTGCCCGACCTGCACCAGGGACACCTCGACGCGCCGTTCGGCGTAGCGAATGGCATTGCGCAGCAGGTTGATCACCGCCCGCGCCATGAACCGCGGTTCGATGCTGATGTACTCGACCTCACAGGCCCGGATCGCCATCTGCACCCCCGCCGCTTCCGCCTCCAGGGCGACACTGCCGACCACGCTGTCGAGCCAGTTGCGGGCCTGGATGGTCTCGCGGTTGATCACCGTGGCGCCGTGTTCCAGGCTGGCGTAGGTCAGCAGTTCGGAAACCATTTCCTCCAGCTCGCCGAGGTCGGCGTACATGTCGGCGATCAGTTCGCGGTTCTGCCGCGGGTCGGACTGCTTGAGCTGGTCGAGCTCGAACGACAAGCGGGCGATGGGCGTGCGCAACTCATGGGACACCGCGTTGGTCAGCTCGCGCTGATTGGCGATCAGGCCTTCGATGCGGCTGGCCATCTGGTTGAAGTGCTGCGCCAGGTCGCGCACGTTGGAGCGCCGCGGCAGGCGGATGCGCGAGCCCAGGTCGTTATTGCCGAAGCGCTGGGCCGCCAGGCGGATCAGCTCCAGGTCGCGCCAATGCGGGCGTACCCAGAAATACAGGACCAGCGCCAGGCTGGCCCCGAGAAAGGCATAGGCCCAGAAATACAGCCACTTGGGCTCTTCCGGCAGGCGGATGCTCAGCAACTGCGGGCCGCCGTCGAGGTTGGCGATGAACTCGCTGAAGTCGCCGCGCACCACCAGTTTGTTCTCGGCCAGCAGCTGGCGTTCGCGCTCGGACAGGTCCAGCTCATCCGCCTGCAACAGCCTCAGGCGCATGCCGTAGTGTTGTTGCAGCTCGGCCAGCCGCTGCTCGCGCGCCGCCCCCGTGACCGGCGACAGTTGGTTGACCAGGCTGTATCCCGGCCCGCGCATGGCCTCGCGGTTGTAGGTTTCGTTGGCGTCCGGCAACAGCTCGGAAAAGGTGTAGTTGACCGCCCAGATGGCCCCCGCCAGCCCCAGGGCCAGGATGATGTACAGACGCAGAAACAGCCGCAGCATCTAGAGCTCCCAGGCGAATGGATTGAACAGGTAGCCCTTGCCCCAGATGGTCTTGATGCACACCGGCTCGCGAGGGTTGTCCTGGAGTTTGCCGCGCAGCTTGCTGATGTAGACATCGACGCTGCGGTTGAGGCCGTCGAAGGCGATGCCGCGCATGCGGTTGAGGATGTCGTCGCGGGAGAGGATCTTGCCCGCCGAGCTGGCCAGCAGCCACAGCAGCTCAAACTCCATGGTGGTCAACTCGATCAGCTCGCCGGCCAGGCGCACTTCCCGGCAACTGCGGTCGAGGGTCAGGCTGCCGAACTCCAGCGCGCCGCGCACCGTCGGCTCCGGCACCTGGCGCCGTTGCAGGGCGCGCAGGCGGGCCAGCAGCACCGGCGGCTTGATCGGTTTGATCACGTAGTCGTCGGCGCCGGACTCAAGACCGAGGATATGGTCCAGGTCGTCTTCCTTGGCGGTGAGAATGACGATGGGCGTGTCCGCCACATTGCGGATCTCCCGGCACACGTGCAGGCCGCTCTGGCCCGGCAGCATCAGGTCGAGGACGACGATTTTCGGCTTGAACTCGAGAAAGGCCGCCAGCGCCACATCGCCACGATGTACCGTCAGGACCTCGAAACCGTGTTGGGACAGGAAGTGCGCGATCAGCCCGGCGAGCTTCTCGTCATCTTCCACCAGCAATACTTTGCCAAGACCCGGGTTATCCATAAATACCAGTCTGAGTGCGCACAATTGGGGCGCGCATTATAGGCGGCATCGGATAAGCCTGAGACCAGGGCAGACAGCAAAAACCGGCCCAGATGGCCGGTTTTCAATGATGTTTCATGCTTTTAAGAGTTTTTTACAATTTGCCCGTAGTTTTGAACCGACTTGGGCCGTTTTACAGAGTAGGCACGCCGCTGTGGAAGCGGAACTCCACGTCCGGCGACTCGATCAGTTCACGCTCGGCGGCGCGCACCTTCTGGATCACCTGGGCGATATCCTTGGCGTCGCCGTACTGATAGGCCAGCTTCAGGTAACCCTGGAAGTGCCGGGCCTCGCTTTTCAGCAGGCCGAAGTAGAACTTGCCCAGCTCTTCGTCCAGGTGCGGCACCAGCGCCTCGAAACGCTCGCAGCTGCGGGCCTCGATAAAGGCGCCGACCACCAGGGTATCCACCAGCTTCACCGGTTCGTGGCTGCGCACCACCTTGCGCAGGCCCGAGGCATAACGCCCGGCCGACAACTGGCGCAGTTCGATCTTGCGCCGCTTCATCAGGCGCATGACCTGTTCGTGGTGCACCAGTTCCTCCCGGGCCAGGCGCGACATCATGTTGATCAGGTCGACATGGGAGTGGTACTTGGCGATCAGGCTCAGGGCCGTGCTGGCCGCCTTGAACTCGCAGTTCTTGTGGTCGATCAGCAGGGTTTCCTGATCCGCCAGGGCCGCCTGGACCCAGGCATCCGGCGTGGGGCAGCCGAGGAACTCGTGAATTTCCGGCAGGTTCATGGTCGTTCGTCCTTCAGGGCAGCCTTCAAGGAAATGAGCGCGCAAGGCAGGACGGTGGCGACTTCAGGGATCGATAACATGGGGCTCACGGCATAAGGGTTCACGGCGAAGGGCGCCGATTATACCGGCCGCGCCACAGACCACCAGCCGCGGCGCTTGATGTGCGTCAACAGCCACGGCGACGCGCAGCAACTATAGTTGTGCAACATAGCCTTCATCCCTCTCTGGAGATCCCGACCATGCAAGCCATCCGCAGCATCCTGGTGGTCATCGAGCCCGAGCATTCCGAAAGCCTCGCGCTCAAGCGCGCCAAGCTGATCGCCGGGGTGACCCAGGCCCATCTGCACCTGCTGGTGTGCGACAAGAAGCACGAGCATTCGGCGCTGTTGAGCGTGCTCAAGAGCAGCCTGCTGAGCGAGGGCTACAGCGTGACCACCGAGCAGGCCTGGAACGACAGCCTGCACAGCACCATCATCGACGTGCAGCAGGCCGAAGGCTGTGGCCTGGTGATCAAGCAGCACTTTGCCGACAACCCGCTGAAAAAGGCCCTGCTCACCCCCGCCGACTGGAAACTGCTGCGCTACTGCCCAAGCCCGGTGCTGCTGGTGAAAACCGCCAAGCCCTGGACCGGCGGCGTGATCCTGGCGGCCATCGATGTCGGCAACACCGACGGCGAGCACCGTACCCTGCATGCCAGCATCATCGACCATGGTTTCGACATCGCCAGCCTGGCCAAGGCGCAGTTGCATGTGATCAGCGCCCATCCGTCGCCGATGCTGTCGGCGTCCGACCCGGTGTTCCAGCTCAAGGAAACCATCGAGGCGCGCTACCGCGAACAGTGCAAGGCGTTCCAGGCCGAGTTCGACATCGACGATACCCACCTGCATATAGAGGAAGGCCCGGCGGACGTGCTGATCCCGCACACCGCCCATGAGCTGCAGGCGGCGCTGACCATCATCGGCACAGTGGCGCGCACCGGGATTTCCGGGGCGCTGATCGGCAATACCGCGGAAGTGGTGCTCGATGCCCTGGAAAGCGACGTGCTGGTGCTCAAGCCGGAGGACATCATGGACCACCTGGAAGAGGTGGCCGGCAAGCATTGAGGGATGGGTTAGCAGAGAAAACGCTATCGCGGGCAAGTCGGATCGCCGCCCGCTCGCTCCTACAGATGAATGTGTGCTTCTGTAGGAGCGAGGCTTGCCCGCGATGCTTTTAGCGGTCAGGCGCCAAAGGCGTCCTTGAGGAACCCCGGGGCGATATAACGCTGGTAGTGGGCTTCCGACAGGAGGAAAAACTCCCGATCGATGGCATCGCGCAATTCCGGCAGTTCCCAGTCGCGAAACTCCGGCAGCAACACCATCCCATAGGCTTCCAGCTGGTTGATCACCCGCGCCCCGCGGGCGATCAGCTGATAGGCCCAGCAATATTCCGACTGGTGCGGCACGAAGCGGATCTTGCGCTGCTCCAGTTGCTCGCGCAGCCGCTGGGGGTCGAAGACTTCCAGCTTGGCCGCCATCACCTGCACCAGCAATTGCTCGAGACGCAGCCACACCGCGTGCTTTTCTTCCTCGTTGTAGCCGTTCCAGTGGATCACTTCATGGTGGAAACGCTTGCAGCCACGGCACACCAGGTCACCGTAGACAGTGGAGCAGAGGCCGACGCAGGGGGTCTTGATGGTCTGATTGGGCATAAGTAGGCAATTGGCGGAAAAAAGCGAAACAGGTCCGCATGTTAGCCCTTTGTCTAACATTGATCACCCCTCAAACTTCGGGGGCGAACTTACCTTAATTTTTTTTTTGCCGTAGAATCAGCCAGCCTTTTTAGGCGCCAATGTCCGTTAGAAGCTGTTTTCAAAGCGTCACGAGCACAGTCGTTCCTTCAGAGCGGTGTTGGCGATGGGTCTTTCCAGCGGGGAAAGCCCAGCGCCAACCCTCATCAGCTCCCGTTCTGCAGGCGTAAAACTTTGAAAGCAGCTTCTGTAAGGAATTGCCGGTAATTCTGGCTAAGCGACCCACAACGTCACGCAGCGCATGAGTACGGCAATTTCGGGATGAGCGTCCCGGACACCCATTTGGGACCACTGATGAGGGTAATACTGTGCTTGAAGCCTACCGCAAACATATCGAAGAGCGTGCAGCCCTGGGTATCGTTCCCCAGCCGCTAAACGCCGAACAAACTGCAGGCCTGGTCGAGCTGCTGAAGAATCCCCCCGCTGGCGAAGAAGCCTTCCTCGTTGACCTGATCACCAATCGCGTTCCGCCAGGAGTCGACGAAGCCGCCTATGTGAAGGCCGGTTTCCTCTCCGCGCTGGCCAAAGGCGAAGCCAAATCCCCTCTGCTGGACAAGAAGCGCGCCGTTGAACTGCTGGGCACCATGCAGGGCGGCTACAACATCGTGACCCTGGTCGAGCTGCTGGACGACGCCGAGCTGGCGCCGGTCGCGGCCGCACAGCTCAAGCACACCCTGCTGATGTTCGATGCCTTCCACGACGTCGCGGAAAAAGCCAAGAACGGCAACGTTCACGCCCAGGGCGTACTGCAATCCTGGGCCGACGGCGAGTGGTTCAAGAACCGCCCGGTACTGGCCGACAAGATCAGCCTGCGCGTGTTCAAGGTAACGGGCGAAACCAACACCGACGACCTGTCCCCTGCCCCGGATGCCTGGTCCCGTCCTGACATCCCGCTGCACGCCCTGGCGATGCTGAAAATGGCCCGTGACGGCATCGTTCCGGACGAGCAAGGCAAGACCGGCCCGATGAAGCAGATCGAGGAAATGCGCGGCCAGGGCTTCCCGATCGCCTACGTCGGCGACGTAGTCGGCACCGGTTCGTCCCGTAAATCGGCAACCAACTCCGTGCTGTGGTTCTTCGGCGACGACGTTCCTTACGTGCCGAACAAGCGCGCAGGCGGTTTCTGCTTCGGCAGCAAGATCGCACCGATCTTCTACAACACCATGGAAGACGCCGGCGCCCTGCCGATCGAATTCGACGTGTCGAAGATGAACATGGGCGACGTGATCGACCTGTACCCGCACGCCGGTAAAGTCACCAAGCACAACAGCGACGAAGTCCTGGCCACCTTCGAAATGAAGACCCCGGTCCTGCTCGACGAAGTCCGTGCCGGCGGCCGTATCCCGCTGATCATCGGCCGTGGCCTGACCGAGAAGGCCCGTACCGAACTGGGCCTGCCACCTTCGGACCTGTTCAAGAAGCCGGAAGCGCCGGCCGAAAGCACCAAGGGCTTCACCCTGGCGCAGAAAATGGTCGGCAAGGCGTGCGGCGTGACTGGCGTGCGTCCAGGCACCTACTGCGAACCGAAGATGACCACCGTCGGCTCCCAGGACACCACTGGCCCGATGACCCGTGACGAACTGAAGGACCTGGCTTGCCTGGGCTTCTCCACCGATCTGGTGATGCAGTCGTTCTGCCACACCGCGGCCTATCCGAAGCCGATCGACGTCACCACCCACCACACCCTGCCTGACTTCATCATGACCCGTGGCGGCGTGTCCCTGCGTCCGGGCGACGGCATCATCCACAGCTGGCTGAACCGCATGCTGCTGCCAGACACCGTCGGCACCGGTGGCGACTCCCACACCCGTTTCCCGATCGGCATCTCGTTCCCGGCCGGTTCCGGCCTGGTGGCCTTCGCCGCCGCCACTGGCGTCATGCCGCTGGACATGCCGGAATCGATCCTGGTCCGTTTCAAGGGCAAGCTGCAGCCCGGCGTCACCCTGCGTGACCTGGTTCATGCCATCCCTTACTACGCGATCCAGAAAGGCCTGCTGACCGTCGAGAAGAAAGGCAAGAAGAACGCCTTCTCCGGCCGCATCCTGGAGATCGAAGGTCTGGAAACCCTGACCGTCGAGCAAGCCTTCGAACTGTCCGACGCCTCGGCCGAACGTTCGGCTGCCGGTTGCACCATCAAGCTGTCCAAAGAGTCGATCGCCGAATACCTGCAGTCGAACATTACCCTGCTGCGCTGGATGATCGGCGAAGGCTACGGCGATGCCCGTACCCTGGAGCGTCGCGCCCAGGCGATGGAAGCCTGGCTGGCCAACCCTGAGCTGCTGGAAGCCGACAAGGACGCCGAGTACGCCGAAGTCATCGAGATCGACCTGGCCGACGTCAAGGAGCCTGTGCTCTGCGCGCCGAACGATCCGGACGACGCTCGCCTGCTCTCCAGCGTCGCTGGCGAGAAGATCGACGAAGTGTTCATCGGTTCCTGCATGACCAACATCGGTCACTTCCGCGCTGCCGGCAAGCTGCTGGATCAGGTCAAGGGCCAGCTGCCAACCCGTCTGTGGCTGTCGCCGCCGACCAAGATGGACGCTCACCAGCTGACCGAAGAAGGCTACTACGGCATCTACGGCAAGGCTGGCGCGCGCATGGAAATGCCGGGCTGCTCGCTGTGCATGGGTAACCAGGCCCGCGTCGAACCGAACTCCACCGTGGTTTCGACTTCGACCCGTAACTTCCCGAACCGTCTGGGTGACGGCGCGAACGTCTACCTGGCTTCGGCCGAGCTGGCGTCCGTTGCGTCGATCCTGGGTCGCCTGCCGACCGTCGAGGAGTACATGGAATACGCCGGCAAGATCGACAGCATGGCCGCGGACGTGTACCGCTACCTGAGCTTCGACCAGATCGCCGAGTTCCGTGAGGCTGCCGCGAACGCCAAGATTCCGGTGGTTCAAGCCTAAGGCTGCAAGGCAATGAAGAACGCCGCGTATCCCACGACGATACGCGGCGTTTTTTTATCCCTGCGATCCGCTCGCTAGTCGCTCTGGCGGCAGAACGCCAGGCGTCTTTACCTACCAGATCTGGTAGTTGTTAGCCCTCCCCCGCCCTTGCTAAAAATCACGCCACTGCCAACGGCGCCCGACGCTCGCCCGAATGTCGAACGCTGCCTGCTTGCCACGGCCTTGGGATGACAGATGTCAACCCGCGCCGATCGTTCGAAGCGCTCACACGACTATAAAAACATTCCGCGCACGACAGCTGGATCTCAGCTGCCGCGGATTCTTTCGCCCCGTCAAAAGCAACAAATGGAGGTGTGCTATGTGGCGTAACCATTGTGTGATCGAGAACGCGTTCAACGACTACCCAGGGCACGTCGAACAACCGGGCAACGACCCGCAGCGCAAGACTCATGTGCGCGATTGCCGCTTCGCGGTGATCGAGGACTGCGGGCATTTTCTCGACCTGGAATCGAGAACCGCCGCCGACAGCGTGCATCGCGCCCTGCTCGCCCCGTTGCTGCCGAGCGCCCGCGCAGCCCGCAAGCCAGCCACCGCTGTGGAACCCATCACCCGCCTGCGCTTTGCCTGAAGCTGTCCCCTGCCCCTTGGCCAGAGACGGCCAGAACACTCAAGGAAAAGAGTTATGCGCATGCTCGCCAGCGGTTTTGCCGGGGACGTCTTTTGCCCTTATCGGCCTGGCCAGTGCCTTTGCGGCACCCCGCCACACAGTGACATAGCACCGCAGGCCAGCCTTGGCCATGAGCCCCCTCCACGCCTACCACCGCCCCAATTGCCGGCCCCGCACCCAGATGGCCTGGTGCCGGGCGCCGGATCAGGGCAACTGCGGGGTTTTCTATGAATTTCATGAATGTTGACAGCGTATTGCCCTGGACTAGATTCCCTGACGTGCAAGGAATCAAGGCGAACGCCATGGAGAAACGACAGGATTTCATGCACTGGTGGAACGACCTGCGCATGGAGATGCTCAAGCAACAGGAGAGCGCACAGGTCTTTGCGCTGCTGGAACGGGAGGTCCGGTCCCTGGGGTTTGATTTTTACGCTTACGGAGTCAGGCATTCGATCCCCTTCACCCGCCCGAAAATCGACATCTATGGCTCTTATCCGCAAGCCTGGGTGGAGCGTTACCAGCAACAGAACTACGCCGCGATCGACCCGACGATCCTCAACGGCCTGCGCTCCACGGAAATGGTGGTCTGGAGCGACGCCTTGTTCGGCAAAGGCTCGGTGTTGTGGGGCGAGGCCCGGGAATGGGGCTTGCGGGTGGGCGCCACCTTGCCCATCCACACGCCCGACAGCGCCCTGAGCGTGTTGTCGGTGGCCCGTGAATGCACGGCGATCAGCGCCGTGGAACTGGAAGAAATCCGCCTGCGCCTGCGCTGCATCATCGAACTGGCGACCGTGCGCCTCGGCGAACTCGGGCACCCCAGCAGCCAGGCCGAACAGCTGGAACTGAGCGCGCGCGAGCGGGAAATCCTGCAATGGACGGCCGACGGCAAGAGTTCCGGGGAGATCGCCCTGATCCTGGGTATCTCGGTGAATACCGTGAACTTCCACCTCAAGGTCATCCAGAAGAAATTCGGCGCGGCCAACAAGACCCTGGCCGCCGCCTACGCCGCCGTCCTGGGGCTGATCTGACGCTTCACCCGACGATAAGGATATCGCCCCATGATCACTGTGATTTCACGGCATGAAAGCCAGCTTTCGCCGGCCCTGCGCGACGACCTCGGCCGCTATCGCCATGCGGTCTTCATCAAGCAATTGGGTTGGCGACTGCCCTCCAGCGCCAGCCAATGCGGACAGGAACTCGATCAGTTCGACCACGCCGACACCCGCTACACCCTGGCACTGGACAGCGAGGAAAAGGTCCATGGCTGCGCCCGGCTGCTACCGACCACCCAGCCCTATCTGCTGGCGGACGTGTTCGGTTTTCTCTGCGACCGGCCCTT
Organism: Pseudomonas sp. GW821-FHT02B10; assembly: GCF_059421865.1. Taxonomy (NCBI): domain Bacteria; kingdom Pseudomonadati; phylum Pseudomonadota; class Gammaproteobacteria; order Pseudomonadales; family Pseudomonadaceae; genus Pseudomonas; species Pseudomonas sp. GW821-FHT02B10. The sequence goes on along the minus strand of NZ_JBWKVU010000010.1, from coordinate 104,518 downwards.
GCCACGGCAGCACGACACCTGGGAAATCTCGCGTTTCGCCGCCTCGGCGCTGGAAGGCGGCAAGCTGCCGATGCGGGTGTTCTGGCACACCCTGCACACCGCCTGGACCCTGGGGGCGAACTCGGTGGTGGCGGTGACCACGCCGGCGCTGGAGCGTTATTTCCTGCGCCATGGCGTGGCGCTGAGCCGGCTCGGCCAGCCACAACGGGTCAACCGCGACCACTTGCTGGCCCTGGACTTTGCGGCCTACCAGAAAAACGGCCGCGCCGCGCTTTATACGCAGTCAGCGGCCGTGGCTTCGCTGAATCAGGCATTTCTGCGCGGCAACCCACCGCCAACGCGCGGTGGGCCGCCGGCGGGTCAGGCGCTCAGGGAGTAGACCAGCGCGGTGATGGCCACCAGGCCGACCAGGGTGACGAACACGTTGGAGGCCTGGCCGCGGTAGCGGGCCATGGCCGGCACCTTGCGGATGGCGTACATCGGCATCAGGAACAGGATGGCCGCGATGATCGGGCCGCCCAGGGTTTCGATCATCCCGAGGATGCTCGGGTTGAGCGTGGCGACTATCCAGCACACCACCAGCATGAAGGCCGCAGTCATGCGGTCCAGGGCCTTGGCGCCTGGACGGCGGCCGCTTTTCACGATCAGCCCCTTGAGGCCTTCGCTGGCGCCGATGTAGTGGCCCAGGAACGACTTGGCGATGGCCACAAACGCGATCAACGGCGCGGCAAAAGCGATGGTCGGGTTGCTGAAGTGGTTGGCCAGGTACGACAGGATCGACAGGTTCTGCGCCTTGGCTTCGGCCAGTTGGGCCGGCGACAGGGTCAGCACGCAGCTGAAGACGAAGAACAGCACCATCGCCACCATCAACAGGTGGGCGCGGGACAGGATCTGCGAGCTGCGCTCTTCGGCATGGGCGCCATACCGGCGCTTCTGGTCCACGGCGAAGGCCGAGATGATCGGCGAGTGGTTGAACGAGAACACCATGACCGGGATCGCCAGCCACAGGGTGTGCAGGAACGCCGAAGGTTCAGGCAGGGTACTGGCGGTGCTGAGGATGCCGCCGTTCCAGTGCGGAATCAGGAACACCGCGAGGAACAGCAAGGCGACGATGAACGGGTAGACCATCAGGCTCATGGCCTTGACGATCACCTGCTCGCCGCAGCGCACCACGGCCAGCAGGCCGAGGATCAGCACCAGCGACAGCACGGCGCGCGGCGGCGGCATGATGTGCAGCTGGTGCTCCATGAAGCTGCCCACGGTGTTGGTCAGGGCCACGCTATAGATCAGCAGGATCGGGAAGATGGCGAAGAAGTACAGCAAGGTGATCAGGGCGCCGGCCTTGATCCCGAAATGCTCCTCCACCACTTCGGTGATGTCCGCGCCGTCACGCCCGGAAAGCACGAAGCGGGTCAGGCCACGGTGGGCGAAGAAGGTCATTGGAAAGGCCAGCAGCGCCAGGACCAGCAGCGGCCAGAAGCCACCCAGGCCGGCGTTGATCGGTAAAAACAGGGTGCCCGCGCCGATGGCGGTGCCGAACAGGCCCAGCATCCAGGTAGTGTCTTGGCGATTCCAGCTAGCTAGGGTCGCTGGGGCTGCCGCTTCAAAGCGTTGATCAACGCTGTTGGCCTGATCATTCATCCGGTGGGATCTCCACATTCCGGTCATTTGCCACTCGGCCAGGGCGCGTCGGAGTACCCGACAGACAGAGCCCTTGCCGAAACAGGGGCGCGATTGTCCGGGATTACTCACCAGAAGCAAAGACTTAGCTGAGGAACGGTTTGCCGGTGCAGATGTCTGGAGCGCGGTTTTGCGGGGTCGGGCGTAACGTTTCATTGATCTGTGGCAAGCGCTGGCCCCGGGTTTCGGCTGGCCTGCGTGCCGGGCGCGCGGATCATCATCCCCATCGGCATGCCCCTGAAGACAGCAGGTGTGCCCATCAAACACAGAAGCCAGGGCAAGGCCCTGGCTTCTGGTTAGCTGCAACGAGGCGGTCCGGTTCAAGGTGTGCCCGCCATCGGCAAACGCTAGGTCTGCCCTTGCGTTTCCTCTTCCTTCAACGCCGCCTGCACCAGGGGGTGCAGCACCGCGCCGGGGTGTGTCACCTCCCAGGCGGTCAACTCTCTGCGCATGGCCGGCGTCCAGAAGCTTTTCAGGTGCTGGCGCACGCTACGCGCTGCCTGGGCCTTGTCCGGTTCGCTGGCGAAGAACTGGGCAATCTGGTTGGCCATCTTGATCAGGCTTTCGCTGCTCATCGGCGCACCTCGGCTTTCTCGGCGTGACGACGCTCCCGCAGCAGGCGCCCCTGTTCATCACTGAACGCCTGATAACGCTTCTGCCATTCGGAAGGCTGGTTGACCCGCACCACCTCTACCGCCGTCACCTTGTATTCCGGGCAGTTGGTGGCCCAGTCGGAGTTGTCGGTGGTGATCACGTTGGCGCCCGATTCCGGGAAGTGGAAGGTGGTGTAGACCACCCCCGGCGCCACCCGCTCGCTGACCTTGGCCCGCAGCACTGTCTGCCCGGCGCGACTGCCGATGCCGACCCAGTCGCCATCGACGATGCCGCGGTTCTCGGCGTCGGTCGGGTGGATTTCCAGGCGATCCTCCTCGTGCCAGGCCACGTTGTCGGTGCGCCGGGTCTGGGCGCCGACGTTGTACTGGCTGAGGATGCGCCCGGTGGTCAGCAGCAACGGGTAGCGGCTGTTGACCTTCTCCTCGGTGGGCACGTAGCCGGTGAGCATGAAGCGGCCCTTGCCGCGCACGAACTCATCGATGTGCATGGTCGGCGTGCCGTCCGGCGCGGCATCGTTGCACGGCCATTGCAGGCTGCCGTGCCGGTCCAGCTCGGTGTAGCTGACGCGGTGGAAGGTCGGCGTCAGGCGCGCGATCTCATCCATGATCTCTGATGGGTGGTTGTACTGCATTTTGTAGCCCAGGGCCTCGGCCAGGGCGATGGTGGCCTCCCAGTCGGCCTTGCCGGCCAGCGGCTCCATCACCTTGCGCACCCGCGAGATACGGCGCTCGGCGTTGGTGAAGGTGCCGTCCTTCTCGAGGAAGGAGCTGCCCGGCAGGAACACATGGGCGAACTTGGCCGTCTCGTTGAGGAAGATGTCCTGCACCACCACGCACTCCATGGCCGTCAGGGCGGCGGTCACGTGCTGGGTGTTGGGGTCGCTCTGGGCGATGTCCTCGCCCTGGCAGTAGAGCGCCTTGAAGGTGCCGTCCAGGGCCGCCTCGAACATATTGGGGATGCGCAGGCCCGGGTCGGGTTGCAGGGTCACGTTCCAGGCCTGTTCGAACTCGGCGCGCACCGCCTCGTTGGAGATATGCCGATAGCCAGGCAACTCGTGGGGGAAGGACCCCATGTCGCAGGAGCCCTGGACGTTGTTCTGCCCGCGCAGCGGGTTGACCCCGACACCCTCGCGGCCGATGTTGCCGGTGACCATCGCCAGGTTGGCGATGCCCATCACCGAGGTGCTGCCCTGGCTGTGCTCGGTGACGCCCAGGCCGTAGTAGATGGCTGCGTTGCCGCCGGTGGCGTAAAGCCGCGCGGCGTCGCGGATCTGTTTGGCCGGCACCCCGCAAATCGGCCCCAGGACCTCGGGGGAATTCTCCGCCAGGCTGACGAAATCGCGCCAGCGGGCGAAGTCCGCCGCTTCGCAGCGCTGATCGACGAAAGGCTGGTTGACCAGGCCCTCGGTGACAATCACATGAGCCAATGCGTTGAGCATCGCCACGTTGGTGCCCGGACGCAGCTGCAAATGCAGGTCGGCGCGGGCATGGGGCGAATCCACCAGGTCGATGCGCCGCGGATCGATGACGATCAGCCGCGCGCCCTGGCGCAGGCGGCGCTTGAGCTGGGAGCCGAATACCGGGTGCGCGTCGGTGGGGTTGGCGCCCATCACCAGGATGACGTCGGCCTGCATCACCGAGTCGAAACTCTGGGTGCCGGCGGATTCGCCCAGCGTCTGCTTGAGGCCGTAGCCGGTGGGCGAATGGCAGACCCGGGCGCAGGTGTCGACGTTGTTGTTGCCAAAGGCGGTGCGCACCAGCTTCTGCACCAGGTAGGTCTCTTCGTTGGTGCAACGGCTGGAGGTGATGCCGCCGATGGAGTCGCGCCCGTATTTCAGCTGGATGCGGCGCAACTCGCTGGCCGCGTAGGTGACCGCCTCTTCCCAGCTGACTTCCTGCCACGGATCGCTGATGTGCTTGCGGATCATCGGCTTGGTGATGCGGTCCGGGTGGGTGGCGTAGCCCCAGGCGAAGCGGCCCTTGACGCAGGAATGGCCGTGATTGGCCTGGCCGTTCTTGTCCGGGACCATGCGCACCAGCTGCTCGCCTTTCATTTCCGCGCGGAAGGAGCAGCCCACGCCACAGTAGGCGCAGGTGGTGATGACGCTGCGCTCGGGCTGGCCGATTTCCACCACGCTCTTTTCCATCAGGGTGGCGGTCGGGCAGGCCTGCACGCAGGCGCCGCAGGACACGCACTCGGAGTCGAGGAAATTGTCGCCGCCGGCCGCCGCCACCCGGGAATCGAAGCCGCGCCCGCTGATGGTCAGGGCGAAGGTACCCTGGGTTTCCTCGCAGGCACGCACGCAGCGGTTGCAGACGATGCACTTGCTCGGGTCGTAGTCGAAATAGGGGTTGGAGACATCCTTCTGTTCGTCCAGGTGGTTGGCGCCCTCATAGCCGTAGCGCACTTCCCGCAGGCCCACCTGCCCCGCCACCGTCTGCAACTCGCAATTGCCGTTGGCCGAGCAGGTCAGGCAGTCCAGCGGGTGGTCGGAGATATACAGCTCCATCACGTTGCGCCGCAGGCTGGCGAGCTTGGAAGTCTGGGTGTGGACGACCATGCCCTCGGTCACAGGCGTAGTGCAGGAGGCCGGATAGCCGCGCATGCCCTCGATCTCCACCAGGCACATGCGGCAGGAGCCAAAGGCTTCCAGGCTGTCGGTGGCGCAGAGTTTGGGGATAGTGGTGCCGAGCAACGCCGCGGCGCGCATCACCGAGGTGCCGGAGGCAACACTGATTTCCCGGCCGTCGATGGTCAGGCTGACCTGTACCTCGCTTTCGCGGGCCGGGGTGCCGAGGTCGATATCACTGGTAGGGTCGAAGATATTGATCATTGGTCGGCCTCCGTGGTCGCCAGACCGAAGTCGGCGGGAAAGTGCTTGAGGGCGCTGGCGACAGGGTAGGAAGTCATCCCGCCCAGGGCACAGAGCGAGCCGTATTGCAGGGTGTCGCAAAGGTCTTGCAGCAGCAGCGCCTGTTCCTCACGGGCCGCGGCGTCGGTGCTGGCGATCAAGCGGTCCACCACCTCCACTCCACGGGTCGAGCCGATCCGGCACGGCGTGCACTTGCCGCAGGACTCCTCGGCGCAGAACTGCAAGGCGAAACGGGCCATGTGGGCCATGTCCAGGCTGTCGTCGGCGACCACCACGCCACCGTGGCCGAGCATCGCGCCCATGGCGGCGAACGCTTCGTAGTCCAGCGGCGTATCGAACTGCGCGGGGGGCACCCAGGCCCCCAGCGGCCCGCCCACTTGCGCCGCCTTCAATGGCCGGCCGCTGGCGGTACCCCCGCCATAACCTTCCACCAGCTCACGCAGGCTCAGGCCGAAGGCGCGTTCCACCAGGCCCGCCTGGCGGACGTTGCCGGCCAGCTGGAACGGCATGGTGCCCAGGGAACGCCCCATGCCGAAGTCGCGATAGAACTGCGCGCCCTTCTCCAGGATGATCGGCACCGAAGCCAGGGTCAGCACGTTGTGCACCAGCGTTGGCAAGCCGAACAGGCCCTGCAGGGCCGGCAGCGGCGGCTTGGCGCGAACCGTGCCGCGCTTGCCCTCGAGGGATTCCAGCAGCGCCGTTTCCTCACCGCAGATGTAGGCGCCGGCCCCGACCCGCACGTCCAGGTCGAAGGGGCGGCCGCTACCGCCGACGTTCGCCCCCAGGTAACCGGCCTCGCGGGCGATGCGCAGGGCCTCGTTCAGGGTGCCGATGGCGTCCGGGTATTCCGAGCGCACGTAGATATAGCCCTTGCTGGCCCCCACCGCGATGCCGGCGATGATCATGCCTTCGATCAGCAGGAAGGGATCGCCTTCCATCAGCATGCGGTCGGCGAAGGTGCCGGAGTCGCCTTCATCGGCGTTACAGACCACGTATTTCTGGGCACCCGCCGCTTCGCGCACGGTGCGCCACTTGATCCCCGCCGGAAAGGCCGCGCCCCCCCGGCCGCGCAGGCCGGAGTCGAGCACGCTGGCGACCACCTGCGCGCCCTCCATCTGGATGGCCCGGGCCAGGCCCTGGAAACCGCCCTGGGCGCGGTAGTCGTCCAGGGACAGCGGTTGAGTGATGCCGGCCCGAGCGAACAGCAGGCGCTGCTGGCTCTGCAGATAAGGGATCTGCTCCACCGGCCCCAGGGCCAACGGATGGCTGCCGGGGTCGCCCGCCAGGGCGTCGAGCAGGCTCGGCACGTCCTCCGGAGTGAGGGGGCCGAAACCCAGGCGGCCGTCGGCGCTGTCCACTTCCAGCAGCGGCTCCAGCCAATAAAGGCCACGGGAACTGGTGCGGCACAGCTCCAACGGCAATTGTCGACGCTCGGCCTCACGCACCAGCGCAACGGCCACCTTGTCCGCGCCCACGGCACGGGCCACCGAATCGCGGGGGATATAGAGCTTCAGCATGCGCCATCCTCCAGGCAGCCACTCACCAGCTGGCGCAGGCGCTCGGGGGTGATCCGGGCGTGCAGTTCGCCGTCCAGTTCCAGGGCCGGCGAACAGGCGCAGGCCCCCAGGCAATAGACCGGTCGCAGGTTGATACTGCCGTCGGCCGTGGTGCCATGGTCGTCCAGCAACAGTTGTTCGCGCAGCTGCGCGGCCAGGCCTTCGGCGCCCCGGCTCTGGCAGGACTCGGCCCGGCACAGGCGCAGGGTATGGCGCGCGGGCGGCGTGGTACGGAAATCGTGGTAGAAGCTGATCACGCCGTGCACTTCAGCCAGGCTGAGGTTGAGGGCATGGGCGATCTCGGGGATGGCGGTGTCGGGGATGTACCCGCAACCGTCCTGAATGGCGTGGAGAATGGGCAACAAGGCACCGGGAGTGTCCTTTTCGCGCTCCAACACGCTGTGAATCAGAGGCAGGTGAAGCGTGTCATCAGACATAAACGTACCTCGGCATCTCGAACGACATCGCTACATAGCGGTAGCCGTCCGGAGTCTTCGGCTGCAGCGCCCGGCCACGTCACGGAGGCGTGGATCCTCGGTCGCCATTCTTGCTCTCCGGCCAAGTGTCTTGGCGCACCGGGTCCGGGGCATCCTGGAAGCTTGCCCATCGCCATGGTCCGGCGATTGCACCCAGGCGACCCATCGTGTCCTGAAAGCGACCTACTGGTCAGGAGCGCTGACCCGCACCCGCTCAAGACACTCAAGCAAGCTCAGCGTAGTCCACAAGCCCCACCGATTACCCGCCGGCTCGCTGATGCAGCGCTGCAAAAAGCGGCAACAGACCTTCGGCACCCTCGCCCGACGGCTGAAAACCGCCAATGCCCGGACACTCAAACCAGTATTCTTCTCGGATTGACAGCGCGCGAACCCTGGCCCCATGATCGGCGCCATGAATCCTTTCCCGCGCCACCTCACCCGCACGACCACCACGACCGCTTCCGGCGGGTCGTGTGGTCGCTGCATGAGCTGACAACAGCGCAGTCGAACCCAAGGCCCCGCCAGCAATGGACGGGGCCTTTTGTTTCTCCGTCCAGCTGGCTCACAAGGAGAAACACCATGCCGTCACCCCAGGCCCAGCGCCCCGCCCTGCTGATCGTCGACATGCAGGTCGGCCTGTTTCACGGACCAGAGCAGCCCTTCGAGGGGCAGCGCGTACTCGACAACATCAACCAACTGATCCACCGCGCCCGACAGGCCGGCGCGCCGGTGATCGCCGTGCGCCATACCGGCCCGCAAGGCTCGCCCATCGCCGCCGGCAGCGCGCCGTGGCAACTGCTGCCGCAATTGCAACTCGAGGCCAGCGACCAACGGCTGGACAAAACCCGCCCCAATTGTTTTGTTGGCACCGGGCTGGCCGAACACCTGCGGGCGGCGCAGGTCGATGAGCTGGTGATCGTCGGCATGAAAACCCAGTACTGCATCGACGCCACCTGCCGCGCCGCCCTGGACCTGGGGTTCGCCGCCGTGCTGGCGGAGGATGCCCATACCTGCATGGACACCCCGGAGCTCCCGGCCCGGGCGATCATTGACCACCACAATGCGACCCTGGACGGCGCCTTTGTCCGGCGAGTGAAAACCGCCGATATCCGCTTCTGAATGCCCTCTTTGTAGGAGCCAAGCTTGCTGGCGATCAGGCCATCGAGAACGGCGACGCTCTCCAGGCCGCGGTCGCGGGAAAAACCCGCGACCGCGCCTTGCTAAAGCGCCCTGCAATCCGCAATCTTGAGCCCTTGAGTGGTTTATCACGGTACAGCGGCTCCCTGAGCCGTATGCCGGTTGCCATCGCTGCGCCGTACGCCGTCCGTCCCTCTTCAGTCCTTCAGGAGACACGCATGCCCGCCACCGTTCTGGTCCTCGTCGAAACCATCAATGACTACCTGTGGATTCTGGAAAACCAGGGCTTCCACCTGATCCTCGCGCCGACGCCCAGCGAACGGGCGGCCGCCATCAAGGCCCATGCCGGGCAGATCAACGCGGTGCTCACCCGTGGTCCGCTGGGCCTGAGCGCCGAAGAAATCGCCGCCTTGGCGCACCTGGAAATCATCTGTGTGATCGGCGCCGGCTACGAGCAGGTCGACCTGCAGGCGGCGAGCAACCGTGGCATAGCGGTGAGCAACGGCGCCGGGGTCAACGCCTCGTCGGTGGCCGACCATGCCATGGCCCTGCTGCTGTCCCTGGTGCGTGACATTCCCCGTGCCGATGCCGCCGTGCGGCGCGGCGAATGGCCGAAAGTCATGCGCCCGTCCCTGGCCGGCAAGCGCCTGGGTGTCCTCGGCCTCGGCGCCGTCGGCCTGGCCATCGCCAAGCGCTGCGCCAACGGCTTCGACATGAGCGTCAGCTACCACAACCGGCAGATCCGCAGCGACGTGCCCTACAGCTTCTGCCCGACCCCGACCGAACTGGCGCGGCACTCGGACTTCCTGGTGGTCGCCACGCCTGGCGGCATAGGCACTCGCCAGCTGATCGACAAAGCCGTGCTGCAGGCCCTGGGGCCGGAGGGTTTCCTGGTGAATATCGCCCGCGCCAGCGTGGTGAATACCGCCGACCTGCTGCAGGCCCTGGAGCAACGCAGCATCGCCGGCGCGGCCCTGGACGTATTCGACGACGAACCGCGGGTGCCGGATGCCTTGAAGCCCCTGAACAATGTGGTGCTGACGCCCCACGTCGCCGGGCTGTCGCCGGAAGCGACCCAGGCCACCGTGGAGCTGGTGGGCAAGAACCTCGTCGCCCACTTCAGCGGCCAACCGCTGTTGACCCCCATCGCCCTGCCTGCCCCGAACTGAATCAGGCGCCGTGGCCACAGACGCCACGCAGGCCATGCCCCGCGCTGGGCGCCTTCGGCGCTAGGCAGAAACAGTGCCGTGCGCCGCTCCGGTCGGAATGCTCATTCAGGCCCGGCGAACTGGACTAGAGTGAAGCCGGGCCCATTCAAACGCTTGTATCAAAAGCAATGATTGCCCGGCAACACGCTCACCTATAAAGGCCTGCGGCGATTGTGGCGCTCAGGTGGGCGCATTAGATTAGCCAATAATCTCTGGCCTCCAGAATAAGCAGAAGGGATAAGCATGGCGCTTACTGACCAGTCCACCCGTACTCGCTCCGGCGAGGAACTCGATGCCAACCTGATCGATCCGTACCTCAAGGCCCATATTCCGGGCCTGACCGGCACCCCGCAGATCAGCCAGTTTCCGGGCGGCGCTTCGAACCTGACCTACCTGCTGGAATACCCGGGACAGGAATTCGTCCTGCGCCGCCCGCCCTTCGGCCACAAGGCCAAGTCGGCCCACGACATGGGCCGCGAATACCGCATCCTCAACCAGCTCAAGGACGGCTTTCCGTATTGCCCGAAAGCCTATGTGCACTGCACCGACGAATCGGTGATCGGCGCCGAGTTCTATGTGATGGAGCGGGTCAAGGGCATCATCCTGCGCTCCGACCTGCCGCCGGAGCTGGGTTTCGACGCGGCCAGGACCGAAGCCCTGTGCAAGAGCTTCATCGACAAGTTCGTCGAGCTGCACCGCGTCGACTACAAGGCCTGCGGCCTGAGCGACCTGGGCAAGCCCGAAGGTTACGTGCAACGTCAGATCAAGGGCTGGAGCGACCGCTACGAGAAAGCCCTGACCCCGGATGCGCCCAAGTGGGAAGCGGTCAAGGCCTGGCTCAACGACAAGATGCCGGCCGATCACCCGACCTCCAGCATCGTGCACAACGACTACCGCTTCGACAACGTGATCCTCGACCCGGCCAACCCGATGCAGATCATCGGCGTGCTGGACTGGGAGCTGACCACCCTCGGCGATCCGCTGATGGACCTGGGCAACACCCTGGCCTACTGGATCGAAGCGGGCGACCCGGCGCCGGTGCAACTGATGCGCCGCCAGCCGAGCAACGCCCCGGGCATGCTGACTCGCCAGCAGTTCGTCGACTATTACGCCGAACGCGCCGGCATCCAGATCGGCAATTTCGACTTCTACTACACCTACGGCCTGTTCCGCCTGGCCGGCATCGTGCAACAGATCTACTACCGCTTCTTCCATGGCCAGACCCAGGACAAACGCTTCGCGCAGTTCATTCACATGAACAAGTTGCTGGAGCAGATGAGCCTGCAAGTCATCAAGAAATCCAGCCTCTGATCGTCCCGACGCGCCAGGCACACAATAAGGAAAAACCATGTCCAAGACTCAGTTGTTCGACCTCGACGGCAAGATCGCTTTCGTCTCCGGCGCCAGCCGCGGCATCGGTGAAGCCATCGCCAGGCTGCTGGCCCAGCAAGGCGCCCATGTGATCGTCTCGAGCCGCAAGCTCGAAGGCTGCCAGCATGTGGCCGACGCCATCGTCGCCGCCGGCGGCAAGGCCACCGCCATCGCCTGCCATATCGGCGAGATGGAGCAGATCAGCCAGGTGTTCGCCGGCATCCGCGAACAGTTCGGGCGCCTGGACATCCTGGTCAACAACGCCGCCACCAACCCGCAGTTCTGCAACGTGCTGGACACTGACCTGGGCGCCTTCCAGAAAACCGTCGACGTGAATATCCGCGGCTACTTCTTCATGTCGGTGGAAGCCGGCAAGCTGATGCGCGACAACGGCGGCGGCAGCATCATCAACGTGGCCTCGATCAACGGCGTGTCCCCCGGCATCTTCCAGGGCATCTACTCGGTGACCAAGGCGGCGGTGATCAACATGACCAAGGTCTTCGCCAAGGAATGCGCGCAGTTCGGCATCCGCTGCAACGCCCTGCTACCGGGCCTGACCGACACCAAGTTCGCCTCGGCGCTGGTGAAGAACGACGCCATCCTCAAGACCGCCCTGGCGCAGATCCCCCTCAAGCGCGTGGCCGACCCGAGCGAAATGGCCGGCGCCGTGCTCTACCTGGCCAGCGATGCCTCGAGCTACACCACGGGCATATCGCTGAACGTGGACGGCGGTTTCCTGTCCTGATCGACCTTCGCCGTACAACAAAGGCAGCCTGCGGGCTGCCTTTTTATGCCCGGCACCCACAGCTCACCCCCAACCTTTCTCAAACAGAAAACCAAACCTGTCACAGTTCTGGTATCAAGTTCGTAGCACTCTATAAATATTTTGTTACAAGCTCATTTGTCATGCTATAACCCTCTCGCAGTTATTTTTCTGCAACACCACTCATATGAAAAACCATTGTTTGAAAACAGCGGAGGCCGATGTGTGTCTTAAAGAAAAACAACTTGAGGATCAACAACTGACCATTCGTTGATTGTCGACTTCCCAATATGTACCACCTAGTGAGTATCAAGCGAACAGTAACGATAACCGAGACTGAACTCCCTATTGCTCAGTAAAAACAATAAGCACACCACGTGCTTCTAAATAGCACCTTTGTTTCAGCCCATCATTTAAGCCCTGCCTATTACAAGAGATCGAAACATCAGTTTCGACCAAGGACATATCTCAAGGAAAAGGAACATGGACGTAGCAGGTATCGATTCAGACAAACGCAGCAACCGCTTAAAACCAGCTTCCCTGAGCCCTGTCGCAATGGCCATCGCCTTGTGGCTGGGTCAGGGCCAGATGGCTCTGGCAGATAATCCGCCCACCGGCTCGCCCTATACACCCCAGGTATTGGAGGCTGCGTTCAGGAAAGCCGCTGCGTCGTTCGCGCCGGGTACCGCCGTGTATACCAACTTGCGTTTTGGTGTAGGCAATACCCTGGACCTGGCAGCCAAAGAGTTTGCCGCACAATCGACAAAGTTCGACTCGTTGCTCCAGCAGAACTACGAGTTGCAGACGGAAAACCTGTCGATCAGTGCAATGCTCGGCGATACGAGCAAGCCACTTGATTACAACAACAATCTGGATCGTTATAAAAGCCGCCTGTTCAGCAACTCCGGCCGTTATACCCAGAACATATTCGACTTCGCCCAAGCGATTATTGCCAACCTGCCGGCGGCCCAACCTTATACCTATATAGAACCGGGCGTGGCCACGGACCTGCACAAACAACTCAATGCCGGACAGTCATGGTCCGCCGCGACCGGCAACTGGAGCAATAACGCGCAAACCTGGAAGACTCCGGAAGCCCAGGTCAACTCCGGCCTGGACCGGACCAACGCCTATTACGCCTATGCCCTGGGTATCACCGGGAAAGGGGTAAACGTCGGCGTGCTGGACTCGGGCATCCTCAGTGAACATTCGGAGTTCCAGGGCAAGAACGCCGCAGGCGAAAACCGTGTGCAGGCAGTCACCTCTACCGGCGAATACTACGCAACCCATCCGCGCTATCGGCTGGAGGTGCCTGCCGGCGAGTTCCACAAAGGTGAGCACTTCAGTATTGCGGGTGAGTACGACCCAAGCTTCAACGACGGCCACGGCACGGAAATGTCCGGAGTACTGGCGGCCAGTCGCAATGGTACCGGCATGCACGGCATCGCCTTCGATGCCAATCTGTTCGTGGCCAACACCGGCGGCAGCGACAACGACCGTTATCAAGGCTCCAACGACCTCGACTACAACGCCTTCATGGCCAGCTACGACGCGCTGGCGGCGAAAAAAGTGTCGATCGTCAACCAGAGCTGGGGGCAGAACTCGCGTAATGACGTAGAGAACCACTTCGGCACTGTCGGCGACAGCCCGGAGGCTATCCTCAGGGACATGACCGCCGCCTACCGGCCGTTCTGGGACAAGGCCCACGCGGGCCAGAAGACCTGGATGGATGCCATGGCCGACGCCGGCCGGCAGTACTCGTTCATCCAGATCATCTCCGCCGGCAACGACAGCCATGGCGCCAACCCGGACACCAACGCCAACCTCCCCTATTTCAAGCCGGACCTGGAATCCAAGTGGCTGTCCATCACCGGTTATGACGAGAGCGGCGCCCAGGTCTATAACCGCTGCGGCACCTCCAAGTGGTGGTGCGTCATGGGGGTTTCCGGCATTCCGTCCGCAGGACCGGAAGGCGAGATCATCCCCAACGCCAACGGCACCTCGGCGGCCGCCCCCAGCGTTTCCGGCGCCCTGGCCCTGGTGATCCAGCGCTTTCCCTACATGACCGCGAGCCAGGCCCGCGATGTCTTGCTGACCACCTCCACCCTGCAAACCCCGGACGGCCCCGACACCCCGGTCGGCGACCGGACGGGCGGACGCACCTACGACAACCTGCAACCGGTGCACGACGCCGCTCCCGGCACCCCACAGGTGCCAGGGGTGGTCAACGGCTGGGGCCTGCCCAACCTGAAAAAGGCCATGCAGGGCCCGGGACAGTTCGTCGGCGCACTGGCCGTGGCGCTGCCCGCCGGCACCCGCGATATCTGGGCCAACGACATCTCCGACGAAGCGATCCGTGCCCGACGCAGCGAAGACGCCGCTGAACAGGCCACCTGGAGCGCGATCAAGCAGCACAAAGGCTGGGTCAACGGTCTACCGGCCGGGGCTTCGGCGGACGATCAATTCCAGTACGAGATCGGCATGGCCCGGGAACAGGCAACGCTGACCCGCGGCCTGGACCCGCTGACCGGCCAGACCTATGTCGGCAGCCTGACAAAGTCCGGGGATGGGGAACTGGTACTCGACGGCCAGAGCAGCTATTCGGGCAGTACCTGGGTCCGTGGCGGCAAGCTCTCGGTGGACGGCAGATTGACCTCCAGCGTGACTGTCGATGGCAGCGCCGTGGGCACCGTCGATGCCAATAACCAGGTGGTCACCCGTATTGGCGGCACCCTGGCGGGTAACGGCAGCATCGGCACCCTGCTGGTGAACAACGGCGGTACCGTGGCCCCCGGCCATTCGGTCGGCACCCTGCACACCGGCGACGTCACGTTCAACCCGGGCTCGGTGTACGCGGTGGAAGTCGCCGCCAACGGGCAGACCGACACACTCCAGAGCACGGGCGTGGCTACTCTCAACGGCGGACAGGTCACCCTCTCCATGGAAAATAGCCCCAACCTGCTGTCTGCGGCCCAGGCCAGCAGCTACCTGGGCCAGCAGTTCAACATCCTCAGCGCCAGCCAGGGTATCAACGGCCAGTTCGCTTCCGTCGCCCCCAGTTTCTTGTTCCTCGACACCCGCCTGAACTACCAGCCGAACCAGCTGAACCTGGGCATCTACCGCAACCAGACCGCGTTCGCCAGCGTAGCCTTGACCCGTAACGAGCGTGCCGTCGCCAGCGCCATCGACACATTGAGCGCAGGTAATCCGGTGTACGAGAGCATCCTGGCCTCCGACTCGGCGGAACTGGCGCGACAAGCCTTCAACCAGCTCGATGGCCAGGTGCACTCCGACATCGCCGCTGCGCAGATCGCCGACAGCCGTTACCTGCGCGACGCAGTCAACGGCCGCCTGCAACAGGCTCAGGTCCTGGATACCGATATGGATATCCAGGCCAGCAGCAATGGTGGCTGGGTGCAATTGCTCGGCGGCCACAGGCAAGTCGACGCCGATCACAACGCCACGCGCTACAGCACTTCCACCACCGGCGTCCTGCTCGGTCTGGACACCGACGTCGGCGATGGCTGGCGCGTCGGTGCGGCAACCGGCTACACCAGGACCGATCTGAACGGAGCCTCCAGGACTTCCGCCGACAGCGACAACTATCACCTGTCGATCTATGGCGGCAAACGTTTCGACAGCATCGCCCTGCGCCTCGGCGGAGCCACCACCTGGCACCGCTTCGACACTTCCCGTGACGTGACGTACGGCAACCAGTCGAGCCATGAAAAAGCCAACTACAACGCGCGTACCGATCAGGTGTTCGGCGAAATCGGCTACACCCGGTGGGCGGCTTTCGAGCCCTTCGCCAACCTCAGCTACATCAACTTCCAGAACGACTCGTTCAAGGAACGCGGCGGGGCAGCAGCCTTGCATGGCAGCAAGCAAAGCCAGGACGCCACGCTCTCGACCCTTGGCCTGCGAGGTCATACGCAATTGCCGGTGAGCGCCACCCGCTCGGTGACCTTGCGTGGCGAGCTGGGCTGGGAACACCAGTACGGCGACCTGGATCGTGAAACCTCATTGAAATTTGCCGGCAGTGCGGCGGCCTTTGCGGTGAACGGCGTGCCGGTGTCTCGCGATGGCGCGGTGGTCAAGGCCGCTGCGGAAATGGCCATGAGCAAAGACACCCTGGTGTCGCTGAACTACACCGGGCTGGTGTCCGGTCATGGCGGTGGCAGCTCGGTCAACCTGGGGTTCACCTTCCAGTTCTGACCCTGCTCAGGTGATCGGCCCATGGGTGCAATGACTGTTCATTGCACCCTTTTTTATTTGCGCCCTTCGGCTTTTCCCGGCCGGGTTGCCGAGCAGCAGCGGCGCGCTGCTGAAAATTTATTCCATAGATTGCAATTACGGAATTTTTATTCCATAAAGAGCATTCCTTACAACAACAATTCTGCAAGGGGTCGGCGATGGGTGAACTGGGAATAGGCTTGATCGGCACGGGCTTCATGGGCCGGGCCCATGCGCTGGCGTTCCGTAATGTCAGCGCGGTATTCGAATTGCCGGTGCGCCTGCACCTGGCGGCGCTGGCCGATGCCGACCGCCAGCGCGCCGAGCACTGCGCCGCGGCCTGGGGTTTTGCCCAGGCCCACGGCGACTGGCAACGGCTGATCGACGACCCCAGGGTCGACCTGGTGGCGATCACCACGCCCAATCACCTGCACTTCCCCATGGCCATGGCCGCCCTGAAGGCCGGCAAGGCGGTGTACTGCGAGAAGCCCCTGGCGGTCAGCGTCGAGCAGGCGCAGCAAATGCAGCACGCGGCCCAGGCCGCCGGAGTGGTCACCCGGGTCGGCTACAACTACCAGCACAACCCGATGATCGTGCAGGCCAAGGCGCTGATCGACAGCGGCGAACTGGGAGAGATCGTCAGCTTCCAGGGCGAGTTCAGCGAAGACTTCATGGCCGACCCGGCCTCGCCCTTCTCCTGGCGCTGCGATCCGCAGCATGCCGGCGGCGCCCTGGCCGACCTGGGCAGCCACCTGCTGGCCATGGCGCGTTATCTGTTGGGCGAGGTCGAGGCGGTCTGCGCCGACAGCCAGACCGTGCACCACCAGCGCCCGGCCAGCGCCGGCAGCCAGGAACAGCGCCCGATCGCCGTGGACGACCAGGCCCATGCCCTGCTGCGTTTCGCCAGCGGTGCCCGCGGGACCTTCAGCAGCAGCTGGCTCAAGCACGGCTACAAGAACCACCTGAGTTTCGAGATCAGCGGCACCCGCGGCACCCTGGCCTTCGACCAGGAACGTCTCAATGAACTGCGCCTGTACCGTGCCGGTGATAGCGGCTTCCAGCGCCTGCTGGCCGGGCCTGCCCTGCCCGGCTACGCCGCCTTCAGCCCGGCCCCGGGGCATCAACTGGGCTACAACGAGCTCAAGACCCTGGAGGTCCATGAGCTGATCATGGCGCTGGGCGGCCAGGGGCAAGGCGGGACGGATTTCGCCGAGGCCTGGCAGGTCGAGCGCCTGGCGGCGGCGATCCGCCTTGCCGCCGCCGAACAGCGCTGGGTGACCCTGTAGCCGCTGCTGAGCCAAGGCGAAGCTGCGAAAAGGTCCGCAGGACCTTGCTTGGCGGCCTCAGGATCGCGGCGTCTGCTGCGCAGCCGTTCGCAGCCTGCGGCAGCGGCTACAAGGGTAATGCCGCTAGGCGTGCGGCCAGAGCCTTGGCCTGGCTGGCCACGTCGGTCACCGCGGTGCTTTCCCACCACATGCCGCGCAACGGCGGGCCCATGGCGAACAGCCGGCGGGCGACCTGCCCTTCGGCATCCACCACCGCGCCACCGCTGTCGGCCCAAATCCCCAGGGCCAGCGGCCCCGGCGTGATCAGGCCACGGGCCAGCAGTTGCTGCGGCAATGGCCGGGCGACCCGGCGCCAGTCGTATTCGATGCCGCTGGAGTTGATCAGCGCATCCCCCGCGACCCAACTGGTTTGCGCTTCGCCGCGACGGCGGATGCCAATCGCCAGGCGCCCATCCGCCGAAGGCTCCAGGCCCTTGAACGAGGCCGCCTGGATGCGCAACCGCCCTTCCCCGTGCAAACGCGCCACCAGCTCGGCGCTCAGCGGCGGCGAACGGTGGTGATGGCTTTCCCACCACGGCCGCACATGGCGCACGAACTGCCGGCGCTGCACGTCCGTGGCCTGGCTCCACAAGCGCCCGATATGGGCGCGCACCGTGTCCAGCGGCGCCTGCCAGTCCACGCCATCCGCCAGCGCCTGGCGACATTGCCGACGCAGCTCGTGCAGCAGCTGGCGCGGGCTGCGCAGGCTGGGATCCTCGGCGAGGAAGTCGACCCAGGCCGGTGGCTGGCGCCGCACATGGGGCAACAGGCCGTGGCGCGAGAACACCTCGATCGGCCCGCGATGCCCGGCCTGCTCCAGGGACACCACGGCGTCGACCATGGTCAGCCCGGAACCGATGATCAGCACCGTGGCCTGCGGGTCGAGCCGGCTCATGGCCGAAACGTCCCAAGGGTCCAGCGCGGCGGCGTTGAGACCGCTGGATTGAGTCTGCGGCGTGCGTGCCGCCGGGAACATGCCGGTGGCCAGCACGGCAAAGGCGCCGCGTAGTTGCTGGCCGTCGTTGAGGGCCAGCCAGGCACCCTCGGCGTCGGCCTGCAAGTCCACCACCTCGGCGCGCACATGCGCCACCGTCGAGCCCTGCAAGGCGCCAATCGCCTGGGCCTCGGCCAGCCGCTGCTGGACATACAGGCCGAAGATTCCGCGCGGAGGAAACAGCTCGCTGATGGGCACAGGCTGCTGCTTCGACTCCGGCCAGCCGCCGGCGGCGATGTAATCGGTCAGCCATTGAGTCAGGTCATCGGCGTTGTCCGGGTCGACGCTCATGCGCGCGGCGTTGCCGTTCAGGGTGTGGCCCAGCTCGACGGCGCTGTAGGCCTCGCCGCGCCCCAGCTCGCTGCGCGGCTCGATCACCAGCACCTGGCGCCGGCCCGGCAGGCGCAGCAGTTGGGCGGCGAGCAAGGCGCCACTCAGGCCGCCACCGACGATCAGCACATCGGCATCACGGGTGGCGCCGCTCGCCTGTCCGTTGGGTGTTTGGCTCATGGGTTTCTCACGGGTCAGTGCCTGCCTAGGTAGAAGTCCTGCAGATCGCCCCGGGCCAGCAGTTCATCGGTGGTGCCGGACCAGGCCACGCGCCCGGTGTCGAGCACGTAGGCCCTGGAGGCGTACTTGAGCGCCACATTAATGTTTTGTTCGGCGATCAGGAAGCTCACTCGCGCCTCACGATTGAGTTGCGCGACGATTTCGAAAATCTCCTGGACGATGATCGGCGCCAGGCCCATGGACGGCTCGTCCAGCAGCACCAGGCGCGGCCGGGTCATCAGCGCGCGGCCGAGGGCGACCATCTGCTGCTCGCCGCCCGAGGTCAGCCCGGCGCGGGTGCCGCGCCTGGTCTTCAGGCGCGGGAACCAGGCGTAGATGCGTTCCAGGTCGGCGGCCAGTTCCCGGCGGCTCAAGCCACGGACAAAACCGCCGCTGCGCAGGTTGTCCTCCACCGTCAACTGCGGGAACACGTGACGCCCCTCCAGCACATGGACCATGCCCTGGCGCACCCGCTGGTTAGGATCGACGCCGGCGCTGTCCTGGCCGAGAAAGACGATCGAGCCACGGCTGACCTCGGCCCGCTCGGCGCGCAGCAGCCCGGAGATCGCCTTGAGGCTGGTGCTCTTGCCGGCGCCGTTGGCCCCCAGCAAGGCGACGATGCCGCCCTCGGGCACGCTCAGGGAGACCCCGGCCACCGCGAGAATCGCACCGTCGTAGATCACCTCGATATCGCGCACCTGCAACAGGTCGTCGGCCGTGGCGGCCGGAGCGGTCTGGCTCATGCTTCATTCATCCCCGGTGCAGCTGCGTGGCGTGAGGTTCTTCTCCTTGGCGAAGGCCGCCGACTTCTCGTCGATCAGCGGCCGCAGCAAGGCGCGGTCGGCGGCGATCCAGTCGCTGATCAGGGTCCAGTGGGCGCCGTCCCACTGCTGCACCCGCGCCGAACCACCGCCCTCGTGATCGCGGCAGGACAGCTTGAGGTTCTGCATCAACCCCAGGTAACCCATGTCCTTGAGCCGGGCGTCGTCGATGTTCAGGTGTTCCAGGCCCCAGCGGCCTTCTTCGCCATTGAGCGGGCGCTGGCCGAACTTGCCCTGGGCGGTGCGGATCGCCTCGACCGCCACCGCGGCATTCACCAGCCCGGAGTTGTAGTACACGCTGCCGAAGTTCTTCAGGTCCGCAAGGTCGCTCTTGCCCTGGTCGAGGATGTGTTGCTTGAGGCGTCGGTGGATGTCGAAATCGCTTCCCGCAGGATAAGGCGTCAGCGCCAGGTAGCCTTTGGCCGCCGCGCCGGCCGGCAATACGTCTTCGCTGGAGCTGGCCCAGATGTCGCCGATGATGTGGTCCACCGGGAAGCCGAAGCGCGCGGCGGTCTTGACCGCCACCGGAGTCGAGACGCCCCAGGTGCGCAGGAACACCCAGTCGGGGTTCTGCTGGCGCACCTGGCGCCATTGCGCCGACTGCTCGTTACCCGGATCGGCCACCGGAATCTGGATGTTCTCGAAGCCGTACTTCTGCGCCAGCAGCTTCAGCGGGCCGAGGGTTTCCCGGCCATAGGCCGAATCGTGGTAGACCGTGGCGATCTTCTTGCCCTTGAGCTTGTCGAAGCCGCCCTCGCGCTCGGCGATGTAGTTCACCAGGGTCGACGCCTCGCTGTAGAAGGTCAGCATCACCGGAAAGTTATAGGGAAACACCGTGCCGTCGGTGGCTTCGGTACGGCCGTAACCCAGGGTGATCAGCGGGATCTTGTCGACCTCGGCGCGCTCGCTCAGAGCATAGGCCGCCGGTGCGCCGTTGGGCTGGTAGACCGCCACCGGCGCGCCATCCAGGCCGTTCTTGAAGCGCTCGTAGCACTCGATGCCCTTCTCCGCCGTCCACTCGGTCTCGCACTCCTGCCAGACCAGCTTGACCCCGTTGATCCCGCCTTCCACCTGATTGATGTAGTTCAGGTAGTCGATCATGCCGGCCCACACCTGCACCCCGCTGGAGGCATAGGCGCCGACCCGGTAAGTGGCCAGCGGAAAGAACTGCTGGTCCGCCGCGGCCTGCGCCACGGGCGCCGCGCCGCCGAGGATCGCCAGCGCCACCGCGACGCCGGCCAGGGAACGTTTCAAGGATGCACGCATATCTTCTCTCTACTCAGGAGTGGAATTCAGAAGCGCAGCGGCCAGTGGCCCAGCCGTTGACGGAGATTGCCCAGCAGGCGGACCAGGCCCTCCGGCTCCTTGATCAGGAACAGGATGATCAGCACGCCGAAGATGATTTTCTGCAGGTTCTGCAACTGCCCGGCATCCACCGCACCGCCCGACAGGGCTTGCCCGGCGTGGCTCAACAGGATCGGCAGCAGGCTGATAAAGGCCGCGCCGACGAAGTTGCCGGCCACGCTGCCCATGCCGCCGATAATGATGATGAACAGGATCTGGAACGAGCGATTGATATCGAAGCTGCTGGCGCTGGCGGTGCCCAGGTAGGCGAAGGCCCACAGGGCGCCGGCGATGCCCAGGTAGAAGGAACTGACGGCGAACGCCAGGCGCTTGTAGCGCGCCACCGGAATGCCGATCACCGCCGCCGCGGTGTCCATGTCGCGAATCGCCATCCAGTTGCGCCCGACCTGGCTGCGCACCAGGTTCAGCGCGACCCAGGTCAACAGCAGCACGCAGGCCAGGGTCAGCAGGTAACGCCCGACCGGGGTATTGAGGTCATGGCCGAACAGGCTCAGGCGGGGCGCCGAGATGGTCCCGGAGGAGCCGTAGTTGTAGAACCAGGGAAACTTGACGAACAGCCACTCCAGGAAGAATTGCGCCGCCAGGGTGGTGACCATCAGGTAGAAGCCCTTGATCCGCGAACTGGGCAGGCCGAACAGCCAGCCCACCGCCGCGCTGATCAAGCCACCGCCGAGCAGCGCCAGGGGCAGGCCCAGCTCCGGCAGGCGCAGCAGGAAGCCATAGGTGGCGAAGGCGCCGACCGCCATGAAGCCGGCGGCGCCGACCGAGGTCTGGCCGGTGTAGCCGGTGAGCAGGTTGAGGCCGAGCCCGGCCAGGGACAGCACCAGGAATGGGATCAAAATGGCGTTGAGCCAATAGTCGTTGCCCACCAGGGGCACGCCGACCAGGGCCAGCAACAGCAGGCCGCCCAGGCCCCAGGGCAGGCGGCGCGGGATCAACAGCACAGGCGCGGTGGCCTGGGTCAGGGGAATGGACATGGGTTCAGACTCGCTCGATGGCGCGCTCGCCGAACAGGCCGGCGGGACGGATATAAAGGAAAGCCAGGGCCAGCACATAGGCGAACCAGGGGGTGATGCCGCCGCCGATCAGCGGGCCGATGTAGACCTCGGCCAGATTCTCCGCGGCGCCGACGATCAGCCCGCCGACTATCGCCCCGCCGATCGAGGTGAAGCCACCGATGATCAGCACCGGCAAAGCCTTGAGCACCACCAGCGACAGCGAGAACTGCACGCCCTGGCGCGCGCCCCAGAGCAGCCCGGCCACCAGCCCGACGATGCCGGCCACGGCCCAGACGATCTGCCAGATGCGGTTGAGGTTGATGCCGATCGACAGCGCGGCCGTGCTGTCGTCGGCCACCGCCCGCAGCGACACACCGATCCGGGTCTTGTTGAACAGCAGCGCCAGCACCGTCACCAGTACCACCGCCGTGGCCGCGGCGATCAGGTCGAACTGGCTGAGCATCAATGGCCCGAGCAACAGCGGCACGTCGTCGATGCCCAGGTCCAGCGCCCTGACCTGGGAGCCCATCAGCCCCTGGGCCAGGCCTTCGATGATGAACGACAGGCCCAGGGTGGCCATGAACAGGGTGATCTGCGAACGATTGACCAGCGGCCGCAGCACCAGCCGCTCGATCAGCCAGGCGCCGGCGATCATCACCAGCACCGTCGCCAGCAGCGCCAGGACAAAGGGCACGCCCTGGTCGTGCAGGCTGACGAAGGTCAGCGCGGCGAACAGCAACATCGCGCCCTGGGCGAAATTGAACACGCCGCTGGCCTTGTAGATCAGCACGAAGCCGATGGCCACCAGCGAATACAGGGTGCCGGCCAGCAGGCCGCCGAGCAGGGTTTCGAAGAAAAAGCTCATCAGTACACCGCCCCCAGGTAGGCGGCGATCACCTCGGGGTCGGCCTGCACTTCGGCCGGGGTGCCGTCGCCGACCTTGCGCCCGTAGTCCAGCACCACCACATGGTCGGACAGGTCCATGACCACGTTCATATCGTGCTCGATCAGCACCACCGTGGTGCCGAGGTCGCGATTGATGTCGGCGATGAAACGCGCCATGTCCTGTTTTTCCTCGGCGTTCATCCCGGCCATGGGCTCGTCCAGCAGCAACAGGCTGGGCCCGGCGATCAGGGCCCGGCCCAGCTCGACGCGCTTTTGCAGGCCGTAGGCCAGGTTGCCCACCGGCACATCGCGCTGCGCCTGCAACTCGAGGAACTCGAGAATGCCCTGGGCCAGTTGCCGATGGGCCTCGGCCTCGCGCCGCGCCCGGGGCAGCCCCAGGGCCTGTTCGATAAAGCGGGCGCGAGTGTGCCGCGACAGACCGCTGAGCAGGTTGTCGATCACGCTCATCTTCTTGAACAGCGCGTTGTTCTGGAAAGTCCGGCCGATGCCCCGGCGCGCGGCCTGCAAGGGGTCGATGCGCTGGAACGCTTCGCGGTCGAAGACAATCGAGCCGGCATCGAAGCGATAGACGCCATTGAGGATATTGAGCAAGGAGCTCTTGCCGGCGCCGTTGGGCCCGATCAGAGCGCAGATCTCACCGCGCGCGACCGCGAAGGACAGTTGGTTGATCGCCTTCACCCCCTTGAACGACAGGGAGATGGCATTGACTTGCAGGATGGGGTCGGCGGCGCTCATGCGATATTCCGTTTGAATTCGGCCAGCCACACCGGCGCCGAAGGTGTCGAGGGGTTGCCGGGGGCCTGCCAGATGTAATCCAGGCGCTGGAACCCCAGGAGCCGGCGCACCCGGTTCTTCAGCAGCCGTTGCAGGGGGCGGTGCGGCTGGGCAATGGCCCAGTCGCACAGGCGGCGGCGCCAACTGCCCACGGGCGCCAGGCGGCTTTCGATGTCGTCGGCCAGGCGTTGCAGGCAAGGGCCCGAGAGCAGCAGGCCGCTGGGGGCGACATCGCGGCGGTCGCGGCTGGCCGAACCGCGGCTTTCCGGGAAGGCCAGGCTATGGCCGCTGTGCAGCCACTGGTGCAGCAAGACCCTCAGGCCTTCCGGCCAGTGCGTGCCCTCCTCGCTCCACAGCTGCGCGGCATGGGCCGGATGCCGCCAGTGGTTCTGGCGCTGGGGCTTTTCCCGGCTGCCGAGCAGGTCGCTGAAGGCCAGCACCGGCTGGCGCGAACCCTGCGGCAGGCGCGGAACAGCCTGATGGGCAATCAACAATTGCGGGGCAATACTGTTTTCACCGGCCGCGACCCAACGCAGCAACTGCTGGCGCGAATGCACGAAGGCATGGCTGGGGCGCAGGTTCCACAGGGCCTGGCGCAGGGCTTGCGGGTCGAGTTCGTCGCTCAGGGTCAGCACCTGGCCGCCCATCCGTTGCGCGGCCAGGGCCAGGAGCAGCAGGTTGGGCTCGAACAGGCCGCTCAACGCCAGTCGCGAGCCTTCGTCGAAACCCTGTTGGCGCAGGCCGTCGGCCAGGCGCTCGACATCCCGCGCGGCATCGATCCAGCGCCAGTTGTACCAATGGCCGTGGCGCTTGTGACGCAACGCGCTGGCCAGCGGGCTGACCTGCGCCCAGTGCTGCAACAGCTCCAGGGCAGCAGGCAGCAGCACAGTGTGTTCCGGTGTTCGCGCGTCCGCCGGGGGCGAACGCTTGAGTTCATGCACGCTCATGGATTGACCTCGTTCCTTGGGCAAAAGCGTGCGGTGGTCCGCTGGCCGGTTTTTGGGTTTGCACTGCACCTGTAGCCGCTGCCGCAGGCTGCGATCGACCGACAGGTCGTGACGATCACACTGACGCTGAAGGTCCTTCGGACCTATCGCAGCCTTCGGCAGCGGCTACAAGGCAGGTATCCGGATGGAGGCCACCTGCTGCTCCCGGCGATGCCAGGCCGCCAGGTCGCGATAGGCGCTGCCCGGATGGTTCTGCGGCAAGCGCGGCCCGGCGCCGAACAACTTCTCGCGCAAGGTGCCGGGGGCGTATTCGGTCTTGTACACGCCGCGCTTCTGCAACTCGGGGACCAACAGTTCGACGGCGTCGACAAAGGTCTCGTGAGTCAGCGCATAGGCCAGGTTGAAGCCGTCCACATCGGTGTCCTCGACCCACTCCTGGAGCAGGTCGGCCACGGTTTCCGGGCTGCCGACGAACAGCGGGCCGAAGCCGCCGATGCCGACCCAGTCCGCCAGCTCATGGGGCGTCCAGACCTTGTTCGGGTCGGCCGTGGAGAAGGCTTCCACCGCCGACTGGATGGCGTTGGTGTGCACATGCTTGAGCGGCTCATCAGGCTTGAACTGGCTGAAGTCGATGCCGGTCCAGCCGGAAATCAGCGCCATGGCGCCCTCGTAGCTGACCCAGGACTTGTACTCCTCGAACTTGGCCCTGGCCTTGGCGTCGGTCTCGCCGAGGATCACCGTCTGCAGGTTGAAGATCAGGATCTGCGCCGGATCGCGCCCGGCCTCGGCGGCGCGGCGGCGGATATCGGCCACGGTCTTCTTCAGCAGCACCTTGGACGGCGCAGCGACGAACACGCACTCGGCCTGCTCGGCGGCGAACTGCTTGCCACGGCTCGACGCCCCGGCCTGGTAAAGCACCGGGGTGCGTTGCGGCGAAGGCTCGCAGAGGTGGATGCCCGGCACCTGGAAGTGTGGACCGACGTGGCGGATCTCATGGATCTTGCTCGGGTCGCTGAAGATCCGCCGTTCCCGGTCGCGCAGCACCGCGCCCTCTTCCCAACTGCCTTCCCAGAGCTTGTAGCAAACCTCCAGGTATTCCTCGGCGTAGTCGTAGCGGGCGTCGTGCTCGGTCTGGGCTTTCTGCCCCAGGTTCTTCGCCCCGCTTTCCAGGTAGGAGGTGACGATGTTCCAGCCAGCGCGGCCGCGGGTCAGGTGGTCGAGTGTGGAAAGACGCCGGGCGAAGGGATAGGGATGCTCGAACGACAGCGACGCGGTCAGGCCGAAGCCCAGGTGCTCGGTGACCAGGGCCATGGGCGGGATCAGTTGCAGCGGGTCGTTCACCGGCACCTGGGCCGCCTGGCGGATCGCCGCCTCGCCGTTGCCCTGGTAGACGTCGTAGATGCCCAGCACATCGGCGATAAACAGGCCGTCGAACTTGCCGCGTTCGAGGATCCGCGCCAGGTCGGTCCAGTATTCGAGGTCCTTGTATTGCCAGGAGCGATCCCGGGGGTGGGCCCACAGGCCCGGCGACTGGTGGCCGACACAGTTCATGTCGAACGCGTTGAGACGGATTTCCCGGGCCATCAAACCGCACTCCTGAAACTGGGCGGCACCACGCCGTTGAGACGGTAGTTGCCGATCAACGGGTATTTCCAGCGCAAGGGTTCACCCTGCACGGCGGGCAGCGGGCTGCGCTGGCCGGTCAGCTCGAACTCGGCGTTGCTCACCGCGAGCAAGGCCTCGCGGCTGGCGATGGCCGCCTCGGCCTGGGCCACGCCGATTTCGGCGACGTCGGGCTCCCTGGCGAGCAGCGATTGCGCCCGTTCCTGCAAGGCGGCGGCGACTTCGATCCGGATCAGCAGGTCGCCAAAGCGGCTGATCACATAAGGGTCGTCGCTGGCCCGGGCCAGGCCGCTGCCGGGCCAGGGTTTGGCCTGCTCACGGACAAACTTGAGGGTCGATTGCAGCAGTTCGCGGGCGCGGCGCAGGTCGTCGTGGCTGTGCTCGGCCTGTTCATCGGCGGGTGTTTCATGGGCGGTGGCTTGGCTCAATGCGTTCATGGGCGGTTCCTCAGTTCCAGGCGTGGCGGGCCGGCTTGACGCCGTTGAGCAGGAAGTTGCCGATCAGGTGGTATTTCCAGCGTGCCGGGTCATGCAGGGTATGGGTCCGCGCGTTGCGCCAGTAGCGGTCGAGGTTGTACTTGCCCAGCACCGAGCGGGTGCCGGCCAGTTCGAACAGCTTGCTGCTGGCGAGCAAGGCGCTTTGTGCCGACAGCACCTTGGCTTGCGCCACCACCACCGAGGCCTGGGCCACGCTGTCTTCGTTGGGGTCGCGCAGTGCCTGGTCGATGGCCAGGCCGGCTTTTTCCAGGATCGCCTCGGTGCCGTGCACTCGCCATTCCAGGTCGCCGATGGCGGCGATAGTGAACGGGTCCTGCCAGCCATGATCCTGGCCACTGTCGATCCAGGGGCGCGACTGGCGCGCGTGGCGCTTGGCTTCTTCCAGGGCGCCGACTGCCAGGCCGGTGTCCACCGCCGCCTGGATGATCTGCGAGATCGGCCCGTCGGCGGTGGGTTCGTCGAACGCGCGATGGGCCGGGATCACCGCGCTCAGCGGCACCTGCACCGCGTCGAGGGTGACGCCGCCGCTGGCGGTGGTGCGCTGGCCGAAACCGTCCCAGCTGTCGATCACCGTCAGGCCGGGGTTGTCCCGCTCGATAAAGGCGATGAACGCCTTGTTCTCTTCGTCGACCGCCACCGCCGGCACGATATGGGCGAACAAGGCGCCGGTGCAGTAGAACTTCTCGCCGTCGATCCGCGCGCCGTCGCCGTTGAAACGAATGCGGGTCTCGAAGGCGCCGGCATGCTTGCTGCCGGCTTCGGAGAACGCGTTGCCGAAGCGATAACCCTGCAGCACCTTGGCGAAGTAATAGCGCTTCTGCTCCTCGCTGGCGGTCTGCAGCAGGATGTCGAGCACGCCCAGGTGGTTCTGCGGCAGCTGGCCGAGGGACGAGTCGGCGGCGGAGATGATCTTGATCACCTGCGCCACCGTCACGTAGGACACCCCGGCGCCCCCGTAGGCCTTGGGAATGGTGATGCCCCACAGGCCGCTGGCGGAGAACTCGTCCAGCTCGGCGAACGGCAGGCGCCGCTCGCGATCGCGCACGCTGGCTTCGACGGCGAAACGTTCGGCCAGGGTCCGGGCGACGGCGATGGCCTCGGCGTCGGAGTGGATGATGTGGGCGGTTCGGGTGGGTTGAGCTGTGGTTGTCATGGCCGACTCCAGGTCCTGTCGAATGCGGAAGATCCGTTCTGACCTGGAGATTGCAGAAGCCGTGCCGAAGGCTATAAGTCTTACAAATCAGTAAGTTGATTGGTTTTTATAAGAAACAGCATCAATTGAAAACAGGCAAAATGTTCAAGCACTGTTGCCCTGGCAACAGTGCTCAGATCACCACGTTGCGCACAAAACGCACCGCCACCGCCCCATCGTTGCGATAGGCATGCGGCAGGTTGCTGGCGAACATGAAGAACTCGCCGCTGTCCAGGCGCCGCTCCTGTTCACCCAGGACCAGGGTCAGGCAACCCTCGAAGACATACAGCTGCTCGCTCCAGCCTTCGGCGTCCGGTTCCGACAGGTATTGCTCGCCCGGCTCCAGGCGCCATTCCCACAGCTCCACTTCGCGGCAGGCGTTGGCCTTGGCCAGCAGCACCGCCTTGCTCCCGGGAATCAGCCCGGCCCAGGCCAGCTCGTTGATCCGGCTCGGGTCGCGGGCATCGGGGGCCTGGATCAGGTCGCTGAAGGCCACGTCCAGGGCCTCGGCCACCCGGTCCAGGGTGCTGAGGCTGACATTCTTCTCACCGGCCTCGATGGCCACCAGCATGCGCCGGCTGACCCCGGACTTTTCCGCCAGGGCGCTCTGGCTCAGCTCGGCGGCGTGGCGCAGGCGCCGGACGTTGTGACTGACATGCTGCAGCACGGAAGCGCGCTGCCCAGGATCTTTGTGCACTATATTGCTCACTGTATGGGTTTGCGCAGTATACTGCCCAACTTCGCGGCGCATTGTGCGGCCGCCCCGGGTAGCACGCAAGGGCATGACGTCGGTGAACTCCTGCAAATCTTCTTCCTTCTTCCTCAAACTGAGCAAAGCCGAGTGCGTGCTGGTGCTGATCACCATGGTCTGGGGCGGCACCTTTCTCACGGTGCAGCACGCCATGACCGTCAGCGGCCCGATGTTCTTCGTCGGCCTGCGGTTCGCCGCGGCGGCCTGCATCGTCGGGCTGTTCTCCCTGCGCAGCCTGCGCGGGCTGACCCTGTTCGAACTCAAGGCCGGGGTCTTCATCGGCACCGCCATCATGCTCGGCTACGGCCTGCAGACCGTGGGCCTGCAAACCATTCCCAGCAGCCAGTCGGCCTTTATCACCGCGCTGTACGTGCCCTTCGTGCCGCTGCTGCAATGGCTGTTCATGGGCAAGCGCCCGGGGCTGATGCCGAGCATCGGCATCATGCTGGCCTTCACCGGCCTGATGCTGCTCTCCGGGCCCAGCGGCGCCGCGCTGGACTTCAGCCCGGGAGAAATCGCCACCCTGATCAGCACCGTGGCCATCGCCGCGGAAATCATCCTGATCAGCACCTACGCCGGCCAGGTCGATGTGCGCCGGGTCACAGTAGTACAACTGGCTGCCACCTCGGTGCTGTCGTTCCTGATGGTGGTGCCGACCCAGGAAGCCATCCCGGACTTTTCCTGGCTGCTGCTGGCCAGCGCCCTGGGCCTGGGCGCCGCCAGCGCGGCGATCCAGGTGGCGATGAACTGGGCGCAGAAAAGCGTCTCGCCGACCCGCGCCACCCTGATCTACGCCGGCGAACCGGTGTGGGCCGGGCTGGTCGGGCGCATCGCCGGCGAACGCCTGCCGGCCCTGGCCCTGCTGGGCGGCGCGCTGATCGTCGCGGCGGTGATCGTCAGCGAGTTGAAGACCAAGGGTAAGAGCGGCGAAGTGGTCGAGGCGGATCGGCTGGATGAGACCGCGGATTCGCAACGCTGAGCCTGTTTTTAACGCAGCATGGCCTGCGTAGCGCCGAAGGCGCCCAGCGCGCAGCCACTTTTCGTACAGAGCCTAGCGCGGCAACGATTGGAGGATGGCCGCCAGCTCCTGCCGGGACAGCTGACCGGCCTGTACGGCGGCGACAATGTCTTCTCGCGTCATGGTTTTATCCGGGACCTGCCCGGGATCGATATTCCACAACCACAAGGGGCTGATCTGCTCCTGCCCCGGCCAGAAGGCCTTGGGCAAGGCTTCCTGGGCGATGACGCCCTTGTGATAGAAGTACGCCAGGTAACGGCCATGGCCCTCGGCAAAGCCGGTGTCGTAATAGAGCACCGTGCCGGCGGGCAAGGCCGCCGCCGCTTGCCCTTCGATCGACAAGGGTTCCAGGGTCTTGAAGCGGCTCATGCCGGCAGTGGGCCCGGCCAGGGTCAGCCACAGCCAGACGATCCAGCCGCCGAAGGCCATCAACAGCAGACTGGCGAGGGTTTTGCGGGTAAAGGGTCCGAGGGTCATAAAGGGCCAGTCTGCTTCCTTTCAAGCGGGTCCGTTGCCGAGGGGCGCGACCATAACACCGCGCGCAGCGCTTTGTTGTCATTCACCCCGGGCAAACTGCCAGGGCTTTCGGCCAAGCCGGTTCTTATCCCCTGCCTTGACGGCTGGCCGAAGGGGTTTTGTAGGATCCTGCCACAGCTTCAAGGTTGGTGATCACAGAGTCGGCACGTATGATGCATCACAATTTCCCGCAGATTAGAAGCCTATGTCCCTGATAGTTCTACTGCTTCTGCCTTTTATCGGCAGCTGTCTGGCGGCCTTGCTGCCGCACAACGCACGTAACACCGAGTCCCTGCTGGCAGGCCTGGTCGCCTTGGCCGGTAGCGTGGCGGTGGCCTCGATGTACCCGCAGATCGCCCATGGCGGCGTGATCCGTGAAGAGTTCAACTGGCTGCCCAGCCTCGGCCTGAACTTCGTCCTGCGCATGGACGGCTTCGCCTGGCTGTTCTCTATGCTGGTGCTGGCCATCGGTACCCTGGTGTCGCTGTACGCGCGTTACTACATGTCGCCGGAAGACCCGGTGCCGCGCTTCTTCGCGTTTTTCCTGGCCTTCATGGGCGCCATGCTCGGCCTGGTGATTTCCGGCAACCTGATCCAGATCGTGTTCTTCTGGGAACTGACCAGCCTGTTCTCCTTCCTGCTGATCGGCTACTGGCACCACCGCTCCGATGCCCGGCGCGGGGCCTACATGGCGCTGATGGTCACCGGCGCGGGGGGCTTGTGCCTGCTGGCGGGGGTCATGCTGCTCGGCCATGTGGTCGGCAGCTACGACCTGGACCAGGTCCTGGCTGCCGGAGATCTCATCCGAGCCCATGCCCTCTACCCCATTTTCCTGCCGCTGATCCTGATCGGCGCCCTCAGCAAAAGCGCGCAATTCCCCTTCCACTTCTGGCTGCCCCACGCCATGGCCGCGCCGACACCGGTCTCGGCCTACCTGCACTCGGCGACCATGGTCAAGGCCGGGGTGTTCCTCCTCGCCCGCCTCTGGCCGTCGCTGTCCGGCAGCGAAGAATGGTTCTGGATCGTCGGCGGCGCCGGGGCCGCGACCCTGGTGCTGGGCGCCTACTGCGCGATGTTCCAGAACGACCTCAAGGGCCTGCTGGCCTACTCGACCATCAGCCACCTGGGCCTGATCACCCTGCTGCTGGGCCTGAACAGCCCGCTGGCCGCGGTGGCCGCGGTGTTCCACATCCTCAACCACGCCACCTTCAAGGCCTCGCTGTTCATGGCCGCCGGCATCATCGACCACGAAAGCGGCACCCGCGACATCCGCAAGCTCAACGGCCTGATCAAGCTGATGCCGTTCACCGCGACCCTGGCCATGGTCGCCAGCGCCTCCATGGCCGGCGTGCCGCTGCTCAACGGCTTCCTGTCGAAAGAGATGTTCTTCGCCGAGACGGTGTTCATCAATTCCACCGCCTGGGTCGAGGCCGCCCTGCCGGTGATCGCCACCATCGCCGGGACCTTCAGCGTCGCCTACTCCCTGCGCTTCACCGTGGATGTGTTCTTCGGCAAGCCGGCCGAAGACCTGCCGCACACGCCCCACGAGCCGCCACGCTGGATGCGCGCGCCGGTGGAACTGCTGGTGTTCACCTGCCTGCTGGTGGGGATCTTCCCGGCGCAGATGGTCGGCCCGCTGCTGGCCGCGGCCGCCCAGCCGGTGGTCGGCGGCACCCTGCCGGAGTACAGCCTGGCGATCTGGCACGGCCTGAATGCGCCGATGATCATGAGCCTGATCGCCATGTCCTGCGGCATCGTGCTCTACCTGCTGTTGCGTGCCCCGCTGGTGCGCGGTGATTTTGCCTATCCGCCGCTGATCGGCCGCTTCAACGGCAAGCGCCTGTTCGAGCGCAGCCTGGTGAGCATGATGCGCCTGGCCCGGCGCCTGGAGCGCTACATCAGCACCCAGCGCCTGCAGACCCAGCTGTTCCTGCTGGTGCTGGTGGCGGTGCTGGCCGGCCTGATCCCGATGCTCTACAGCAGCCTGAGCTGGGGCGACCGGCCGAAAATCCCGGGCTCCATCGTCTTCGTCACCCTCTGGCTGCTGGCCATCGCCTGCGCCCTGGGCGCCGCCTGGCAAGCCAAGTACCACCGTCTGGCGGCCCTGACCATGGTCAGCGTCTGCGGGCTGATGACCTGCGTGACCTTCGTCTGGTTCTC
Source organism: Pseudomonas sp. GW821-FHT02B10 (assembly GCF_059421865.1). NCBI lineage: Bacteria > Pseudomonadati > Pseudomonadota > Gammaproteobacteria > Pseudomonadales > Pseudomonadaceae > Pseudomonas > Pseudomonas sp. GW821-FHT02B10. The sequence goes on along the minus strand of NZ_JBWKVU010000010.1, from coordinate 72,171 downwards.
CGCGCCGGACCTGGCCCTGACCCAGCTGGTGGTGGAAGTGGTGACCACGGTGCTGATCCTGCTCGGCCTGCGCTGGCTGCCCCGGCGGATCGAGGATGTCTCGCCGCTGCCCAGCAGCCTGCCCAAGGCCCGTGCCCGCCGCCTGCGCGACCTGCTGCTGTCGATCGCCGTCGGCCTGGGCATGGCCGTGCTGTCCTACGCCATGCTGACCCGCCAGACCCCCAACGACATTTCCTCGTTCTACCTCAGCCGCGCCCTGCCGGAAGGCGGCGGCAGCAATGTGGTGAATGTGATGCTGGTGGACTTCCGCGGCTTCGACACCCTGGGCGAGATCACCGTGCTGGTGGCCGTGGCCCTGACCGTGTTCGCCCTGCTGCGACGCTTCCGCCCGCCCAAGGAAAGCATGCAGCTGCCGGCCCAGCAGCGCCTGCTGGCGCCCGACGTGGTCACCGACCTGGTCAACCCGCGCCACGCCAGCGACACCGCCCTGGGCTTCATGATGGTGCCGGCGGTGCTGGTGCGCCTGCTGCTGCCGATCGCCCTGGTAGTGTCGTTCTACCTGTTCATGCGCGGCCACAACCTGCCGGGCGGCGGTTTCGTCGCCGGCCTGGTGATGTCGGTGGCGTTCATCCTGCAATACATGGTCGCCGGCACCCAGTGGGTCGAGGCCCAGATGAGCCTGCGGCCGCTGCGCTGGATGGGCACCGGCCTGCTGTTCGCCACCCTGACCGGGCTCGGCGCCCTGGCGTTCGGCTACCCGTTCCTGACCACCCATACCCTGCACCTGGACCTGCCGCTGCTGGGCGATATCCATATCGCCAGCGCGCTGTTCTTCGACATCGGCGTGTATGCCGTGGTGGTCGGCTCGACCCTGCTGATCCTCACCGCGCTGGCGCACCAGTCGGTGCGTGCCCAAGTCAAACCCCAAGCCAAGCCAGGAGCCGCCTGATGGAAGAAGTCATTGCAATCGCCATTGGTGTGCTGGCGGCCTCCGGCGTCTGGCTGGTGCTGCGGCCACGGACCTTCCAGGTGGTGATGGGCCTGTGCCTGCTGTCCTACGGGGTCAACCTGTTCATCTTCAGCATGGGCAGCCTGTTCATCGGCAAGGAGCCGATCATCAAGGACGGCGTGCCCCAGGACCTGCTGCACTACACCGACCCGCTGCCCCAGGCGCTGGTACTCACGGCGATCGTCATCAGCTTCGCCATGACCGCGCTGTTCCTGGTGGTCCTGCTGGCGTCCAGGGGCCTGACCGGCACCGACCATGTGGATGGCCGGGAGCCCAAGGAATGAACCTGATGCCGCACCTGATCGTCGCGCCCATCCTGCTGCCGCTGCTGACCGCCGCGGTGATGCTGATGCTCGGCGAGAAACATCGCCCGCTCAAAGCCAGGATCAACCTGTTCTCCAGCATGCTCGGCCTGGGCATCTCCGTGCTGTTGCTGGGCTGGACCCAGCAGACCGGCGTGCCCGGTTCCGTCGGTGTGTACCTGCCGGGCAACTGGCAGGTGCCGTTCGGCATCGTGCTGGTGGTCGATCGCCTGTCGGCGCTGATGCTGGTGCTCACCGGGATCATCGGCGTCAGCGCCCTGCTGTTCGCCATGGCTCGCTGGGACCGCGCCGGGGCCAGTTTCCACGCGTTGTTCCAGATCCAGCTGATGGGCCTGTACGGTGCCTTCCTGACCGCCGACCTGTTCAACCTGTTCGTGTTCTTCGAAGTGCTGCTGGCCGCCTCCTACGGCCTGATGCTGCACGGCTCGGGGCGGGCGCGGGTGTCCGCCGGCCTGCACTACGTGGCGATCAACCTGCTGGCCTCGTCGCTGTTCCTGATCGGCGCGGCACTGATCTACGGCGTCACCGGCACCCTGAACATGGCCGACCTGGCGCTGAAGATCCCGCTGGTGCCGGAAGCCGACCGTGGCCTGCTGCACGCCGGCGCGGCGATCCTGGCCACCGCGTTCCTGGCCAAGGCCGGCATGTGGCCGCTGAACTTCTGGCTGGTGCCGGCCTATTCCTCGGCCAGCGCGCCGGTGGCGGCGATGTTCGCGATCATGACCAAGGTCGGCGTCTACACCCTGCTGCGCCTGTGGACCCTGCTGTTCTCCGGCCAGGCCGGGGCCTCGGCCTACTTCGGCGGCGACTGGCTGATCTACGGCGGCATGGCGACCATCGTCGGCGCGGCCCTGGCGATCCTCGCCGCGCAACGCCTGGAACGCATGGCCAGCCTGAGCATCCTGGTCTCGGCGGGGATCCTCCTGGCGGCGATCGGTTTCGCCCAGCCCAGGCTGATTGCCGGCGCGCTGTTCTACCTGGTCAGCTCGACCCTGGCCCTGAGCGCGCTGTTTTTGCTGGCCGAGCTGATCGAGCGTTCGCGCTCGGCCAACGAGATCCCCCTGGAGGATGAAGTCGAAACCCTGCCCCGGCCCCAGGAGTCGCTGCAACCGCCACCGGGCACCAACCTCGACGACGAGCGCAAAGCCGTGGTCGGCCAAGTGATTCCCTGGACCATGGCCTTCCTCGGCCTGAGTTTCATCGCCTGCGCGCTGCTGATCATCGGCATGCCGCCGCTGTCGGGTTTCATCGGCAAGCTGAGCCTGATCGGCGCCCTGCTCAACCCGCTGGGGCTGGGCCAGGCCACGGATGCGCCGCTGTCCGGCGCCGCCTGGGGCCTGCTGGCCTTGCTGATCCTTTCCGGCCTGGCGTCGCTGATCGCCTTTTCGCGCCTGGGCATCCGGCGCTTCTGGGCCCCGGAAGAACGGCCCTCGCCGCTGCTGCGGCGCTTCGAGTGCGTGCCGATCATCGCCCTGCTCGGGCTGTGCATGCTGCTGACCGTCAAGGCCGAGCCGCTGCTGCGCTTTACCCAGGCCGCCGCCGACAGCCTCAACGATCCGCAGCAGTATGTGATGGCCGTGCTCGGCACCCGGGCGGTCCCCAGCCCCGAGGCCCAGGCGGCGTTGCAGGAGGTACAGCCATGAAGCGCCTGTTCCCCGCCCCCTGGTTGTCGCTGGCGCTGTGGCTGCTGTGGCTGGTGCTGAACCTGTCCGTCAGCCCCGGCAACCTGCTGCTCGGCGCGCTGCTGGGGTTCTGCGCGCCCTTGATGATGCGGCCGCTGCGCCCGCTGCCGATCCGCATCCGCCGCCCCGCGACCATCCTGCGCCTGCTCCTGGTGGTCGGCCGCGATGTGCTGCTGTCGAACCTGGCCGTGGCCTGGGGCGTGCTCAACGCCGGGCGCCGCCCGCCGCGCTCGCGCTTCGTCAAGATCCCCCTGGAGCTGCGCGACGCCAACGGCCTGGCCGCGCTCTCGACCATCACCACGGTGGTGCCGGGCACGGTGTGGTCCGAGCTGTCCCTGGACCGCAGCATCCTGCTGCTGCATGTGTTCGACCTGGACGACGAAGCGGCTTTCATCCAGCACTTCAAGACGACCTACGAGCGTCCGTTGATGGAGATCTTCGAATGAGTGCCCTGCTCACGAACGCAATCCTGTTCAGCCTGTTCCTGTTCTCCGTGGCCATGGTCCTGACCCTGGTCCGGCTGTTCAAGGGCCCCTCGGCCCAGGACCGGGTCCTGGCCCTGGACTACCTGTACATCCTGGCGATGCTGATGATGCTGGTGCTGGGCATCCGCTACGCCAGCGACACCTACTTCGAGGCGGCGCTGCTGATTGCCCTGTTCGGTTTCGTCGGCTCCTTCGCCCTGGCCAAATTCCTCCTGCGTGGCGAGGTGATCGAATGAATGCCGTCAGTGAACTGTCGTGGTGGATCGAGATACCGGTGGCGATCCTGCTGGTGCTCAGCAGTAGCTTCGCGCTGATCGGCGCCCTGGGCATGCTGCGCATGAAGGATTACTTCCAGCGCATGCACCCGCCGGCCCTGGCCTCGACCCTGGGCGCCTGGTGCGTGGCCCTGGCGTCGATCCTGTATTTCTCGGGGATGAAATCGGGGCCGGTGCTGCACGCCTGGCTGATCCCGATCCTGCTGTCGATCACCGTGCCGGTGACCACCCTGCTGCTGGCGCGGGCCGCGCTGTTCCGCAAGCGCATGGCCGGCCACGATGTACCGGCGGAGGTCAGCAGCCGACGCAACGAAAGCGGCAGCTAGTTCAGACACTCAGTTCCAGGCCACCACCAACAACCCCGCCCCCAGCACCACGCACAGCGGCGAATAGAACAGCGTGTCCAGCCGGGCGAACCTGGACCCGCTGGCCTCCTTGAAGAATCCCACCAGGTTCGAGTCGCCGATGGCCCGGGCGAACATCAGCAAGGCCATCGCGCTGATCACCCATTGCAGCGCCGGGTGGCTCACCGTCGGCAGGTACAGGCCCACCCGCAGGCACACCAGCATCGCGATCAGCAGCAAGCCCACCGCCACCAGCAAGGTGGCGAACCCCGAGGGCTTGAACGCCGGCTCCAGCTCGCCCGGCCTCCTGCCCGGCACCTGGGGGATCACCGCGTCGCTGCCACGCTTGCCGCCGGCGGCCCAGTACAGGTGGATCAGGCTGATCAGCAGGAAGGCTCCCGCCATCCCTTGCGCGATCAAAACATTCATATGCAAACGTCCATGGCAAAAAAATGTCGCTGAAGAATGGACCCACCCGCACGTTTTTGTAAGTACGTTCGTCGCCTGCGATGGTAAAGTGCCGCCCCATGAAATTAACCCGAACCGATCGCTCGCTCGTTGCCTGGATGCTCTATTGCTGCGTCCTGTTCAACGTGTTCGCCTGCAGCATCGGCCACGGGCAAATGGTCGGCCAGCAGCTCAACGGTATCGGCGGCCAGTTCTGTACGGTGGATCCGCGCACCCAGGCGCCGGCCTCCTCCAACCCGGTCGACGAATCGCTGCCGACCCTGTCCAAGGCCTTCGGTTGCCCGCTGTGTTCCACCGGCGGCATGGGCCCGGCGTTCAACTCCAGCCTGACCCTGGCGATCCTGCCGCAGCACCACAGCCCGCCGCTGGCGCCGCGCGCCACCGCCGACGTCCCCACCCGCTTCACCTGGCCCGCGGCCCACCCGCGCGCGCCGCCCGCCTTCGCCTGAGTCTTTCGCCCTTGTCATCAGCCCGCCCCGTGCCTTAACCCACGGTGTTTGTTCGTGGGCTGCTTCCTAGCCAAGCATTCAGGATCTACCGATGAAACACATTCCCCTGCTGGCCAGCCTGTGTGGCTGCCTGTCCGTCAGCGCCTGGGCGCAATCCAGCGTCGACCTGGCGCCGATCACCATCGACGGCGAGCAACCCGCCGAACCCGGCCTGGCCCTCGACCAGTCCAGCGGCATGGCCTCGCGCCTGGGCCTGAGCGTCCGCGAAACTCCGGCCTCGGTGGCCGTGGCCAACCGCAACGATATCGAGCGGCGCGGCGCGCAGAACTTCCAGGACGCCGCCAACACCCTGCCCGGGGTCAATGCCAGCGCCCCGCCGGGATTCGGCGGTTTTGTCTCCTACCGTGGTTTCAGCAATAGCCAGATCACCCAGATGTTCAACGGCATCAACGTGTCCAGCGGTCTGGCGCGACCGGTGGACGCCTGGATCTATGACCGGGTCGAACTGCTCGGCGGCCCCTCCTCGCTGGTCAACGGTGCAGGCTCCGTGGGTGGTTCGCTGAACTACGTGACCAAGCTGGCCGACCGCCAGGAGCGGGCCATCGAGGGCCGGGTCAGCTACGGCAGCTACGACACCACGCAAACCGCCTTCGGCCTCAACCACGCCCTAAGCGAGGCCGGCGACGAGGTGCAGCACTACGCCCGCCTCGACGTCAGCCATAACACCAGCAACGGCTACATCGACCGCCAGGAACGCGATGCCTGGAGCCTGGCGTTTTCCCTGCTCAGCGACCTGACGCCGAACCTGTCCCACACCCTGGCCGTGGAATACCAGGACGAACACGAGGACAGCCCGTACTGGGGCACCCCGGTGCTCAACCCCAAGGCCGGCGAGTTGAAGATCGACAAGCACAACCGCTTCAACAACTACAACGTCGAGGACGGCCGCTACGAGCAGCGCACGATCTGGGTGCGCTCGATCGTCGACTACCGGATCAACGACAGCACCAGCCTGCGCAACACCCTCTATCACCTGGACAGCCAGCGCGATTACCGCAACCTGGAAACCTACCAGTACAACGCTGACAACAGCGCGGTGAACCGCTCCACGGCCTATCAGGTGCGGCACCAGGGCGAGCAGAACGGCAACCAGTTCGAGCTGCGCCACGACAGCTCGATCTTCGGCCTCGACACAACCTGGTCCGGCGGCTTCGAGTACAAGGTCAACCGCACCACCAACTCGCCGCTGAACGTCAAGGCGGCCAACAGCGTCGACCCGAACAACTACCAGCCGGGGCATTTCTACGACCTGCCGGGCACCCGCCAGGGCTTTGTCGCCGACAAGACCAACGAGGTCACCACCCAGGCGCTGTTCGTCGAGAATCGCCTGGCCCTGACCGACCGGCTGACCCTGCTCAGCGGCCTGCGCTACGACCACATCGACCTGGACGTGACCAACCATCGCCAGGTGACGGCGAGCAACCCGCGGCACCTCAAGCGCAGATGGGAGCCGTTCACCGGCCGGGTCGGCCTGACTTACCAGTTCCTGCCCAGTGCCAACGTCTACGTGCAATACAGCACTGCCGCCGAACAGCCCAACAGCGCCACCCAGGACTTCGATGTCTCCACGGGCAAGCAATGGGAAGTGGGCAGCAAGTTCGATTACCTGGACGGCCGCGGCTCGGCGACCCTGGCGGCCTACCGCATCGAGCGCAAGGACTTCGCGGTGACCGACCCGCTGGACCCGACCCTGAGCATCCCGGTGGGCCAGCAGACCTCCAGGGGCATCGAGGTGGCCAGCTCGCTGCGGGTCACCCCGAAGCTGCTGCTCGAGGGCAACTTCGCCTGGGTCGATGCGCAGTACGATGAGTTCACCGAGAAGAACGCCGCGGGCGTGGTGGTGTCCCGCAAGGGCAATACCCCGACCAACGTGCCGGACCGGGTCGGCAACCTGTGGCTGACCTATGACCTGGCGCCGCAGTGGCAGACCGGGGTCGATGCGCGTTATGTGGCCTCGGTGTACGCCGACACGGCCAATACCATGACTGTGCCCTCCTACACCCTGTACGGCACCTTCCTGACCTACCAGCTCGACAGCCACACCTCGATCACCGGGCGGGTGCGCAACCTGACCAACGAGGTCTACGCCGAGTTCGCCCATGTGTCGCCGGCTTACTACCTGGGTACGCCGCGGACCTTCGAGCTGGCGGTGCAAAGCCGCTTCTAAAGGCATCGCGAGCCAGCTTGCTCCTACAGTTCGCGTAACCCTGTAGAAGCGAGCTGGCTCGCGATAGCGATCTCCCCAGCCCCTCAATCCAGGCTGGCGCTGACCTTGTCCGCCACATCCCCGGGCAACCACGCCCGCCACACGTCCGGATGCGCCTTGAGGAATGCCCGCGCCGCCTCCCGGGGCGGCGTGTGCTTCTCGCTCATCTCGGCCAGGGCCTTGTTCAGCGCTTCGATCGGCAAATCGACCTTGCCGAAGAACTCGGCGATCTGCGGGTACTGCTGCTGGAACGGTGTGGACACGCCAATCGACAGCTTCGAGGCCAGCGAGCGCGTGGGGCGTGGATTGGGGTGCTCGGCGTCGGTCAGGGTTTTCCAGGCCTCGGCATCGAACGGCGGCTCCTCCAGCTGGATCAGCTTGAAGCGGCCGAGCAACGGGGTCGGCGACCAGTAGTAGAACAGGACCGGCTGGCCGCGACGGATCGATGAAGTGATCTCGGCGTCCAGCGCCGCGCCGGAACCGCTGCGGAAATTCACATAGCTGTCGGTCAGGCCATAGGCCTTGAGCTTCTGCTTGTTCACCACTTCCGAGGTCCAGCCGATGGGGCTGTTGAGAAAGCGCCCCTTGCCCGGGCTTTCCGGGTCCTTGAATACGTCCTTGTAGCGTTTGAGGTCCGTGACGCTGCGCAGGCCCGGCGCCAGCGGCTTGATGCCCTTGGCCGGGTCGCCCTTGACCACGTATTCCGGCACCCACCAGCCTTCGGTCGCGCCCTTCACCGTGTCGCCCAGAGCCGCCACCTTGCCCTCGGCCTCGGCCTTGACCCACACCGGGCTGCGTCCGGCCCACTCTTCGCCGATGACCTGGATATCGTTATTGGCCAGCGCGGTTTCCAGGGTGATGGTGGTGCCCGGCAAGGTGTCGGTCGGCAGGCCGTAACCCTTCTCGACGATGGTGCGCAGGATATCGGTGATCAGGCTGCCGCTTTCCCAGTTCAGGTCGGCGAAGTGGATCGGCGCCTGTGCCGGCTGTACCGACGGTGCCGCCGAGGCGCCGGCGGGCGCCAGCAAAATACCCAAGCCAAGCAGCGCGCCGCCCAGCAGTGTCCGCAGTCCTTTCATGCCTGTGCCTCTTTGGCTGTTCACAGCGTTGCAGGATGGTCTCGCGGTTTGGGACCGCAAGCCTCTGACTAATTGAGTCATCTGACTGTAGTAGAGGTTCCTGCTTTCGAGGGGGCTTCAGTTTTCGCCCTGCTCCTGCAGGCGCTGCAACTCGCGGCGCACCATGCTGGCGTATGCCGCCGGTTTCAGGACATACAGCTGCGAGGCCACCCAGGCCAGCCAGGCACCTTGCAGCACGGCCTTGCGTTCGAACAGGCGCTGGGCCTCGGCGCGGGCGCGCGCAAGATGCTGCTGGTGGAATTCGGCGCGGCTCACTCGCTGGCCTTGAAGCTCACCAGTTCACCCTTGCGCCATTTGGCGGCCTTGCCGGTCACGGCTTTCAGGGTCTTGGTCAGGCCTTCCTGCAACTGCTGGTTGGCGGCGAATACCGTCACCACGCTGTGGCCTTCCTTGAACAGGATGGCGTGGCCGTCGGCGGTGCTGACAAAGGCGTACTCGCCCAGGCCGTAGACGGCCAGCTTGATCTCGCGAAACCGGATTTCGAACTTGCCGCCCTCACGGCTGGGCAGGACCGCGGCGCGGAAATGGTCGCCGACCTTGAGTTCCAGGCGCGGCTTGTCGTCCACGACCAGCGCCGTCTCGGTGTCGATTTCAGCGACGTAAATGCCTTCCGGCGTCTGTTCGGTGATGTAGACGAAACGCGACTGGAACTGTTTGACCAACTTTGCGCGCAAGTCGCCCAGGACGAACAACGCGTGCATATCAAGATTACTTACTGCCAAGGAAAGATCCCCGAAACTGAAAATGACTCTGCCCGCGTAAACGACGGACAGCAGAAAAAGGCGGCCGAACCGGCGCCGTGACTCCACATGAAAACAATCCGAAAAAGCACCACCCGCCAACGCGTAGGCGCAAACACCGGAGCGCCCCTCCCCAGAAAAACCGGAAGGACTACCGGACCGTTTGGCCCGCATCAAGCGCAGAAGAAGTGGTTCCAGCCCGCCGAGAAAGCTGCGCACTCACTGTCGATCGGAAAACCTCACGATCCTTTCGTCACCCTTAATGGGACGGGAGTGCTGCAGGTAAACATCAATCTCTGACTGCCGGGGCAATTCTAGAGCAACTTTATGTATTCAGAGCAACCCATGCGTTAGCAAATCGCTGAAAAAACCTCTTTCACCCTGCCGGTCAGCCACTTGCGTGACTTAACTCAGCCATCGACCGGCAACAACTGCCATACTGCCGCGACCTTGAAGCCGGCCACCGGCCAGGCTTCACCAGCATAATTTCCAGGGGAAAGTCGGACGTGACGGAATTCGATATAGGCGAGTTTTTCATCCATGGCGAGGCCCGGGATGTCGAGGGCGAGTTCCAGGCCGTGATCGTGATGCGCGCCAAGCCACCGCTGCGCACCGTGCGCTGCCACCAGGTGGAAAAGGACCGCTGGTTCAAGACCGCGGAACTGGCCGAAGCCGCCGCCAAGGACGCCGCCCGCGCCCTCAAGCAGGCTGTCGAACAGGGCGCCCTGAACCTCTGAACGGCAATAAAGGATTGCCGCGCCCGACCGACATATTGGCGAGCCTTCCGATAAAGAGCGCCATGATGATCGACCTCAACCCACCGGCCCGCCTGCCTTCCCTGGCCGAGTTCGCCCTGCCCGGCGCGGCGGCCAGCGAAAGCCCGGCGAGCGATCCGTTTGACCTGCGCACCGCGATCACCCGAGCGACCAATGCCGCGCCCGACGGCGTGCTCGAAGCGAAAAAGAAACGCATCAAGCTGCTGCGCAAACAGATCGAACAACTGCAGCAACGGCTGCGCAAGGCCAACGAGCGCCTGGCGATGGTGCAAAGCGCCGCCCGGCATCGCACAACCGACGCGCACATGCAGGCATTGTCCGCCGCCCGGGCCCAGGCGCAGGCCGCCAGCAGCGCCTTGTCGATGGCCCAGGTGGCGCTGTTCCAGGCCGAAAGCGCGGTGATCGGCAGCGAGGTCTGAAGGCGCGGGTGCCTGCGCCGTCAGGCCGAACGACTGAACAGCGGGTGCCCGACCCTGTCCCGCGCCAGCTGGGCCAGCCAGGACGCCTGGCACTCCAGGGCTTCGTCGCGGCTGGCGAACGGCGCGCCGCGGCGCTCGCCATTGACCAGCACGACCCAGCACACATTCAGCCCGACCGCGCGAAAGGTGGCCGGTACACCGCTACCAATCATCACTGCGACATCGACTTTGCTTTGCATGAGGACTTCTCCTGGTAACTAGTTAGCTAGCTAACAATGTCGCTCATACTAATGAGTTCCCATGCTGGGAAAAAGCCATCTCCTGCACAGCTTCGTTGCAGGGCCGGTAACAATGGCCGGCCCCTGTCCAGGCTCAGCCACGCGCGGCCGCGGCGGTCTGCTCCGGTTTGTAGCCCAGGCGCAGGCCGCCCCAATGCCGGCCCTTGACCCTGATCGGCACCGACAAATCGTGCATCAACTCGCCGGTATCGCGGGTGTAGGTTTGCAGCAACAGCGGCTGCTGGTGGCTGCCACAACGCAGGCCGGTGCGGTCCTCGAACTTGCGCTTGGTGCGGTTGTGCAGGGTATCCACCTGCGGGTCGCCGGTCAGCGGCCGGGAAAACGCCTGGTTGTGGGTCGGCACGTAGCCCTGGGGCGTGCAGGCGATGGCGAACACCAGGCCTTCGTGACGCGCCAGCAACGGTTCCTGGATCGCCGGCAGCACCTGATCGGCGTAACGGTCGAAGCGGGTCTGGTATTTCACCGGCTGGGTATTGGCGATCGGCTGGTAGCTGCGGTCGAACAGGTCGTCGAGGCTGATACGGTTGGCCGCAAGATCCGCCTCGAACTGCTCGGCGATGCGCCGGGCGCCTTCCTGGGCCAGGTCGTAGATGCGCTGGTGGTAGTCATCCAGGCCGACCTCGGCCAGGCGTTCGCTGATGATCTCCGCCTGCCCTTCCATCTGCGCCGCCGCCTCGGCCAGGCGGCGGGTCTGCTGGTCGCTCACCGCCAGGTCGCCACGCACCTGCTCCACGGCATGGAACAGGCTGTCCAGTTGCTGGCGGTTGGTCTCGGCGCCGCGGGCGATCTCGCCGACCTGGCTTTCCACCCCGGCCGCCAGCCGGGCGATGTTCTGCAGGTGCTGGCCGGTGGACTCGACCTGCTCGACCCCGGTGTTCAGGTCGCTGGACAGCTGGCGGATCTGCTCCACCACCTGGGCCGTGCGCTGCTGGATATCGCCGACCATCACCCCGACCTCGTCGGTGGCGGTGGCCGTGCGCCCGGCCAGGCCGCGCACTTCATCGGCCACCACGGCGAACCCGCGGCCATGCTCACCGGCCCGCGCCGCCTCGATGGCGGCATTCAGCGCCAGCAGGTTGGTCTGGCTGGCGATCGACTGGATCACCAGCGCCACCCGCTGGATGTCTTCACTGCGCTGGCTCAGGGCTTCGATCAGTTGCCGGCTGTCGTTGGCGCTTTGGCTGAGGCGGTGCATGCGGGTGATGGATTCACCCAGCACTGTGCTGCCTTCGGCGCTGCTGCGATGGGCTTCGCTGGCGGCGCTCAGGGCCTGCTGGCTGAGCTGCGCGGCCAATTGCTCGGTGTGGATCATCGCCTCGGCACTGCTGACGATGCGCGCCGCCGAGTCCAGCTGCGACTGCACCCGCCCGGCCAGTTGCCGGACCGAATAGGCCACGCCGGCGGCCGACAGTGCGTTATGGCTGGTGCTGCAGGACAGGTCGCGCGTCAGCGCGGCGATCTCGCGGTTATCGACGCTGTCCGCCGGCGCTGCGGCCTTGGACCTGCGCAAGAGCGGCAGCCAGACGATCAGCAGCATCAGCGACACGGCGAGGTAGAAAGCAAGCAGCCCCTGGGACAGGGCATACAGCACTAGCAGCAAGGCGCTGCTTTGCAGGGCTGGAACCTGCCAGCGCCGGGTGTTTTGGCCTGTCGGCAGCGGTTGCGCCATGGCAGCCGGCGAAGATCCGTCTTGCGTCATCTGGATTACCCCACGCTTTTCTAATTATTTGGCCTGCATTGAACGCCACTAAAAAGCCATTATCCATGGTCCATTAGTCGCAGCTTTGCAGCAGATCAATAGAAATGCGCGGGCTTTAAAGACGCCCACAAACGACTCGCGGGCAAGCCTCCGATCCCAGGCGTCTCGACGACCTTGGGATGGGGCTTGCCCGCGAGGGGAAGAAGTCTTGGCGATCAGGCCTGACGCTGGTGCTTGTCGATCTGCTCGTGACGTTCCTGAGCTTCGATGCAGTACTTGGTGGTCGGGCTGATCAGCAGGCGTTTCAGGCCGATCGGCTCGCCGCTGTCGTCGCACCAGCCGAAGCTGTCGTCGCCGATACGGCCCAGGGCCTGCTCCAGCTGCGGCAGCATGCGCTGGTCGCGGTCGATAGCGTTGACCAGCCAGGTCCGCTCTTCCTCTACGGAAGCCGCGTCGGCAGGGTCGGCCGGGGTGTCCAGGCTCTCAATGGCGATTCGGTTCTGTTCGATGCGCTCGTGGGTTTCGACCTTCATGGCCTGCAACAGCTCAGTGAAAAAAGCCAGCTGCTCGGCGTTCATGTAGTCATCCGCCGGCATGGCCAGCAACTTTTCCTTTGTCATTGATTTCTCTATAAAAAATACGTGCATTAAGGCGAATTAAAGCTGTTTTCCGTGCCCCCTTTCGGGGCATCGGAAAGGCGCCATACATTCCAAGCGCCACCCGGCACTCAATTTACGAGGGGCGGCAGTCTAAGGCCGGTTCGAGGCGTCAGCAACTGAAATGACATCAGATTTGTCTGATAAGCCCTGAAAGCCCGCCAGGGCTGGCTTTGGCGGCGGTTATCGGAGTGCGTTTATAACAAGAAATTCCATCGGTCGGGGTCTTTTAGAAGACAAACGGCAGCGGCAGGCCCGAAAAAGACCTGCCGCTGCCGGGATTCTGCACGCTTCCCTGTAGGAGCGAGCTTGCTCGCGATGGGCGTCAATGCACCGCGTTTCCATCAGACCCTACGCGTTATCGTTGACCGCCATCGCGAGCAAGCTCGCTCCTACAGAAAAGCAGAGAGATCAGCGCTTGAGCTTGCGCTTGTTGCGGTACTGGTCGATGACCACCGCCACCACGATGATCAGGCCCTTGATGATGTCCTGGATGTAGGCATCGACGCCGACGAAGGTGAAACCGCTGGCCATCACCCCGAGGATCAGCGCGCCGATCACGGTGCCGGTGATGCGCCCCACGCCGCCGGCCAGGCTGGTGCCGCCGATCACCGCCGCGGCGATGGCGTCCAGTTCATAGGACATACCCATGCCCGCCTGCCCGGTCGCCGCCCGCGCCGAGGCCACCACCCCGGCCAGCCCCGCCAGCAGCCCGGCGATGCTGTAGACGATCACCAGGTGGCGCTTGACGTTGATCCCCGAGGTCCGCGCCGCCTGCATGTTGCCGCCGATGGCATAGGTGTACTTGCCGTACTTGGTGTAGCGCAGGGCGATATGGAAGATCACCGCCACCACCAGGAAGATGATCACCGGCATCGCGCCGTGGCCGATGGCCGTGTAGGAATCCGAGAGCATGCTGATCGGCTGGCCTTCGGTGTAGTAACGCGCCAGGCCGCGCGCCGAGACCATCATGCCGAGGGTGGCGATAAAGGGCGGGATGCCGGTAATCGCAATGATGCTACCGTTGATCGCCCCCGCCAGCAGCCCTACCCCCAGCCCGGCCACCACCGGGATCCATACCGGCAGGTCGGTCAGCGACGGGAACACCGCGCGGGTGAAGTCCGAGGTCTGCGCCAGGCTGGCGGCGATCATCGCCGACAGCGCCAGCACCGAGCCGGACGACAGGTCGATGCCGGTGGTGATGATCACCTGGGTCACGCCGATGGCCAGCAGGCCGATGATCGACACCTGCAGGATCATCAGCACCAGGCGCTGGGAATTCATCAGGAAGCTCTGGTCGCGCACAATCCAGCCGAACAGCTCGAACACCAGGCCGATGCCGATCAGCACCAGGAAGATGCTCAGCTCGGTGGGCAGGCGCCGGCGCGTTCTGGCTGGCGCCGCCGCGGGTTTGTTTTCCAGTATCGCGTTCATAAGCCTTCACCTTCTTCTTGTATGGCCGGCGGCGAACACACCTCGCCGGCGGCCGTGATACGTTTACCGGCTAGTGGACCAGGGACATCCCGGAAGCCAGTTGCATGACCTTCTCCTGGGTCGCTTCGCCGCGGTCGAGGGTGCCCATCAGTTCGCCCTCGTGCATGACCATCACCCGGTCGCTCATGCCCAGCACTTCCGGCAGCTCCGAGGAAATCATGATCACCGCCATGCCTTCGCCGGCGAGGTAGGCGATCAGCCGGTAGATCTCGGCCTTGGCGCCGACGTCGATGCCGCGGGTCGGTTCGTCGAGGATCAGCACCCGCGGGTTGGTCATCAGCCAGCGCGCGAGCAAGGCCTTCTGCTGGTTGCCGCCGGACAGGGTGTCGATGCACTGCTCCAGGGACGGGGTCTTGACCCGCAGCTTCTTGCACATGTCCTCGCACAGGGCGCGCAGGGCTTTCTGCTGGATGAAACCGTTGCCGGCATAGTGCGGCAGCACCGCCATCTCCATGTTTTCCAGGACCGACAGGCAGGGAAACAGGCCGCTGAGCTTGCGGTCTTCGGTCAACAGGGCAAACCCCTTCTCGATGGCCATGTGCGGATCGCTGATGCGCACCGGCTGGCCGTCGAGGCGGATCTCGCCGCCGTCGCTGGGGGTGATGCCGAAAATCGTCTCGGCCACGTTGGTGCGCCCCGAGCCCATCAGCCCGGCGATGCCAAGGATCTCCCCGGCGTGCAGGTCGAAGGAGACACCCTCGAACACCCCGTCCAGGCGCAGGTCGCGCACCGACATCAGCAGATTGCCTATGGGTTTCTCGCGCACCGGGAACAGCTGGCTCAGTTCGCGGCCGACCATCATCGAGATCAGGCTGTCGCCGTCCATGCTGTCGGCCCGTTGCAGGCCGATGTAGGCGCCGTCGCGGAACACCGCCACTTCATCGGCGATGGCGAACACTTCGTTCATCTTGTGGGTGATATAGATGATGCCCTTACCCTGGGCCTTGAGGTCGGCGATGATCGAGAACAGGTGCGCCACCTCTTTCTCGGTAATGGCCGAGGTCGGCTCGTCCATGATCAGGATGTCGGAGTCGTAGGACACCGCCTTGGCGATCTCCACCATCTGCCGCTCGGCGATGCTCAGGTTGCCCACCTGCTCCTCGGGGTCGAGGTTGATGCGCAGGCGTTCCAGCAACAGCGCGGTGCAGCGGTGCATCTCGCGGTGATCGACCATGTGCAGGCCGTTGAGCTGCTCGCGGCCGATCCAGATGTTCTCGGCGATGCTCATGTGCGGCATCAGGTTGAGCTCCTGGTGGATCATCGCGATCCCCGCCTGCAAGGCCGCCAGCGGCGTCTCGAAATTCACCCGCTGGCCCTTGAGGCGCAGCTCGCCGGCGTCCGGCTGGTAGATCCCGGCGATGATTTTCATCAGGGTCGACTTGCCCGCGCCGTTCTCCCCCATCAGCGCCAGCACCGTGCCGGGGCGCACCCGCAGCTGCACATCGGACAGGGCGACAACCCCGGGGAAACCCTTGCTGACGTTGATGACTTCCAGCAGGTAAGGCTGCTGCTCGGACACAGACTGGGCAGACTGAGCGGCGGGCTGCATAGCCGCCGTCGGGATGCTCGAAGCAGTCGCTGAAGCGAACATGATCAGGTACTCCATCCGCAGGGCAGCTGGGCCACCCCGCCGGCTTATGGTTGTTGATGGAACGGACGGGCTGTTTGAACCGGGCTTATTTGAACTGGGCGACGTTTTCCGGGGTGATCAGGCGATACGGCACCCACACCGCCTGCTCCACCGGCTCGTGCTTGGCCATCTTCACCGCAGTGTCGATCGAGCCGTCGGCCTGGCCCTTGGCATCCTGGAACACCGAGACCGCCAGGTCGCCCTTCTGCACCGCGCGCAGGCCATCGGGCGTACCGTCGACCCCGGCGATCAGCACACTGCCCTTCTCCACCCCGGCCTGTTTCAGCGCCATGGCGGCGCCGATGGCCATTTCATCGTTGTTGGCCACCACCGCATCGAACTGGCGGCCCTGGGTCAGCCAGTCGTTGACCAGGGTCATGGCCTTGTCCCGCAGCCAGATCCCGGTCTGTTCCTGCTCGACCTTGATCCCCGGGTACTTGGCCAGCACGTCCTTGACGCCCTTGGTGCGGTTGGTGGTGGAGTTGTTCGCCAGGTCGCCCAGCAGGATCACCACCTCGCCCTTGCCGCCCATCTTGTCGGCCAGGTACTGCATCTGCATCTGCCCGGCTTCCAGGTCGTTGGAGGCCACGGTGACCACGCCCTTGGGCAGGTTCAGGTCGTCCGGCCGGCGGTTGACGTAGACCAGCGGAATCCCGGCCTTGACCGCCGCTTCGGTGATCTTGCGGGTCGCCGCGGTGTCCACCGGGTTGACCACGATGGCGTCGACCTTCTGGCTGATAAAGCTTTCCACCTGGCTCAGTTGCTTGACCACATCGGCCCGGGCGTCCTCGAACTGCAGCGTGACGCCGTCCGGCAGCGACTTGGCTTTGTGGTCCATGGATTCACGCAGGTAGGTCAGCCAGGTGTCGTCGAACTGCGACATGCTCACGCCGATCTTCAGGTCGGCGAACGCCGTGCCGCTGCCCAGCAGCAGGGACAGGGCAAGCGTGGCGAAACGGGTCTTGGTCTTCATGAAAGGTCTTTCTCCACATTCTTGTAGGTTTTATGGATAAGGCGCAGAAACCACTCAGTGAGGCAGACGCACGATCGGCGCGCCGGGCATGCAGCACACCAGCGCGCCCTTGCGTTCGACGCAAAGCAGGCGGACCAGGGACTGGACGACAAAGGCATGCCGGGGTGTTTGGCGGGGTGTCCGACTGGACAATGGATGGCGGCGCGGCAATGCGCGGCGAAGCAGGTGCACAACGGAACTGAAGGTTTTCATCGACGGTACCTGTTTTGTTTTTGTTGGCGGGTTTCACTCGGTTCAAGGCGGATCTGAAATCGGCCTGTGGCGCTGGCGAAACCCTGCTAGTCGGCAACCTGGAAATGACTTTATTAGAAAATAATTTCTATATCAACTCATTTTAGAATTTTATTCCAAATTCATTCTGCAACCGGAAATCGGCCATTTCCACCACCTGGCGCTGGCGCCAGCTCAGGCGCGCGGCGTCCAGCACGCGGGTGGTGGCCAGGGCCTCGGCCGCGGTCACCGGCAGCGGCCCCTGCCCTTGCAGCGCCGCCTGCCACTGTTTATAGAACTGCAACCAGTCGCCCCGCTCGGAAGCCACCCGCTCACGGATCTCGCCCTGCTCGAACCAGCCCCAGCGCCGGTGTTCCTCGACGCCCCAGCGCTCGCCCTCGGTCTGCGGCGACAGGCCGGCGACCAGCGCCTGCTCCTGGCCGTCCAGGCCCTCGACCGTATAACTGCCGGCCGAACC
The DNA here is from genome assembly GCF_059421865.1 of Pseudomonas sp. GW821-FHT02B10. Classification (NCBI taxonomy): domain Bacteria; kingdom Pseudomonadati; phylum Pseudomonadota; class Gammaproteobacteria; order Pseudomonadales; family Pseudomonadaceae; genus Pseudomonas; species Pseudomonas sp. GW821-FHT02B10. The sequence continues at coordinate 54,297 of NZ_JBWKVU010000010.1, read as the reverse complement.
GCTGACCCGGAACCGTGGCCCCTGGCAATTCTGCAGACAACTACCGGACACGTGTGAAACCACGCCATTGGCGTGGCTCAGGGCGAGGAAAAACCCGTGGTCGCAGGTCGGCGCCTGGGGGGTGTACTGCAATTCGGCGTAGACCCGGGTCACCGGGCCGAACAGTTGCAAGGCCTGGTCCACCAGATGGCTGCCGAGGTCGCGCAGAAACCCACCGCCGCTGGTATTGCCCACGGCCTGCGGCACATAACGCTCGACCCGCGACTCGAAGCGGCTGACGCTGCCCAGGGCACCGCTGGCGATCAGCTTGCGCAGGGTGAGGAAGTCCGAGTCCCAGCGCCGGTTCATGTACACACTCAGCGGCACCCGACGGGTTTGCGCGGCCTCGATCAGCGCCTTGGCCTGTTCGAGGTCGCTGGCGAAGGGTTTGTCGCTGACCACCGGGACACCGCGCTCGATGGCTTCCAGCACCAGCGCCGCACGGCCCTCCAGCGGGGTGGAAATCACCAGCCCGTCGATCCCGGCCGCGACCAGTTGCTCGATGCTGTCGAAGGCCCGCACCCCGGGGTGCTCCGCCGCCAGCAGCTGCCGGCGCTCGGCCGACAGGGTGACCACGCCGACGAAGGTCGCGCCGGGCAGGCTGGCAATCAGCGGCGCGTGAAAATGTCGGCCACCATGGCCGTAACCCACCAAACCAATGCGCATCGCAAAGCCCTCCTTATATAGAACTCGATCTAGCCCTGTAGCCGCTGGCGCAGCCTGCGATCGAGGACAACGTCCTCGCAAAACTGGCCGGCGCGAATCGAACTGAAAGACCGCATGCGCCGTAATTGCGACCACTGCGTGGTCGATCGCAGGCTGCGCCAGCGGCTACAGGGCTGCGTTTGTGTCAGCGGCACAGCTCGCTGCTGACCCGCTCCAGCATCATCCGGTTGGACTCGTCCGGGCGGTCTTCCCAGGCGAACACCGAGACCGTGGCGATGCCGTCGAACTGGATCTCGCGCAGGGTATCGAAGAACGCCGTCCAGTCCACCTCGCCCTGGCCGATGTCCAGGTGTTGGTGCACGGTGGCGGTGACGCCCGGCGGGTTGACGATATAGCGCAGGCTCGAAGACGCCTTGTGGTTGTAGGTGTCGGCGATGATCAGGTGGCTGAGCTTGCTGCCCGCGTACTTGAGCATCGAGGCGATGTCGCCCTTGCCGTCGTCGTAGAAAAAGGTGTGCGGCGCCGCGTACAGGTAGTTGATCCAGTCCCGGTCGAAACCGCGGATGATGTCCACCGACTCGTTGTTGCGCTCGCAGAAATCATAGGGGTGGGCCTGGATATCCAGCTTGATGCCCTCGCGCTCGAACTCCGGGATCAACTCGTCCATGGAACGCATGAACTGGTTCTCGCACACCAGCGGGTTGTCCGACTGGCCGGTGAATTCGCTGTTGACCAGCTCGCAGTCCATTTCCACGGCGATCTGGATCGCCCGCTTCCAGTTGCGCACCGCCGCCACGCGCAAGCCTTCGTCGGCGGCGGCCCAGTGGTACATCGGCAACAGCGAAGAGAGCTGCACCCCGCTGTCGCTGAGGGCCTTGCGAAACGTCTTGATCCGCGCCCGGTCGACCCGTGGCGCCTTGTAGAACGGCAGGAAATCCTCGCGCGGCGACAGCTCGATGTACTGATAACCCAGTTCGGCGGCCTTGTCGGTCATCTGGCCCAGCGGCAGGTGGCGGTACATGTAGGGGTCCAGTGCGATACGCATTTTTATGTTCTCCCCGAATCTGAAGTGGTGACCTGTAGCCGCTGCCGCAGGCTGCGATAAGGCCGAAGGCCTTCAGCGATCTTGAGGCCTTGCGCGCCCTTCGGTCGCGATCGCAGCCTTCGGCAGCGGCTACAGGGTTGTTGTGCAACCTGTAGGAGCGGCCGGTCGACGCTCGATTGCCCGCGATGGAGGTTAACGATGCCGCGTACTTTCTGGATAAACGCGGCGCTCTCAGGCTCATCGCGAGCAAGCTTCGCTCCTACAGAAGATGCAGAAGAGGGTTCAGCCATAGAACGCCGGGCGCGGCGGTTGCTCGACCTTGACGATCTGCCCGCTGTTCTGCGCCTCGATGCAGGCATCGGCGGCCACCGCCGCGGCATAGCCGTCCCAGGCCGAAGGCCCTCCGACCTGCCCGGCCCGCACGCCGTCGATAAAGGCCTGCAGCTCGACGTCATAGGCGGCGATAAAGCGGTCCTTCCAGTCCATCAGGATCGTGTTGGACAGCTTGGCCTCGCTGCGCAATTGCACCTGGGACGGCTCCGGCAACCTGGCAATGCCGGTTTCGCCCACCACTTCGCACTGGATGTCGTAGCCGTACTGGCAGTTGACGAACACCTCGACGTCAATGCGCGTGCCCTTGGCGGTTTCCAGCAGCACCACTTGCGGGTCGCGCAGGTGCGCCAACGCCTTGCTCGACTTGCGCGGGAACACCACCTGCACCGACACATAGTCGTCGGCCAGCAGCCAGCGCAGCACGTCCAGTTCATGAATCAGGGTGTCGGTGATCGCCATGTCGGTCTTGTAGTTCTCGCCGACCCGCGGGTTGCGGTGGGCGCAGTGCAGCATCAGCGGTTCGCCAATCCGGCCGCTGTCGATCACCGCCTTCAGCGCACGGTAGCCGGCATCGTAGGGGCGCATAAAGCCGACCTGGACCAGGCGCTTGCCGTGGGCCATCTCGGCCTCGACGATCTTGCGGCAGCCGGCGGCGGTCACCGCCAGCGGTTTCTCGCAGAACACCGGCTTGCCGGCGGCGATGGCGGCCAGGACGAACTCTTCATGGCTCGGCCCCCAGGAGGTGACCAGCACCGCCTCGACTTCCGGCGCCTTGATCAACGCATGGCCGTCGGGATACACCTCGGCGGCGATCTTCAGCTCGGCCACCACCTTCGCCGCCTGCGCAAGATTGATGTCGGTGACCGCCACCACCTGGCTGCCCAGCAGGGTCTGGCTGCAACGACGGATATGGTCCTGGCCGATGGCCCCGGTACCGATGACGCCCAGTTTCAAAGACATGGTGCTACTCCTGTTGTTGTTCGTTTGAGAGCAATCAGTACTGCCGGGCCTTGGCCAGGCGTTCGTTGAGTTGTTTGGCCACCGCGTCGGTACGGGCACTGGTGGACACCTGCGCCACCCCGACCCGCCACCAGGACAGGTACTTGTGGATCATGGTCTTGGGCAGGACCTTGATATCGATCAGGGTCGACACGCTCTGGGTCCGCGCATCGGCCAGGGCCGCCCGCAGCTCTGCCACGGTCTTGACCTTGTAGGTCTTGCAGCCATAGGCCGCCGCGCTCATGGCGAAGTCCACCGGCACGAAGCCGCCGTCGAGCTTGCCGGTCTCGGGGTTGCGGAAACGGAACTCGGTGCCGAAGCTGTCCATGCCGTGTTCCATCTGCAGGTTGTTGATGCAGCCGAAGGTCATGTTGTCCAGCAGCACCACGTTGATCTTGCGCCGCTCCTGGATCGAGGTGGCCAGCTCCGAATGCAGCATCAGGTAGGAGCCGTCGCCCACCAGGGCATAGACCTCGCGCTGGGGCTCGGCGAGCTTGACCCCCAGGGCCGCGTTGACCTCGTAGCCCATGCAGGAATAGCCGTACTCGACGTGATAGGTGTTGACCCCCTTGCTGCGCCAGCTGCGTTGCAGGTCGCCAGGCAGGCTGCCTGCGGCGGCGACTATCACCGCGTCGTCGCCCAGGGTCTGGTTGAGCACCCCCAGCACCTGGCTCTGGGTCAGGCAGGAACCGGTCAGCTCGATAAATTCGCGCAGCACCGCCGGGTCCATATGGTCGTTAATCTCCGGGACAAAGCCATCGGCGTGGTATTCGACCTGATAGACCCGGTCCACCTCCGCGTCCAGCTGCGCCCGCGCCTGGCCGATCTGTTCGCCCCAGGCGGCCTGGTAGTCGCTGCGCGCCAGGGCTTCGGCCAACCGGTTCAGGCCTTCCCGGGCATCCGCCAGCAGCTGCACGCCGTCGAGCTTCAGCGCATCGCAGGGGCTGATATTGAGGTTGAGAAACTGCGCATCGGCGCGGAACAGCGACTTCGAGGCAGTGGTGAAATCGCTGTAGCGGGTGCCGATGCCGATGATCAGGTCCGCCTCTTTCGCCAGCAGGTTGGCCGCCAGACAACCGGTCTCGCCGATGCCGCCGACATTCAGCGGGTGGCTGGAGACCACCGCGCTCTTGCCGGCCTGGGTTTCGGCGAAGGGAATGCCGAAGCTTTCGGCGAAGGCCAGCAGCGCCTCGTTGGCCCCGGAGTACTTGACCCCGCCGCCACAAACGATCAGCGGCTTGCGCTTGCCGGCAAAGGCCGCCACGGCATCCTCGAGCATGGCCGCGGTGGCCGGCCGGCGCTCGATGCGGTGCACGCGTTTTTGCAGGAAGTAATCCGGGTAATCGTAGGCCTCGGCCTGCACATCCTGGGGCAAGGCCAGGGTCACCGCGCCGGTTTCCGCCGGGTCGGTGAGCACGCGCATGGCGTGGATCGCCGCGGTCATCAACTGCTCGGGGCGGTTGATGCGGTCCCAGTATTTGCTCACCGCCTTGAAGGCATCGTTGGTGCTGATGCTCAGGTCGTGGAACTGCTCGATCTGTTGCAGCACCGGGTCGGGCTGGCGGCTGGCGTAGACATCGCCGGGCAGCAGTAACAAGGGAATGCGGTTGGCGGTCGCGGTCGCCGCGGCGGTCAGCATGTTCGCCGCCCCCGGGCCCACCGACGAGGTGCAGGCGTAGATCTTGCGCCGCAGGTGTTGCTTGGCGAAACCGATGGCGGCGTGGGCCATGCCCTGCTCGTTGCGGCCCTGATGCACCAGCAGCTCGCCGCTGTCCTGCTCCAGGGCCTGGCCCAGGCCGAGCACGTTACCGTGGCCGAAGATGGTGAAGATCCCGGCGACGAACTTGCTCTGCACCCCATCGATCTCGACGTACTGGTTGTCGAGGAATTTCACCAGGGCCTGGGCCATGGTCAGTCGTGTCGTAGTCATATCTGCACCTTTGAATAGGGTGAAGGTTGCTGCTCTGTAGCCGCTGCCGCAGGCTGCGATCGCGACCGAAGGGCGCGCAAGGCCTCAAGATCGCTGAAGGCCTGCGGCCTTATCGCAGCCTTCGGCAGCGGCTACAGGGAACGGTGTTATGCCAGGGCCTGCTTGAGGTGGTCGATGCTCGCGCCGATCGCCCGCTGGATATCCGCCAGCCCATGCACGCTGTCGGCGAACGGTTCGAACGACAGGTGGCCGCTGTAGCCACGCTCGAGCAGGGCCTCGATCTGCGCCGCGTTGCCGAGGATGTCGCCCTCGCCCACCAACACCCGGTGGCCGTCACGGATGCTCGCCAGGGGCGCCTCGCGGTCCTCGACCCCGGAGATATGCACCAGCCCGGTCAGCTCGGGGAAGAACTCCTGCTCGCCGGCCAGGTGATGGTGAAAGGTGTCGTGCACCAGGCGGAACACATCCAGCCCGCCGATGGCGCGGATCGCCTCCACCGCCGTGCGCTTGCGCCGCAGAGAACATTCCTCGAAACCCAGGGGCTCGATAAAACCGAGAATCCCATGCTCGCGCAGGATCGGCGCCAACTCCGTCAAGGCGGTGCGCAAACCGGCGCTGCGCTCGGCTTCGCTGCGCGCATCGGCGCGGTCGTTCAGCGGGCACATCACCAGGCCGCGGGCGCCGCAGTCGCGGGCATAGGCGGCAAGCTTCAGGGCCTGGGCGCGACGCTCGGCGTTCCAGACATCGAAGGGGTACAGCGCATTGATCGACAACACCTGGATGCCGTGGGCCGCGCACAACTGGCGCACCTGTTGCGGCGGCGTGCCGTCTTCGATCTCCACGCCCGCAAGGTCATTGCGGATCTCGATGGCATCGGCTTTCAGGGTCACCGCCAGCTCGATGAACGCCGGCAGGCTCAAACGTGGGGCAACCATACGATTCAGAGCGAAACGCAGGGGCTGGCTCATTATTCTTGTTCTCCAGAGCAACGGGTGAAGGGGTTTACTTGGCGGTCGGCATGCTGAACTCGGGGCCCTTGGCGATGCTGTCCGGCCAGCGCTGCATCACGCTCTTGTAGCGGCTGTAGAAGCGCAGGCCTTCCTCGCCATAGGCGTGGTGATCACCGAACAGCGAGCGCTTCCAGCCACCGAAGGAGTGCCAGGCCATGGGCACCGGAATCGGTACGTTGATGCCGACCATGCCGACCTTGATGCTGCGGGCGAAGGCCCGGGCCACGCCGCCGTCGCGGGTGAAGCAGGACACGCCGTTGCCGAACTCATGGGCGTTGATCAGCGCCACCGCGCTGGCGAAATCCGCCACCCGGACGATGCCCAGCACCGGGCCGAAGATTTCCTCCTGGTAGATGCTCATCTCCGTGGTCACGCCGTCGAACAGGGTGGCGCCGACAAAAAAGCCCTGCTCCGCCCCCGGCACCTTGAAGCCGCGGCCGTCCACCAGCAGGTGCGCGCCCTGGGCCACGCCCTGGTCGATGAAACCTTCGACCTTGGCCTTGTGTTCGGCAGTCACCAGCGGCCCCATGTCGCTGTCGCCCTGCATGCCGTTGCCGATCTTCAGCTGGTCGATGCGCGGCCGTAGTTTCTCGATCAGCCGGTCGCCCACCTCGCCCACCGCCACGGCGATGGAAATCGCCATGCAGCGCTCGCCGGCCGAGCCGTAGGCCGCGCCGATCAGCGCATCGGCGGCCTGGTCGAGGTCAGCATCGGGCATCACGATCATATGGTTCTTCGCCCCGCCCAGGGCCTGCACGCGCTTGCCGCGGGAGGTGGCCTGGCGGTGGATGTACTCGGCGATCGGCGTCGAACCGACAAAGGAAATCGCCTCGATGTCCGGGTGCTGCAACAGCCCGTCCACCGCCGCCTTGTCGCCCTGGACCACGTTGAACACACCATCGGGCAGCCCGGCTTGCGTCAGCAGGCGGGCCATCAGCAGGCTGGCGGACGGGTCGCGCTCGGACGGCTTGAGGATGAAGCAGTTACCGCTGACCAGGGCCAGCGGGATCATCCACAGCGGCACCATCACCGGGAAATTGAACGGGGTGACCCCGGCGCACACGCCCAGGGGCTGGCGCAGGTTCCAGTTGTCGATGCCGCCGCCGATGTTGTCGCTGAAGTCGGTTTTCAGCAGGCTCGGCGCGCCACAGGCGAACTCGACGATCTCGATGCCGCGGGTCACTTCGCCATGGGCGTCGGACAGCACCTTGCCGTGCTCGCGGGTGATGATCTCGGCCAGCTCGTTGTGGTGTTGGTCCAGCAGTTCCTTGAACTTGAACATCACCCGCGAACGGCGCAGCGCCGACTGCTCGGACCAGGCCGGGAAGGCCTTCAGCGCCGAAGCGACGGCCTCGTCCACGGTCTTCTGGCTGGCCAGGGCGACCTGGGCCTGCACGCGGCCGGTGGCCGGGTTGAACACGTTGGCGAAGCGCTCGCCGCTGTCCTGCACCTGACCGTCGATGTAATGGCCGATTACCGGGGCGTCACTCATTGTTCTTGTTCTCCGTTCGAATGTTGGAATTCAGAGGCTGGAAATCACAGATCCAGCAGCCAGCTGTGCCGCGGATCGTTATGGAACTGCCAGACCCGCTTGGGCCCGGCCATGACGTTCAGGTAATAGGACTCGTAGCCATAGGGCACGCTGACCGGGTGGTAACCCTTGGGCACCACCACCAGGTCGCCGTGCTCCACGGCCATGGCCTCGTCGAGGCTGCGATCGTCGGTGTAGACCCGCTGGAACACGAAGCCCTGGGGCGGGTTGACCTGGTGGTAATAGGTCTCTTCGAGAAAGCTCTGGTGCGGCAGGTCGTCGGTGTCGTGCTTGTGCGGCGGGTAGCTGGAGGAATGCCCGGACGGCGTGCGCACCTCCACCACCAGCAGCGAATGGGCCGGCTCGCTGTCCGGCAGGATGTCGCAGACATACCGGGTGTTGGCGCCCTTGCCGCGCACGCTGCGCTTCATGCTCTCGGGAAGGATCAGCCGGGGGCCGAGGCCGTTGGTGGCGGAGCTTTTTGCAGTAGCGCCGGGCGCGGCGCAGACGGCGATCTGCACATCGCTCAGGGCCGTGACCTGGGCTTGGCTGCCGGGCGGCAGGTAGACGGCGAAGGGCGACTTGTCCTCGAACACCGATTGCCGGTCGCCGAGGTTGTCCCAGCCGAACGCGCCCTGCCCCGGCGCCTCGCCCTGGATGCCGATACGCCCGCTGAGCAGTACCAGGCACAACTCCCGGTCGCCGGCATTGACCGGTAGGCTTTCGCCGAGGCTCAGGCGGTAGGCGGCGAACCCGACGTACTGCAACCGGCCCTCGGCCAACTGGACCATGGTCCGGCCCTTGGCCGCGCTTTTTACCAGCAGGCTCATTGTCCCGTCCTCTCATTAAGCAGCGCGCGCAAGGTGTCATAACCCTTCTTCGCGTAGACATAACTGGGTGCCACCGCCGGGTCCTGCTCGGCCTCCACCACCAGCCAGCCCTGGTAATCGGCGGCCAGCAGCTCGTCCAGCAGCGTGGCGAAATCGATGTCGCCATCCCCCGGCACGGTGAAGGTGCCGTTGATGATGCAGTCGGGGAAACTCCACAGGTGGTTGCGCGCCAGCTGCACCACCGGTTTGCGCACATCCTTGAAGTGCACGTGGCAGATGCGCCCGATGTGCTTGCGCAGCACGCCCAGCGGCTCGCCGCCGCCCATGTAGCAGTGGCCCGAGTCGAACAGCAGGCCGACTTCGCTGCCGGTCAGGCTCATCAACTGGTCGATGTCCGCCGGCGATTCGACGTAGGCGCCCATATGGTGGTGGTACGCCAGGCGCACGCCCTGGGACAGGGTGAAACGCGCAAGCTCAGTGAGCTTGTCGGCGTATTCCCGCCAGGCCTGCTGGCTGTGAAAACGCGGACGCTCCACCAAGGGAATGCGCTGGCCCTGGATCGAATCGGCGACCTCGCCGTAGACCAGCACGGTGGCGCCGTTCTGCGCCAGCAACTGCACATGGCTGGCGATGGCGTCGATTTCCTCGGCCACCGAGCGTCGGGCCAGGCGGCTGGAATACCAGCCCGAGACCAGCGCCAGATCATAAGGTCGCAGTACATCGCCGACGCCCTTGGCATCCTTGGGGAACTTGCCGTTGAGCTCGAAACCTTCGTAGCCGATCTCCTTGCCCTCGCTCAGCGCGGTGCTCAACGGCGTTTCGCCGCCGAGGGACGGCAGGTCGTCGTTGCTCCAGGAAATCGGGTTGATGCCAATTCGGATTGCGGGCATGGCTGCACCTTTTATTGTTTTCTAAAGCAGTTCTGAAAAATTCCACCCGTAGCCGCTGTAGCCGCTGCCGAGCCTGCGAGGCTGCGATCGGTGGCGCAGCCACCGCAAGCGTTGTACCTGACACTACGCGTTGTCAGGTTTTGCGAGCGCTACGCGCTCGATCGCAGCCTCGCTACGCTCGGCAGCGGCTACAGGGATTTGTGCCAGGTTTGCGTTTGGGGTCGGGCCGTGCGCCAGGCGTCGATCAGCTCGACGAAGGTCGCCTGCACCCGGCGGATCAGGGTTTCGTCGTCGATCTCGCTGGCCAGCCAGGCCCGGCTCGGTTCATGGAAAATCGTCCGGCCCACGGCGAAGCCGCGGCAGGTGCGGCTGTTGCCGGCCTGGCGGAAACCTTCGGCCAGGGTCGCCGCCGGGGCGTTGAGGCCCAGCAGCACCACGCCACGGCAATAGGGGTCGCGCTCCTCGATCAGCTCGTCGAGCCGCTGCCACTGCTCGGCGCTCTGCGCCTCGATCTTCCACCAGGCCGGGAAAATGCCCAGGTTGTACAGGCGCTTGAGGGCGCGGTAGAGCACGTCCGGGTGAGTCGAGGGATGGTCCTTGGGCGGAATGATTTCCAGCAGCAGCTCATGGCCGCTGACCTGGGACGCCTGGTACAGGCCTTTGATCTGCGCTTCCTGCTCCAGGCGCAGCAGCGGCTCGTCGTCCGGGTGGTATTGCACCAGGCACTTGATGATCTGCTCCTGGGGCCAGGCGATCAGGTTGCTACCGATCGAGCGCCCGTGTTCGAAAGCCAGCGGCCGCGAGCCCTGGACTTCCACCGGCCGCGCCACCCACCAGCCTCGGCCGGTGGCGGCGTTCAGCGAATCCTGGCCGAAACGCTGGTCGGCCAGCAGGCCGACATCGGCTTCGACGCCCTGCGCGCGCAAGTCGGCCTCGACCCGCTCCACGGCCTGGATAAACAGCTGCTTGAGCTGGCCGATGGCCCTGAGCTCGCGCCCGCCCTTCTGCGCCAGTTCCACCAACTGCCCGCGATGGTCGAAGGCGAAGATGAACAGCTGCTTCCAGGCCTTGCGCGGCACGCTGACCTGATGCAGGCGCTGCAGGGTGCTGTCCTGGTCCGGCCGGGTGATGGGCACCGGGCTGTTGAACAGGTAATCCAGCTCGGCGCGGGTCGGCATCGCCGGCGCGCAGGCATGGCGCGACACCACCAGGCCGCCGCAGGCATTGGCCAGCTGGCAGCAGCGCTCGTCGCTGGCGTCCTCCAGCCAGCCACTGAGGAAGCCGGACATAAAGGCATCGCCCGCCCCCAGCACATTGAGCACTTCGACCCGCACCCCGGGGTAGATCGCGCCGTCTTCCAGGCGCGCCGGGATCGCCCCGTGGATCACCGTGCAGCCCTGGGGGCCAAGCTTGACCACCAGGGTCGCGGCGGTCAGCGAACGCACGGTGCGCAAGGCGCCGAGCAAGTCGTCGCTGCCACCGGCGATGAGGAATTCCTCTTCGGTGCCGACGATCAGGTCGAAGCGCGGCAGGATCTTCTGCACATGGGCGCTGACGTTCTGGTCGGCGACAAACCGGGTCTCGCCATCGGCCTTGCCCGCCAGGCCCCAGAGCACCGGGCGGTAGTCGATGTCGAGCACGCGCTTGACGTCGTGCCGCTCGGCGTACTCCAGAGCCTGGAGGCTGGCCTGGTACACGCCGTCGGTGGAGAAATGGGTGCCGGTGATCAGCAAGGCTTTGCTGGAGGCGATAAAGGCTTCATTGATGTCCTCGGCGCGCAGGGCCATGTCGGCGCAGTTCTCGCGGTAGAACACCAGGGGGAAGGTCTCGCGGTCCTTGAGCCCGAGCAAGACCAGGGCGGTTAGGCGCTGCGGGTCGACCTTGATCGCGCTGACGTCGCAGCCTTCGCGGGCCAGGGACTCCACCAGGAAACGCCCCATGTGATCGTCGCCAACCCGGCTCAGCATCGCCGAGCGCAAGCCCAGGCGCGCGGTGCCGAAGGCGATGTTGGCGGACGAGCCGCCAAGGTATTTGGCGAAGCTTGTGACATCTTCCAGCCGGGCCCCGACCTGCTGTGCGTAAAGGTCGACGCCCAGGCGTCCGAGGCAAATCAGATCCAATTGACGCCCACTGGCAAAACGAGTCTGGCCCATGCTGGCTCCTGTTATTTTTATCAGCCTGCGCGTGGCACCGAGGAAGGCGCCGAACGCTGTTGGTGGATGCAGACTAAAACGTTCACCGGCACCAATCAATATTTTTTCTATAAAATTTTTACGTGGAATATTTTTTCCAATAAACTTTTCCAAGGCCGCTCCAGGCAGCCTGCATCGTTTCAGCAAGCGCCCCGTGGCCGCGCGGCTCAAGATTTTCCCCGCGCCGACCCTGTAGACTGCGCACAGCCCACCTATTGTCAGGGAGTGGATCAACCAGCCCGCTCCCATTAAGTACAAGCCAGTAAGCACAGAAGGATTGCCTATGTCCCGCACCGATCAGCCGGCCACGACCGAGAGCCCGCAAGACAGCGACCTCGCCAGCCCCCCGATCAATGCCGAGCGCCTGCTGCAGCTGATCACCCAGGAATACGAAAGCCTGCCTCGCCAGCTCAAGCGCATCGCCAGCTACATGAGCCAGCAGAGCGACCGGATCATGGTCGACCGCATCAGCGACATCGCCGGTGAATGCGAGGTGCACCCTTCGGCCATCGTGCGCTTCTCCCAGCGCTTCGGCTTCAGCGGCTTCAGCGAAATGCAGGCGCTGTTTCGCGAGGCCTACACCCACAAGACCACCCCGGTACAGAACTACCAGCAGCGCATCCGCAGCATGATCGCCAACAAGTCGCAGAAGGCCAGCGGCGGCGACCTGGCGCGCGAGTGCATCAACGCCACCCTGTCGGGCATCGAGCGCCTGGGCCTGGAGCTGGACGACGCGGCCTTCGACAAGGCCGTGGACCTGGTGGTCAACGCCGACAACATCTACGTGGTCGGCGTGCGCCGCTCCTTCGCCGTGGCCGACTACCTGGTGTACAACCTGCAGCACACCAACAAGCGCATTCACCTGGTGTCGGGCCTGGGCGGCAGCTACCGCGAACAGATGCGCAGCATCCGCCCCAACGACCTGGTGATCGCCATCAGCTTCACCCCGTATGCCAAGGAAACCCAGCACTGCCTGCGCATCGCCCAGCACCACCAGGCCAAGACCCTGATCATCACCGACAGCAACCTGTCGCCCCTGGCCAAGCGCGCCAACACCGTGCTGCTGGTCAACGAAGGCAGCTCCTTCGCCTTCCGCTCCCTGAGCGCCACCTTGTGCCTGTGCCAGGCGCTGTTCATCGCTGTGGCCTACCGCCTGGAACTGAAGGTCGACGAGATTCACGAGCAGGCGGGGTTCGAGGACTGACCCTCACCCCGCCGAGTGCGTATGCGCCTGCAACGCCCCCGGCACACCGGTGCGCAGCAGGCCGCCTTCTTCGACCCAGGCCAGGGTCTGCTGGTGGGCCCGTTGCAGCAGTTGCTCGGTCTGGCTGAAGTCGAACACCGAAATGCCCAGCGGACACAAGGGCGCGACCACATGGATCGCCGCCTGTGGCGAATACAGCTCAATGTCCCGCACCAGCTGGCGCATGCTCATCAGATTCAGGGTATGCAAAGCCAGGGCGATCAAGCCGCTCGGCGGTCGTGGGCAGGCGCAGCCGAATCCCGTCGGCACCACGATGACCCGGGTCGCGCCCAGCGACACCGCCGCGGCGATCGGGGTGTTGCTGGCGACACCACCGTCGACCAGCAGCTTGTCGCCGATCTGCACCCACGGAAACACCAGCGGAATCGCGGCACTGGCCAGCAGGGCCTGCTCGACGCTGCCGCTGGACAACAGCTCCTCGGCCCCCGTGAGCAGGTTGGTGGTGACGATATACAGGGGCAGTTCGGTGTCTTCGATGCGGCTCACCGGCAGCGCCCGGCGCACCAGGCTCGCCAGCGCCGACGAGGGCAACAGGCAGCCACGACGCCTGAGCAAGGAAGACAGCGCATCAATCAAGGAAAACGGAAACACGTCGGCCTTGCGCAAGCCGCGCCAGAAATCGGCCAGTTCGGCGACCCCGCGGGCATTGGGCCTGGCGGCAAAGTAGGCGCCGTTGAGGGCACCGACCGACGCGCCGACCACCAGGTCGAACACCACATGCTTTTCCAGCAGCGCCCGCAGCATCCCCACCTGGACAGCCCCAAGGCTGCCGCCACCGGCAAGGACAAGGGCAGTTCGGGTGGGATGCATAGCGCTTCTCCTGCCGATGTTCAGCCATTGCTTTCTAAACAATAGCCCTGCCGCACTCCGCTACGAGTCCGTTTGGCGGCTCCCTCACCCTGGCCTGCTGTTCATCCGAAAGACCGGCACCGGCTACATCGCTCACCTACGCTGGGTAACGGATGCTCCACAGCACAACCGTGCTTGCGCCTTTCAATCAAGTGCTGGTCATGGGCATCAGGACAAGTCCCTCGCAGTGCCAGGGAAGTTTGAGGTTCAAACTCACGCAAGGAGCGCATCATGACCGACAAAGCATACGCAATTCTTCTGTATTCCGAAGACGAGGATAATGGCTACCTCTACTTCCCCATTAAACGCGCCAATCTCGTGTATGGCGGCATGCCGCAGTTTTTCGGCGGCACCAAGAATGCGGGAGAAACGGATCACGACACTATCGCCCGAGAGATGAAAGAGGAAAGCGACGGTAAAATCACCCTGGGCGCCGGTGGCTTGACGTCGATATACAAGTCCAGGGTCGGCAACAACAACTACAGCTTTTATGTAGCCGAGAACTACCAGGGAAAGAACTTCCTGGGCAGCCTGACCAACAGCGAGATGAGCAGTATCCAGCAGTTCTTCGTTCAAGTCGGGCAGGAAGACGATGTCGAGGACCTGCTCAAATCACTCAAGATCGTTCCGACTGCGGAGTTTATCGAGTCGGAAACCTATGAGGCGTTCAACAAGGCAATCGCCTGGAGTGAGAAATAAACAAGCGCAGTGAGATGCACGGCGTTTTATCGAGCCTGTCACATCGCAACGATAGAACTCAGCCGATATCGCTTCGCACGCTCAAACCCGCAGCGCAACGCTGCGGGTTTCCAATCGTTATCGACGATACACAGGTAGAAGTGCCTGGCGGGCCTTTTACAACTTCGCACTCATATAACCGCTCGCATGTTTTCCGCCCCCTGCGACAGGCTGCCCGATAACGTTCATCCTCGCCTCATTACACCTGGAACACAGGTCATCGATGATTGACAACAATAACCAGGCCCCCGATAGCCAACCCCAGACATTTGTCGCTAAATTAGCCGCGGCCCTCCCCCTGTCTCGTTGTTCCGCACAAGGAAATGCTCAATGAAACTCATCGGTATGCTCGATTCGCCCTATGTTCGCCGTGTCGCCATTACCCTCAAGCGCCTGGAGATCCCGTTCGAGCATGAGGCGTTGTCGGTGTTTCGCACTTTCGAGCAGTTCCAGCGCATCAACCCGGTGGTCAAGGCGCCGACCCTGATCTGCGACGATGGCACGGTGCTGATGGATTCGTGCCTGATCATCGACTACCTGGAAGCTGTGGCCGGCCGCAGCCTGTTGCCGGCGGCGCCCCAGGCGCGGGCCCACGACCTGCGGCTGATCGGCCTGGCGCTGGCGGCGTGCGAGAAGTCGGTGCAGATCTACTACGAGTACCAACTGCGCCCCGCCGAGAAGCGGCACGAACCGTGGCTGGAGCGGGTGCGCGGGCAGCTGGCGGCGGCCTATGGCGAGCTGGAAAAAGAACTGGAGAAACGCCCGCTGGCCACCGATGGCGATATCGATCAGGCCGGTATCAGCCTGGCCGTGGCCTGGAGCTTTACCCAGCTGCTGGTGGCCGAGCACCTGGATGCCGCGCGGTTCCCAAGGGTCAAGGCGTTTGCGGAGTACGCCGAAGGGTTGGCGTTGTTTGTCAGCACGCCGATGCTTTGAAGCCACGCGCGGTGTTTTAGCGACACCGCGTTATCGTTCACGTTCATCGCGAGCAAGCTCGCTCCCACAGAGGACTGCGTCGTTCTCGACGTCATGTACAACGCGACCTTTGTAGGAGCGAGCTTGCTCGCGAAAAACTTCAGGGAGGCGCGATGCCTCAGGCCAGCGCCACCTGCAACGGCGCCACCGCCTGCAAGCCGAAGCGCCCGGCAAGGAACGGCGTGATATCCAGCGGCAACGCCTCCTCGTTCACCAGCCGGTCCAGCAGCACCCCGGTGATCGCCGAGGTCAGGATGCCGGTGCGGAAGTGCCCGCAGGCATTGAGGTAACCCTCTACCCCGCACATCGGCCCGAGGATCGGCAGTTCATCCGGCGAGCCCGGGCGCAGGCCGGCCCAGCAGCGCTTGAGGTTGACCTGTTCGAGCTGCGGCACACAGCGCACCGCGCCCTGCACCAGGCCCTGGATTTCCCGGTAGGTGGTGCTGATGTCGAAGCCCTTGTCCTCGGTGGTGCTGCCGATCAGGATCTCGCCGTTGTCCTTCTGCGCCATGTAGCAGTCGCTGGTGGTCAGGCAACCGTTGAGCAGTTGCGGCATGCGCTCGGTGAGTAGGATCTGGCCCTTGACCGGTTTCACCGGAATGCTCGCGCCAGTGGCTTGCAGGCTCAGTTCGGCGGCCCAGGCGCCGGCGGCGTTGATCAGGGTGTCGCAATGGAACAGCCCCGCCTCCGCCGTCTGCACCCCGCTGATCCGGCTGCCCTGGTGCAACACCCCGGTGACGTTGGTGTTGAAGTACATGTCCACGCCGTTCTGCCGCGCGCCTTCGGTGTAGGCGTCGGCCAGGCGGAACGGGTTGACCTGGTGGTCGCAGAGAAATTCCAGGGCACCCTGGGCGTGATGGCTGACGTTCGGCTCCGCCTGGCGCAGCGCCGCCTGGTCGAGCCAGCGCACCTGATGGGACAGGTGCGGGATGCAGGCCACGATGTGCTCGGCGTAGAGCCGGTCCTCGTCGTCGTAGATCACGAACTTCAGCCCGGTGCGCTCGAACTTGAAGTCCATGCCGTGGCGCTCGCGCAGCTCTTCATGCAACTGCGGGTACAAGCCGTTGGATTGCAGGGCGAAGTCGAAGAACGACTGCGGCAGGATATGCGGCGTGCTGGAGTCCACCAGCACCGCCGAACCCTGGGCCTGGCGCTTGTTGCGCGCCGACATCATGCGAAAGAAGATCACCCCGCAGCCCAGCCCCACCGACTCGCCGATGGCCCACAGGCCGCCGGCCGAGGCACGGGTGGCATTGCCCGGACGCTTGGCGTCGATCAACGCCACCCGCAGGTTCTTGCGCTTGGACAACTGGTACGCGCAGGAAGCGCCGATCACACCGCCGCCGGCGATGACCACGTCGTAGAACTTACTCATGATTCACAGCATCCTTGCTCGGTTGAGGGAAGGCGGAAAAAGGAATCGGGTCCAGGGGGAAACGCGGGCGCAGCCAGCCCACGTCCTGGCGCCCGGTGGCCTGGCGCAGGCGGTCGCTGCAATAGCCCACGCACATGCGGCCCTGGCAGTCGCCCATGCTCACCCGGGTGCGCATCTTCAGGCTGGCCATGTCCTGCACGCCCTGCTCCAGGGCGCGGTCGATATCGCCACGGGTGGCGTGTTCGCAACGGCAGATCAGGGTGTCGGCGGCCGGCAGTTCGATCTGCCCGGTGCCGCGTTCGGTGTAGCGGTCCACCGCCGCGCGGAAACGGGTGATGGAGGCCAGTTTGTTCTGGTACTTCTGGCGCCGCGCCAGGGCCTCCTCGTTGCTCAGCACATCGCGCTGCATCAGGATCGACAGCGCGGCGATGCGCCCGGTGAGCATCGCCGCCTCGCCGCCGCGAATCCCGCCCATGTCGCCGGCCAGGTGAATGTGCGGCTCGCTGCTTTGCTGCCAGACGTTGGCCGTGGCCCGCAGGTAACCGTCGTGGCTGAAGCCGTGGTTGAGGCCCATCTGCTGGCTGAGCTGGGTACGCGGGATAAAGCCGTAGCCCACCGCCAGGGTCTGCGCGGCGACCTGTTGCAGGCGGCTCAGGTCCGGCTCCCAGCGCGCCGAGTACGGCGCCACGCTGACGCTTTCCAGCCCGCCCGCGCCCTGGGCCTCGACCACGCCCCAGCCGTAATGCACAGGAATGCGGTGCAGCTTGAGGTAGGCGAGCATGCTCAGGCCGTCGAGGAACAGCTGCGGCTTGTTCAGCAGCGCCAGGCTTTCCTTGGCGATCCGGCCAAAGGTGCAGGCCTCGTAGACCGCCGCTACATTCGCGCCACTGGCGTGCAGTTGGCAGGCCACCAGCGGCAGCAACGGCCCGCTGCCGGCGATCACCACCGGCCCGCGCGGCTTGACCACGCCACTCTTGATCTGCAACTGCAAGCCGCCCAGCAGCATCACCCCGGGCAAGGTCCAACCGGGAAACGGCACGCTGCGTTCATGGCAACCGGCGGCCAGCAGCAACTGCGGATAGGCCACTTCCTGCAACTGCTCGTCGGCATCCAGCAGGACCAGGCTGCCCTTGCCTTCGGCCCCCACCACCCGGTGGTTGAGGCGCACATCGATCATCTGTTCACAGTCGGAAAAGGCGCCGTGCAGTTTCGCCAGGGCCTCGCAATAACGCGGCCCCAGATAGTCCAACTGCACGCCGTCGCGCAGCGGTCCGCGATAGACCACGCCGCCCAGGCGCGAGGCCTCGTCGATCAGGGTACTGCGTACCCCGTGCTCGGCCAGTTCGATGGCCGCGGCCATGCCCGCGGGGCCGCCGCCGACGATCAGTGGATTGAGGCTCATAGCACCTCCTGCGCGGCAATGATGCGGTTGACCTCGGTCTGTACCTGCATGCCTGGCCGCACCTGGGTCTGGCAGGCCCGGCGCTTGTGCCGGCCGTCGATCTGCACCAGGCAGCAATGGCACACGCCCATGCCGCAATAGGCGCCGGCCAGCTGGCCGTGGTCGTTGCGCGCCACCTGACGCAGTCCGAGGGACTGGATGACGCTGAGTACGGTTTCACCAATCGCCGCCGTCACCGGCTGGCCATTGAGGCTGATGGTCATATCCGCCTGTTGCAGCGGCTGGATATCGAAGGTTCGTTCGGTATGGCGCATCAGGAAATTCGTCCTTGAGTGAAGAGGAATGCCAGCGTCCTGCTGTGCATCGCCGTGAACCTGGTCATCGACCCTGATCACGGTTGCGCGACGCCAGCTCCTCGGGGCTGAACACCGGGCCAATCTAGTAGGTTTGTCGAACAACAACATTGATCTGGGCCAAGCAAAGCGCAAGGCTCTGGAATGCGCCTTGCGCCGCCCTGCCCTAACTGGAAAACACGTAGCGGCCCTTGACCTTGCGCGGCCCGATGAAAGCGAAATCCGGAAAGATCAGGCTACGCACGTACATCGCAAAAAACACCACCCCCAAGGTCATGGCCGCGCCGATCAGGGTCCCCAACGGGTCCTCGGCATAACCTTCGAACAACCGCGGGAATTGTGACAGGGTCAGAAGGGCATAGAAGGTGTAGGCGTTCGCCGAAGGTTTATGGAAGCCCCAGGCAAACAGCAGCGGCACCAGGCCCCCCAAGAGCGCGAATACCCAGGCCGCCTTGGGGCCGATGACCGAGCCGAGGAAGAACCCGGCCACCGCACCGACCACCGCCTGCAGCAACATCACCGCCAGCAGGAGCTGGATTTTGCGCCGGTGCCGGGCATAGAGCGCGGGGTCGGAATAGGCCGCGATCCAGAACGCCAGCAGCCGCTCCTTGATCCCGCTGCCGGCGAACGCGGCAAAGGTTTCGCCCCTGGAGCGCCCGGCCTCGAGGCTGGCGATGACTTGGCGCTTGGCTTGCTGTTTGTCCATCCGTGTTGTCCCCGATAGTGGCCCCCGGCGGCGCCGTGCCGGCAACGCTAGTAGAGGCACCCGGGGCTGTCCAATCGGTGTCTGCGCGGGTTATTTGCGCTTGTAGCTTTTGCTGCCGCTCGGGGTCAGGCAATAGACCCCGCCCCGTGGCCCAGTGCAGAAACTGCCACTGCCACAGGAGCAGCCGTCGCTGCTGCGCAACAGGCTTTGCGGACGCGCCGCCTGGCCCGGGTCGCCGTAGCGCGCGGCGCAGTTTTGCTTGGAGCCGCTGATGGAGCCGTCGTTGCACAAAAACAGCTCGCCGTCGCAACCGGCGATCCCGCCCTTCTTGCCGGAGCAGGGTTGATTGGCGGCGAACGCCGGGGCCGCCGCCAGCAGTAACAGGCAGACGCCCAGGGCTTTCCAGTCGAGGTCATGAGGTCGGTGCATTGCGTAGCGTCCCTGCCAGCCAGTAATAGCTGGATGATATCAACGATCGCCCCGCCCGGCCCGCCTGCTACCCTGCGTTGGCCAGGGCACTGGCGCGAAGATGAAAGATTTTTTAGAAAGCCCGCGGCCATTTCTTGGCAAAATGCCGGCCTGTGTCATGAAATCCCAATCAGGTAAGCCCCTATGACCCGCATTCTGACCATCGAAGACGATGCCGTAACAGCCCGCGAAATCGTGGCCGAACTGAGCAGCCACGGGCTGGACGTGGATTGGGTCGATAACGGTCGCGAAGGCCTGGTACGCGCCGTCAGCGGCGACTACGACCTGATCACCCTCGACCGCATGCTGCCGGAGCTGGACGGCCTGGCGATCGTCACCACCCTGCGCACCATCGGCGTGTCGACGCCGATCCTGATGATCAGCGCCCTGTCCGACGTCGACGAACGCGTGCGCGGCCTGCGCGCCGGCGGCGACGACTACCTGACCAAACCCTTCGCCTCCGACGAAATGGCGGCCCGGGTCGAGGTGCTGCTGCGGCGCAAGAGCACGGTGCAGGAATTCGAGACCAGCCTGCGGGTCGCCGACCTGGAGCTGAACCTGATCAGCCGCGAAGCGACCCGCGCCGACCAGTTGCTGAGCCTGTTGCCCACCGAATACAAACTGCTGGAATTCCTCATGCGCAACACCGGCCAGATCCTCTCGCGGATGATGATTTTCGAGGAGGTCTGGGGCTATCACTTCGACCCGGGCACCAACCTGATCGACGTGCATATCGGCCGCCTGCGCAAGAAGATTGATCCGCCCGGCATGACCCCGCTGATCCGCACCGTGCGAGGCTCGGGTTATGTCATTGCTGAACCCCTCTAAGGGCTGGCGCTCCTCCAGCAGCCGCCTGCTGGCGCTCTACAGCTCACTGTTCGTGGCCTGGAGCTGCATCCTCATGGGCGTCATGTACTACGAGGTGTCCGGGTATCTGGAAAGCCTGGCCAAGCACTCGCTGATGCAGCGCCAGCACCTGTTCGCGCGCTTCCAGGGCGAGCAGCTGGAAGAGGCCCTGACCACCAGCATGACCTTCGACATGCGCGCCATCGACGCCTACGGCCTGTTCGACGAGCGACGGCGCTACCTCAGCGGGCCGATCCGCGAGATCCCCGACGACCTGCCACTGGACGGGCAGATCCACGAGCTCAAGAGCTGCATCGACTCCGACGACCCCAACCTGCCCCGCGACAGTTGCGATGCGGTGGCCACCTACACCCGCGATGGCCGCTGGCTGATCCTGGTGCGCGACAACGGCTCGCTGTTCGCGGTGACGCGGATCATCCTCCACGCGCTGCTGTGGGGTGTGTCGCTGACCATTATTCCCGGGGCCGCCGGCTGGCACCTGCTCCGGCGCCGGCCGCTGCGGCGCATTCGCGCCCTGCAGGCCAGCGCCGAGGCGATAGTCGCCGGCGACATGACCCACCGCCTGCCGCTGTCCAACCGCCGCGACGAGCTGGACATGCTGGCGGCCATCGTCAACGCCATGCTCGACCGCATCGAGCGGCTGATGAACGAGGTCAAGGGCGTGTGCGACAACATCGCCCACGACCTGCGCACCCCGCTGACCCGCCTGCGCGCCCAGCTGTACCGCATGCAGCAACAGGCGGTCGAGGGCACGCCGGAAGCCTTGCAACTGGACCAGGTGCTGGCCGAGGCCGACCGGTTGATGGCGCGTTTTCGCGGCTTGCTGCGGATTTCCGAGATCGAGGATCACCAGCGTCGTTCGGGCTTTGTCGAACTCGACCCGCTGCCGCTGCTGCGCGAGCTGTATGACTTTTATTTGCCGCTGGCCGAGGAAGGCCAGTTGACCCTGACCCTGGATGTGCCCGCCACGCTGCCGAGCCTGACCGGCGACCGCGCCCTGCTGTTCGAGGCCCTGGCCAATCTGTTGAGCAACTCGATCAAGTTCACCCCGCCGGGCGGCGAGGTGATTCTGCGCGGTGTCGAGGATGGCGGCTGCACGCGCCTGGAAGTCCTCGACTCAGGCCCCGGCATTCCCGAGGCCGAGCGCAAGGCGGTGTTCCAGCGCTTCTACCGGGTCGACGACAGCAACTCCCACGGCGGCTTTGGCCTGGGCCTGTCCATCGTCGCCGCCATCGTCAGCCTGCACGGCTTCAAGCTCGACGTCGGCAGCAGCGACCGCGGCGGCGCGCGCCTGAGCCTCGATTGCCGGCCGAGCCTGATCGCCAAGACCTGAAACGCGGGCCCTGCTCCGTTGAACGCAACCTCCTGTAGGAGCGAGCTTGCTCGCGATGGAGGCCAACGATAACGCAGCATGTCTGAAGCACCGCAGTGTCTTGAGTTTTTTCGCGAGCAAGCTCGCTCCTACAGGGGGCCGGGTAAGGTTCCGGACAGATGCAGCAGGCTGATGGAGTTGCTACGCAACTCGTACCGCAGTTCCTCGATCATCGCCAGCACGTCCGCTTCAGTCTCAAGCAGCCGCGGGTCGATGCCGGTGACCACCAGGTCGACCCGGCCGCTTTGCGGTTCGTAGATCCGCAGGGTGAAGGTGGAGTCGGAGCCGGTGCTGAAGGCACAGGCCAGGGGCGCGAAGCCCTGTTCGATGTAGCGGCGCAACTGCGCCCGGGAAATCACCCAGGCCTTCCTCAGCGGCGACGCCATAACAGGCCGGCCAGCAGGCCGATCCCAGCGAGGATGGCGACGCTGGCCAAGGGTTTGTCACGGACAAAGCGGGAGACGCTGTCCAGCGCATCGCCATAGGTTTCCTGCCATTGCCCGGCGGCCTGGCGAGCGGCGCCTTCCAGGCGCATCTGCTGATCGTCCAGCAGCTCGCCTACTGCACCCTGGGCCTTGCCGGCCGCGGTGCCCACCGCACCTTTGATCTGTTCGCTACGCATCGTGCATTCCTTCAGCTGATGATTTTCGGTGCATGGCCCGTGTCAGCCACGGCACCGCACCTCACCCAGCCTAAGAAACCCCGTGACGCCGCAGAAGCGCCATTTGTACTGATGGCACTGGTGCATTTGCACCGGTCAGCGCTGCACCTGTCAGCGCTGAGCCTTGCCACGGCGCTCGCCGCTGAACAGCCCGCGCTCGCGGGCCCAGACAATGGCCTCGGCACGGCTGTGCAGCGCCAGCTTGGAATACACCGTGGCCACGTGATTGCGCACCGTGCTGGGCGCCAGTTGCAGGCGCGCGGCGATCTCCTTGTCGGCCAGGCCCTCGCAGATCAGCCCCAGCACATCGCGCTCGCGGGCGGTCAGGTCGGTAAAAGACGCACTGGGCTGCTCGGCCTGGTTGGCGCTGCGCACATTGGCCAGCTTTTCGATCAGGGTCTGGCTGAACCACGAGGCATCGCGCATCACCTCCTCGATCGCCGACACCAGCTCCAGCTCGGAGCGCTTGCGCTCGGTGATGTCCATCAGCACCAGCAGGTAGCTGGGCTTGCCCTGGATATCCACGGTGTCGGCCGAGACCACGCAGTCGAGCAGTTCGCCGCCCTTCTTCGCCACCCGAAGGTCGACGTTGCGCACATCGGCGTTTTTCTCCAGGGCGCCGAACAGGCTGGCGCAGGCCTGCGGGCTGGCGATAAAACCGACTTCTTCCACGGTCTTGCCCAGTAGCTCCTCGGCGGCATAACCGGTGCTGTCGAGAAAGGCCTCGTTGACGTCGACGATCTGCTGGCTGTCGGCGCCGCAGACCAGGGTCGGCACCGGCGTCAGGCGAAACGCCTTGGCAAAGCGCTCTTCGCTCTGGCGCAGGGCCGTCTCGGCCTTGCGCCGCGGCTCCAGGTCCATGAAGGAAAACAGCATGCAGTCTTCTTCGTTGATATCCAGCGGCTGGCCAGCGACGATCACCAGCTTGCTGCCGCCTTCGGGCAGGCGCAGTTCGGCCTGCATCTGCGGGATGGTCGCGCCCTGGTTCAGGCGTTCGATGGCCAGGTCCTTGCGCTCGGCGCCCTCCAGCACATCCACTTCGTACACCGAGCGGCCGATCACCTGGTCGCGGGCATAACCGGTCATTTCCAGGAAGCCTTGGTTGACCTTGATGTAACGCAGGTCGCTGAGGCGGCAGATCACCGCCGGCGCCGGGTTGGAATTGAAGGTCTTCTCGAAACGCTGTTCGGCGCTGGCCCACTCGGTGGCGTCGCTGAGGATCAGCACCAGGGATTCCACCTCGCCGGCGCGGTCGGTGAGGATCATGCTGCGCACCCGATGCACCCAGGTGCGTTCTTCCTCGCCCTCGCCGCTGCGCACCTCCACCACCACGTCGCTGAAAGTCTCCCCGGCGGCGACCCGGTTGATCGGGTAGCTGTCCAGAGCCAGCGGGTGGTGGTTGCGATAACGCAGGGCGAAACGCTCGGCGTATTGCTGGTCGTCGGCGCCCAGCTCGGCGATCTCCTCGACCCCGTGCATGGCCAGCGCCGCCTCGTTGGCCCAGACGATGCGCCGGTCCGCCTCGAGCAGGATGACCCCGTCGGACAGTCCGGAAATGATCTGCTGCAACTGCCGGCGATTGGTTTCGGTGGCGAGTAGGTCCTGGCTCATGGCGACTCCTCAAAGGCCCGGCGCCACTGGCGTGACGTCGAAAAAAGGCGGGCAGAAACTACGACCACGGCGCATCGCCATCGTGCCCTGGAGCTAATACCCCCTTACCGCCGAGACGTTCCCCTGTAGCCGCTGGCGCAGCCTGCGATAGACCCGCAGGGTCTCTGGCGCCAGCAAGACCGCTGCGAGCGTGCCGCTCGATCGCAGCCTGCGGCAGCGGCTACACAGGCATTGAGCGGGGCCGAAATATCGAGGAGATCACAGAATCCCTGTAGCCGCTGGCGCAGCCTGCGATAGACCCGAAGGGTCTCCAACGCCGGCAAGACCGCCACGAGCGTGCCGCTCGATCGCAGCCTTCGGCAGCGGCTACACAGGCATTGAGCGGGGCCGGAATATCGAGGGGATCGCAGAATCCCTGTAGCCGCTGGCGCAGCCTGCGATAGACCCGCAGGGTCTCTGGCGCTAGCAAGACCGCCGCGAGCGTTCCGCTCGTTCGCAGCCTGCGGCAGCGGCTACACAGGCATGGCGCGGGAGCGGAATATCGAGGGGATCGCAGCATCCCTGTAGCCGCTGGAGCAGCCTGCGATAGACCCGAAGGGTCTCTGGCGCCAGCAAGATCGCCACGAGCGTGCCGCTCGATCGCAGCCTTCGGCAGCGGCTACACAGGCCTTGAGCAGGGCCGGGATATGGCGTGGCTCAGGAAATGCCCAGGGCCTTCAGGCGTCGGTACAGGGTGCGTTCGCTCAGGCCCAGGGCCTTGGCCAGTTCGCTGCGCGAGCCTTCGAACACTTCCAGGGCGTGGGCCAGTTGTTCCAGGTCCTTGCCCGCGCGGCGCCGGCTCGGCGGCGTTGTGGCGGCGGCGCTGCCCGCGCGCAATTCCTCGGGCAGGTCCTCGACGCGGATCACCCCGTCGTCGCTGAACAGCCGCGCCCGTTCGAGGATATTGCGCAGCTCGCGGATATTGCCCGGGTAGGCATACAGGCCCAGGCGCTCCAGGGCCTGCGGCGCAACCCGCGGCACCGCGCCCGGCGCCAGGCGTTGCAGCAGGCTGTCGATCAGCAGCGGCAGGTCGTCGCTGCGCTCGCGCAGGGCCGGCAGGCGGATCGGGAAGGCGCTGATGCGGTAGTACAGGTCCTGGCGGAAGGTGCCGGCGGCGACCATTTCCTTGAGCGGCTTGTGGGTCGCCGAGACCAGGCGGAAGTCCGAATGCACGGTGCGCAGGCTGCCCACCGGGCGAAAGCTGCCGGACTCGATCAGCCGCAGCAGCTTGACCTGCATCGCCAGCGGCACTTCGCCGATTTCGTCGAGAAACAGGGTGCCGCCATGGGCCGCCTCGGCCAGGCCGATCTTGCGTTGCAGGGCGCCGGTGAAAGCGCCCTTCTCGTAGCCGAACAGCTCGCTCTCCAGCAGCGACTCGGTCAGGCCGGTGCAATCGACCACCACCAGCGGCCCGCCGGCACGTGGGCTGCCGTCATGCAGTGCGCGAGCGAACAGCTCCTTGCCGGTGCCGGATTCGCCCTGCAGCAGCACCGGGATCTGCGACGGCGCCGCCCGCTGCAGGGCACTCAAGGCCGCATTGAAGGCCGGTGAACGCCCCACCAGCCCCTTCTGCTGCGGTTGAACCGAGGCCACCGCCACCGAACTCAGGCGCTCGACGTAAGCCACCACCTGCCCCGTGTCGCCGAGGATCGGCCGCAACTCCACATCCACATGCTCCGGCCCGCGCGGGGTGTGATGGATATGCAGCAGGCGCTCCGGCAGGCGGGTCTCGAAGGCCTTGCGCATCGGGCAATGCTCGCCGGCCTGGTCGCAAGGCACCGCGAACTGGTGGGACACCCGGTAGCACTTGGCGCCGACATGAGGCTTGCCCTCGACGCCGAACTGGCGCTGGTAGGCGGTGTTGGCCGCGAGGATGTTGTAGTCGGTGTCTAACAGGATCGTCGGCTGCGCGTCATGCTCCAGATAGGACATCAGGGCTAACATTTCAGGATTGGCGAGGGCATTCGGGGTCTGGGGCATAGCAACTCCTGGGCGTTGCGCGGCAGCTTAAACCATGGGCCCGGGTTCTGCCATTTTCTGCCAGAAACTGCCAATCGACTGCCACCTACAATTGACAGTGACAGCCAGAACGCCCACCCCAGGCCTTTGAATTCAATGAATGGGCGGTAAAAGCGGCGCGCGCCGGTTGGCACGCTTATTGACAGTCCAAGGGTCTGTACGAAAAGTCGGCGAGCGAAGGTCAGGCAAGGCAAAAACAGGCGAGGAAGCGGAGTGTAGGGGCCTACATGAGCATTCCGAGCCTGTTTTTAACGCAGCATGACCGAGCGCAGCCACTTTTCGTACAGAGCCTAGGGACGACTGCCAGTCCCGGCCGGCGTCACCCTATTGTTCGGAGAACCCCATGATCATCGGCGCATCGCTGTGCGTAGAAGCCTTTTTTGACAGCCAGACGTGGACCATCAGCTACCTGGTGATGGACCTCGACACCCGGCGCTGCGCGCTGATCGACAGCGTGCTGGACTACGACCCCAAGTCCGGCCGCACCCGCACCGAGTCCGCCGACAAACTGATTGCCCGGGTACGGGAACTGGACGCCCAGGTCGACTGGATCCTCGAAACCCACGTGCACGCCGATCACCTGTCCGCCGCGGCCTACCTCAAGGCCCAGCTCGGCGCCCGGGTGGCGATCGGCAACCAGATCACCGTGGTGCAACAGGTGTTCGGCCGGCTGTTCAACGAAGGCCAGGGCTTTGCCCGTGACGGCAGCCAGTTCGACGTGCTGCTCGAAGACGATAGCCGCTTCGCCATCGGCAACCTCCAGGCCCGCGCCCTGCACACCCCCGGCCATACCCCGGCGTGCATGACCTACCTGGTACAGGTTGGTGAAGAGACCGTGGCCTTTGTCGGCGACACCCTGTTCATGCCCGACTACGGCACTGCCCGCTGCGACTTCCCCGGCGCCGACGCGCGCACCCTGTACCGCTCCATCGGCAAGATCCTCGCCCTGCCAGCGCAGACCCGGCTGTTCATGTGCCACGACTACCTGCCCAACGGCCGCGAGCTGCAATACATGACCACGGTCGCCGAACAGCGCGCCCACAATATCCATATCCATGAAGGGATCGACGAAGACGCCTTTGTGCGCATGCGCGAAGCCCGAGACGCCACTCTGGAAATGCCGGTGCTGATCCTGCCGTCGGTGCAGGTCAACATGCGCAGCGGCCAGTTCCCCGAGCCCGACGACAACGGCGTGAGCTACCTGAAGATCCCGCTGAACGCCCTTTAAAACCTATAACGCCACTCCACCAGGAGACGCTGCCATGCGCCCCATTTCCCCCATCCCACGAGCCGTCAACGGCAGCCACCAGGTGCTGATCGTCGGCGGCGGCGCGGCCGGCATTGCCACCGCGTCCAGCCTGATCAGCCGCGAACCGCACCTGGACGTCGCCATCATCGACCCGGCCGACACCCACTATTACCAGCCCGGCTGGACCCTGGTCGGCGCCGGGGTGTTCCGCGCCGAAGACACCGCCCGCAGCATGGCCTCGCTGATCCCCAAGGGGGTGAAGTGGATTCAGGCGGCGGTGAGCAGCTTCGAGCCGGAGCACAACGCCCTGCTGCTCAACGACGGTCGTGTGCTGGGCTATGACCAGTTGGTGGTCTGCCCGGGCCTCAAGCTCGACTGGAACGCCATCGACGGCCTGAGCGAAACCCTGGGCAAGCACGGCGTGACCTCCAACTACCGCTACGACCTGGCGCCCTACACCTGGCAACTGGCGCAGAACCTCAAGCAGGGCCAGGCGCTGTTCAGCCAGCCGCCGATGCCGATCAAATGCGCCGGCGCGCCGCAGAAGGCCATGTACCTGTCCTGCGATCACTGGCTGCGCAACGGCCGGCTGGGGCAGATCAACACCCGTTTCCTGAATGCCGGCGGCGTGCTGTTCGGCGTGCCGGACTACGTGCCGGCGCTGATGGAGTACGTGAAGAAATACGACATCGCCCTGGATTTCGGCCACAACCTGGTGGCGGTGGACGGCCCCGGTAAGCGGGCGACCTTCGTGCGCAACGGTGCCGACGGCCAGCAGGAACGCGTCGAGCTGCCCTTCGACATGCTGCACGTGGTGCCGCCGCAGACCGCCCCGGACTTTATCCGCAACAGCCCGCTGGCCGACGCCGCCGGCTGGATCGATGTCGACCCGCACAGCCTGCGGCACAAGCGCTACAGCAACATCCACGGCCTGGGCGACGGGACCAATACCAGCAACGCGAAAACCGCGGCGGCGGCGCGCAAGCAGGCGCCGGTGGTAGCCACCAACGTGCTGGTGAACCTCAAGCGCCTGCCGACCCGGGCGCAGTACGACGGCTACGGTTCCTGCCCGCTGACCGTGGAGCGCGGCAAGATCGTCCTCGCCGAATTCACCTACGGCGGCAAAGTCGCGCCGAGCTTTCCGGCCTGGCTGCTGGACGGTCGCCAGCCGACCCGCCGCGCCTGGTGGCTGAAGGAACGCATCCTGCCGCCGCTGTACTGGCGCGGCATGCTCAAGGGCCATGAGTGGCTGGCGCGGCCGAGCCTGGTGACGGACCTGCCGGAATCATGAGTGAGTACAGCTTGCTGGGCGCCGGCCTCGGCGCACTGATTGGCGCGATCCTGGCATTGACCGGGGCCGGCGGCGGGATTCTCGCAGTGCCGCTGCTGGTGTTCGGCCTCGGCCTGAGCATGGTCGAGGCCGCGCCCATCGGCCTGCTCGCGGTGGGCCTGGCGGCCGCCGTGGGCGCGGTGCTGGGGCTGCGCGAAGGCATCGTGCGTTACCGCGCCGCCGGCTTTGTCGCCGCCATCGGCATCCTCATGGCACCCGTGGGCCTGTGGCTGGCCCACCGCCTGCCGAACCTGCCGCTGGCCCTGCTGTTTTCCGCGGTGCTGCTGTACGCCTGCGGACGCATCCTGCTCAAGGCCACCCGTGAACTGCGCCACGGCCAGCCGGCACCCCGCGCGGCCTTCCAGCCCTGCGTACTCAACCCGCTCCAGGGTCGGCTGCGCTGGACCCTGCCCTGCGCCCGCGCCCTGACCGTCACCGGCCTGCTCTCGGGGCTGCTCTCCGGGCTGCTCGGGGTCGGCGGCGGCTTCGTGATCATCCCGGCGCTGACCCGCTACACCAACCTGGACAGCAAAAGCATCGTCGCCACCTCCCTGGCGGTGATCGCCCTGGTGTCCGCCGGCAGCGTAATCACCGCCAGCCTCAGCGGCGTGATGCACTGGGCGGTGGGCGCACCCTTCGCCATTGGCGCGGTGCTGGGGTTGATCGCCGGCAGGCAGGTCGCCCGCTACCTGGCGGGGCCGCGGTTGCAGCAGCTGTTTGCGTTGGTGGGGATGCTGGCGGCGGTGATGCTCAGCCTCGGAGCACTCGGCGCCTGGCACTGAACCCGCAATCGCGAGCAAACGCTCTTCTGTAGGAGCGAAGCTTGCTCGCGATAGCGCCCGCCCAGGCAACAAAAACATCCCGGCAATCAATCGTTCCTACAACCAAATCAGCACCTGCCCAACCTCTTGCAGATTCCTCCTAAATCCCTGCCCCGCCATTCCCGGTACGGTTTCCAGCGCCCCTTTCGCCTGAACCAGGACCACCCATGGCCAGCAACGGACCCGGGCCGATGCCCAACCTTCTACGGCCCGCCAATCCCAACCAAAGCCCCGCTGAACGAGCCGCCGAAACCGAACAGCCCAGCTACGGCGAACAGCTCTGGGCCCAATACGAGAAATACGCCAAAGAGCCTGCGCCACCGCCTGAAAAGATTCAGGTGGCGCTGCGTATCGGGGTGTTCTTCGACGGCACCGGCAACAACGCCAGCAACTCGGCCATGGGCCAGATTTGCGGGGCGCAGCATGCCATTGAAGCCAGGGATATCGATGGCAGCTGCAAGCCGTATATGAGGGATCCGGAGAGTAGTTATGGGAATGATGTGAGCAATGTTAAGCGGTTGAGTGATTTGTACTATTCCAGCCGAGAAATCGAGGGTGGAGAACTGAAAAAGCGAGCGTTTCGTTCAATCTATGTTGAGGGTATCGGCACACAGACGGGTGAAAAAGACAGCCTGATTACCTCGGGTACAGGGCGTGGCGACACCGGAGTATTGGGATGTGTGCAAAGGGCCTTCCGTGAGATCAAAGAACATATCAACGATATCCATAAAGAGAATCCCGAAGGCGAGATCACTTCACTGATCTTCGATACTTTTGGTTTTAGCCGAGGCGCGGCATCGGCCCGACATTTTGCCAATGAAGTCGTGCGCTGGCTTGGCCCGCTTGAGCTGATTCTGCACAGCTACTCCGACGCCTTCAGCCCTAACTTCAACCGGCAGTACGGCCACGATGTCGACATGGGTTTTATTGGCTTGTTCGATACGGTGCCGTCAGTTGCCGGACTGAGTAATCTGGGCAATGTCCGCAGCGCGATTGCCCCAGGCCTCAAGCTTCATCTCGACCGCCGTTACTTTCGCTCAGTAGTGCAGCTGGTCGCCCGCGACGAGTACCGCGCCAACTTTGCCCTGAGCCGGGTCAAGCCCGACCACGTAGAGATCACCCTGCCCGGCGCACACTCGGATATCGGCGGCGGTTATCTGAATGAGGTGCAGGAGTGTGTACTGGTCAGTCCGATGCAAGCGCTGGAGGTGCCGATCAATGCCGATGTAACCCAAACCTCGATTTATCGGGAAGCGGTACAGACGAGAAAGCGCTGGCTGGCCAAGGGTTGGCCCGCACAATGGCTGGAGATCGTCACACCGGAGCCATTGCTATTGCCGCAAGATCCACAGGACCGCCTCGGCGTACGACAAAAGCGAGTGTATGCCGGCCTGCAGCTCAAGCGCCCTATGAGCAACAGGCTATCGAGGGTGTACCTTCGTGTCATGTATGAACTGGCCAGGCAGAACGGAGTGTGCTTCAACCCCATCGACGAACAAGATGCGGACTACGCCATCCCGCAAGAGCTACAAACCCTTTGTGACAGATTTGTCGCTGGTGACTACTGTACGACTTCAGTCGAGGAGACCATGCTCAAACTGCGCTATATCCATCTCTCAGCCCACTGGAACCACCCACTTGGCAAACAGGATGGAGGCAGCCTTAAAGTCATCTATATCAATGCCCCCACGGTAGATGCCGTGCGAGTGCAACACCCTCACGTACCTGACTGGACGCTTTGGTAATGAGAGTATTCATCGCCCTGCTAGGCGCACTGCTGTTGACTGGTTGCTGGACCAGTGATCCGCTATCTGGAAAAAACGACCCCAAGGCACCTTGGTGGCAACTTGGCTTCAGCGAGCCGTTCTATATGAAAGTTTGGGTCGAAGACAGCGCAGTTGAAGATATCAACGGCAAGCTATTCCTTCGCACTGGCGGTGGCTCCGCTGCGGGTGGTGATATGGGTTACGACAAAGAGTGGGCCAGAGGATGGGGCGGGAAGGGAGTTGGAGGTAGCGGTAAGTCAGTGGTTGGCGCTGACCTGCCCAAGCGCATTTTCGTACGCTGGCAATCGGTCGTAGAGCCACAGACCTATCGAGCATGGGTGGATATCCCGGAAGAGGCCCGGAAAATAATGACCACCTCGACTAACCGACGCTGCCCAGAAACTCCGCATCAGACCGCTCGCTATATGGCATCGGTCTATTTAGGTCTAACTCCGGGTGGCATCGTGCAAGTCTGGGTCAGAGATGAATGCCGCAACACGGTCAAGGTTGCTCGTGCGCAAGCTGAAATTGAACCGTTGGGGCCGCACCTGGGTAAATCAAATGGGCACTATTACCCGCTACCCGAGAGCTCCAAGCGCTACATAGAGAAGTACGGCATTCCCTATGGCAGTTGGTAAGCAGAGCTCTCTTGGTATCGACACCCTTTACGATGTGAACACATCCCCCTATCCCCCTACCTACCCTGACTGAATACGTTGGTAATGAGAGCATTCATCGCCCTGCTGGGCACACTGCTGTTGACTGGCTGCCTGGCCAGCGATCCGCTTTCCGCAAAAAATGATCCCAAAAGCCCCTGGTGGGAACTTGGCTTTACCGAACCCTATTACATGGAAGTCTGGGTTGAAGACAGCGCGGTAGAAGACATCAACGGAAAACTGTTTCGCCGCACTGGCCGTGGGACTGCAGCAGGTGGCAACCATGGTTATAAAAAGGAATGGGCCAGAGGCTGGGATGGGGTTGGTATCGATGGCAAATCCGTGGTGGGTGCCGACCTGCCCAAACGCATTTTCGTGCGTTGGCAATCGGTGGTTGAACCGCAAACCTATCGGGTATGGATCGACATCCCGGAAGAGGCCCGACAGATCATGCGCAAGACCACGGCCCGGCGTTGCCCGGAAACACCGAAACAAACCGCCAGCTATATGGCCTCGGTCAATCTGGGGCTCGCTCCTGGCGGAATTGTTCAGGTCTGGGTAAGAGATGAATGTCATCACCCGATCAAAGTCGCCCGCGTCCAAGCCGAGGTCGAACCGCTGGGACCGCACCTGGGTAAATCAAATGGGCACTATTACCCCCTGTCCGAGGACTCCAAGCGGTACATAGAGAAATATGGCATTCCCTATGGCAGTTGGTAGGCAGAACCCTTCTGGTATCGAAAGTGCGCTGCTCAATAATCACGTCCACTCACATACCTGACTGGACGCTTTGGTAATGAGAGTATTCATCGTCCTGCTGGGCGCACTGCTATTAAGTGGCTGCTTAGCCAGCGATCCGCTATCCGCAAAAAACGATCCCAAAAGCCCCTGGTGGGAACTTGGTTTTACCGAACCCTATTATATGAAAGTCTGGATTGAAGACAGCGCGGTAGAGGATATCAACGGAAAACTGTTTCGCCACACTGGCCGAGGGACAGCATCGGGTGGCGCCCTTGGTTACCAAAAAGAATGGGCCAAGGGGTGGAGCGAGGTTGGTGGTGATGGTAAGTCGGTGATTGGTGCCGATCTGCCCCAACGCATTTTCGTGCGCTGGCAATCGATCGTAGAACCTCAGACTTATCAGGCATGGATCGATATCCCGGAAGAGGCCCGGCAGATCATGCGCAAGACCACGGCCCGGCGTTGCCCGGAAACACCGAAACAAACCGCCAGCTATATGGCCTCAGTCAATCTGGGATTGGCGCCAGGGGGCATTGTTCAGGTCTGGGTAAGAGATGAATGTCATCACCCAATCAAAGTCGCCCGCGTCCAAGCCAAGGTTGAGCCTTTAGGGCCAAGCCAAGGCAAAACCAACGGTCGTTACGCCTACCAGATCAGTGAAAAGTCCAAACGTTACATAGAGCAATACGGTATTCCCTATGGCAGTTGGTAACTCCCCTTCTGGTAAAGGAACGCCCTGCTACATGAGCGCTACGCCTCACATACCTGACTGGACGCTTTGGTAATGAGAGTACTCATCGCCCAGTTGACGCGCTGATGCCCTGCGGCATACCGCAACTCTCACAGGCAACTCCCCAACTGACAGCCGCCCTCCTCTAACCACTTCGGACATATCGCACCACCACCCCAAAGACTAAACTCCACTCACCCTTCCCTCGCACAAGGTGCCCTCCCCATGAACATCGACTGGCTGCACTTCACACCTTGGAGCGCCCTCGCCGGTGGCGCGCTGATTGGTCTGGCCGCCGGTCTGTTTGTCATGGCCAACGGGCGCATCGCCGGGATCAGCGGTTTGCTGGGCAGCCTGTTGCAACCGGGCAGCGAAGGCTGGAGCGAGAAGGCCCTGTTCCTGTCGGGCCTGCTGCTGGCGCCGTTGTTCTGGGGGTTGTTCCAGGTGTTGCCGACAATCGAATTCCAAAGCGGCATAGCCGGCCTGATCGGCGCCGGGCTGTTGGTGGGCCTGGGTACGCGCTACAGCGCGGGCTGCACCAGTGGTCATGGGGTCTGTGGCATCTCCCGATGGTCGCCGCGCTCATTGGTCGCCACCCTGAGTTTTATGCTGACCGGCTTTATCACCGTCTGGCTGCTGCGCCACGGGATGGGGCTATGAACGGGAAGTCTGTGAAAATGCGCAAGGTCACGGCTTTTATCGCCGGCCTGGTGTTTGGCCTCGGCCTGCTGCTGTCGGGCATGGCCAACCCGACCAAGGTCCTGGGCTTTCTCGATCTGGCGGGCCTGTGGGACCCGTCCCTGGCCCTGGTGATGTTCGGCGCCATCGGCGCTGCCTGGTGGCCGTTCCACTGGGCCATCAAACAGCCCAATGCCTTGCTCGGCGCGAGCATGCAATTGCCCACCCGCCGCGACATCGACCGCCGCCTGATCGGTGGCAGCCTGCTGTTCGGCGTCGGCTGGGGCATCGCCGGCATCTGCCCGGGGCCGGGGCTGACCCTGCTGCTCACGCCCCATTGGCAGGCCTGGGTATTTGTCCTGGCCATGCTGGCGGGCATGCTGCTGTTTCAGTGGCTGGAAGCGCGCCGCACGCACTAAGCCCTTGGCGAACCAGACCCACCAAGGCTAGTGTCCAGACCTACCCCTCAAAGGACTCCTCCATATGGACTGTGAAATCCGCCCCGCCCACGCGCAGGACGCCGACGCCATCAGCCGCCTGATCATCGCCGCCCTGCAGACCAGCAACGCCCAGGACTACCCCGCCGCGGTGATTGCCCAGGTACAGGAAAACTTCAGCCCGCACGCCGTGCGCCAGCTATTGAGCAAACGCCAGGTATTCGTAGCCCAGGCCGCCGGCGAAATCGTCGGCACCGCCAGCCTCGACGGCCAGGTAGTGCGCTCGGTCTTCGTCGCCCCGGATAGGCAAGGCCAGGGCGTGGGCCGCCAACTGATGGCCGAGCTCGAACGCCAGGCCCTGGGCGCCGGCCTCACCCAGCTGACCGTGCCCGCCTCGATCACCGCCGAAGGCTTCTACGCCAACCTGGGCTTTCACCCCCTACGCGAGCAACACCACGGCGAAGAACGCACCCTGATCATGCAACGCGAGCTAGATCAGACGACGCACAACCTGTAGCCGCTGCCGAGCCCGCGAGGCTGCGATCGACTGCATAGCAGTCGCAAAACCGGCAAGCACAGCCTGTCTGACTAAACACCAAGACCAACCTACAAAACCGAACCCAGCTCAAGGCAAAGCCTCAAACCGCCCACTCCCCTCATTCCACTGAAACCCCGGCAACCTGCAGTCGCTCAAACTGAGCCGCAGACTCTCCCCCTCCGCCTGCACCTGCAACATATCCACCCCTTGATACAGACAACCCGGCGCCGCCAGCGTCAGGGTCTGCAGCGGTTTGCCGCTGGCCTTGTCCACCACCTCGATCGCCGTTATCCGCTGGTCATTGCCCTGCATCGGCACCTGGAAATACCAGCGCTTGCTGGACGCGCTCTGCAACAGTGTGGTGTTCGGCTGCGGCCACGAACGGTCCGAGTCCACCAGCGCCACCAGCTTCAGGCTGATTGGCAAGGTCTTGCCGGTGCGATAGCTGGTCCAACTACCGCGCACCTGCTCGCTCTGGCGGCTGACCATCAGGTCGTTGAACTGCAAGCGCGCCACCGGCAGGCCCTGCTCGTCCAGCTCGTCCATGGCCAGCACCTTGTTGCTGAAACTGAAGGTCGGCTTGAGGCGGATCGGCGTGCGATAGCGCTGGTAGGCATAGGTCCCCTGGTACAGCGCATTCTGGCTGCCCAGCGTCAGCACAATGGCCTGCTTGCCCAAGGTGCCCTGGTACACCCCGTGGGCCGCCTGCGCCGGCACTAGCCACGACACCAGCAACAACGCCGCCAGCCCGCGAAAAACATTAACCCGCCGCATCAGAAACGCCCCTCGAGAGACTGAATGAATTCCAGCCGGTCAGGGCTGATCACGCGGTAATAGTCCCTACGCTGGGTGCCCGCACTGAAGTTGATAAAGTCCTGCTTGCTGAACTCCATCTGCCCGCCGGCAAAGCGCACCGTGCCCTCGGCGGCCAACTGCTCCAGCTGCGGATGGCGCAGATACGCCTGGGTCTGTGGGTGGTACAGGTAATACTGGGTCGGCGCGCACAGCACACTGCCGTACGGGCCGTTCAAGCTGTAGCCCTGCACCTGGAAATCGAGGGTGGAGTCGGCATCGAAATGCTCGAAGGTCAGGGTGCGGGTCCCGGTCGGAGCCAGGCACCACTGCCCGCCCACCTCCTGCACCACCTCGCCGGTGGCCCGGCTCAGCACCCGGATAGTGTCCACCCGCCCCGTGTCCTCCCCGGCATTGCGCACGGCATGCACACTGAAATAGAACTGCTGGTCGGCCGCCGGCTGCAACAACTCACCGTCAAAGGCCTCGCGCTGACTCCCGCCAAAACGCATCACCCGCTGCAACCGCAACGGCTGCTGCACCCCCGTGCGCAAATCGACCAAGGCCCCCTGCAACGCCTCGGCCCCCTCGGCAAAGGGCTGCAACGACACAGCCGCCGCCGGCAAGGTCGGGTTATCCATAATATTGATCAACAGCCCCCTGTCCGGGCGATACGGCGTGAGCTCCAAAGGCATCGGCAAGCGCTCGGCCCCGCTAAACCAATAGCCGGACATCCCGCCGCCATATTGCGAGTCATACACCAGCGCCAGCTCCACCGGCGTATCGCCAAGCGTGCCGCGATAGGTGGTGACCGGGTTGGCGCTGGCCGTGGGCACATTCAGCGCCAAACCTACCAACAGCGCCGGCGCCCACCGGGATAGAAAATGCCGCAAGCGAGACACACCACCCCGCGTCCCTGCCCCTACTCGCCTCCCGCCACCAACGGACTGGGTCATGCCTGCGCTCCTTGCAATGGGTAAAAGGCGCGCAGGATAGCAAATCTTACGCCCTGTAGCCGCTGCCGAGCCCGTGAGGCTGCGATGGGGCGCGCAGCGCCCCCAAACCGGCACACCCCGATTATCCAGCTACACCTCAACAGCTGAATGGCGCCACGGCCTGGACCTGCGGTAACCGCTACGGAGTGTTAGCAACCATCCCGCTTGCGACAAGGACCAACGACTCAGCCTCGCCCTACCCACAATCAAGACCTTTCCTACAGCCCTGCCGTTGTTCCTAAAGCAGCCCAGACCTATAGTTTTCACGTCTGCTGATTCCGGTCAGCGACAGGGTTTCGCAGCCCAACAGAAAAGTCGAACTACACCGTCAATGACAACTCAGGCAAACTTCGCCTGCGTTTCGCTTCATGGCGGCTGTGCGTGGGAGACCTCCGGGTCTGCCGGGTTTCTTCTTTTCCTCGGTCTGCGAACCCGCGTACAGCTGCCACCCAATTGATTCGCAGCAATCAGGTGGCAACTTTTTCATTCTTGAAAAGGACGACACCATGAAAACTCAAGATTCATCCGAACGCTTTATTCCGCTGACGCCAATTGCTAGTGATGGACCGGTGCTGTTTGTCGACAGCCATGCGCCGTTGGTGGATTTGCATGCGTGTGCTAGCGAGCGTTTGCGCACCACACTCGATTATCTGAATCTGATGGCCTGCACTACGTTGCGAGACTCTAGCGACAAGGATATTAATACCGTGACCAATACCGCCCGGTTGTTGCTGCAGGATGTACGGGATGTGTTGGTGGCAATTGAGATTCGTGCCTTTAGTGCGTAAGCCACAGTAAAAGAAGGCCGGCTACACGCCGGCTTTTTTAATTTTCCAAAATAATATTTCTGTCTCAGCCAACAGCTCAACTGATAGCTTGCCATTTACCTAAGCCCAGATACGAGTGATGTCGTCGTACCAAACCTAAATGGGCTGGAATATCGAGCTCCCGATTTAACATATTCGGGATACCCAGTAGTTCAAATATGACTGTCTATAGGTATGAAAATGCTGACAGCTTGCTAACAACCTCATACACCCAGCAATATCCCTTAAGCCTCCCTCCCCAGTCGCTCGCCATCTTCACGTATGATCAACAAGATGCTGCGACTATCCACAACACTACGACTGCTTGTAAACAGCTGCTCATTAGATGCGTGAACATAATCAACAGCCTCCTGCTGACGAGTCCGCTCCGATTCAAAAATGGTGAAAACTACTGATACTTTCACGTGTCACCTCATCTGCCCACAGAATCAAAACAGGATAATTTCAGCGCTGCTTGACTGAGCAGATCAAATGCGATCCCGCAGACCGCTAGGCACAGAAGAGGATGCCGCCCCCCCCTTAACGCAGTCGCATCCCTATCTTGACTGCAGGGTTGCGAGCAGTCAGTAAGACGCCGTCACGGCCTGATCTTCCCTACCCTTGCCCCTCAGGCTCTAGGTGAAATTTCCCACTACCCAGGATTAGCCGCTGTAGCTGTGGTCATCATGCTTGATTGAAGATCACGACAAGTCTTCATTGGCTTGACCGTGTTGCAGACCACCCTGGCAGGATTGAAAGCTACCTAGGTCATTTATCGCAACGAATCGAAGCCCTTAGCCTCCTGACTAACAAGGATACTAATGTTGCCAGCAATGCCATACGAGCTAGCCTCGTGCACTGGTTCATCGGATAATTTTCTGATGCAAAAGCGGTGGCCCGCTCATAGTAAGCGTATGCAACAGGAGAGGACCTCATGGGCCACCGAGAAAAAAAGCTAGGCAAAAGTCGACCATGAACGTAAAGATGGCATTTTGCTAACACTCGAAGCCATGGGATCAGAAGGCTAAGCCATCGTTCCCAAACATGCAGATCGCGGAAGGAACATGACCCTAAGTATGGATAGCCAAACGAGTTTTAGATCGATTATTGAGCAGGAGCTGGCGAAGGAACATCCAGACTGGCGACTCATCGAAAAGCTGAGTAGAGACGAGGTTGACTCTGACCCTCTGAATGTCCGCTTCAGCGTGGACGCCGCCCACATACAACGGTTGGGCCTCGAGTTAGTCGCAAAGCAAGAGACCGCTCTGGTGGAACTCATCAAAAACTCCTATGACGCAGAAGCGTCTGAAGTCAAGGTCTCATTTGAAAATTTCGAAACCCCCGGGGGTACATTAGTTATCGAGGATAATGGTGCGGGCATGACACTCGATATAGTGCGTGACGCGTGGATGAGAATATCAACTATTAATAAACGAGATAACCCCGTATCACCGAATTATGGTCGAATAAGGGCTGGTAGAAAAGGTATTGGTCGCTTCGCCGTTCAGCGTCTGGGCAAGAGCCTAATTCTAGAAACCGAAATAAAAGGTAGCAATGAGGGGTTGAGAGTAACGTTCCATTGGGATAAGTCATTCACAGATGGAAAATCTTTAGCAGACATATTCAGCAATGTTGAAACATACCCCAAAAACCCCGCAATTCAACTTACAAGGCTGACAATTATAGATCTGCGTGAGGTATGGACTCCAGCTGCCCTACAACGTGCATGGAAAGCGATATTACTCTTACAGCCGCCATTTAAACTGAAGAATAAATTCCTACGCAACGAAGGCATACCAAAAGATATTGACCCTGGATTTGAAGTCATTATCAATGGCGTTACTAGAAAACAGCAGACCACTGAGCTATCGATAGATAACGCCTTTCTAGAGCATGCAATCGCCGAAATAAGTGGATCCATTGACGAGCAAGGAAATGCGAAAATAAGAGTCACCTCGAACAAGCTAGACCTTGATGACTCCCAGGAATTAGAGCAGAAATTCATGCTAACCGGGCCCATCTCATTCGAAACAAAATATTTTATTTATGCAGCGGAGACCCTTTCAGGCTTCAATAAAAATACTGCTTTAGAAATGGCGAGCAAATACGGTGGAATTCGAATTTATCGCAACGGATTTAGAGTGCTACCTTATGGCGAAAGATCAGACGACTGGTTAAGCCTCGACCATGACTATGGCCGCCGAGTCTTACTAGTCCCTGCAAACAACCAAAACTTCTTCGGGCATGTCGAGATAGATGCAGAACTCAATCCATTATTCGAGGAAACAAGCAGTCGAGAAGGCATCATTGAGAACGAAGCTTTTGATGAACTTCAGAAATTTGTT
This sequence comes from Pseudomonas sp. GW821-FHT02B10, assembly GCF_059421865.1. NCBI lineage: Bacteria > Pseudomonadati > Pseudomonadota > Gammaproteobacteria > Pseudomonadales > Pseudomonadaceae > Pseudomonas > Pseudomonas sp. GW821-FHT02B10. The sequence goes on along the minus strand of NZ_JBWKVU010000010.1, from coordinate 14,249 downwards.
CGTACAGCAGTAGAGTGGGGTGTTAAGCGGGTAGCGGAAGCTCGTGAGAGAAAAACAACGGCGGGCCAGAAAGATTTCGTCTCTAAAAAAATCATCAGAAAGCCAACAGAAATCTTGGACTCTTTAAGAGCGGAAATAGACAGTAACTCTTCGAATACTTCAGCAGGCGATAACAGAGCGATAACCACAACCTTACTCGAAGCGGCGCAAGCAGAAGTAGAGGCGTGGGAAGAGCATATTGAGCTACAGCAAGCTGAGTCATTGAAATATGAGGAAATGCTACGAATTCTTGCTTCATTAGGACTATCTATCACCGTTTTTAGCCATGAAATTAAAGGTGTCCGCAGCTCCGTTTCCGCGAACATCACAAATCTTTCATCCATTACTGAAGGGTTAGATGATGGGGCAGACAAGAGATCTTTGACTGAAGGCATCAATTGGATCGAAACCGCCACCAACAGGATGTTTGACCTAGGCGGATATATTGCGGGTCTTATGAGCAGCACTGAAAGCAGAGAACTTAGAACCCTCTCTATCAAAGGTGTGATAGAACGTTTTATAGAGCAGTTCCAGAAATATATAGAACGTCAACACATAACATTTTTGACTGAGATACCCCAACAGAACCTTCAAACTATTGCAATGCATTCAAGCGAGATAGATTCCATCCTCCTTAACTTGATGACAAACTCTATAAAATCTATAAAAAAATCAAAGAATACGCCTCGCAAGATTAGAATACGGTCATTCGAAGATGACGGTGATGTAGTAATTCTCTTCGAGGATAACGGAACAGGTGTGCCTGATGACATCGCACATAGAATTTTCGACCCCTTCTTTACCACAACAGTCGGGATCGAAGATGACACCGTCGCAGGACCTGGAACAGGCTTAGGACTGAAAATCATATCTGACATTGCGCAAAGTTACGGCGGCGGCGTAAAACTTATTCACCCAGATAAAAACTACAGCTGCTGTTTTGAGGTGAGAATTAAGGCCTTAAAAAAACAAGGAGCTTTCAATGAATTTTAAGGGCTATTTTGTCGACGATACAGTGGAAGATGCAGTATACGCACGTCTACTCTCTTCCAAAAATGGTGAAGGACTAACATTGGAGTACCTGCAAGTTTCTGAAGCAGTAACTCTCACAAATCAGATATTCAATTCAAATATCGACATTCTTCTCCTAGACTTTCGACTAGATGAAAATCCAGGAATGATTTCTCCCGAGCATGCTTACAAAGGCAGTGGATTAGCCCAACTGCTACGGGATAAGGCTATGACCTCCCCTGAAAGGGATATACCAATAGTCTTAATATCGGCAGAAGATAAGTTTCGTAGTTTTTTTAGACCAGATAGAACAGCACATGACTTATTTGACGCTGCATATGGAAAAGACCAAGCTTCAGCTGATCGCAGCGAAGTACAAAGACAGCTTATTTCACTTTGCGAAGGCTATCGCCTTTTAAAATCATGCTGGGATGGAGACCGCATGAGTGTCTTTAGCGATAGTCCTGATGATTTAGTTTTTTTTGACAATCAAGATATAACTTCAAACATACGTGATGCGGCGGCACCGCATATAGCTGCTCGTGCCATCATGAAAAATCTAATAGAGCGAAACGGGGTGCTATTGAGTACTTCTGAAGCTCTTGCACGACTTGGAATCGACAAATCAGGATATGCTGAACTTGAAAAGCTATTAAACCATAACAAGATTGAATATAACGGTATTTTTAGCTCCGGTTGGCCTCGCTGGCTTGCACATCGCTTCGAAAGCTTCGCAGAGGGAGTTTTCAAAAAAAGGCCATCTAATTTAACAGGCAATGAGAAATGCAAGATACTCAATGAAAAGACAGGATTGAATTTCAAACCCGCCAAATCCACTTGGAATCAATCCTCCGATGAAAAGTTTATATTTAGTTGTGCTTCTTGTGCTAAACCGACTGAAATCAGGCACTCTCTTTCAGCATATGATCCGACATGTCCGAGGCACGCTCAACGCCGTCGGATCTGTTGGGACTGCGTACAAACAGAGAAATATATAGAGCGCTGCTTAAAGATCGATGAAATTGATCTAGGCCTAGTTGAAGAAGTCAAGCATAAGGAGCGAGAATAATTGTCTGGAATGACACACAAACAGCAAGAGAACCATGATTTTCTTGCAGAGGCTATATCCGCCAAGGTCATGGCAAAAGCGCTTAATACTGTGGCTGCAAAACTCGGCGAGTGGGGTTTAATAACCTCTGCAGGGTTAGGCGCTTTAACAAACGAAGCGAGTAGACTGAATCGTTTTAAAGACGACACCAACTGGTCTTTGGAAATTGACCGTAGTAACCCTATATCTTTTACCGAAACCACAGACAAGAATGGGGCCTCAATTTTCCCGCGAATAGTATGCGAAGGAATAAGCGTCAGCTATCAACACCCAGCTTACCCACCATTTACCGCATTTGATATTGCTATTGAAATTGTCAACCAAGATCAAGCCCCCGTAGCGCGATGGCATGTTGATCTAGCCAATGAAAAAGACGATGGCATGCAGAGCGGCCCCTTGACGCACATCCAATTCGGAGGACACTTTCAAGGGCACAGAGATAAAGATCATCCACTAAAAGTCCCAAGGTGGTGCCACCCACCAATGGATTTGATATTGCTTTGCGAGGTTACTGCAGCAAACTTCTATACAGATGAGTGGATCGAACTTCGCGAAGACCCGAGCTGGTGTCAGGCCGTTCACGTCGGACAGAAACTTTGCTATACAGCCTATCTAAACAAGATAAGCTCAAGCTTTGCAATAAGTAGTAAAACCTTACTTCACTCGATGTGGGCGTCAGAATGGAAATCAAACGCCTGAACGATATCGATTGTTCTTTCTTAGCTCTCTGACTTTACAGAGAGCTAACGCCAACATATTAGCCTTGTAGCTCCCTTGCGGAAGACAGCCAAAAATAACCTCATCGGCTTTTGCTGAGGCTTCATCATGTTTCCCGTGGCGAAGCAACACATCAATTTGAGAGTAGTAATTATCGATCATATCGCGCGAAATACCGTCCGGTAACATCAGTGCAATTTTCTCTGCTTCTCTTGGCTCATGTTTCAATACGCCAGACCCATACCTTCGCCCTACAAACTCAGACGATATCTGCGAGAAACTTGTAAGCAAAGAAATAGCGATAAGTTTTTTCTTATACCCTGACAAACCTTCTTTAAAGTAAGCCCGGTGAATAGTATTCGTACAATTCAATCCTAGATCGTTGAGCACTAGTCTAGGACCGTGGTGATTCATCACGGGGAAAAATCCGTCTGGAATTCTCCCATCACTTGGCGAGTGCCAAATCTCGCGTTTCTTAAAAGTACTTATCCTCCCTCTTTCCTCCACACTAAAACTTTGAAGATACTCAAACAACCCTGAACCTTCTACTGGATTTTCCTCACTATTTACTAGGTAACCACGTCCTCCATCACCAATTAGGCTTTCAAAATCAGATAAAGAAAAACTCAGCCCTTGGGCAAATTTAAACTTTGAGAGTACTGGAAGCACATCACCATCAGTCAGACGCGCCTCAGTTTTAGAAGTTTTATCAATAACGAAAAACTTATTAGCACCCGTTACTAGGCCAATATTAATTTTTAACAAATCACCTAAACACAGACAGGCCGCACTTGATTCAAGCTCACTATAAACCTGGACAGTTCTTCTGCTAACACTCAAGAATGAAGGCCTTCCTAGTAGAGGACGGCCTATTGGCTTTCCCAGTTCCCAATCAAGAATGGCAGTTTCCAGTTCAGACAAATCCAACGCGTCATAAAACTTCAAACTAGATTCTGAGGCATGATCCCTACGCCCTTTTGCCAGCAATACAACTGTTTCTTCTTCAGTACCCTCCGCCTTAAAGAAGCGCTGATGCATCAATATGCACATAACATCGCTAAATGACCTGGCTAGATATTGACGAACATTCACAGCATAATCTGCCTGCAGGAACGACCCTGGCAACACCCACGCCATCCGCCCATTGGGTGCCACGAAAGAAACAGCATGAAACAAGAAGTGCGCCCAAAGGCTAGACTTCCCTCCTAGTGCAACTCCAAGCAACTCAGCACTCTTAACTAGTCCCTTGCGCTTTGCATCAGGGATAGATTGATAAGGAATATATGGTGGATTACCGATGGTAGCATCGAACAATACTGGCCAATCAATTAGTGATTGAGTCTCCAAGAAATCTTTGTGGAGAAATTTTGATTGATCGACCGGCCGACCTAATGCCTCAGCTAGGAACTCAAAAGCACCGTCATCTATGTCACATCCATAAATCTGCGCCTTCGGATCATTTGCACCAAGTTGCGTCAAGCGACGTCGCGCTGCGACCAAGAAACCGCAGCCGCCAAAGCTAGGTTCAAGAATGAGGTCTGACGAGGCCCTGATGGCCCAGTCCGTTAGAATTTGACTCAGCTTTTCAGGCGTATAGAACGCGCCGAGACGCTTACGCTCGGCCGCTGGCAGCGGGATTCTTGGAATTGGGATCATAACTCAGTCATTTACACTAGCATGGCAGATTGGATGGATAGGTAGGCTACTCAATGTCCTCCCTAGGACTGACTGGTGTGGAGAGCAGACATCCTCAGCCACCACAATGATGTCGCTAACCAACGCTCCAGCTTAAGGGGTTAAAGCTATTTTTACTAGGATGGCTCTGCTGATCTGCCAGCTCTCCACAAGCCAGATGGCATGCTACAAGGTACAGCTGGAGTACGCTGCCTAGGTGTGACGCATACTACCAAAAATCCATAACTTACTGTTTTTATATATTTTTTCTAGAAAAGACTAAAAAACACTCAAATCCCGCTTCAGTCCATCCCTCGTGACATAGGTAGGAGGCTCAATCAATAAACGTATCCTCATACTCCACTGCACCCTCCCACACAGACCAGCCATGCTGATTCAGAACCGATGTCGAACCGCGATGATCTTTTGGTAGATACACCAGATATCGGACAATTAAATAAGCACACTCTCCTCTCCCATCCCCCCCAACTTCTCCGGATTCCGCACAATAAAAATCCGATCCACCTGCCCGCGCTCGTCATACCCAAAACTCACCACCGCCACCACCTCCCCGTCCCCCCGCAACACCACCCCACGTCCACCATTGATCTCCAACTCCTGCCACTGATACGCCCGCCAGTACGTGCTCAACGACTCCCCCACAAACCCCAACACCGCTTCCAGCCCATACAAGGTCTCGCGAATGGCACTGGCCTTGCCGCCACCATCCGCGCACAGCTCGACATCCTCGGACAACAACGCCGCCAACCCCTGGGTCGAGCCGCTGTCGATGGCGGCGTGGAAGGCGCTCAGCAGTTGTTGCTGGCGTGAAGGGTCCGGTTGGTAGCGCGCTTGGGTGTTGCCCAGGCTGGCTTTGGCGCGGGACACCAGTTTGCGGCAGGTGGCTTCCTGGACGCCGAGGGTTTGCGCGACTTGGGGGTAGTCCAGGTCGAAGATGTCGTACAGCAGGTAGGCGGCGCGTTCCTTGGGGGTCAGGCGTTCGAGCAGGAGCAGGAAGGCGGTGGACAGCGACGAGGCCAGTTCATGGCTGTGTTCGGGGGAATCGTGATGCAAGGTGTGGATCGGTTCCGGCAGCCAGGTGCCGACGTAGTCCAGCCGCGAGCGCTGGGCCGAGCGCAACAGGTCGATGCAGTGCCGGGTGCAGGCGGTGGTCAGCCAGGCGGCCGGGGTGGCGATGGAGGCCTTGTCGGCCTCCAGCCATTTGATGAACAGGTCCTGCACCACGTCCTCGGCCTCGGCGCGCGAGCCAAGGAGGCGATAGGCCAGGCCCAGCAGGAAGCTGCGACGGCTTTCGAACACCGTCGTTTCATCGATTCGATCCATCCTCAGTGCCTCGACACCTGCAAGCGATTCCACAGGTTGATCATGCCGATATCGGCCGTCAAGGCGGCGATCTGCGCGTCGCTGAAATGTTCGCGCAGGGCGGCGCGCAACGGGCCGAAGTCGGTGTCTTCGCGCAGCACGGTGAGGGCTTCGGTCCAGGCCAGGGCGGCGCGTTCGGCGGCGCTGAAATCGCTGACATGGCGCCAGACCACAAGACGGTCCAGGCGCTCGTTGCTTTCGCCGTCTTCACGGGCTTCGCGGGTGTGCATCTTCACGCAGAAGCCGCACTGGTTGATCTGCGAGGCGCGCAATACCACCAAGTGGTGCAGCTTGCGCGCAAGGCCATGGGCGTCGATCAGGCCGTGGACCTGGCCCAGGCTTTCGAAGATCTCGGGGATGGTTTGCAGCAGGTTGACGGCTTGGGTCGGGTGGCTGGATGACATGAGGTGGCTCCGTTAATTGAGGGATACACCGACATGACGGGCCAGGTGGGCGGTTTGTGACGGGGTGGCGGAAAAATAATTCGGGCTCCGATAAGGCGGCTCAAACCGCCTGAGGATTCAGCGCATAAAACTCATGCAGCTTGGCCTGCAGAAGCTTCTTGTCCGGCAGTTGTGTCTGGTACTCGGCAATCAATGCGGGTGAGAGTGAGCGGTTGAGGGCGTACTCGACCACCTCGTCGTCCTTGCTGGCGCAGAGCAGCACGCCCAGGGCCGGGTTCTCATGGGGTTTGCGCACCTGGCGGTCCAGCGCTTCCAGGTAGAAATCCAGCTTGCCCAGGTATTCCGGCTCGAAGCGCCCGACCTTGAGCTCGATGGCCACCAGACAATTCAAGCCGCGATGGAACAGCAGTAGATCCAGCACGAAATCACGCCCGCCAACCTGCAAGGGATAGCGCGAAGCGACAAAGCAGAAGTCGCGGCCCATTTCGATCAGAAAGTCTTTCAGTTGCTGCACTAACCCACTGTGCAGATCGGCTTCGCTATGACCTTGAGCCAGGTCGAGAAACTCCACCACATAGGCGTCCTTGAACACCCTCAACGCCTCGGGATGCAATTGTCTCAACGCTGTCGAGACTTTTGCTGGGCGGGTCAGTGAGCGCTCGAACAGGGCCGACTTGATCTGGCGCTCCAGCTCCCGCCGCGACCACTGCTCCTGAATCGCCATATGCAGGTAAAACTCACGTTCTTCTGGCCGTTTGCCCTGTCCAAGAATGACCAGGTGATGGCTCCAGGATAATTGTCGCACCAGTGGTGCGACTTTCTCGTCGTCCCGATAAAGCTCATAAAACTGCCGCATACGAAACAGATTCGCTCGGGTAAAACCCCGCAAGCCCGGCTGTTGTCGCGCAAGATAATCCGCCAACTGCCGGACCACTCCATCGCCCCACTCCGCCGCCTCGATCTTGCGGCTGATATAGGCGCCGATCTGCCAATACAACTCCACCAGTTCGGTGTTCACCGCCCGCATCGCCCGTTGGCGCGCGGCGGCGATCATTTGCGCCACTTCGTTGAAGGCCGCATCGGTGGACGTCGGTAGTGCTCCGGCAGGTTGGCTCATAAAGAAGGCTCCGCTTGAAGATTCAAATCCTCATCATCGAGCGCCCCACCATAAATTTGCTGTCAGGCGGTTCTCTTTCCATTGAGCGAAATGTCTTGGTTTGGGCAGCGCGAGAAGCGCTGTCACCCCGGCATACACTCAAAATCCCGCACGCTCGCCACCTGCTTCCCCTCCCCGTCATACAACCTCGCCCGCACCTCAGTCCCCAAGGTCGACTCCACCAGCTTGTAATGCTCCCCCGCCTTGAAGCTCGGGTAGCTCACCTGCCCGCGGCAATCGACCTGGTTGGAGTCGCCGCCGACTTCTTCGAACAGGGTCACGTCCAGACGGTGGGCACCGGGTTGGACTTCGAAGTAGCGGCCGTCGTCGACGTTCTTGCCGTCGACGCGTTCGGCCATCAGGTCGCTGGAGCCCTCTTCTTCCAGGCTGATCCAGGCTTCGTTGGGATCGGCCTTGGGCATCGGGCCGGCGCAGGCGGAGAGCAGCAGCACCAGGCTCAGGGCGGGAATCAGCAGCAGCGGTTTGGTGTTCATGGCAGGTACCTCGGCAGTAAAAAATCGACACGCGGCGCGGAGCGAAAAAAGCGCTCGCGCCGATTGCCATCCAGCTTGTCGAGGCACCCGCCACAGGACAAATGAATCCCCGTGAAAGGAAATTCAGGCCCAACCTAAAACTTCCTTCACCTGGCTGAAAGCCGCGTGTTAGGTGGGTCGCGGCAGGCTGCCGAGGTTCGTTTTCCCTCGGAGGTCCACCGCATGCTCGGGCTGGTCAAGACCGCTCTGCTCAAGCCCTACACGTTTATCGTGCTGGCGATTTTTATCTGCATCATCGGGCCGCTGGCGGCCCTGCGTACCCCCACCGATGTATTCCCCGATATCGGCATTCCGGTGGTGGCGGTGGTCTGGCAGTACACCGGCCTGTCGCCGGACGCCATGGCCGGCCGGGTGATCTACACCTACGAGCGCTCCCTGAGCACCACGGTCAACGACATCGAGCACATCGAGTCGCAATCGCTGCCGGGCATGGGCATCGTCAAGATCTTCTTCCAGCCGGGGGTGGATATCCGCACCGCCAACGCCCAGGTCACGGCGGTGTCGCAAACCGTGCTCAAGCAGATGCCGCCGGGCATCACGCCGCCACTGATCCTCAACTACAGCGCCTCGACGGTGCCGATCCTGCAGATGGCGTTCTCCAGCCCGACCCTGTCGGAAGCGAAAATCCGCGACCTGGTGCAGAACAATATCCGCCTGCCCCTGAGCTCCGTGCCGGGGCTGGCGATGCCAACGCCCATGGGCGGCAAGCAGCGGCAGATCACCCTCGACCTGGACCCGCAGGCGCTGGCCGCCAAGGGCCTGTCGGCGCAGGACGTGGGCAATGCCCTGGCGGCGCAGAACCAGATCATCCCGGTGGGCACCGCCAAGCTCGGCGCCAGCGAGTACACGGTGCTGCTGAACAACAGCCCGACGGCCATCGACGAGCTCAACGACCTGCCGATCAAGACCGTCGACGGTTCGCTGATCACCATCGGCCAGGTGGCCCATGTGCGCGACGGCTCGCCGCCGCAGAGCAATATCGTGCGGGTCGACGGCCACCGCGCGGTGCTGATGCCGGCGCTGAAGAACGGCAATATTTCCACCCTGTCGATCGTCGATGGCATCCGCCAGATGCTGCCGCGCATCGACGAAACCCTGCCGCCGGCGCTGAAGACTTCGCTGCTGGGCGACGCCTCGGTGTTCGTCAAGCAGTCGGTGGGCAGCGTGGCCCGGGAAGGCATCATCGCCGCGCTGCTGACCAGCGCGATGATCCTGTTGTTCCTCGGCAGTTGGCGCTCGACCCTGATCATCGCCGCCTCGATCCCCCTGGCGGTGCTCGCGGCCATCGCCCTGCTCGCCGCCAGCGGCCAGACCCTGAATGTCATGACCCTCGGCGGGCTGGCGCTGGCGGTGGGGATTTTGGTGGACGACGCCACGGTGACCATCGAGAACATCAACTGGCACCTGGAACAGGGCAAGGCGGTGAAGGCCGCGATCCTCGACGGCGCCCGGCAGATCGTCGGCCCGGCGTTCGTCTCGCTGCTGTGCATCTGCATCGTCTTCGTGCCGATGTTCCTGTTGCAGGGCATCGCCGGTTACCTGTTCCGCCCCATGGCGCTGGCGGTGATCTTCGCCATGGCCAGCTCGTTCATCCTCTCGCGCACCCTGGTGCCGACCCTGGCCATGTACCTGCTCAAGCCCCACACACCGGAAGCCGGGCCCGGGCATCACCCGGAAGACGCATTCATCAACCACCACGAGGGCGAGCAGCACGCCCGGCCGCGGCATGCCCTGGTGCGCGGGCTGCTGGGCTTCCAGCAGGGGTTCGAGCGGCGCTTCTCCAACGTGCGCGACACCTACCACGGCCTGCTGACCCTGGCCCTGGCCCACCGCAAGCGCTTCCTGCTGGGGTTTCTCGCCTGCGTGCTGGCCTCCTTCGCCTTGCTGCCGAGCCTCGGCCAGGACTTCTTCCCGGCCACCGACGCCGGCGCCCTGGCCCTGCATGTGCGCCTGCCCCTGGGCACGCGGATCGAGGAAAGCGCGGCGGCCTTCGACCGCATCGAGGCGCGGATTCGCGAGGTGATTCCGCCGGAGCAACTGGACAGCGTGATCGACAATATCGGCATCCCCTTGAGCGGCATCGACATGGCCTACAGCAGCAGCGGCACCATCGGCCCGCAGGATGGCGACATCCAGGTCACCCTCAAGCCCGGCCACGCGCCGACCGCCGACTACGTGAAGCGATTGCGCGAGGCCCTGCCGGAAAGTTTTCCCGGCAGCCAGTTCGCCTTCCTGCCGGCGGACATCAGCAGCCAGATCCTCAACTTCGGCGCGCCGGCGCCGCTGGACGTGAAAATCTCCGGGCCCGACAGCGCCGCCAACCGCGCCTATGCCCTGGAGCTGCAACGGCGCCTGCAACATGTGCCGGGCATCGCCGACCTGCGCATCCAGCAGTCCACCGGCTACCCGTCGCTGGCGGTCAAGGTCGACCGTCTGCGGGCCAATGGCCTGGGGATCACCGAGCGTGACGTGACCAACAGCATGGTGGCCTCCTTGGCCGGTAGCTCCCAGGTGGCGCCGACCTTCTGGCTCAACCCGCAGAACGGCGTGTCCTATTCCATCGTCGCCGCCACCCCGCAGTACCGCCTGGACAGCCTGCCGTCCCTGGAGGCGCTGCCGGTAACCGGCAGCAACGGCCAGTCGCAGATCCTCGGCGGCCTGGCCAGCATCTCGCGGGTGGACAGCCCGGCGGTGGTCACCCACTACAACATCCAGCCGACCCTGGACCTCTACGCCAACATCCAGGGCCGCGACCTGGGCGGCGTGGCCCGGGATATCCAGAAAGTCCTCGACGATAGCCAGGCGCTGCGACCCAAGGGCGCGACCATCAGCCTGCACGGGCAGATCGACGCCCTGCACGAAGCCTTCAGCGGCCTGAGCCTGGGCCTGCTGGGCGCGGTGGTGCTGATCTACCTGCTGATCGTGGTCAACTTCCAGTCCTGGCTCGACCCGTTCGTGATCATCACCGCGCTACCGGCGGCCCTGGCCGGCATCGTCTGGATGTTGTTCTTGAGTGGCACCTCGCTGTCGGTGCCGGCGCTGACCGGGGCCATCCTCTGCATGGGCGTGGCCACGGCCAACTCGATCCTGGTGGTGAGCTTCTGCCGCGAACGCCTGGCGGCACACGGCGATGCCCTGAAAGCCGCGCTGGAGGCCGGCTACACGCGCTTTCGCCCGGTGTGCATGACCGCCCTGGCGATGATCATCGGCATGCTGCCCCTGGCCCTGTCCGAGGAGCAGAACGCGCCCCTGGGCCGCGCCGTGATCGGCGGCCTGATCCTCGCCACCACCGCCACCCTGTTGTTCGTTCCCGTGGTGTTCAGCCTGGTCCACGGGCGTCACCCCACTCGCGCTGTCGCTGGAGAAAGTACCCATGTCGCCTGAACACACCCCCTCGCGCAAACGCCTGCTGTGTCTGGGCATCGGCGGCCTGACCCTGGCCGCCCTGCTGGTGGCCAACGGCCTGGCCGCGCGCACCCGCCATGAACGCGCGGTGGCCGCCTGGACCGAAACCGCCGCCGTGCCCCAGGTGCTGGTATTGCAGCCGCAGCAGAACCGCCAGGGCGACGTCCTGCGCCTGCCGGCACACCTGGAAGCCTGGAGCAAGGCGCCGATCCACGCCCGGGTCAGCGGCTACCTGAAAAGCTGGAACAGCGACATCGGCGCCAAGGTTCAGGCCGGGCAAGTCCTCGCCGAAATCGACAGCCCCGACCTCGACCAGCAACTGGCCCAGGCCCATGCCCGGCTGGTGCAGGAACAGGCCAATGCGCGCCTGGCGCAGACCACCGCCGTGCGCTGGCAGAACCTGCTGGCCAGCCACTCGGTGTCGCGCCAGGAGGCCGATGAAAAAACCTCCAACGCCGCGGCCGCCAAGGCCAATGCCGAAGCAGCCGCTGCCGATTACGCGCGGCTCTCGGCCCTGGAGGACTACAAGACCATCCGCGCGCCCTTCGCCGGCACCATCACCGCGCGCCACACCGATATCGGCCAGTTGATCAAGGCCGACAACGACAGCGATCCGCAGCTGTTCGATCTGGCCGACACCCGCAAGCTGCGGCTCTACGTGCCGGTGCCGCAGAACTACGCCAGCGTGATCCGCCCCGGCCTCAGCGCCGAGCTGACGGTGCCGGAGCACCCCGGCCAGCACTTCAGCGCGCGGCTGATCGGCGACTCCACCGCCATCGATCAGCGCTCCGGCACCCTGCTCGCCCAGTTCGTCGCCGACAACCCCGACGGCGCGCTGCTGCCCGGCGACTATGCCGAGGCCGCCCTGGCCCTGCCCGCCGACACCCGGGGCGTAAGCATCCCGGCCAGCGCCTTGATCTTCCGCGCCCAGGGCACTCAGGTGGCGCTGCTGGACGAGCACAACCACGTGCACCTGCGGGACATCCATATCGGCCTCGACCTCGGCGCGCGGCTGGTGATCGACCAGGGCCTGCAAGCCGCCGACCGGGTCATCGACAACCCGCCCGATGCCCTGCGCGAAGGCGACCTGGTGCAACTGGCCGACGCCGGAGGTGAGCATGCGCCCAAGGCTTGAGCCGCTTGCGGTGTTGCTGTTGCTGGCCCTGCAAGGCTGCTCCCTGGCGCCCGGCTACCAGGTGCCAACCGTGGAACTGCCGGCCCACTACCGCGAACAGACCAGCGACGGGCCCTGGCATCCGGCCCGACCGGCGGACCAGCTGGCCAGCCAGTGGTGGCTGCTGTACCAGGACCCACGCCTGGATGACCTGCAACAACGCCTGCTCAAGGCCAACCCGGACCTGGCGGCGGCGCTGGCGCACTTCGACGCGGCCCAGGCCTATGCCAGCCAGCTGCATGCCGGGCTGTTCCCGCAGATCAGCGCCAGCGGCCAGTCCCTGCGCCAGCGCCAGTCGGACCACCGGCCGTTGCGCGGCGGCAGCCAGCCTTCGGTCTACAACAGCAACAGCGCCGGTTTCTCGCTGAGCTTCGACCCGGACCTGTGGGGGCGGATTCGTAACCAGGTGGCCGCCGGCGACGCCCAGGCCGAAGCCTCGGCCGACGATCTGGCGGTGGCGCGCCTGAGCCTGCAACAGCAGTTGGCAATGCTGTATGTGCAGCTCAATGGCCTGGATGCGCAGCGCGCGATCCTCAGCCAGTCCCTGGACGATTACGCCCAGGCCCTGCAACTGACCCGCAGCCGCTACCAGGGGCAGATCGCCTCGGAGCTGGACCTGACCCGCGCGCAAAACCAGCTGGCCAGCGCCGAGGCCGAGCTGGACGAAGTGCGCGGGCAACGCAACCTCACCGAACACGCGATCGGCGAACTGGTGGGCGAACCGGCCAGCCAGTTCCAGCTGCCCGCGACCCAGCAAACCCTGGCCGTGCCCAGCGTGCCGCAACAACTGCCCAGCGCCCTGCTACAACGCCGCCCGGACATCGCCGCCGCCGAACGCCGGGTGTTCGCCGCCAACGCCAACATCGGCGTGGCCCGGGCCGCCTGGTACCCGGACTTCAGCCTCACCGGCCTGCTCGGCGGGCAGACCCAGGGCAGCGGCAACCTGCTGGCGGCGGGCAATCGCTACTGGGCGCTGGGGCCTCTGGTCAACCTGCCGATCTTCGACGGCGGCCGCCTGAGCGCCAACGAACGCCAGGCCCACGCCGAATTCGAGGAAGCCGCCGCCCATTACCGCGGCCAGGTGCTGCGGGCGGTGCGTGAGGTGGAGGACAACCTGGGGCAACTGCGGGATTTGCAGCAGGAGGCCCTGGACCAGCAGGCGGCGGTGAATGCCGCCGAGCATACGCAGGCCCTGGCGATGAACAGTTATCAGGCGGGGGCGGTGAGTTATCTGGAGGTGGTGACGGCGCAGACCGCGGCGTTGCAGGCGCAGCGGGGGTTGCAGGCGCTGCAGACGCGGCGGTTGCAGGCGAGTGTGGGGTTGGTGGTGGCGTTGGGTGGGGGGTGGAAAGCCTGGGGCTGATGCCAGAGGCAGGGCTATAGAAAGCTCGATATTGTGTGTTTGCTATTACTCGACCGTGCAGCAGTCGCAAACTTCAATCCTACTGAGTACATATCCATTCCTGCGGTAACGGCGACTTACGGTTCCGCTCTTACAGCGGGTCACTTTGGAAAGGCGCCAAAGTAACCAAAACGCCCTGCCCCTGGCGTCCGGTCCTCGCTAAGGCTCGGATTCCCTCGCTCCGGTCCTGCTCCGTGGGCCGCCGCCACAGGCCATCCATGG
>NZ_JBWKVU010000009.1:0-281722 GCF_059421865.1 Pseudomonas sp. GW821-FHT02B10 | reverse complement strand
TGACTTATGAAACGGCTTTAGAAGCCGCTCCGGTTTTCAGGATTGCCAGGCGCGACTCTCATCATGGCGCGGGGCATGCCTCATACAGACGCCGGATAGATTTAAGCAAGCCAACCACTTCACCCGTTAATCAGCATTGCAAAAATGGGGGTGACCATAGATTTCATTAGACCACTACACTTGACATGACGTGACTTTTTACTAGAGCGGATTTTGAGGCAGGGCGCTTTTCCCTCGATAGCCTACGATGATCTTGCTTAGTTGTTCCGAGGCTTTTTGCTTCTTGCCCTTTTGCCACGCTGGAGCGGACCTGACTCGCGGAAGTGGAGATCGGCGACTACCCACTTAACTACTGGCCCTGATAGGAATAGGCAATGCTCAAAGACAAACCGGCATAGGTGACCGAGTGTTCGCTGGATAGCATGGCCGCCTCGTCCCTATTTATCGGAGCTCGCCATGAACAGCATAAAAACCCTATTCATCACGGGTGTCAGCAGCGGCTTTGGCAATGCGCTGGCGCGGGAAGCGCTTGCCGCGGGGCATCGGGTTATCGGCACTGTGCGCAATGAAGCGGCCTTGCAGGCGTTTCAGGCGCTTTCCGTGGATCGTGGCCATGGGGTGATTCTGGATGTCACTGACTTCGAGCGGATCGACAGCGTGGTCGCGGCTGTCGAAGCCGCTCATGGCCCGGTCGATGTCTTGGTCAACAACGCTGGCTACGGTCATGAGGGCATCTTTGAAGAGTCGCCGCTGGAGGAGCTGCGTCGCCAGTTCGACGTCAATGTGTTCGGCGCGGTCGCGGTCACCAAGGCGTTCCTGCCATATTTTCGCAAGCGGCGTGCCGGTCACATTCTCAATATCACCTCCATGGGCGGCACCATCACCATGCCGGGTATCGCTTACTACTGCGGGAGCAAGTTTGCGCTCGAAGGCATCTCCGATACGCTGAGCAAAGAATTGCGGTCGTTCAATATCTTCGTGACCGCCGTGGCGCCAGGCTCGTTCCGCACGGACTGGGCCGGTCGTTCGATGCAGCGCACGCCACGGAGCATTGCCGACTATGACGCCAGTTTCGATCCGGTGCGCAAAGCGCGGGAAGAGAAAAGCGGCAAACAGCCTGGCGACCCGCGCAAAGCCGCGCAAGCGATGTTGCAGGTCATCGCCAGTCCGGCGCCACCCGCACACCTGCTGCTGGGCAGCGATGCCTTGAGCCTGGTGCGTTCCAGACTGGAGCAGGCGGCCAATGAGATCGATCAATGGGAAGCGCTGAGCCGTTCGACCGATGGTTGAACGGTCAGCCAAGGGGCCGTCAATGAATCTGGCTGACTCACAGACCTCGCGCATGGTGCAACTGATGGAAAAGCTGGCTCCGGTCGAGGGCTACAACCTCAGCGCGCTGGAGGATATCCGCTTCCTGCGTTCGAACCGGCCCCTGACCCGCACTCCGGTTTTGTATGACCCGGGCATCGTCATCCTGTGCCAAGGGCGCAAGCGTGGCTACCTGGGGGATGACGTCTACGTCTATGACGCCCAGCATTACCTGGTGGTGTCGGTACCCGTGCCGTTCACCATGGAGACCGATGCCAGTGAGGCAGAGCCCATGCTGGCGGTCTACATGCGTCTCGACTTGCAGGTGGCCAGCGAGTTGCTGCTGCAAGTGGATGAAGCCCTCGGGCCCAGCGACGCCCAGCCCAAGGGGATGTATGCCTCGCCGATGGACGATCTGCTGCGCGCCTCGACGTTGCGCTTTCTCGAGGCGATGAGTACTCCAGGTGACGCGCAGATACTCGGACCGTCGCTGGTGCGGGAAATCTATTACCGCATCCTGACGGGCGAGCAGGGCGGCTCGATGCGTGTCGCGCTCAATCGCCAGGGGCACTTCGGCAAGGTCACTCGCGCAATTCGCAAGATCCACAGTTGCTACCAGGAGCGCCTGGACGTGGAGTCCCTGGCCCAGGAAGCGAGCATGAGCGTGCCCAGCTTTCACCTGCACTTTCGCAGCGTGACGAACGCCTCGCCGATGCAGTACCTGAAGTCGACGCGCTTGCACCAGGCGCGACTGCTGATGCTGCGCAACGCCATGAGCGCTTCGACGGCGGCCTTCAACGTAGGCTACGAAAGCGCCTCGCAATTCAGTCGCGAGTTCAAACGCTTCTTCGGCCGAACGCCCCAGGCGGAGATCGAATGGATGAAGGCGACCTATGCATTGCCTGCGCCGTCCACGCCGTCTGTCTATGTCTCGTCGCATTAGTTTTCGCACCTGCCTGAGCAAGTCTGTGGCGCGCGTTTTGCTTCGTGCTTGAACGTCACCTCACAGGAGTTCAGCGGCATGGATTTGAAGCGCTCTACGCAACAACCCTCGAATGTTGTCCCTGGCCTGGCGGCGGGCAGCGTTACTGGCGGGCGGCCCACACCAGCGCCAGGTTATCGCCCGCTGCTGGAGGGCGAGGTGATTCAACCGACCGATGAGGCCGGCAACGACCCCCGGTCCTGGACGCCCATGCCCAGCCATTGGGTCAGCCAGGTGCATTGCCCGAAGGCGTACCGATCAAGCAACTGATCCACAAAGTCGACCCGCCCATGCTCAACGACCCGGTACCCAAAACGATAAGTCACCTGTAATGGCGCCTCGCCCAGTTATAGTGCATTTACGAAGTTGATCTGCCATATACCAGGGCGAGAACTATAGAAATATAAATAAAGACAAACCCGCGAAGGTGTTATCAGCCATGGGCGGTAACCCTTTACGTATGCGCTTTTGTTTCGGATGAGTATTTCGCTGAGCGTTGGTTGCACTAAAAGAGGGCGATAGTGCCCACTTAAAAACAAGTGAACACTATCGCCCTTTGAATGATTCCCCGCTACCTGTTGAACTCTTGCCACCATCAACAACAAAACATCAGTTTCTGGCCGGCTTGGATAAGACAGCTGCTGCTGTTAGTTATTATCCTGGTAATAACGCTGTTGCTGATGGCGGCGATGCTTTGGTGGTGGCGGGGCGTAGTCATCGTCGGAACTGTATCGGGGAGCACCGAGCGCAGTGCCGGTGACATTGGCGGCCCCGCCGAGTGCGGTCCCTGTAATGTTTGCTGCGCCGCCGAGTGCTGTTCCAGTAACATTCGCCGCACCTCCAAGCGCGGCCCCGGTGACATTGGCGGCCCCACCCAGCGCGGCCCCGGTGATATTCGCTGCGCCGTTGAGTGCCGAGCCAACGATGCCTTCAGCCTGAACGGATGATTGAAAAAAACCACCCATCAGGATTCCCACCATTGCCAAGCTCGGTGCTTTCTTGACGATATACATACGCCACCTCTACCTGAGAATTGAATCGAGCTGTAATGACCGAATCAGATCGGCCAAGTATTTTTTTGACATCAATCGATCGCCGTCAATCTTGAAAAGTATTACCAAGAGTAACTGGGGTAGACAGCTCCGCTTCTTAAGTTCTCGGGTTAACGCTCGAGTTACTATAAGTGGCAGGACGATACCCACTCCAAATACCTACGACAGGTAATGCAGGCACGACGTCATTAAACTCTTACGTTGCGTTCAATTGACCGAGATTTTCCCTGTTAGTTCAGGCGGCCGGTTAGTGATGGATGCCATCTCTTTTCATTTATCAGGTGAAAACGATGGAGAAGGGATAACATTTTGAACTGGGCGAAGTTTTGGGATTGTCTATCCAGATTGGCCGAGTTTATCGGTCGGTTCCGCCTACCTCATTTAGGTCTCAAAAAAATCGATGTTCACTTCCGGGTACTCTTATGCGGCTCATGAACATCTATGACATGACCTGTCGTTTAACATAATATACATTATGCGAATCATCATATGCAGAGCTGAGGCTAAGGTTGGCCAAATTTTCAGCCTGGCAAAGCCTCCATTCTCGTAATCATGCACGGTGTGGCGTCGGTTACCGCTGCACACTTGAATGCCGTCCTCAGAAACAACGCCGTTGGCATCCCTCCGCCTCAAACCATGACGACAGCAATTGGCACCACACCGATAGAAATCGCTAACTCTTGGGCAGCTCTCCCCACAGAAAAACCCAAGCATTTACCAGCTTGTCAATAGTGTCGTTGAGCGACTGTGCGGGAGGCAGCGCGATGGTAGGCTTTCATGGCGCCACACTACGCGAGTGCCCGATCTGTTCAGATTATTGATAAAGGCAGGTCAGGCCGATGTATAAGCCGCATGTCAGATAACTGAAAGGATTCGAACATGAAAAAGCCCATAACTTCTCTGGCCGTATCCGCGACGCTCGCTTTCACCGCAACTGTCGCGAACGCTTCCGTGCATCCGACCACCATCAAGGCCCCCCAGACCGTCAATCAGGTGACAGCTTCTATTGACACTCCTTTCGGAACCCATCAAAAAGCTGGCGAAATCCAGATGGCCAGCCTGGCCAGAAGTTGCTCCGATGAACGATATTCCTGGTGGGAATACAGCGGTTGGGAAATCGTCGGTTGTCTCATAAGCGGCCAGTGGTAATTATTGACGGGCCTGGTGCGTGACTTGCGTGGTGAGCGTGCACCAGAGCCTGTTGTAGGCTCCTCGATTTGCCGCGTAACTTGCTGACGACGGGCCTCAACAAAAGATGCGAAAGTCTGCATTTTCAACCTTGCTGTCCCAGCGATCATTGCCTTCCAAGTCCAGATGAATTCCTCTGGCGGTGGTTTATCGCCACAACACACATCAATAGAGTATCCAGACAGGGCATGCTTCCGACTCCGCCCTGGTTGATGGCGCGCCACATCCTGGCACCGCCCCCTTCCCCGATCCCGGATGTTTGGAGCTCTGCAATGAAAACTCGTACTTTCCTTGTCACCGGTGCCAGCAAAGGCATCGGACGTGCGCTCGCGAACCAATTGTCCCAAGCGGGCCACCATGTAGTCGGCATCGCTCGCAACAGCAACGATCCACACTTTCCCGGCACCCTTATTTCCCTAGATCTGGGCGACCGGGCGCAGACCGAAAGAACGTTGGCGGGGCTCGTTTCTCGTTATGACTTCGATGGTTTGATCAATAACGTTGGCCTGGTACGCCCGCAGGCATTGGGCGATATACAGCTCGATGACTTTGATGAGGTCATGCGGATCAACCTGCATAGCGCCTTGCAGGCAACGCAAGCACTGCTACCGGGTATGCGCAATCGCGGTTGGGGAAGGATCGTCAACATCTCCAGCCTGACCATTCTGGGAATCCCATACCGCACCGCCTATGCCGCGGCAAAAGCCGCGCTGGTCAGCTTCACGCGGTCCTGGGCATTGGAGTTGGCAGCCACCGGGATCACCGTCAACGCCGTTGCTCCAGGCCCCACGGAAACCGAGTTGTTCCGCGCCGGCAATCCGCTGGGCAGCGACGGTGAAGCGCGTTACCTGGCGAGCGTTCCCATGGGCAGGCTCGGTCAGCCGGATGAAGTCGCGGCGGCCATCGCCTTCCTGTTATCGGAACAGAGCGGCTTTATCACTGGCCAGACATTGTTTGTCGATGGCGGAGCGTCCGTTGGCAAATCGATGTGCTGATACAACAGCGCCGTGCCCTGCGTCGCCCTTGCTGGTCTGCTCAGCGATTACCTGAAGTCGTCCGCACGATCGAGGTCCCGTGTTGCGGTCTGCTGGCAGTGATCAGCTCTGTAAATGACATCGCACGCGCTGCTGCTCATTCTCCAGCAAGGCCTGGGGCTTTTCGCAGCCAGCGGTGCACAGGCCGCAACGTTCGCGGAAGAAGCAGCCACTCGGTAGCCGACGGTTCCCTGGCAATTCGGTAGGCGCCGCAACGTGTTCGGCATGCAGCGGCACGCCTAGTCGTGGTACCGCCTCGAGCAACAAGCGGGTATAGGGATGGCGTGGCTGATCGAGAACCTGGGCTGCGCTGCCAAGTTCAACGATTTGCCCCAGGTACATCACCGCTACCCGGTTTGCCATATGGCGGACTACTGAGACGTTGTGGGAAATCAGGATATAAGTCAGGTTGCGAGCGCTTTGTAACTCCACCAGAAGGTTAAGGATCTGTGCCTGAACCGAAATATCCAGCGCCGATGTCGGCTCGTCCAGGACAATAATATCCGGGTCTGATGAGAGGGCTCGGGCAATGGCAATCCGCTGTCGCTGACCACCGGAAAACTGGTGGGGAAAGCGGTCCAGGTACTCCGGGCGGATGCCGACTTGGGCCGCGACCCGGGCCGCCACATCGCGCATCTGCGCGCGGGAGGCGTGACCTCGGGCGTATAACGGCTCGGTGATGATTTTCCAGACAGGCAAGCGTGGATCAAGCGAAGACTGTGGGTCCTGGAAAACAATTTGAACGTTGCTGCTGCCCTCGCCGCCGCTGCGACTGGCCCAGTTCAGCTCGCCGCTGCTGGGCGGCACCAAGCCCATCAATAGCTGCGCCAATGTGCTTTTGCCACAGCCTGACTCGCCCACTATTCCGAGGGTTTCTCCCGCCCGTACCTGAAGGTCAATGCCGTTCAGAGCGTGGGCATATCCCCGCGGTCGACCGAGCCAATCATTACTGATGGGGAAACGGACGCGAACATCGTCAAGTTGGAGAATCGTGGGTGCCATTTGGGTGGTGGTATGAATGACGGCATTGTTCATCACGAAAGCTCCTTAACCGGTAACCAGCACGCACTTTTACGTTGGTCATTACCATTAATGCTGTTGAGGTTCGGGCGTTTGCTACAAACCGGCATGACGTAGGGGCAACGCTCCTGAAAGGTGCAGCCCACAGGCAAAGACGCCAGGTTTGGCACTTGACCGGGGATGGTCAGCAGCGGCTGACCCGGCTCGACCATTTCCGGAAGGCCACTGAGCAACCCTTGCGTATAGGGATGTTGCGGGTTGCCCATCACTTCGACGGTACCGCCCTCTTCAACCACCGCGCCGGTATACATCACATACACCCGGTCGCAGAACTGTGAAACCAAGGCCATGTCATGGGTAATGAGCAGAATGGCGGTGCCCTGTTGCCGGGCTTTTTCTCTCAGCAGCAACAGCACCTGGCGTTGCACGGTAACGTCGAGGGCGGTGGTCGGCTCGTCGGCGATCAGCAGTTGCGGCTCACAGGAGAACGCCAGCGCGATCATCACCCGTTGCCGCATGCCTCCGGACAGCTCGAAAGGGTAACTCTCCAATACTTGCTCCGGGCTGGCGATGTGCATGTCACGCAACAATGCAATTGCCTTGAGACGGGCTTGGGCCGTGCTGATCTTTTGGTGATGGATGATCACGTCGAGCATTTGCCGACCGATGCGCCGGGTCGGGTTCAGGGCCGTCATCGGCTCCTGGAAAATCATCGCGGCATCGCGCCCACGCATCTGTAGCAGCTCCTTTTCAGGAGCCGCCAGCATGTCGCGACCGAGCATGCTCAAGCTGCCGGCGGTGATCCGATAACTGCGCTCTGGCAGCAATCGCATACTGAGCATCGCCGTGACCGACTTGCCCGACCCCGACTCGCCTACCACGCCGACGATTTCGCCGGGATTGACGTGCAACGACACGCCGTTCAGGGCCTTGACGTTATTTTTGTAAGCCGGGAATTCCAGGCTCAGGTTGTCGATGGCCAGTACTGGACTCGAAGTGTGCATGGTCATTTCCCCTGTTGCCGTGGATCGAGCAGATCGCGCACGCCATCGCCCAGCAGGTTGAAGCCGGTGGCTGTGATCAGAATCGCCAGACCCGGAAAGGTCGAGTACCACCAGTTATCCAGGATGTAGTTACGCCCGGTAGCGACCATCGCGCCCCACTCGGCCGTGGGCTGTTGTGCCCCCAGGCCGATAAAGCCCAGGGCCGAGGCCATGAGGATCGCACTGCCGATATCCAGGCTCAGTTGCACCAGCAATGGAGGCATCGCGTTGCGTGCCACGTGCCAGTGCACCACGTGCCAGCGTCCAGCCCCGAAGGTCTGGGCGGCCTTGACGTACCCCATCTGCCGGATGCTCAAGGCCTGGCCACGGGCCAGCCGCACATAGGACGGAATTCGCACGAGGGTAATCGCCAGCATGGCGTTGAACAGGCTCGCGCCCAACGCCGCCGCCAGGGCCATAATCAGTACCAGCGACGGCACCGACAGCATGATGTCCATCAGGCGCATGATTAACGCGTCGAAACGACCACCGACCACTCCCGAAAAACATCCCAGCAACCCGCCAATGAAACAGGAGGCAAAAGCCACGAACAGGCCGACGCCCACCGACTGCTGGCTACCGAACAGCACGCGGCTGAACAGGTCGCGGCCGACTTCGTCGGTGCCGAACCAGTGGTCGCTGGACGGTGGCGCCAGGCGTTCGGCGAGGTTCAGTGCGTTGGGATCGTGGCTGGCGAGCCAAGGGGCGAAGATCATGCACAGCAACACGATAGAAGTGATCGTCAGGCCCGCCATGGTCAGCGGGCTTCGGCGGATCTGATAGGCCAGGTAGGCGGTTTTTTCGCTCCAGCGCGGGCGGCGCGCTGCCGTCAGGGTTACGGACATTTCAGTTCACCTCGCCGATGCGTGGATCGATCACGCGGTACAAAAGATCGATGGCCATGTTCAACAGCACGTAGATGAACGAAACCAGAATGGCGAAGCCCATCACCGCGGGGAAGTCCAGCGATTGGATCGACTTGACGACATAGGCGCCCATGCCAGGCCAGGCAAATACTGTTTCGGTCAGCACTGCGCCATACAGCAAATCACCCAGGGTCAACCCGAGGACAGTCACCGAAGGAATCAGGGCGTTGGGCAGTGCGTGGCGCAGGATCACGGTCCATCGGGACAGGCCATAGGCGCGTGCGGTGCGGATATAGTCCTCACCCAGTTGATCAAGCATGGCTGAACGAATCTGTCGTGCGACGACACCCAAGGTCACGAACCCCAGCGTTGCAGCGGGAAGAATCAGGTGCTCCACAGCATCGAGAAACAGTCGGCCATCACCGGCGAGCAGCGAGTCGATCAGATAAAAACCGGTGATTGCCGGTGGCGGCGCCAGCCCTTCGGACAACCGGCCACCACCCGGTAGCCAGCCAAGGTGACCGTAGAACAGAACGATTGCACCAAGACCGAGCCAAAAGGCCGGCGTGGAAATTCCAGTGACCGCAAGGGTACGGGCGATCTGGTCAATGACCCGGTTGTGATAAACCGCTGACAGCACGCCAAGCGGGATGCCGACCAGAACCGCCAGCACAAGCGCTACCAGCGCCAGTTCCAGGGTTGCCGGGAAGAACGCTTGCAAGTCTTCCAGCACGGGACGACTGGTGCGTATCGAGGTGCCCAGGTCTCCGTGCAGCAGGTCCATCAGATAACGACCGTATTGTTGATACAGCGGCAGATCCAATCCCAGCTGATGACGGATGCCGGCCACCAAGGCGTCGCTGGCACGGTCGCCAGCGATCAGTCGGGCAGGATCGCCCGGAATCAAGTGCGAAATTGCAAAGGTAATCAGCGAAACACCGAACACGACCAACAACAGGCCGAGCAGACGCTTGCGCAACAAAGTCAGGAAGGCCATTTGGCACCTCAGTAACACGAGCGACGAGAGTCAGAAGCCGCGCCAGCCGCGAACAGCTGGCGCGAGGAAGCGGGTTTACTTGCTCATACTGCCCAGGTTGAACACCTGCTCGAGCATGGGGTTGAACAGGTAGCCCTTGACCGAGTCACGCATCGGTAGCGTGTAGCTCTTCTGATAGAGGTAGGCGTAAACGCTGTCCTTGAGCACCACCTTCTGCGCGCTCTGGTACAGCTCGACGCGCTTGGCGGTATCGCTGGTAGCGGCTGCTTCGCGGATCAGTTTGTCGACTTCCGGGTTGCTGTAGAACGAGCGGTTGCCTTGCAGGCCTTGCATCTTGGAGTCGAACCAAAAGTTCATGAACATGTACGGGTCCGCGAAGTCCGGGCTCCAGGCCCCGGCAGCGATGTCGTAGTCCGCCTGGCCGACGCGCTCACGCAATGTCGCGTTGGCGAGTTTTTCCAGCTTGAGGTTGATGCCCAGTGGCGCCAATGCGGCTTGCAGAGTCAGGCCGATCGGTTCCCAGTTGGGATCCTTGTCCGAATACATGTAGCTGAGGTTGGTGATTTTCTGCGGTGCCTTGGCGAGGCTGTCCTTGGCGGCTGCCATGTCCTGCCTCATCGGCGACAGCGAGCTGTCATAAGCCCACATGCCGTCCGGGATCGGCCCGTTCATCAGCTTGGCTTTGTCCTTGAGGATGCCTTTGACTATGCCGTTGTAATCCACGGCTTCGGTTATCGCACGACGGGCATCGACGCTGGTCAGCGGACCCTTTTTGTTGTTCAGGTACAGGTAGGTCACCCGCAACGACGGGAAATCCTTGACCACGACGCCCGGCTTGCTGGCGAGAGCGCCAAGCTGGTCTTCGGGCATGTCTTCGATGATGTCCAGGTCACCGCGTTCCAACTGCAGGCGGCGCACGGAGGGCTCACCGATGATCTTGATGACCACGGTTTTCAGCGCTGGTTTGGGGCCGGCGAAATAGGTGTTTGGCTCCATGGTCAACGACTGGCCTTTTTGCCAGTTGCTCAGGCGGAAAGGACCGGAGCCCGCGGTGTGGCTCGACAGCCAGGCGTTTACGTCCGGACTCTTGTTGACCACATCGGGGTTGATGATCGAAGCACCGTTGTGGGCCAGGGTAAACAGGAACGGCGCGAAAGGCGTTTTCAGGGTGAAGCGGACGGTCTGCGGATCGACGACCGCCACCACCATGTCCTCCGGAAATGCGCCGGAAGGCCCTTGCTTGAGGGTCATCAAGCGATCAAAGGAAAACTTTACCGCTGTGGCATCTACCGGGGCACCGTCATCGAATTTATTGCCCGGTTTGATTTTGAACTCCCAGACCAGGCTGTCAGGGGAAACGGTCCAGCTCTCGGCCAGGTCGCCCTGCACTTCAGTGCTGCTTTTGTCGCCCTCGACCTTGTAGCCGACCAAGCGTTGATACGACGGATAGGTGATGGTCCAGTCGTTGTTATCAAAGGTCACGGCCGGGTCGAGGGTCTGCGGATCGGCGGGTTTGCCGATGACCAGCGTGTCCTGGGGTACAGCCGCCGCAGCAGCCTGCCAGGCACCGAGGCTCAATGCACTGCACAAAACGCTCAGCAGCAGTTTGCCGGCGCCGGGAAAGGTTTTGCTGGTCACGGTGTTCATTGGGTTCATGCCGGTTTCCTTGATCATTCGATAGGGAAGTAGGTCAGGTTTTTTATAAAAGCTATAACCGGGCAGTTGCAGGTGAAACGTAAGTGATGCTGGTTTGTTGTTGTTATCAGCCACATTGAAAGTGGGCTGTGCAGTGTGCTTTTCGAAAACTCTGTGGTTTTTCCGGGGGCGGTGTTGCGGTTCGATTGGCTTGTAAAACCCGTGGCTTACTCGTCCTCCAGCAATGGGTAATCGTCGGCGTTCGGTAGTTCGTAATGCCACCACTCGGTGGGAATTGCCTGGAAACCAGCATCCAGCATGATCCCCAGCAGCAGCAGACGATTGCGTTGCACGTCTGCTGGCAAGTCGGGGTAGAACTGATGGGACTTTTCTTCCATCGCGTCGAATGCGGTGCCCATGTCCAGTGGCTCACCATCGGCGCCCACCAAGGTCAGATCCACCGCCACCCCACGGCTATGGTGGGAGCCCAAGTGCGGGTCACGCACATAGTCGTTGTCTGGTAGCGCTTCCCACAACAGGTACTGGGCGTAGGGTGGCCGGTAGGCGTCGTAAATGCGCAGGACAAACCCGGCCTGGCGCGCGAGCTGGCTAGCTTTTTCCAGGCAAGTCGCAGCCTGACGGTGCAACCTGCAACGAGCATTCGGATAGATCACTTTTCCAGCCAGATTTTCTGCGCCGGCGTAGATCAGGTCGATTTGCACCTGATAGCGCTGGGCATCAATCTCTACAAGTGGGCTGTTGTTCACGCAAACACTCCAGTTGGGATTCGGTGGGGCGATGGGATCAGCTTTCGAACTGACCGAAAGCTTTTTGCAATTGACGGTTCTTGGCCAAGCGCTCATCGAGGCGATCACCGTATTTTTCCGCGACGGCCGACACGATGAGATTTAACAGGCAGGCCAAGGGTGCAAGGGAGTCCCAGAACTGCCCGACATCGGTTTTCAGTTGCAAGAGGTCAAGCGGGTAATCCCTGGCCCAAGGGCACTGCAGGTCTGTGATCAGGGCCAGTGACAGGTCGTTGTCTACCGCCGCGTCGCAGAAGGTCTGGGTCACGCTGGAATAAGCACGGAAGTCCGAAATGATTGCGTAGGGATTGGCGAAGCCGGAGTTCAGGGTTTCTGCGTAGATTCCTGACAGGCCATCGACGTAGTAGACCTTGGGCCGAATGTATTCAAGGTGGCTATGAAACGCTGTGAGAATCCCGCGAGTGGACTGGATTCCGAGGATGAATACGGCATCAGCTTCGTAGATGCGCTGCACGATATCGGCAAAGGCACTGCTGCGCGCTAGACCGTACACGTGCCGGATGGCCTCGATTTCGCGACTCATGGAACGATCGAGAGCGTCTTCCTGATTGCTTTCGGCACGAAAGGCACCGATGCGGTCGGTAATCAGCCACGAGGTGGGCGTTTCACCGCGCAGGCTCTGTTTGACTTCATCAATGTTCTGGTAGCCAAGGGAGCGAAAAAAGCGCCCCACAGAAATCCCTGTGGTGGAGGTCCGCTGCGCGATGCTATCGGCCGACTCGAACGGAAGCTGTTCCGGGTTACCCAACAGATAGCTGGCGATGCGCTTGCCGGTAGGGGTCAGGCTGGAGAACTCCTGCTCCAGCAACTGTAGGAAGCTGTTCTTTTCCGTAGGCATGTCAGAGCCCCCTGAGCACAGATTGTTATTAGCTTGTCATTAATTTAGATAATGTTAAAAACATAACATGCGTTTTCGAGACAACACAATGCCTTTTTTCAGCAGGCACCCTAGGGCGCTATCAGGCAAGTGGATCTGCGCCGTTTCGGCTCACGTCAAAGGGTGACTCGGCGACCCGAAGCCAGATCGGGGGGGCTTCTTGCGATTAGTGGGCGTTCAGCCGGACAGCTGCTTTGCATGAGTCCAGAAACGCTGGTGCTCCTCTGGAAGCACGAGCGAGACGCCGTATCGGCGTTCGTGACCTCGAGGTCTTCAAGGTCTTCGAGACAGGTTTGAATGGAGTCCACTGCCATCAGCAGCTTGTTGAGCTAAGGCGATGCCGTTGAAGCCTCTGCGCTGTACGCCTAGTACGCGGCACATGCTGGTTACGCGGAACTGATCCAAGTGCACTTGCATGAATGCGGACTTCGCCCTCACCCCTTGGCAAAAGTACGCGGCGGCCTTTTTAGGCTGCTGGCCGAGGCCCACCTGCACATCAAGGCACTGAAGGTGGGCTTTGGGTAACCGCAGGCCAAGCGTGAGGCGGTCGCCAGGATGGTCAAGTAGTCTACCGACAGAGCTCTTTGTATTGATTCACGTTGGAAACTGCAGAGCTTAGTGCTGTTGTTTTGTATTGATAGTAGCGGATTGCATCTGCCTGAGCGGGTCCAACATTACCGAAATATTCTTCCCAAGCGTTACTCTTAGTTAGCAAGTCAGAGAGCATGGTGCTTAGGTCGTTTGCCGTCCAAACTGTCTTGTAGCCTTTAATCTCGCCAGGGGCTGGATGGATATGCTTGACATACTTATCCACCGAGTACCCATACTCGTCGCCCTTTTTATGCTCGTAGGCCATAAAGACCGTATACACTGTCCCGACTGACTGCTTGTACCAAGGGATAACGACAAAGTGATGAACCGCTGATCCCGTAATAAGAAAGTGCCAAACAGCTGTCTGTGAGTGATCGCCACGAAATAGAAGTGCTTGTTCGATTTGGTACTTCATGCTCGCATTATTTTCAATGACATCATTTCCAACATCATCTTGCACCTTCCCGTAAACAGCGCAGCTCATTTGAGCTGGCACACCAGGACAATTCTTCAATTCCATAAGTGTTGTGTTGTTGTTTATAGCTCTAATCAGATCTTCCCCTGTCATGTCTCTTGGCTCCTGCCCGGATATTTAACACGTATTTGGAAGTAATTAAGATCACTGCCCTTGGTGAATATAGCTTTGATCCGCCCTTTATCAAATTCATCCAGTGGGTGAAGAAAGATGTCAATGGTGATCCGTGCCATGCCACTTTTCTAAAACTAGCTGCTGCACCACCCTCCCCTTATCGATGCTGGCGTTGCCCTGCGGTCGGGCCACGCTCAAAACCACGAGAGGACGGCGATGGCGTCCTCTCTTCTGGCGGGTTCGCCTGCTATATCAGTTCTGCTGTTTCAGCTTGCCTCTGCTTGACAGGAGTGATCTTGAACCAGATGGAGTACATCGCCGGCAGGAACACCAGCGTCATGATGGTGCCGACAAATGTACCGCCGATCAGTGTGTAGGCCAGGGTCCCCCAGAAGACGGAGTGCGTCAGGGGGATGAACGCCAGGATGGCTGCCAACGCTGTCAGCAATACCGGGCGGGCACGCTGTACCGTGGCTTCGATCACTGCGTGGAGCGGATCCAGTCCTTCTTGTGCGTTGTGATGGATTTGCCCGATCAGAATCAGCGTATTACGCATCAGGATGCCCGAAAGTGCGATCAGGCCGACCAGAGCGTTGATTCCGAATGGTTGCTGGAAGATCAGCAACGTCGGCACCACGCCAATCAATCCCAGCGGCGCGGTGAGAAACACCATGATCATCGCCGAGACCGAGCGTACCTGCAGGATGATGATCAGCAGCGTGACGGCAATCATGATCGGGAGCAGCGGCAAGATCGCCTGGCCGGCCTTGCCCGACTCCTCGATGGCCCCCGCCTGCTCGATACGATACCCGGCAGGCAAGGTGTCGATGACCGGCTGCAGCTCCTTCATGATCACGCTCGAGACGTCCAGTGGCTGCAAGCCTTCGGCAATGTCGCCGCGCACGGTAATGGTCGGGGTGCGGTCACGACGCCGAAGGATCGGATCCTCCATGCGCACATCCACCTCTCCAACCTGGGACAGGGGGATACGCTGACCCGCCGCTCCCACCAATGTGAAGCCTTCAATCCGGGCGGGGTCGAGCCGGATGTCACCCGCGGCGCGCCCCACCACCAGCACTGAACGAATATCTTCACGAACCGCCGTGATCGGCACCCCGGCCAGCAGGAACTGCAACTGCTGGGCGACTGCACTGGATGTCAGGCCAACCGCCTGCAAGCGATCCTGATCCAGGCTGAAATGCAGCGTCGGCGTCAGTGGTCCCCAGTCGCGGTTGACCGTCCTCATCATCGGGCTCGCTTGCATGACCTCTTGTACCCGGCCAGCAATCTCGCGCAGCGTCATCGGGTCAGGCCCCATTACCCTGTAGGCGACGGGGAATGGCGAATAGGGACCAAACACCAACTGCGTAACCCTGACCCGCGCTTGCGGGGCAAGCCCTTCAGCAATGGCCTCGCGCAGACGGAACTTGAGGGCCTCGCGCGCCTCCTGGCTGTCCGTCAACACCACGATCTTGGCGAACGAGGGATCGGGGAGCTCCGGCGCCATCGCCAGGTAGAAGCGCGGCGCGCCTTGCCCGATATAGGCCGTGACAATTTTTGCTTCATCCTGTTTGTGCAGCCAGGCCTCGACCTTTGCGGCAGTGGCACTGGTCTGCTCGATGGAGGTTCCATAGGGCATTTGCACTTCGACCAGCACCTCGGGACGGTCCGAGGTGGGGAAGAACTGCTTCTTGACCAGGCTCATGCCGAGAATCGCCACGACAAACGCCGCGATAACCGTGCCGGCCACCAGCCATTTGCGAGCGATGACCCGCGTCAGAATCCGGCGAAAGCGATTGTAATTAGGGGTGTCGTAGATGGCCGCATGACCACCTTCGACCGGCTTGATGTCCGGCAACATTTTCACCCCCAGATAGGGGGTAAAGGCCACCGCGACGACCCAGGAGGCGATCAGGGCAATGCCCACGATCCAGAACATGTTGCTGGTGTACTCGCCGGCGGTGGACTGGGCGAAGCCGTTGGGCAAAAAGCCGATGGCGGTCACCAGCGTACCGGAGAGCATTGGCGCGGCCGTATGACTCCAGGCGTACGCGGAGGCTTTGATACGATCGTAGCCCTCCTCCATTTTCACCACCATCATCTCGATGGCAATGATGGCGTCGTCCACCAGCAGGCCAAGCGCCAGAATCAGCGACCCGAGGGTAATACGGTCAAAGTTCTTGCCCGTGGCCGCCATCACCACAAACACCACGGCCAGCGTCAACGGCACAGCGGCGGCCACCACAATACCTACATGCCAGCCCATGCTGAGAAAGCAGACAAGCATCACAACCAACAGGGCGACGAAGAACTTGACCATGAACTCGTCGACGGCCGAACTGATGTTCACAGACTGATCGGTGACCTTGGTCAGCGTCATGCCCAGCGGCATGCCTTCATTGATTTTGCTCGTCTCGGAGTCCAGCGCCTTGCCCAGGTCCAGGCCGTTCCAGCCGTCTCGCATCACGATTCCCAACAACAGAGCCTCTTCCCCGTTATTGCGCACAAGGAAGGTTGCTGGATCTTCATAGCCCCGTTCAACAGTTGCCACGTCAGAGAGCTTGAGCGTGCGCCCCTGGACCACAATCGCAGTGTCACGAATCTTCTGCACCTTATCGAAGGCACCGTCGAGACGAAGGAAGACTTGCGGCCCGTCGGTTTCAATCGAGCCGGCAGGCGTGAGCGCGTTCTGATTGTTCAGCGCGGCAAAAATATCCTGGGCAGAGACGCCCAGCGTGGCCAGCCGATCATGGGAGAAGGAGACAAAGATGCGTTCGGCCTGCTCGCCGATGATGTTGACCTTCTTCACGCCTGGCACATGCAGCAGGCGCTGGCGTAACGACTCCGCATCACGCACCAACAGCCGCTGCGGCTCGCCTTTGGCTTTCAAGGCGAAAAGCGCAAATGTCACATCTGAGAACTCGTCGTTGACCATCGGGCCAATGACCCCCGCCGGTAGCTTGATGGCCTCGTCGTCGAGCTTTTTACGCGCCTGATAGAACTCTTCCTGCACTTGCGAGGGCGGCGTGCTGTCAAGCAACGACACCATCGTGAACGCGAGACCTGGACGCGTGTAGGTTTCCGTGCGGTCGTACCATTTCAGTTCCTGCAGGCGTTTTTCCAGTGGCTCTGCAACCTGGTCCTGCATCTCCTGCGCCGTGGCGCCCGGCCATGCGGTAATGACCGTCAGCTGTTTCACCGTAAACGGCGGATCTTCCGCCCGCCCCAGCTTGAAGAACGCCAGGGTGCCAGCAACAGCGATCAGGAAGATCAGGAATACCGTGATCGAACGTTCGCGAACGGCGATCGCCGAGAGATTGAAGCGCCCCTGGCTCATGGATGGCTCCCGGCAACGTTGACGTCACCCTGTTGAGCCAGTCTCACCTCCTCCCCCTCGCGCAGTAGATGCGCGCCCAAGGCCACAATCCGTTCGCCGGCCTTGAGATCGCCGGCAACTTGCGCTGCGTCGTCGCTCAAGCCCAGGACCCGGACAGGTCGCCAGCCCACCTTCGCCGGTGTGCCAGCGATGACCCACACGCCAGTGCCTTGGCCCGGGTCATGAATGGCGGCGATCGGCACTTGCAGCACCTGTCCATTGGTGCTGCCCTCGGCGATCCGCAGGGTGACGGTCGAACCTAACGGCGCATTGGCCAGCGCGCCCTCAAGCACATACCGCGCCTCGAAGGTGCGAGTCATCCGGTCGGCCGAGTCAGAAAGCAACCTCAGCTTCGCTGTAACAGCCTCCGTGGTGTTGCCATACAGCGTCGCCTGCGCGGTGGATCCCGCTGCCGGACGTAGCGTCTCGGGTAGGTGCACGA
Source organism: Pseudomonas sp. GW821-FHT02B10 (assembly GCF_059421865.1). Lineage (NCBI taxonomy): Bacteria > Pseudomonadati > Pseudomonadota > Gammaproteobacteria > Pseudomonadales > Pseudomonadaceae > Pseudomonas > Pseudomonas sp. GW821-FHT02B10. Next base: position 263,895 of record NZ_JBWKVU010000009.1, on the reverse strand, counting down.
TGGCTTCGCGCTGCCCTGCCCGCGCCAGTCGAACCACGGGCTGCCCCGGGCTGACGACTTGCCCGGGCTCGGCCAGCGTCTCCACCACCACGCCATCGGAATCGGCAAACAGCACCGCATAACCAGAAGCATTGCGGGCTACGTCAGCCTGCGCTTCGGCGGCGCTGAGCTGCGCCTTTGCGGTATCGGCTGCGGCTTTGACCTGGTCATAGGCCGATGCAGAAATAGCCCCCGCGGCGACCAGGTCGCGATAGCGCGCCTCGTCATCGGCTGTCTGCTTGGCTCGGGCCCGAGCGGCGATGACCGCCTCTTGCTGCGCTCGCGCCTGCAGTCCCAGGTCGATTGGGTCGAGACGCATGAGCGGTTGACCCCGCTTGACGGTCTGGCCCGTGTCGACCAAGCGCTCAAGTATCTTGCCCGATACCCGAAAACCCAGATCGCCCTGGACGCGGGCCGCCACGACGCCAGTGAAAGAGCGTGAAACACCGGACGCCCCCTGCACCGCAGAGGACCTCACCAGCGGGGCCTGCGTGCGTGGATCTTCAACGGTGGATGAGTCGCCACACGCCGTCAGGACTAGAGGCAACAGGCAAGCGGCAATGGGGACAGGTCGGAGCCGGCGCATAGGTTCCCTTACTTGAACAATAGGACATGCAGCACATTCTCAGAATAGTGACTGTATCTGTCAATGGTCACAATCTGTGACGTGTCAAGATTCTATAGGCTTACGCGGAAATCGCCGCATTCATTGAGTAAGCTTTAGAATCTGATCAAATTGAGCTGATTGACAGGATGTGACCATAACGTAATATGGTCACAAATATCCTCGATTTAAGGAGTCTCAATGCCTCCCCTCCGCCCCATTGCTCTTTGGGTAAGCGCCAGCTTGATGGCGGGCTGCGCAGTCGGTCCGGACTATCAACGTCCGCACCCTCCTCTTCTGGACCGTTACCTGGGCCAGTCTGCCGTCGAGCAGAGGCCTGTGGCGAGGCCGGCCAGTCTTGTGGCCTGGTGGGAAGGTTTTGGTGATCCCGTGCTGACCGACTTCGTCTCCAAGGCGCTTGAACAGAACCTGGATCTGGCACAGGCGTCGGCGCGAGTCACGCAGGCTCGGGCAGGATTGGGTGCCGCAAATGCCGCCTTGCTGCCCTCGGGGAACATCAGTGGCCAGGCCGCGCGTTCCTACCAATCGATCGAGACCCCGCTCGGCCAGGTGTTGAACTCAACGCCTGGTTATGATCGGTATGGAAACTCCTACGAGGTTAACCTCGGTGCGGGCTGGGAGGTCGATGTCTTTGGCGGCCTGCGACGCGGACGCGAAGCCGCACTCGCCGAGTACCAGGCGTCCGAGGCGGGCGCCGCCGCCACACGACTGGCCGTCGCCGCGCAGACCGCCGATATCTACATCACCCTCCGCGGATTGCAGACCCGGCTGGACATTGCCAACCGCCAAGTCAAAACGCAGCAGGAGCTGCTAGAGAAAGTCCGCTTGCTTTACGGCAAGGGCCTCGCTGCCAACTATCAGGTTCAGCAGACCGAGGGTGCGCTATCGCAGGTCCAGGCGACAGTGCCGGTCCTGCAGACCGGCCTGGATGCTGCCATGAATGCACTGGATGTCATGCTCGGTACACCGCCCGGCACTCATCGCGCGCAACTGGCCAATGCAGGGAGCATTCCTCTTGCACCGCAGATAAAGGCCATGGGAACGCCGGCCGATCTGCTACGCCGCAGGCCCGATCTCATCGTCGCCGAGCGCCAGCTTGCGGCTTCCAACGCGCGCATCGGGGTGGCGATTGCCGAGTACTACCCGAAATTCTCCCTCAGCGCATTGCTGGGTAGCGCCACGGTGGTATCCGGCGGCAATCTTTTCACCGGCGGCGCCAATCAGTCGGCGGGCGTGTTGGGTCTGCGCTGGAGACTGTTCGACTTTGGCCGCATAAACGCTCAAATCGATCAAGCCAAGGGCCAGGAAGCGCAAGCACTGGCCGCTTACCGTCAGTCCGTACTGCGCGCCACCGAAGATGTCGAGAATGCCTTTTCCGCCCTGGTGAATCGGGAAGTCCAGGCAACCACCCTGAGCGAAGGCGAAACCTCCCTGACGCAGGCTCGCCAATCGTCGTTCATGGCCTACCAGAAAGGTACGGCCAGCCTGATCGATGTCCTGCACGCCGACGAAACGATGCTGCAGGCTTCCGATGCCCGAGCGCAGGCGCGAACGGAATCGGCACGGGCGGCGGTTGCGGCATTCAAGGCCCTCGGTGGTGGCTGGCAACCTCCTGACACCCGGTCCGTGGCGACTCGATGACTTGACCAGGCGACGCGGCGCTTTATGGCACACGCGACTACCCGTTCGAGAGGGGGGCTATGAAAGCGAGCGAGAATTCCTGGGTGCTCATCACCGGAGCCTCAAGCGGATTTGGCGAGGAGTTTGCCCCACGCCACGCCGATTTCATCAGGAGCTCATGTCGCGCATCATGGGCGTGTGAGTGGCGACAAAGCAGCTTCCCCGAGGGAAATATGCTTTAGCCGGGAGGTAACCCGCACTCCCGGCCGGCCCCTTATCGTAGAGCGACGCCCTATCTTAGAAACGATAGCTGACGGAAGTGCCGAGCCCGCTCGCGCTGTTCTTGTACTTGGCACTGTATGCGCCCCGGGTCGCGGAGGTACCCTTGACCTGCACGCTCTCCTCCCACAGATAGGAATAAGCGACATCGATCGTGACATTGTCCGCCGGAGTCCAACCAGCCCCGAAGCTGATAACCGTCCGGTCGCCCGTTGGAATACGGGGTCCGCGATGGGTGTTGTTGGCGGGCGACTGGTCGACTGACAAGCCGGCACGAAGTACCCAGTGATCGTTCAGTTTGTACGCCGTACCGATAGCGTGGGCCCACGTATCGTGCCAGTCCTGTTCTTCGGTAACCGTGCCCAGCGATCCGCTCAATAAAGGAGGTAAGCCCGTGTTCTCGATGGTTAACTCCTTGAAACGACTCCAGCGGGTCCAGGTGCTCCCCAGGTAGAGCGTCCAGTCATTACTGAGCTGATGAGTTACCGAGAAGTCCACCGACTCCGGCGTATCCACATCCAGCGAAGCGTCATAGCTGCGGCCGCTAACCCCCAACACGCTAAAGATGCCGTCGGTGACCTTGGTCTTGGCATCCAGGTGGTAACTGACCTTGGAATGGTAGGTCAATCCGAGGCGAGTTCGATCGGTAGCCTGCACCAGAATGCCGGCGTTGAAACCCAGGGCCGTATCGTCGCCGGTGCTTTTGAGTTTCCCGTCGTTGCGACCAGGGCTGAGCGGATTGGGCACCATCCCGGACAACTCGCCGCTGATACGGTTGATGGTGGGACCGAAGCCGATCGAAACCTTGTCGTTAAAGGCATAGCTGATGGTGGGCTGGAAGGTAAATGTCGTGACCTCGCTTTTGTTAGCGTAGTAACGCCCCGCAAAGCCGCTGCCATAATCGGTTATCAGGCCGAAAGGCACATAAAACCCGACACCGAATGCCCAGTGCTCATCAATGGGTTTGACGTAGTAGCCCATAGGTACCGTAGTCGTGGGCACCATGTCGCCGTCTTCCTGGCCGGCGAATGTACTGCGGGTCTGGCTGATGTCGGACTTCGCGAAAAGCGTCGCCGCCCCGACGCTGACTTGCTCTCTTTTCAAGTGTGACATGCCCGCCGGATTACCGAAGACCGTGCTCGCATCTTCAGCGGAGGAGGAACGACCGGCAAATCCAGAGCCCATCCCGCTGATGCTCTGCTCATTGAGAGCGAAGCCGCTCGCAGACACATAAGAAGACGCGAGCGCAACAGCGAGCCCAAGCGGGCTCATGAGCAATATTTTTTTCATTATTAGAACTCTAGGGTTATCACCAAGATAAAACAGCAGAAGCAACGGACGCATACTTATCCATGTGACTATTTCAGTCAATAGTCAAATAACAGATAAATAAATGCCCTTCGACGGTTGGAGGAAGGGCAAAGTAAAAAGCTGATTGGGCGATGCCTCGCCCAGAGCAGCAGGCGTTCGAGCGTTAGCCGAAGATCAAGGCATGAGGCTGCGCAGGATGAGATTGGAGGTGAGCGTGGGCGCCTCTTCGACAAAGTCGAGGTTGTACTGCAGCAGCAGAGGATTGACGAATGGCCGCAGCGCAAGATGTATCGCGTCTACTGTCTCGTCCAGGGGAGTCTTGCGTTCAAACTCACCGACCTCTCGCCCTTCACGCACAATCTGCAAAATGAATTGCTTGATCTGTGCGTCATAGACTTGCGAACTGGACCAGCGCTCCGACACAGAAAACGCTGCGATGTCATAGAGTTTCCGATCGTTGAAGAACAGGTTCACACCTGTGGCGATCACCGTTTTGACCAGGCGCCGAAAGCGCTCCGTTGCCGAAAGGGTCTCTCCACTGATGGCCTGTTCAACAGCCGCAACGATTTCTGCCAGGCAATTTGTGCAGATGGCTTCACCGATCGCCTGCTTGGAATCAAAAAACTTGTAGATATAGGCTTTGGAAAAACCGATGGCTTTAGCCAGGTCGGAGACCGTGGTTTTGCCATAGCCGTACTGACTGAAGTGCTCGTTGGCCGCCGCGACAATCTGGTTTCGAATGTCGTGATCGGCTGGGCCACGGGCGCTGGGCGGAGATATCGATGGCTGATTCATGGGAACAGCTTACTCACCCTATAGCGGACTGACAACTTGTGACCGATAAGATATCTAGTCACAAAACCATCGTTCCAAGCACCTTTCCAGGGCAACTGGAAAAACTCCGGCCGAATCTGCTCTCAATACAGTCCTCATAAAGCGAAGCCGGTATTCACCGGCCTCCTCGTCAGTCATGTTTGACCAGATTGAGCGCCGGCAAAGGCCCTCCGGGAAATTGCGCGAGTTGCCCTTGTTGCAGGTCGCCCAAGTCAATGCCATGGAACCCCAGTTGCTGGATCAGCTCGCTGACCTGCTGCTTGGCGTGCGCATGCTCTCCAGAGACAAACAACACGCGCTTGCCCCCTTCGGCGTTCGGGTTGGCCAGCAGATTCGGCGATAGATGGTTGAAGGCCTTGACCACTCGCGCGCCGGGCAGCATTTGCGCCACGACCTGGGTGGAAGGTTGGCCTCCCAGGTCAAAGGGCTTGAACAGCGGCGCTTCAATCGGGTTGTTGGTATCCACCACAATCCTTCCTTCCCAGGGTCCCAGCCCGGCCAGTGCCGACGGAATCTTCGACCAGTTCACCGCCAGGAACACCAGGTCTGCGGTAGCCGCGTGCTCGGCGGTAACGGCTTGAGCCTTGGGCCCCAGTTCGGCGATCAGCGACGTGAGGCTGTCAGGGCCACGGCTGTTGGCGATGCTCACGTCCAGGCCGGCCTTCGTCAGTAACCTGGCGATCGCGCTGCCTAGGGCGCCTGCTCCAATGATGCTGATACTCATGCTCATGTCTGGCTCCTCAGGCGGTGAAGCCGCCGTCGATCATCAATTCGGCACCGGTGACGAAACTGGCTTCGGGGCTGGCCAGATAGGCCACTGCGCTGGCGATGTCCTGGCCTTCCCCGTAGCGTCCCACGGCGATATTGGGACGCACGAAGTCCGCCACCGGCCCCTCGGCGGGGTTCATGTCGCTGTCGGTCGGCCCGGGGTGGACGGTATTCACGGTGATGCCGCGGGGTCCCAGGTCTCGCACCAGGCCTCGGCTGAAGCCCGCCACGGCGCCCTTGGTCAGGGTGTAGGCGGAGGCGGTGGCGAAAGCCGCGTATTGCACCATGGAGCTGCCGATATGAATGATTCGCCCCCCCTGCCCCATGTGCTTGAGCACCTCCTGGGTGGCCACGAAAACACCGGTGACATTCACCGCGAGGATGCGCTGGAAGTCCTCGAAAGCGATGTCTTGCGGAGCACCGAGCACACTGATGCCGGCGTTGTTGACCAGGATATCGACCTTGCCGAATAACGTGGCGACCTGCTGGACCGCGGCGCGTACAGCCTCGGGATCTCCAGCGTCGGCGGCCAGCGAAATAGCTCGACCGCCGGCAGCGGTGATCGTCTCGACCAGGGCCGCGGCACGATCAGGCGAGGCGTTGTAGGTAATGGCGACAGCAGCGCCGTCCGCGGCCAGGCGTTGGGCAATGGCCGCTCCGATACTGCGCGAGCCGCCGGTGACGATGGCGATCTTGCCAGAGAGAGGAAGCGTGACAGCGTTCATGATGTGAGCCTCGATTGGTGGTTGGTGAGGCTATGAAACGCTTTTCTTTTTCCATCAAGTAGTAGGGAGTGACTAGAATCACTTTCAACGTTTGCTTGAAGGTATCGATCATGGAAACCCTGGCCAATCTGCAATCTTTCGTTCGCAGCGCAGAGGCAGGCAGTTTCTCTGCCGCCGCGCGGCGCCTGGGTATCACGCCGGCCGCGGTGAGCAGGAATGTCGCCCAACTGGAAGCCAACCTGGGGGTACGCCTGTTTCAACGCAGTACTCGCCGACTGGCCTTGACCGAGGCTGGGGAGCGCTTTCTGGCTAACGTCGAGGGTGGGCTGGAGACTGTCCAGGCGGCGATTGCCGACGTAACCAGCAACGCCGGAGAACCGGCTGGAGTGCTGCGTATTTCCGCGGCGCCCGCTTTTGGCCGTGACTACCTGCTGCCGTTGATGCCGCAGTTCATGAAGCGATATCCGGCGGTGGTTCCCGAGTGGCACTTCGACAATCGCCAGGTGGAGCTGATCGCCGATGGATTTGACGTCGCCATCGGCGGCGGCATCGAGCTTTCGCCCGGGGTGATCGCCCGGGATCTGTCACCGGCGCATTTGGTGCTCGTGGCATCGCCGGACTGTCTGTCCAGGCACCCTCCTGTACGTCGTCCCGAGCAGTTGAATAACCTTGAGCATCTGGCCATGCGCTCGCTACAAAGCGGCAAGGTCCGCGGCTGGACACTGCAAGGCCCCAAGGAACAGCGTGCGGCACTGGAGTTGCGCCCACGGTTGCTGGTCAACGACCCACAAGCACTTTGCCAGAGCGCGCTCATGGGACTGGGCGTGGCGCTATTGGCGATTCCCGACGTGCTTGACCATCTGCAAAGTGGCGCCCTTGAACGGGTACTGCCGGACTGGTATGTCGACGCGGGCCCCATCTCGCTGTACTTCGCCGGGCAGAAACTGCTGCCGGCCAAGACGCGGGTCTTCGTGGACCTGCTGGTGAGTCATGCCCGCGAGCAGCAATGGGCGAAACGCTTTGATGCGCGAGGCTAAAGTTGCCCCACAGGTTGGCCAAAAGCAGCCATGCCCTCCTCCCCTTCACCAGCAGCGCGGATTTGTGGGGGTCACGAAGAGGTTTCCCGGGGCGAGGAATGGCTGGCCGGCCGCGCGGCCGGTGTCCGGGACAGCAAGACAATGCCTACGGCGATCATCACGCCACCCAGCATTTCGTGGGTGGAAAGCATGTCGCCGCTGATCGCGAAGGTGATCAGCGCGGCAAAGAAAGGGCACAGAAACAGGAAGCCGCTGGTGCGCACGGCGCCGCCCGTATGCAGGGCCGCGAACCACAATCCCATGGCCCCCGTCGAAGCGGGAATGGCCAGCCACAGGAACGCAACCATCGTTTGGGCTGGCAGGCTGAAGGACTCGCCACGCCAGGCGGCCAGCAACGCGAGCGCGACCGCCCCGATGAGCATTTGCCAGAACGCCAGCGTCCAGGTATCGACGGCCAAGCGAAAGCGCTTGCTGGCCAGCGTGGCGAGAGCCCAGCAGGTCGAGCCCGCCATGACCAGCGCTTCCGCGGGGCCGATTGCGCCGGTCATCACCGACTGCACACCGATGCAGACCACCACCCCGGCGAAGGCCAGCAGCAGGCCCAGCCAGGCCAGGGGGCGTACCCGCTCCTTGAGCAGGATGCCGGCCAGCAGCGCCACCACCAGCGGATTGCTGGCCATCAGGATTGCCGCCTTGGATGCGCTGGTCTGCGTCAGGCCCATGGTCAGGAACGCCATGACACCGGTCGTCTGCAACAGGCCGATGATGGTCAGTCGCAGCCAGGGCATGGCCTTGACCGGAACCGCTGTGCCGGCAGCGACCCGGGCACGGTGGCGCAGCCACAACCAGGGCAGCAGCGAGAGAGCCGCCACGAAAAACCGCAGCGCCGCCAGCCACAGCGGCGGCAATTCACTCAGGACAATCTTGCTGGCGACGAAGGACGAGCCTTGCAGAAAGGTGGAGCTGAGGATCAGCAGGAGAAAGCGCCGTTGTGCTGCATGCGAGTCCATGGAAACCCTATCAATCGTGGCGGCGGACAGTCGGCCGCCGAATCACTTGATAGTGTGTTGCCCCTCCTCTCGTCACGCTTCGCGCAGAAAGACAACCTCTACGTCAAACAGGACAAGCGCACGCCCGATCAACTACGCAAAGTAGCGGCTGGGCGATGCTCCAAGCAGCCGCTTGAACATGGCCGAGAACGCGCCCGGCGTGTCGTAGCCCATTTCCAGCGCCACAGTCGTCACGGGCTCGCCCGCGGCCAAGCGCGGCAACGCCGCCATCACGCGGGCCTGCTGTCGCCACACTTGAAACGGCACCCCGAGTTCGGCAGTGAACAGCCGCGACAGCGTGCGTGCTGTCGCGCCATGCTGGCCAGCCCAGTCGTTCAGCGTGCGATTATCCTGTGGGTTGGCCAGGATCGCTTCGCAGGTGGCCACCAAGCGCTTGTCGCGGCCCGTGGGCAAATGCAGCCCTTGTTCCGGCGACCAGGCAATCTCTTCGAGGATCAGGCTCAGGATGCGGCCATCCCGGCTGTCCTCTGGATAATCAAGAGCAATCGTCGCCGCACGCAGGATGAGTTCGCGCAGCAGGTTCGAAACCCGTACCGCGCCGGGGTGCAGGGGGGCATCAGTGGGATAGCGATCCTGGCGAACATAGGCTGTGCGCAATGCCACCGGGCTGCCTCGGGTCTGCATGGCATGGGAGATTCCCGCGGGCATCCACAAGGCGCGTTGCGGCGGCACCAGCCACAGGCCCGTGCCCGTCCGGATCTCCATGACGCCGGAAACCGCGTAGATGAGCTGCCCGCAGGAATGGGCATGCGGCGCCACGGCATATGCGGCCGGATAGTCCTTCGCCATGACCACGATGGGGCGGTCTACATTTTCATAGTCGCGCCTATCTACACTTCTAGCCAAAACAGAAACTCGCAGGTTGCAATCGTTCAAGGCTACAGGCTAACCCCTTAAAGCGTCTTCATTCGGCTTTCTTCTCAGCCAAACATTCGCGTTCGGTGAACCGATATCTCGATGACGGCGCTGTGCCCTTCGATAAGCCTCAATATTGATAGCAGGTTCAAGGGCTCTGGCCGCTCGTAGCCAATAGCCAACGCCTTACATCTCACACAGCCAAATGCGGACATACTTTTCACTGCCGCCTGATAGCTTAAGGCCATCCAGCGGCATGCCCTATAGGCACAGCTGCTGCAGGCAAGACACGGAGGTCTGGCAGTCATCATTCATCGAAGGCTGTTTCCATCAGGCACAAGGATCTGAAGCCGGCGACCACCTCATCCTCCATGACCAGCAGTTCGCGCCCGCCACTTGATGGCCTGCAGTGCGCGACTTGTGCAGTACGTGCCGGTGTTCTCCCCGATACCCTGTTTCACGATGAGCAGGCGTTTGGGAAACCCACTCGGCACAATGGATTCCGGAAACCATTCAATAGACGGGGCGGACTCCGAAAAGCCAGACGAGTAGGAACTTATATATGGAGATATATCGTATGTCGGCTCAAGAGAACTTTGTTGGCGGATGGACTCCTTACCACGAACTGACTCCAAAGGATCGGGAAGTATTCAAAGAGGCCCTGGCCGGGTTCGTGGGTGTGCACTACACCCCTGAAAAAGTTTCGACCCAAGTCGTCAACGGCACGAACTATCGCTATCTGTCGAAAGCAACGGTGCCTGGCTCGTCGGACAGCTGGCAGGCCGTAGTGGAAATCTACGCGCCTATTAAAGGCAAGCCGCACATCACCCAGATCCACCGGATCTAAGCAAGGATCAAATCCGTCGGGTCGCGCGCAGGTTGCGCGGCCCGATGGTTCATCGCGACGCTCTCCTTCCAAGCCCTCCCCCAAGCCGTAGCCAACCCATAAACCCCGCCTTGCTGTCAGGTCTCGTTGCCGTTGCTCGACGCCTACCAGCCCTCGTTATTGCGCATTCCTCTGGAATACTTGCCTGATCCTCTGAGCTTGCCGGGTATCGGATAGGAAACCCTTGGCTCCTGGGCTAGAGTCCGATCACTAGGAGCCAGCCGCCATGACCCAAGCCCGCGCCGGCCAGGCATCGCCCCTGGCACACACTCTCGACACCTCCTCGCATTTTCTCTCGCTGGACCTTCCGGCCCACTCCGACGTGCTCGCGGCCAGCCCGATGCACGGGGCAGCGGATTGGCGTATCCGCCCCTTTACCCGCGTTTCTTGAGCAAGGACGCGCCTCGTGGCGCCTCCTGAAGAAAAAACAACGACACACCAACCGATGATCAGCAGGTGAGCCATGGAACTACGAATCAACCAGAAGACCTATCAGGTCGATGCCGACGCCGACACGCCGTTGCTGTGGGTGATCCGCGATGACCTGGGCCTGACCGGCACCAAGTACGGCTGCGGCCTGGCCCAGTGCGGCGCTTGTTCGGTGCTGGTGGACGGCAATGTGGTGCGCGCCTGCGTCACCCCGGTGGCGGGTGTGGTCGGCCGCGAGGTCACCACCATCGAGGCGATCGAGGCGGACGCAGTCGGCAAGCGCGTGGTCGCCGCCTGGGTCGAGCACCAGGTGGCCCAGTGCGGTTACTGCCAGTCCGGGCAGGTCATGGCGGCCACCGCGCTGCTCAAGCACAGCCCCGCGCCCAGCGATGCGCAGATCGAGGCAGCCATGGTCAACCTGTGCCGCTGCGGCACCTACAACGCCATCCATGCCGCCGTGCATGACCTGGCCCAGCCTGCCAAGAAGGAAAGCGCCTGATGAACAAACCCATCGATTTCGCTGAAGACCTCCTGGACTTGCCGCTGGACGAACCGGTCAACCTGTCCCGCCGGCGCTTTCTGACCGGCACCGCCGTGGGCGCGCTGGTGCTCGGTTTCGGCCTGCCGCTGGGTTCGGCCAGGGTCCTGGCCGCCACGGCGAACACCGCGGAACGCGGGACCCAGGTGCCGGCGTTTCTGGAGATTCGCCCGGATGGCAGCGTGCGCCTGCTCAGCCCCTTCATGGAAGGCGGACAAGGCACCCACACCGCCATGGCGCAGATCGTCGGTGAAGAGCTGGACGCCGACCCCGCCACCTTCGTGGTCGAGGCCGCGCCGCCCGGCGAAGCCTACGTGGTCATGGAGAACGGCATGCGCATCACCGGCGGCAGCATGTCGGTACGCATGAGCTACCCGACCATGCGTCGCCTGGGCGCCCTGGCGCGGGCCATGCTGCTGCAGGCCGGCGCCGAGCAACTGGGCGTACCGCTGGCCGAGCTGTCCACCGAGCCTGGCCGGGTGCTGCATGCCGCTTCCGGTCGTTCGCTGGGCTACGGTGAATTGGCCGGTCGCGCCCTGGACATGCCGGTGCCCGACCCGGCCAGCATCACCCTGCGCGACCCGAACCAGTTCCGCTGGATCGGCAAGCCGGTACGGCGCGTCGATGCCTACGAGAAATCCACCGGCAAGGCGCTGTACAGCATCGACCTGAAGGTCGACGGCATGCTCCACGCCGCCGTGCAGCACGCGCCGCGCCTGGGCATGACCGTGGGCAGCCTGCGCAACGAGGCCCAGGTCAAGGCCATGAAAGGTGTGCACTCCGTTCACTCGCTGCCCGGCGCGGTGGCGGTGGTCGCCGAACGCTGGTGGCACGCCAAGCGCGCGGTGGAAGCCATCCAGGTCGACTGGCAGGAAGCGTCCGCCGATTCGAAGGTACGGCCAATGCCCGCTGACTTTTCCAGCGATGCGTTCCGCGATTTTCTCGCCGCCCAGCAAGGCCCGGCCCGCGACGACGAAAACGAAGGCGACGTGGCCGCCGCCCTGGCCAACGCCAAGACCCGGGTCGAGGCCACCTACCACAACCAGTACCTCAACCACGCCCAGCTGGAGCCCCCTTCGGCCCTGGCGCGCTTCAATCCCGACGGTTCGCTGGAGGTCTGGCTGCCCAACCAGGCACCGGACATGTTCCGCGCCGACATCGCCAAGCGCACCGGTCTCGATCCCTCGCGGATCACCCTGCACTCGCCGCTGCTGGGCGGCTTTTTCGGCCGGCATTTCCTCTATGACTCGGCCAGTCCCTACCCGCAGGCCATCGCCCTGGCCAAGGCCGTCGGCCGCCCGGTCAAGCTGATCTGGAGCCGCGAGGAAGAGTTCCTGCGTGATGTGCTGCGCCCGGTCGCCGTGGTCAAATTCCAGGCCGCGCTGGATGCCCAAGGGCTGCCGGTGGCGATCGAAGCGGTGAGCGCCACCGAAGGCCCCACCGAGGCCATCGCCGGCAAACAGGGCGAGAAACTCGACCCCACCGCCCTCGAAGGTTTGTCGGGCAAGTCCTACGCCATTGCCAACAAGCGCATCGCGCAGATCTACGTCAAGGGACCAGCCATGCTCGGCTACTGGCGTTCGGTGGGCAATTCGCTCAACGACTTCTTCTACGAAGCCTTCCTCGACGAACTGGCGGACAAAGGCGGCCGCGACCCGTACGAGCTACGCCAGCACCTGCTGCGCGACAACCCGCGCCTGACCACCTTGCTGCAGGCGGTGGGCGAACTGTCCGGCGGCTGGAAGCGCGGCCCGTTCACTGCTGAGGACGGCACTCGCCGCGCCCGCGGCGTGGCCATGGCCTCGCCGTTCGGCTCGCACACGGCGGCGATCGCCGAAGTGTCGATCGAAAATGGCCAGGTCAAGGTCCACGACATCTGGCAGGCCATCGACCCGGGCAGCATCGTCAACCCGGCGATCGTCGAGGCCCAGGTCAATGGTGCCGTGGCCCTGGGGTTGTCCCAGACGTTGGTGGAAGAAGCGGTGTACGTGGACGGCAAGCCCCGGGCGCGCAACTACGACCTGTACCCGATCCTGCCGCCTTCACGCATGGCGCGGGTGCATGTACGGATTGTCGAGAGTGGCGAAAAAATGGGTGGCGTCGGCGAGCCACCGCTGCCCGCGGTGGCGCCGGCGGTGGCCAACGCGGTGGCGCGGCTGACCGGCCAGCGCATCCGTAGCCTGCCATTGAGCCGATACACCTTCAGCTGACCGACAAGGACTGCCCATGAATAACCGCCGATTCGCAAGAACCGCAGGCTGGCTGGCCTTGCCGTGCCTGGTCGCGGCAGGCCTGCTGGCCTGGTATGTCACCCGCGAGCCCGCCTCGCCCTTCGAACAGGAACAGGCCGCGGCGACCCACTTCGACCCCGCCTTGGTGAGCCGCGGCGAGTACGTCGCCCGGGTCAGCGACTGCGTGGCCTGCCATAGCCTGCCGGGCAAGGCGCCCTTCGCCGGCGGCCTGGAAATGGCCACGCCGCTGGGCGCCATCCACGCCACCAACGTCACCCCCGACCGGGATACCGGCATCGGTGCCTACAGCCTGGCCGACTTCGACCGCGCCGTGCGCCATGGCGTCGCCCCGGGCGGCCGGCGGCTCTACCCGGCGATGCCCTACCCGTCCTACGTCAAGCTCAGCGACGATGACATGCGCGCGCTGTACGCGTTCTTCATGAAAGGCGTGCAACCGGTCAGCCAGCCCAACGTCCCCAGCGCTATCCCCTGGCCGCTGAACATGCGCTGGCCCATCGCGCTGTGGAACGGCCTGTTCGCCCCAAGCACGCCCTACGCGGCCAAGCCTGCGCAGGATGCGTTGTGGAACCGCGGCGCCTACATCGTCCAGGGGCCGGGCCACTGCGGCAGCTGCCACACCCCGCGCGGCCTGGCGTTCAACGAGAAGGCCCTGGACGAGTCCGGCGCGCCGTTCCTCGCCGGCGCCCTGCTCGACGGCTGGTACGCGCCGAGCCTGCGCCAGGACTCCAACACCGGCCTGGGCCGCTGGAGCGAGCCGCAGATCGTGCAGTTCCTCAAGACCGGGCGCAACCAGCACGCGGTGGTCTACGGCTCAATGACCGAGGCGTTCAACAACTCCACCCAATTCATGGCCGACGAGGACCTGGCCGCGATCGCCCGCTACCTCAAGTCGCTGCCCGGCGATCCGCAGCGCGACGGCGCGCCCTGGCAGTACCAGGCCGTGTCCGCCGCCGCCCGCCTGGACAGCCCCGGAGCCCATACCTACGTGACCCGCTGCGCGTCCTGCCACGGCCTGGACGGCCAGGGCCAGGCCGAGTGGATGCCGCCCCTGGCCGGCGCTACTTCGGCACTGGCCAAGGAAAACGCGTCGGCGATCAATATCACCCTCAACGGCTCGCAGCGCGTGGTCGCCGCCGGCGTGCCGGATGCCTACCGCATGCCGGCCTTTCGCGAGCAATTGTCGGACCGGGAAATCGCCGAGGTCCTGAGCTTCGTGCGCGGCACCTGGGGCAATTCGGGCGGCGCGGTCGACGCACAAGCGGTCGGCAAGCTGCGCGGGCATACCGACCCGGCCAGCAGCAGCCCGATCATCCTGCACATGCGCTGAAAGCAAGGAGCGAGGTGCTGGCGATCCCCCTGGCCAGGAGCGGATCCGCCAGCAGCCCCTCCCCATGAACAACCGAGGTCCCCATGGAAAGCATCGATCTACTGGTCCTGAGCACCGCCCATGACTGGCTCCAGGCCGGCCACCGCGTGCTGCTCGCCACCGTAGCCCGCACCTGGGGCTCATCGCCCCGCCCCGTGGGCTCGATGATGGCCCTGCGCGGCGATGGTCGGGTGGTCGGCAGCGTGTCGGGAGGTTGTATCGAGGACGACCTGATCCACCGCTACACCAACGCCTACGATGGCAGCGGCCTGCCGGACGGGCCGCCGCAGGTGGTGCGCTACGGCATCAGCGCCGACGAAGCGCACCGCTTCGGCCTGCCCTGTGGCGGCACGCTGGAGCTGATCCTCGAATTCACCCCCTCGAGGGATGCCCTCGAACGGCTGCTGACCCAACTCAACACCGGCAAGCTAGTGCGCCGCAGCCTGGACCTGGGCAGCGGCCAAGTGTCCCTGACCATCAGCGCTACCCCGGAGCAGTTCATCTTCGATGGCCGGCAGATGGTCAACACCCTGGGCCCCGGCTACCGCCTGCTGCTGATCGGGGCCGGCGCGCTGGCCGAATACCTGGCGACCATGGCGCTGTTCAACGGCTTCCGGGTCGCGGTCTGCGACCCCCGCCCCGAATACATCGGCGGCTGGAGCGTGGCGGGCGTGGAGCAGTTGGTCGGCATGCCGGACGACATCGTCCGCGAATTCGCCCCGGACCTGCGCACCTGCATCGTCGCCGTCAGCCATGACCCCAAGCTCGACGACCTGGCCCTGCTCGAGGCCCTGCACAGCCCGGCCTTCTACATCGGCGCCATTGGTTCGCGGCGCAACAGCCAGCTACGCCGCGAACGCCTGATCGAACACTTCGGCGAAACCGAAGCCTCGCTCCAGCGCCTGCACGGCCCCATCGGTATCTACATCGGCAGCAAGACCCCCGCCGAGATCGCCGTGAGCGTCATGGCCGAGATCCTCGCCGCCAAGAACGCTGTCACCCTGCCCCTCACCCTTGACGTTTCGAACGCCAAGCAAGCCCGCGAGCAAGAGGCGCCCGTAGCCTGATCGATACAGCCGCTTCGGCAGTCAATCGCCGAAATTTGATTTTGATCAAATTCTCCACTGCCGTGCTGGCTAGACTGAAAACCAATACGACGTCATAAGTCGAGGTTGTACTTCATGTCCTGGTTCCGCCGTCATCGCCAACGCCTGTTGCACCTCACCCTCGTGGTGTGGGTGTCAGCCATGGGCGTGATGGCCATCCAGGGCTGCCTGGTGCAGGCGAATCACGAGATAGCCGCACCACATCATGCCGAGCAGTGGGTGGCGGATGACCATGCCCTCCACGCCAGTGGTTGCCTGCAAAGCTGTGAGGACACTGTCACGGCGATAAAACCTGCATTGCAGCATCCAGCATTGGACGCCCTCCAGTGGGCCGCCCTCTTACTGTTAACTGCAGCAGTCATAATGATGCTCGATCCGGCGAAAGAATCCTCCTTTGCCACCCTTGCACTGAAGCGCCCCGCCCCGCCGAAAGAACCGGCCCGCCTGACTTTCGTCCGTTTCAACGATTAACCCCTCCCTGATTCAAAAGTGGCAGAGCACGGGTCGCTCCGTTCTGCTGCGCCGCTTTTCGCGTCTCTGTCATTGCTGCTTATTCCCTCACGAGTTCAGGAGTTCATCATGCACAAGCATTCAACATTCGTTCTAGCTGCCGTCTTGGCTGGCGGGGCACTCATGGCCTCTGCCGAGGATGCGCATCACCCGGCCGATGCGCCAGGCGGCGCAATCGAGAGCACTGCACCGACGCCGGCGGCCATGACTGAAGCCATGACCGAGCAGATGGAGAAAATGCAGGCGGCCCATGACAAGGCCGCGGCGGCCAAAACACCCGCCGAGCGCCAGGCCGCCCTGCAAGAAGGCATGAAAGCGCTGAAGAACGGCATGGCCATGATGAGCAAGGAGCAGGGCTCCATGGGGTGTATGGGGATGTCCGCAGCCAAGGACGGCACAGGCAAAGGCATGATGGACATGATGATGCAGATGATGGAGCAGCAGTCGTCGATGATGGACATGCCAATGAAGAAATGAACCTGAGGTGTGTCGCCAAAGAATCCGGCAAGGCGAAGTCACTGGCCGAGCCGACACCGACCGCCCACTTGTGCAGCTGTTCATGCCCCACGCCACGGCGATCATCAGTAAAGGCATGAACGGCAAACACACCCGGCAAGTGAGGAGCGCCAACCATGGATCATGCCGAACCGGCCTACGGCCTCTGGTCGCTGGTCATTATCAATTCATTAGTGTTTATCTTGTTCGCCTTCAGCTTCACCCGGCCCAGGACGAACCGCGATTGGCGCTCCTTTGGCATGTTCTCGGCGTTCCTGGTGGCGCTGTTTAGCGAAATGTACGGGTTTCCGCTGACGATCTACCTGCTGATGCCCTGGCTCACACGCCACTTCCCTGGCATCGACTTCCTTTCGCACGACGCCGGGCATTTGCTCGAAATGGTCATGGGCTGGAAGGTCAATCCGCACTGGGGGCCATTCCACATTCTCAGCAACTTGCTGATCGCCGGCGGCTTCTGGTTATTGGCGGCCGCCTGGCGTGTGCTCTACAAGGCCCAAAGTATCGGGCAACTGGCGCTCGACGGGCCCTATGCACGGATCCGTCACCCACAGTACGTCGGCTTCGTGCTGATCATGTTCGGTTTTCTGTTGCAGTGGCCTACCTTGATCACCCTGGTGATGTTTCCAATCCTCCTGGTGGTCTACGCCAGGCTGGCGAAGCGAGAAGAACAGGAGATGCTTGCGCATTTCGGTGATACCTATCGCACTTACTCGCAACAGACGCCGGCATTCCTGCCGTGGTCAGCCGCTCACAGCCCCCCTCCCCCTACTGGTGCCCCTCCAGGCCCAGGAGAACAGCCATGAACGCTCCCTGGAAAACCGGCATTTCTCTGGCCCTGACCATGGCCATTTCCTACACCATCTGTGCGCTGCTCTACGTGCTGTGGCCGGCGCAGGGTATCGCTTTTCTCAGTGCCTTGTTCCATGGCCTCGACTTTGCTCGCCTTCAGGCGCCACAAGACTACAACGTGGCGACGTTCGTCGGGCCGCTGCTGGTCTTGAGTGCATGGGGCGCGGTGGTCGGCACCTTGTTCGCGTGGCTGTCAAACAAACTCCATGGCAGGCCCTGATAGCCGCTTCGAGTAGGAGGCCGCGATGAACGAATCACACATGCAGCACAGCCGGCGCCAGCCGGCGTTTGCATCAGGGAACATGGCGAAAGATCCGATCTGCGGAATGATGGTCGATAAGACCACAGCGCTGTCACGGGAACGTGGCGGGCGCAGCTATTACTTTTGCAGCGATACTTGCCTTCGCACCTTCGAGTCGCCAGAAAGAGAACTGAAGGCGATGAAAACCCGCGTGACTATCGCCCTCACCGGTGTACTGGCCCTGGCGCTTCTGCGTGCGGGCGCCTTCATCGCGCTGGCCGCCGGTGCCACGCTACTGACTTGGGTACCTATCCCTGCGCTCCCCTGGTTCACCTGGGGTATATGGCTTTTCCTGTTGGTCACTCCAGTGCAGTTCATCGGTGGCTGGAGTTTCTACAAGGGAGCGTGGAACGCCATTCGCACCCGTAACATCAACATGGATTTCCTGATTGCCCTCGGTACGTCGGTCGCCTATTTCTATAGCGTCACGGTGTTGTTCTTCCCGGACGTCCTGCCAGTCAAGGTGGCCGAGCGCGACGTCTATTTCGAGGTGTCGGCGGTCATCATCGCCTTCGTGCTGCTGGGCAGGTACATGGAGGAGATCATCAAGAAGAAATCCTCTGCCGCGGTACGGCGCTTGCTCGATCTCAAACCGGCGATCGCGCATGTGATTCGTGACGGGCAAGAAGTCGACCTGCCTGCTGAGAGCGTCATGGCCGGCGAGTTCCTGGTAGTCAAACCTGGCGAAAAAATTCCCACCGACGGTGATGTCAGTGAAGGTCGGTCAACGGTAGATGAGTCCATGCTGACTGGCGAGTCGATGCCGGTCGACAAACACCCGGGCAGTTCGGTGATCGGAGGTACGCTCAATGGCAGTGGCGTGTTCACGTTCAAGGCGAGCAGAATCGGTGCCGATACCGCACTGGCACAGATCATCAAGATGGTCGAGGAGGCACAGAGCAGCACTGCACAGATCCAGCGGTTAGCCGACCAGGTCACTGGCTACTTTGTGCCTGCAGTGGTGGCCGTCGCGCTGTTGGCGCTGGTCGGCTGGTCTCTTGCGGGGAATTTCCCGCAGGGGCTGTTGGCCTTTATCGCGGTTCTGATCATTTCCTGTCCCTGCGCACTCGGTGTGGCGACACCCGCCGCGTTAATGGTCGGTGTTGGTAAGGGGGCTGATAACGGCATCCTTATTCGCGGCGGCGAAGTACTGGAGCGGGCAGAAAAACTGAGTACGGTGGTATTCGACAAAACCGGCACCATTACCCGAGGCGAACCAAACGTAACCGATGTGATCTCGCTAGACACCGTGTTGGAAAGCGAGGTCTTGATGCTCGCTGCCGCCGTGGAGTCCGGTTCAGAACATCCGCTTGGCGCGGCGATAGTGCGCGCCGCTGCGCATCATGGCATCCGCTTGCCGAAAGCTACCGGTATCCAGGGAATCGCCGGCCACGGCATCGAAGGCCGTGTCGACAGTCAACACATATGGCTGGGCAACCGGCGGTTATTCGCCCGCCAAGGCATTGCGACCGAAGCTGCCGAGGAACACCTCATCCGCCTGGAAGCCGATGGCAAGACCGTCATGCTGGTCGGTGTCGACGACCGTTTGGTTGGGGTGATTGCTGTGGCCGACACCATTAAACCCGAAGCGGCTGAAGCCGTTGCGGCATTGCAGGCAAGCGGCATCAAGGTCGTGCTTCTGAGCGGTGACAACCACCGTACTGCCGAAGCAGTCGCGCGACAGGTCGGCATTGAGCGAGTGATTGCCGAGGTCTTGCCGGACGACAAGGTCGCAGTGATCCGTCAATTGCAAAGCGAAGGGCAGGTCGTGGCCATGGTTGGCGATGGTGTCAACGATGCGCCGGCCCTGGCCACCGCCGACATCGGCATTGCCATCGGCTCGGGTTCGGATGTCGCCAAGGAAACCGGCGGCATCATCTTGCTCAAGAACGATGTACGTGACGTGGTCACGGCGATCAAGCTGTCGCGCGCGACCATGGTCAAGATTAAACAGAACCTGTTCTGGGCGTTCATCTACAACAGCATCGGTATTCCAATCGCAGCCTTTGGCCTGCTCAACCCCATCATTGCCGCCGCCGCCATGGCACTCAGCTCGTTGTCGGTGATTGCCAACTCCGCGCTGCTCAAACGTGCCCGTATTGGCTTGAGTCAGGAGGCCGGATCATGAAGCGCGAGGTTTTTATAATCTGCCTCCTGGTGAGTGTTGTGGGTATTGCAACAGTGGTTTACCTGTTGGGGCTGACTGGCAAATCGTTTGTCCTGGCCGGGTTATTCCTGCTGTGCCCGGTCTTGGTCGGGGCGCAACTTTTTCGCGGTATCCGTCAATTTGACAAGGATATGGCCGAGGCTCGTCGGCAGCTGAAAAGAAAGTGATCTTGCCTTATAGCCGTCCCTCTTCCTTTCAAGGAGTGCCATCATGAGTCATAACTTTCCCCAGCATCGCGCAAGAGGTACCTACGGGTACTTTTTAGGCTTCCTCGCCATCGCTGGTTATTTCCTGTTCACCGAGCACAGGGCTCACGTCCTTCCGTATCTGCCATTCCTGTTACTACTGGCCTGTCCACTGATGCATTTTTTCATGCACCGTGGGCATGGGCATGGCGGACGTGAGCATGGTGAAAGTGGTGAACATGGCAGTTGCTGTGGCCATCACCCCAGCGGCGCTGGCAATGACCAGGAACATGCCGGCCTACCCGATAGCAACAGGACGTACCCCGACCGTCCTGCATGACGGATTCGTCGTACCTGCGCAATGCAACGCAGCTCATCGAGCTTCGGTTGGCGTTGTGGGCCCTGGCTGCATTAAAAGCGACGAATCTCCAACGTCGCCCGCAGCCCGCCAGAGTGGCGATTCTCCAATCTGATCTGCCCGCCCAGGCGCGCTGCAATGGCCTGCACGATAGTCAGCCCCAACCCTGCTCCCTGAGCATTTCCGCGACTATAGAAACGCTCGAAGAGTCGCTCGCGTTCAGTCTCATCGATTCCCGGCCCCTGGTCCTCGACGGACAGTTCGTAGTGTTCCTGTTTCTTGGCCAGCCGCACCGTGATCAGTCCGTGGGGCGGCGAAAAGTTTGCTGCATTGGTCACCAGGTTGTTCAAGGCGATGTCGATGGCCGCCGCGTTGACTCTGACACGGCCGATGCCTTCGTCGACATCGAAAGCCAGCTCGAGCCCCTGGTTCAACAACCAGGGCGTCAGCTGGACCAGGCTTTCGCGAACCGTCGCCGCCAGATCGATACAGGGTGCTGCATGGGTGTCTGTTTGCGGTTCAATACGCGCCATCGTCAGCAACTGGTTGACCAGCCGAGTGGTTCGGTCCACGCCGGCAATCAAATGCTCGAGCGATTCACGGCGATCCTGCTCGCTCCCCTCCTCCATCAGGTTCTGCGCATGCACCCTGAGCACCGCCAGTGGGGTGCGCATTTCATGGGCGGCGTCAGCGATAAAACGCCGTTCACGGCCCATGACTTCCTGAATCTGTGCCAACACCCGGTTGAGGGCCGCCTGCATGGGCTCGAGTTCAGTGGGCAACGGCATCAACTGCAACGGTTCGAGAGAGCCGGGATGCCTCGCACGCAGCGTCGCCGCCATATCCACCAGTGGTTTCAAGCCCCAGCCGATTGCCAGCCAGATCACCGCAGCGAGCATCAGGCTGCCAAGCAGATTAGGGACGACGGTGTGACGAACAATCCGGTCAACCAGGTCGGCGCGTACATCGTCCCGCTCGCCGACCCATATCTTCAGGCCGTACTGCGTGTCATCAAGGGTGAATGCCCGCCATTTACGGCTATTCGGATCGGTCACGTCGCTGAAGCCGGGCGCGGCCGACGCCGCTGAAAAGACCGGCGCGCTCAAGGTGTGAACCAACAGCTCGCCCTGGGCGTTCCAGACCTGGAACGCGATCTTGCTTTCATAGGGGTGGCCATCGACTTGGGGGACGGCCTGGCCCAGCGCCTGGTTGAACGCCTGATACAGCTCGGCGTGCTCCTTGCTGGCCATCGGCATGCGCATGATCCCTTGCAGCAGGCGAGCATTCTGAGCCAGCTGGGCGTCGTAGACCTCGTCTATTTCATGATTGCTGTCGTGAAGGTTGAGTACGGTCATGATCAACAGGCCAAGGAACAGCAGCCCGAGGATCAACGTCAGGGTACGACGCCTGATAGAGGTCATGGGCGGCCTTCCACCAGGTAACCGACGCCGCGGACGGTGCGGATGAGGTGGCTGGAGAACTTCTTGCGCAGGTGGTGGATATGTACTTCCAGGGTGTTGCTTTCCGCTTCCTCGCTCCAGCCGTAGAGCAACTGCATCAGGTGATCGCGGGTGATCACGCGGCCAGGCGGCGACAACAATTCGTGGAGCAGTTGGTATTCCTTGGGGGTCAGGGCCACCGGTTCGCCCTGGTAGCTGACCTGCTGGGTACCGGGGTTCAGGCTGATGCCTGCATGCTCGATCAGCAGCTGGGCGCGGCCGGCGCTGCGCCGCAGCAAGGCGCGCAGGCGCGCCTTGAGTTCGGCCAGGTCGAAGGGCTTGATCAGGTAATCGTCGGCCCCGGCGTCGAGCCCGGCGATGCGGTCTTCCGTGGCATCCCGGGCGGTGAGGATCAGCACCGGGAGGTTGGAGCCACTGTCACGCAGGCGTCGCAGCACATCCAGGCCGTCCATGCGCGGCAGGCCGAGGTCGAGCACCGCCAGATCAAAGGTTTCGCTGAGCAGCGAATGCAAGGCGCTACCGCCGTCCTGCAGCCAGTCGACGGTGTAGCCCTCGCGTTCCAGGGCATGCTGGATACCCTCGCCGAGGGCCACGTCATCCTCAATCAGTAATAAGCGCACACGGACTCCTGTCAGTTGAGTTTCTTGTTCACGTCCACCAGCAGTGCCTCGATCTCCTTGCGACGTCCGGCGTCGGCGGTTTCCCGGCCGGGTCTCGGGGCTGCCCGCAGGGCTTTTTGCAGTGCGTCGCGGGCTTCGCCGTAGCGTTTTTGACGGTAGAGATGATCACCCCAGAAGTACAGACTGTCGATGCCATCGGGGTTCACCTGCAAGGCCTGCTTGAGCAGCTGCTCGGCTTTTTCCGCGTCGCCGAAACCGATGGGCCAGCCCGGCACCCGGTCGTACAGTGCGGCAAGACTCGTGTAGGCCGAGCCTTGCAGAGCCTTGGGGTCCAGGGCCATGGCCTGCTCCAGATAGCCTTTCGCCGCCTTGGCCTTGCTCAGCGCGCCGAGGCCACCCTGGGCGCCGGCCCAACTGCTGGTGACGATGCCGGACCAGATCCAGGCTTCGGCCAGCGATTGACGCTCCCGGGTGAACGCAGAAGTCTGGCTGGCCAGTTGTTCGAACGCGGCGGTGCGTTGGCCTTCCGGGATTTCGTATTGGATGTGTGCCCAGCTTTGCTGAATGCCGTTCAGGCGTTGCTGGTCGGCGGGGTCCAGCGCCCAGACGCTCTGGCTCAAGGCCCCCAGCAGCAGGCATGTGATGAGTTTTTTCATGGTTTGAGATGCTCGTTATCGGGCTTGTGGCTCAGGCGACGGATCAGCGGCAACTGCTTGCGCAGGCCCCGATCCACCAGATTGGGCAGCAGGCTGTTGAGGCGCATGAAAAAGCGCTCCGGCCAGCCCAGGTACAGGTCACGGCGGTCACCGGCGATGGCATGGATCACCGCCGCGGCGACGGTCTGCGGATCGTCGACATTGGACTTGAGCGCGTCATTCAAGGCCCGGGCTGCGGGGCTATTCATGCTCGTATGGGTGGCCCGTGGCGCGACATACAGAACTCCGACCCGGGTGTCCGCCAGTTCCCGGCGCAGGGCTTCGGAAAACCCGCGCAAGGCAAACTTGGTGGCGCAATAGACGGCGTAACCGGGGTAGCCGATGGAACCGTAGGTCGAGCCGACGTTCACCACCATAGCGCTCTCGGCTTGCTTGAGCAGTGGCAGCAAGGTCTTGGTCAAACAGACCGGAGCGCCGATGTTCACCGCCAGCATCGCATTGACGTCGCTGTCATCGAGCTGGTCGAGCATGGTGAAGTGATTGACCCCGGCGGCATTGATCAGCAGGTTGATGCCGCCCATGGCCTGTGCAGCGGTCAGCACTTTGCGCCGGTCGGCGAGGAAGGTCAGGTCCGCCGCCACCCAGCACAGCTGGCTGGGATAGCGGGCGAGCAAGGGCTCCAGGGGCTCGCGTCGACGCGCCACTGCCAGGACCTTGGCGCCACTGGCGCACAGGTCGCTGGCGATGGCCAGGCCAATGCCGCCGCTGGCCCCGGTCAGCACTACGCGAGCGTCAGACAGGCGCATGCAGGTTCTCCCCGCCGCGGGGCAAGCCGCGGAACATGTCGGTGTAAAGCCTGTACACCACCCTGGAGGCATGGACGACCGCAGCCTGGTCGGCCGGATCGTCGAGGGTATTCATCAGCCGGCGGTAGGTCTGCATATGCTCGATATCCAGCGAACCATGGGAGCTGAGGTAGCTGAAAGCGCTTTCCGGCAAGCCCAGGCGTTGGCGAATGCTGCCAGCGGCATGGGTGGCCAGGGCAATGCTGGTGCCCTCGAGCACATTGACCATGCCGAACAGCCCCACCGGATTGTCCCGGGCGATCAGATCGTAGAGAAAACTGACCATCAACTCGATTGGCAAGGAGGGGCGACCGTTGCGCACCTCGTCCCTGTCGCCGCCGCAGGCTTCAATGTCATCGAGCACCCATTGCTCATGGCCATACTCATCCTCGATGTACTCGCACACCGCTTTGCGCAACCACTCCAGGCGCAGCGGCAGGCGCGCACCGCAGGCCATCATCAAGGGCACGGTGTGACGCACGTGGTAATAGGCTTGCGCCAGGAAGGCCCGGTAGCTTTCCAGGCTGACCCGGCCCTGCAGGGCATCGAGAATGATCGGCAGGTTGAACAGCTCGTTGCGTTCCTGCTGGGTAGCTTCTTGCAGCCGGTCAAAAAAACTCATGGTGCGGATTCCTCGGAAAGTACGGGTTCAGTCAGTTGCGCCCGGTAACGCTCGACAATGGCGTCGCGGCGCGGTCGGCCATTGGCGGTCAGCAGGCCATTGGCAAAGGTGAAGGGTTGATCCAGCCGGGACCAGCGATGGACCTGGGCATAATCAGGCAAGGCCTCGTTGGCCTCGGCCACGGCGGCGGCCAGCTCGTCGTCGCTACAGTCCGGGCGATGGGGCCAGAGCAGAGCATGGTTGCGCGGCATGGCTTCGCCGTAGACGAAGGCCTGGGCGATATGGCGGCGTTGGGTCAACTCGGCCTCGACCCATTCCGGGTTCACGTTGCGGCCGAAACTGGTGACGAACTGATGCTTCTTGCGCCCCTTGAGGTAAAGAAAGCCATCGGGATCGAACTCGCCGAGATCGCCGCTGGGCCACCATTCATCGGCGCGCGGCGTTTCGCCCAAGTACCCGAGCAAGGTCGAACCCTTGATCAGCACTTCGCCGTCTTCGGCCAGGCGGACCTGCACATGGGGCAATGGCTGGCCGACACTGCCGGGGCGGTTCGCCTCCGGTCGGTTAAGGCAGACCACCGATGCGCATTCGGACAGACCATAGCCTTCATAGACCGGCAGGCCGAGGCGTTGCGCACGCTGCAACAGCGCAGCACAAACCCGTGCCCCACCCACCGCGGCGAAACGCAGCGCGGCGGGGTTGAAGGCTTTGTGCTCGGCGGCGCCGACCAGCATCTGCAACAGCTGCGGCACCAGGATCAGGCTCTGCGGCGCACGGTTGGCCAGGCAACCGAGCAGGCGCGGTACATCGACGCCACTGGCGCCCTGGATGCCCAGGGTTTTCTGGCTGGGCAGGCTCAGGGTCGCGCCGGCGTGCAAGGCGGCATAGCAGCCGAGGTTTTCCAACAGGATCGCCAGCGGCAAAAGCGCAAGGTGGTGCTGCGGATCTGCCGGTTTGCTGGCCCGATCCAGCTCGCGAGCGACCCGCAGCATGCTCTCGGCGCTCAGGCACACGCCTTTTGGGGTGCCGGTGGTGCCCGAGGTGAAGGTCAGTTTGGCGGTGCCTTCCAACATCCGGTCCGGGCCACTGAAAGCGCGCCGCCAGAAGGTTGCGGTTTGCACGTATCCGGCCGCTTTCAGCTCGGCTTCCAGCTCCGGCTCGGCAATCACCCACCCAGCCTGGCTCTGTTCCAGGCAATGGGCCCGTTGGGCCGGGCTGAAGAACGGCGGCAATAGCACGCAAGTCAAGCCTTCGAACAACACGGCCAGGTCCCAGAGCATGGCTTCGACGCCGTTGTCCAGGGCCAGGGCAACCACCTTGGCGCCTTCGTCGCGCAAACGCTGCTGGCGCTGCATCACTTGTGCGTACAGCGTGGCGTAGTCCAGCTTCAGGTGATCGCCCCACAAGGCAACGGCATTGGGCCGGTGCTCGGCATGGTCACGTAGCGCCTGCTTGAAGCGTTCCTTTTCATGCGACATGGCTGGCCTGCGCAAAAGACGACGGCAACCCGAGGCGATCGAACATCCCGATGTTGCGCAGATGAATGAAGCCGGCGCGAATGTTGCCGACGTGTACCCAAGGCTTGCTCTCGTAATAGCTACCCCAGCTGTGCCGTTCATCACCCAGCCGCTGTGGGTCGGCGGCACAGAGGGTCACGGGTTTCAGGCCCAGGCGATGAAAGCTGTTCACCAGGCCGATGTTGCCGGTGAACGCCACCCATTCCAGGTCCCCCATGGCCAGCAAATAGGTCATGGCGATGATGCTCAGCCGTGCACTGCCCGTGTCGCTGGCGGCCAGGTTGCCGACTTCGACGATGCCCGCCCGGTCCACGGCACGATCGGCGGCTGCACTGATCAATGGCTCGATCGGATCGTCCAGATAGCGCTCCAGGAACAGCTGCTCATGACCTGCCAGGCGCACGCCGGCCACTGCACAGAGCTCGCCCGATGCGTTGTTGCTCATGCCAAACAGCTGTGGCATGAAATGACGGATGTCGGCACCGTGGGCCTTGCGAAAACGGCGCTGGATAAAGGCTTCGAAAAGCGGACGCTGAGGCTCGTCCGGCAAGGCCCTGGCAAGACACATCGGCGGCGCTTCGATTTGGCCGAAGTGCAAAGGCAGAGCGATGTGCCAGTCGTGATCAGGCATGGATGGATGCCTCCCTGGGTAAGTTCGGGAGGAGTATCGGTGGCGTTTCTTAACGGAATCTGAAGGTGGCGAAACAATCCGGCAGGACGGCTGGGGCGACAAATACTTTCCGGCTTCTGACCTAAATCAAACACGAACCGGTCATTCACGCAGACATTAAGACTCAGTCTTCACAGCCTGTCCTTTACCCAAGAGGAGTAGTGAAAAATGAGCAATTCCGTGAAAAAAATGCCAGTAACGACTGAAGACAAGGCCCGTCAGCCATCGCTGACGACAGACCTGTGGCGGCCCCTGGAAAAACTGCGGCAACAAGTCGATCACCTGTTCGAAGATTTCAATCGCGGCTCCAGCCTGTCGCCCTTCAGTCGCGGACTGTTCGATGTCGATCCACTCTGGCGGCGGGAATTGATCGGCCATAGCCTGCCTGCCGTGGACATTACCGAGAAAGACAAGAGCTTCGAGATTTCCGCCGAGCTGCCGGGCATGGATCAGAAGAACATCGAGATCAAGCTGTCCAACGGTTGCCTGATCATCAAGGGTGAAAAGAAAGAGGACAAGGAAGAGAAAAGAAAAGGCTATCACCTCAGCGAGCGTCACTACGGCTCCTTCGAGCGGATGTTCAACCTGCCCAAGGGGGTCGATGCCGAGAAGATCGAAGCCAGCTTCAGCAAAGGCGTGCTGAGCATCTCGCTGCCGAAAAAGCCCGAAGCCATGAAGGCGGAGAAAGTCGTGCCGATCAAGGCCGATTGAAGCCGGACCAGCCTG
The DNA here is from genome assembly GCF_059421865.1 of Pseudomonas sp. GW821-FHT02B10. Lineage (NCBI taxonomy): Bacteria > Pseudomonadati > Pseudomonadota > Gammaproteobacteria > Pseudomonadales > Pseudomonadaceae > Pseudomonas > Pseudomonas sp. GW821-FHT02B10. The sequence goes on along the minus strand of NZ_JBWKVU010000009.1, from coordinate 236,153 downwards.
CCCATTGCCGGGAAACCGGCAAGGGGCTTTTTGCTGTCAACGCCTCGGGTAATCCATCCTGATGGGAATGACCGCTATGAATACCCCTTCCCAAGACATGCTCGATAGTCTGTACGGCTTGCCTGCGCACATTGATCAGGCAGCCATTACCCCTCTCTTGCGCCAATACGCCGAGCCCCTGCCGGAGCTGGATTCGTCCGCTTTCGGTGAAATGTTCGACCGCTACGCGGATGCGCGCGTGGTGATGATCGGTGAGGCCAGTCATGGCACCAGCGACTTCTACCAAGCCCGGGCAGCGATCACCCGAAGGCTGATCGAGCAGCACGGGTTCAACATCGTTGCCGTTGAAGCAGACTGGCCGGACGCGAGCCATGTCGATCGTTACGTGCGCGGGTTGGCACACTCGGCCTGGAAGCGCCATATCTTCAGCCGATTCCCGACCTGGATGTGGCGCAACACCGAAGTGAAGGGGTTCGCCCACTGGCTGCACCAATTCAACCACCAGCATGCCCCGCAGCGCCGCGTCGAATTCCGTGGCCTGGACGTTTACAGTTTGCGCAACTCCATTCATGAAGTCCTGAGCTATCTGGACCGGGTCGACCCGCAGTTGGCCCGTGAAGCTCGCCGGCGCTATGGCTGCTTGACGCCCTGGCAGGATGACCCGGCGCTGTACGGTCACTTCGTCGAGCGTGGCGGCCTGATGCCTTGTGAGCAACCAGTGATCGAACAGCTCAATACCCTGCTGACCGAGCAACTGGCCGGGCTCATCAAAGACGACGAGGCGTTCTTCGATGCGACGCAAAACGCCCGGGTGGTGCTGGCGGCGGAACAATACTACCGCGCGATTTATCGAGGCTCGACAGCCTCCTGGAACCTGCGCGACCGACATATGTTCGACACGTTGCGCGCGCTGCTTGAACACCGAGGCCCGCAAGCCAAAGCCGTGGTCTGGGCACACAATTCCCATATCGGCAATGCGGCGGCCACGGAAATGGGCTGGAAGGGTCAGTTCAATATCGGTCAACTGTGCCGCAGTGCCTTCGGGCGAGAGGTCGTTCTGATCGGCATGGGCACCGATCGTGGCCAGGTGGCTGCGGCCGACGACTGGGATGGTGACCTGTTGATCAAGGACATCCGGCCGTCGCGCCCGGACAGCTGGGAGTATCAGTTCCTCAAGGCCGGCGTTGCAGCGTCATTGACCGACTGGCGTGATCCACAGCGCAAGGAACTTCGTCGCGCCCTTTCCAAACCCTTGCTGGAGCGAGCCATCGGTGTGATTTATCGCCCCGAGAGCGAGCGTGGCAGTCACTACTTCGAAGCGGTGCTGGCCGAACAGTTCGACGCCATGATCTGGATCGAGCAAACGAAACCGGTAAAAGCGCTGCCGCTGCCGAAAAGCCAGGAGCTGGAACCGGAAGACGAAACCTTTCCGTTCGGTGTATGAGGCCGGTCAACGAATGCCAGCTATGGAGGGGGGCCGTGCAGATACGTCTCAAACCAGTCGCCAGCAAGCCTGGCGACTTCCTCGAGGGCACCGGGCTCTTCAAACAGATGCGTGGCGCCGGCCACGACTTCCAGGCGCTGCTCACACTGCAGGGCACGACTGCTCTGGCAATTCAGGCCGAACACCACCGGGTCCTGTGCACCAACGATCTGCAGGGTCGGTGCCTTCACTCGAGACAGCACAGGCCCCGCCAGATCGGTCCGCCCTCCCCGACTGACCACGGCGTGCACCACATCCGGCCGTGCGGCTGCGGCCAGCAGCGCCGCGGCCGCACCGGTACTTGCGCCGAACAGGCCGATCCGCAGTGATTGCAACTCCAGGTCCCGACCGATCCAGTCGATCACCTCAGTCAGTCGCCTGGCAAGCAATGCGATGTCGAAACGCAGCTCCCGGGTCCGGTTATCCAGGTGTTGCTCGGTCTCCGTGAGCAGGTCGGACAGCAGCGACCCCAACCCGTGCCTGGCCAGCGACTCGGCAACGTACCGATTGCGTGGGCTTGAACGGCCGCTGCCACTGCCATGAGCGAAGACCACCAGCGCCCTAGCGCCCGGAGGCAGGCGCAAATCGGCTGATAGTTCAATGCCCTCCAGGTCCAGCTGTCGAGATCGAGGTTCAAACATCGCGAGACTCCTGGGCCGAGGGGCCGGGAACCGATTCCCGTTGCCAGGCGCGCTGCAACAGATCGATGACCTCGGTATCCGGCGTCTGGGAAAAATCCAGGTACCAGTAGCCGATCGACATCATCCACTCGGGGGTGAGCGGGCAGATCAGCTCATCCACTTCGCTGCGCAGCGCCTCCGCTGTCTCAAGCGGCGCAACCGGCACCGCAACGACAATGCGCGCCGGTGCTTGCGCACGCACCGCGTGAATCGCCGCCTTCATCGAGGCGCCTGTGGCCAGGCCGTCGTCGATCAGAATCACCACCTGATCCTTGAGTCGCAACGGTGGACGGCCCTCCCGGTAAACCTGTTCACGACGCAACAACTCCTGCGTTTCCCGCGCTACCACGGCATTGAAACTGGCTTGATCAACCGGATGGGCGCGCAGGGCGTCTTCATTGAGGATTTGAATGCCGCCGCTGGCTATGGCGCCCATGGCGAACTCCTCGCGCGAGGGTACTCCCAGCTTGCGGACCAGCATCAGGTCCAGGCGAATGTCCAGGGCCTTGGCCACCTCATAGGCAACCGGAACACCGCCACGGGGCAAGGCGAGGACAATGACATCGGGTCGATGGGCATATTCGAGCAACGGCTCCACCAGGCGTCGACCGGCATCTGCCCGATCGCGCAAGATGGTTTGCAATGAAGGACTCTTGGACATCGGAAAACTTCCTCAGGCGATGACGGCGCTCGCCGCGTAACGTGGGGATGCTGTCTTCCCTATATCGCCAAGACGCTGCAAGGCACCTGATAGAGGATATGTTCGGTCGTGCTGCCCAGCAGCTTATCCAGGCCCCGGGACTGGACTCGGCCCATCACGATCACATCCACCTGTTGCTGATGGGCGAACTCGCTCAGCACCGGAACGGGGTGTCCCTGGATGAAATGCCGGCGGTCAGAGGACACGCCATACCGACCGGCCAGTTTGAGGAACGACTTTTCCATGTCCCTGCGCTGCTCTCTAGTGAGGTCGGCAAGTGTCAGCCCGCCCATGTCGGCCAGATAGGCGGCTGAAATATCGCAGGCATACAGCAGGTGCAGCTCGGCGTCGCACTGCATGGCAAGGTCGCAGGCCTGCTTGATGATCCGCTCATTGAGCTTGTCGCCCTGTGGATCGCTACTCGAAGCATCGACCGCCGCCACCACCTTGCGCGGCATGGCATGGCCACCTTCGCCAACCAGATAGATCGGTATCGGGCAATGGCGCAGCAAACGCCAATCCAGCGGGGTGAAAAAAGCGCGCTTGAGTGCCGGTTCGTGCTGCACTTGTTTGATCAGCAGGTCGGGCTGCATCTCCATGACGTGATCGAGAATGTCTTGCTGCAGGTCATCGGCCCAGGCCACCTCTGTCGTCACCACCAGCCCCCTGTCACGCATATTTTTCGCTTGCTCCTTGAGCCAGTCGCGATGGTCTTGCAGGTAATCCGCGCGTGCCTTTTTCCGGTCGCCTTCTTCAAGCAATGCCAAGAGTTTCCAGGAAGGCATCAAGGCACAGACATGCAGGCTCGCTCCGCTGGCCTTGGCCAGGGCTGCGGCATGGTTCATGACCTGGGAGTGACGCAGGACCGGGTTGATGATCAGCAGTAACCGTTGATACTGGCTCATGAGCTGGCTCCGGGGCAGATGGGTTTCAACGCCTGCCGTGGCCCTTTCGACGGCCGCCGTGGCATCCTCGCTGGCGCAGGCACCAGCGCTTGTAATCCAGCGTCCTCCGTCGATGCTTCCTTGGCGTTGATTTATATCAAGTACCCGCGCAGCGCATCAGCCACCAGTTGACCGATGACGGCATCGTTATGCGCCGACAGCGAGGCCACCTGTGCCTTTTCCCTGGGCGTGCCCACCGGCCGCGACTGGGCCTGGAGCGACGCCACGACCAACGAAAACCCCAGGCCCAGGCCGCGCTTGAGGTCGATCGCGCTGGCTCCCGCGACAACGTTGCGGATGCGTTTGGCGATCGTCACGTCATCATTGCAGACCGTCGGATTGCCCCACTTATTCTGAATCAGCACTGGATTTCGATTTCGCGCCAACGCCACGCATAAAGGCCAATGTACGGATGACAGATGACGAGTGCCGTCAAATGCTGGGGCCGGCCTCACACGGCTAGCGCCAGTCAAGATAACGGTACAGCTCTTCCTCCTGATCGAAATGCAGTCTCACGAGGGTATCCAGGCGAATCAACTGATGCTGAATCTCCTCGGCGGAAGCCGTGGCGGGGTCGACGCTGAAGTCGGCGCTCATGCGTGCCAGCAAATGAATAAGGCGAAAAATCTCCCGGTGAGCGTGGCTCATCGTCGACAGGGGGTCCTCGCCCGGCAGGCTTCGATTCAGCAGCGGGTACAGGGTGTTTTCATCGTCTCGCTCATGTTGCGCCAGCGATGTCTGCAGCTTTCCAACCAGTTCCAGCAAGTCGGCCTGTGCCTGCTCAAGGGGGCGCCGCGAAAAGTCACTGGCCAGTTGATGCAGATCGCTCAGCACTGCGGCCAGTTGCTGGTGTTCGTCTTGCAGGCGATCGATATGTTCTGCGGCTAGTTTTCGTGGACCCATTGCCTGTAGAGGCCCCAATGCACGCAGGGCGTTGATGATGATCAACACATCAATGCCCTCCTGCACAACGGCGCCGACAAGTGGTGGCAGGTAACCGAGCGCAGCCACGACCATGGCCAGCAATGACATGCCCATGCCGACCCATACGCCCTGCCGGGCGATCCGGCAGGTCCGGCGAGCGATGTCCAGCGCATCGACCAGACGGTCCAGGCGATCGACCAGCAATACGACACCCGCCGCTTGCGCAGACGCCGTGGCACCGCTGGCGCCCATCGCCACACCGACATTGGCCGCCGCCAGCGAGGGGGCATCGTTGATGCCGTCGCCGACCATCAGTGTGCTGGCGCGCTGGCAGCCCTCCTGGACAGCCTGCACTTTATCCTTGGGAGTCAACCCGGCTCGCAGCTCGTCTATCCCGGCAGACAGAGCAATCATCTCGGCGGTTTCCAGGCGGTCCCCGGTGAGCATGACGATTTTCTCGATGCCTCGGTTGCGCAATCGCCGCAAGGTTTGCGGGGTTTCTCGGCGCACCTTATCCGAAAACACCAGCAGGCCAGCCAGCGTCCCGTCCACGTCGATGAAGCTGCCACTACACGCCAGATAATCCATGTGGCGCAGCATGGCCGTGGTCCAGTCAGTCGCAGGCGCTTGTTCATGAACAAAAGACAAGGTGCCGAAACGCACGCGCCGGCCTTCGACCAGACCACAAAGCCCCGAGCCAGGATGTTCCTCTACCTCCCGCGGAACGCTGAGTGATAAATGGCGTTGATGTGCCGCCTCGACCATTGCCTGGCAGATCGGGTGCGTCGAAGCCTGCGCCAGCGAGGCGGCCAGGCCAAGCAGGTGCTGAGGATTGGCCAGCCCGTTGACCTCTATCGACTGCAGGCGCGCATGGCCGCTGGTCAGTGTGCCGGTCTTGTCGAGAAATACCTGCCTGATCCCGGCCAACGCCTCCAGGGTCGTGCCGTCCTTGATCAATATCCCGCGCCGCGCCGCCCTCGAAATGCCTGACATGATGGAAATCGGCACCGCCAGGATCAACGGGCATGGTGTGGCGACCACCAGAACCGCCAGAACCCGCAAGGGATCGCCACTCATTTGCCAGGCTACGGTGGCGATCAGCAAGGTCAGCGGAATGAACAGCAGCGCATAGCGGTCGGCCAGGCGCACAAAAGGTGCGCGCGAGCGTCGTGCCGTCTCCGCCAGCCGCACTATCCCGGCATAGGTGCTTTGCGCTGCCGTTCGCGTGGCGGTTAACAGGAAAGGTGCACCGACATTGGATACGCCACTGGGCAGTTGCTCACCTTTACGACGGGTTACCGGCAACGACTCACCGCTGAGCGCCGATTCGTCCAGGATGGCCGCGGGACTCAGCAGGCGACCATCGACGGGTATCACCTCCCCCAGGCGCACCAGCAATGTCTGCTGCGGTTGGATCTGTTCGACCGGGATCCTGCGTAAGCCGCCCTGCTCCTGCAGCCAGGCAAAACGTGGTGCCCGATCGATGAGCGCGCGAAGCTCGCGCTCGGCGCGTTGCCTGGTGAAGAACTCCAGGGTGCGTCCGGTAGCCAGCATCAAGGCAATCACCGCCGCCACCAGCATCTGCTCCAGGGCCAGGGCGGCGACCATCGACATCAGCGCGATCAGGTCTACACCCGCCTCGCGCCGGGCCAGGCGCCGGGCAATCTCGACGAGCAGGACCAAGGCCATCACCAGGCTGCCTGTGGCCCAGCCTAGCGATGCCCAGCCAGGCTTCTGCGCCATGTGCGCAACGCCACCGGCCAGGAGCGTCAGGACGCAGAACAGTAATAGCACCGGGTTCAGCCACTTGCCGAACATCGAGGAGAGTTCCTCAAAAAGCGATTCGCATTCAGCGCTGTGAAAACCGTTGTCCGTCATAGGATCACTCTCGTCTCCACCACGACGCCTCGATCGATGAGTGGCAACACCGGGGGCTTTGTCAGAGCGATGAGCTTGCAGGCTGGTCGGCACTCGAGAGCTCGACGCTGTCGCGGTACTCCGGCACCGAGACCGACCATCCCAACTCCTGGCTGATGCGCCGGCGCAGCACGTCCGAGGCGTTGGGTTCGCCGTGCACCACAAAGGTGTGCTTCGGTGGCCGCTTGAACCCGCGCAGCCACTGCATGATTTCATCGGCGTCGGCGTGCGCGGACAAGGTTTCCATCGGCACTACTTCGGCGCGGATTGGCACATCCTTGCCGTGGATACGCACCGACTCGGCGCCCGCGACTATCTGCGCGCCGCGGGTGCCGCCGGCCTGGAAGCCCGGCACCAGCAACGTATTGATCGGGTTGGGGGCCAGCGCCTTGAGGTGGTGAACCACCCGGCCACCGGTGGCCATGCCACTGGCGGCGATGATCACCGCGGGCGTGCGTTGCAGATCCAGGTTGATCGATTCCTGGGTCGTGCGCACGAAATGCGCGACATGGCACATACCTTCACACTCTTCCTGGGAGAGACGGTGCTCACTGCGAAAACGCTGGTACAGGCGCGTGACATCGGTGGCCATGGGGCTGTTGAGGTAGATCGGCAGGTCTGGGATCGCTCGCCGCTGTAGCAGCCGGTACAGGTGATACATCAGCAATTGCGCGCGCCCGACCGCAAACGACGGTACCAGGGTGATGCCGCGGCGCATCGCGGTACGGTTGATGACCTGTGCCAGTTGCTCTTCCGGCGACTCGACGGGGTGCCGGCGATCGCCATAGGTCGACTCCACCAGCAAATAATCGGCGTGCTCGATGGTTTCCGGGGCGAACATCAAAGGGTCGTTGGGCCGCCCCAGGTCCCCGGAGCACACCAGCGTGACGCCGCCGGCCACGACTTCCACCGTGGCCGCGCCGAGAATATGCCCGGCGCAGCGCAACTGGATGCTCATACCCGGGACGATATCGACCCGATGGTGCAACTCCAGCGGCCGCAGCAGCTTCAGGGCGCGTTCCGCATCCTGCTCGGTATAGAGCGGCAGCGCCGGGGTGTGTTTCGAGTAGCCATGGCGATTGGCGAACTCGGCCTCTTCCTCCTGCAGGCGGCCACTGTCGCGCAACAGGATTTTCACCAGCTCACAGGTGGCGGCCGTGGCATACACCGGGCCTCGGTAGCCGTTGCGCGCCAGTACCGGCAAGTAGCCGCTGTGATCCAGGTGGGCATGGGTCAGGACAATGGCATCCAGGTCGCGAACCGGTAGCTGGAACGGATCCCAGTTATGCAGGCGCAACTGCTTGTAACCCTGGAACAGGCCGCAATCGATCAGTACGTGCTGGCCTTCATGCTCCAGCAAGTACTTGCTGCCGGTGACCGTGCCGGCCGCGCCGAGAAATGACATTCGCATGCTCGTCTCCTTGAACCTTCATGGGAGGGGTATTGATCGCTCCTTTCGCCCTGGCGACCGTTGACTTTTATCAAGCATGGTTGTGCCCGCGGTCATTTCAGCCGGCCTCGACGGGTGGTTTGACCAGCATCAGGCTGCAGGGGGCATGGCGCAGCAGGCGCTCGGCGGTACTGCCGACGAACATCTCGACGCCGTGGCGGCAGGCCGTGCCCAGCACAACCATGTCGAAGGCGTTCCTGCGGGCAAAATGCTCGATCGCCTGATGGGGAATGCCGGCCAGCAAATGTCGGCGGCCCTCCTCGATGCCATAACGCTCGGCAAGCAGATCGAAGGCCTCTTGCTGGGCATCGTTGACCGCATCGCGCAAGCTGGCGTCCAGGCTCGAGGTCGGCACACTCATCACCGCGTCGCCCACCACCGACCAGTTGCTGACATTGAGCAGGTGCAAGGTAGCGCCGCAGGACGTTGCCAGCGTCGAGGCCAGGTCGAGAATCCGTTCGTTGAGCCCTTGGGTCAGCGCTTCCAGGTGAGACAGGTCGATGGCGGCGAGGATCTTCAGCGGCTTGGGGTTTTCCGCGCGGCTGACCAGGTGCAAGGAAGCGGGACAATCACGCAGCAACAGCCAGTCCAGAGGCCGATGGAAGACCCGATCAAGTGCCGGCACCCGTTGCACATCCTTGATCACCAGGTCCGGGTGGAAGTCGTTCACATACTCAAGCACGTGGGCCGGGCTCAGCCTGGCCCAGACCACTTCAGTGGTCACATGCCCTCCTTTGCATCGTTCAAGCCTGGCCTGTTGCTCGAGCCAGTAACGGTGCACCTGCAGGTAGCCTTCCCGGGCCTGGGCCATCGCGTCGTGGTCGAACAGGCCGGCCACCGCCAGTGCGTTGACGTAATCGAACGCGACAATGTGCAACATCGCACCTGTTGCGTTGGCCAGCGCCTGTGCCCGCTCGAATGCGGGGGTGCGAATCATCTCCGTCGGTGCAATGAGCAGTAAACGTTGTATTTTCAACATCACACACCTCGTCCTGGAAACGCTTTACCCGTGTAGCTGCCAGCCCGGCTTCCTGCCGGGAGCATCGTTCAAAAATCATTCATTACTTGCGAGTCGCCTTATCAAGCATCCGACGAGCACGTTCATTCGCCTCATCCGCGACCCGTCGCGCCTGGCTGGCCGTTGCCTCTGCCCGTTCCGCTTTCAAATAAGCTTCATCAGCCCTGAGCCTCGCCGTCGCGGCGTTGTTTTCCGCGGACTCCAGGCGCGCGTCGATTTCCTGGGCATGTCGGTGACTGCAACCGGCCGTCGTCGCCAGCGCGATGCTCAGCAATACAACGGGCAAGTGCTTATCCATGGTTTCCCCCCTTCAGTCGATTACGACCGGATAGCTTCAGGCTGTGCTTCGAGTATCGGGCGCTATCGACCTGAACCTCTGATCTTTATCAACTAATACCGGCTAGCGATCAGCGGACGGCGTCAGCGAAGCCTTGTTGACTTAGCTCAATGTCACAGCGTCGCTCAGGCGTAAAAAAAGAGAGGCCGGTTTGTGACCCGTACAACCAACGCATCAGCCAAAGGACACCATCATGAGCGACCTGAATCTGCGTAAATTCATTCTGGAGGAGCTGGAGTTCCAGCCCGATATCGATGCCGCCAACATCGGTGTGACAGTGGAGAACGGTGTGGTCACGCTCACTGGCCACGTCAACAGCTACGCCCAGAAAATCAGTGCCGAACGTGCGGTAAAAGCCATCAAGGGGGTGCGTGCGCTGGCCGAGGAAATCCAGGTCAGGCTGGAAAAAGGCGCCGGCACGGCGGACGACACCATTGCCAACCGAGCCTTGAACATCCTCAACTGGAGTTCAGACGTACCTGAAGGAGACATCAAGATCATGGTACAGAACGGCTGGATCACCCTCGAAGGCGAAGTCGATTGGCAGTACCAGAAAGAAACCGCGGAGCGGGCGGTGCGTAAATTGTCTGGCGTGGTGGGCGTGGACAACCAGCTCACCCTGCGTCCGCGAGTGGATGCAGGCGATATCCGGCAGCGTATCGAGCAAGCCCTCAAGCGCAATGCGGAAATCGATGCCAAGGCCATTCACATCAAGGTCGACGGCGATGTGGTAAAGCTTGAAGGCAAGGTTCATTTGTGGCGCGAACGGCAAATAGCCGAACGAGCTGCCTGGTCGGTGCCGGGAGTGAGGAAGGTAGACGATCATTTGCTGATCGCCTGAGTCGATCACCCGGGGCGCCCACGGCTCCCCGGGGGATAGGCGGCCTGCCCGCCCGTGCCCCCTCCGAGAGCCAAGGCCATGAACAAAAGTCACCAATGGAACCTGTCCTACTTCGTGATCGCGTTGGCCATGGTCGCCCTCGCCCAGTTTCTCTTTTTCGATCGTCATGTCGTGCAGGACATTCCTTACAGCCAGTTTCTGCAACTGCTGAACGCGCAGAAGGTCAGCGATTTGCGGATTGAGAAGGATCGGATCAGCGGCAAACTGCAGCCCCCCATCGATGGGCACGACCAGTTCTCGACGGTGCGGGTCGAGCCGGCGCTGGCGGCGGATCTTGCCCGATCGACTGTCGGATTCAGAGGCATCAATGAAAACACCCTGATGAGTAACCTGCTGGGATGGTTGCTACCTTTTGTCCTCATCATGGCGGTCTGGCATTTCCTGTTTCGCGGGCTGGCGGAAAAACAGGGCCTGGGTGGATTGATGAGCATCGGCAAGTCCCGGGCCAAAGTGTTCGTGGAGCGCGATACCGGGGTGACCTTCGCCGATGTCGCGGGCATCGATGAAGCCAGGGCCGAACTGGTGGAGATCGTCTCGTTCCTCAAGGACAAGGCCAGGTACGCACGCCTTGGGGCGCATATTCCCAAGGGGACGTTGCTGGTCGGCCCGCCGGGTACAGGCAAGACCCTGGTGGCCAAGGCCATCGCCGGGGAAGCCGGGGTACCGTTTTTCTCGATCTCGGGCTCCGAATTCGTCGAAATGTTCGTTGGCGTCGGCGCCGCCCGAGTGCGTGATCTGTTCGAGCAGGCCAGGCAGGCCGCACCCTGCATTATTTTCATCGATGAGCTCGATGCCCTGGGCAAGATGCGGGGTGTCGGCGCGTTCGGTGGCAATGACGAAAAAGAACAGACGCTCAACCAGCTACTGGCCGAGCTGGACGGATTCGACCCTCGCGAAGGCGTCGTCCTGCTGGCCGCGACCAATCGTCCCGAGATTCTCGACCCGGCACTGTTACGGGCGGGCCGGTTCGACCGGCAGTTGCTGATCGATCGTCCCGATCGCAAAGGCCGAGAGGCGATTCTCAAGGTCCACCTGAAAAAAATTGCCGCGGCAGCGGACCTCGATTGCCAGCGTATCGCCGACATCACCACCGGTTTCACGGGTGCCGACCTGGCCAACCTGGTCAACGAAGCCGCCATCGTGGCCACCCGCCGCGGCGCCGAGTCGGTCCATCTCGACGATTTCACCTCGGCGGTGGAACGCCTTATCGCAGGGGTTGAGCGCAAGAGCAGTCTGTTGCACCCCGACGAACGCAAGGTGGTGGCTTATCACGAGATGGGCCATGCTCTGGCCGCCAGTAGCCTGCCTGCCATGGACCCGGTCCACAAGGTTTCGATCATCCCCCGCGCCGCCGGTTCTCTGGGCTATACCTTGCAGCGGCCGACCGAGGATCACTTCCTGATCAGTTGTCAGATGCTCAAGGATCGGATTGTCGTGCTAATGGCCGGGCGCGCCGCCGAGTTCCTTGCCTATGGCCAGATATCCACCGGCGCCGCCGACGACCTGGGGCACGCCACCGATATTGCCCGCCAGTTGATCACTCGGTTCGGCATGGACTCGACACTCGGCCAGTCGGTACTCGAACGGCAACCTGCAAGCTATTTGGGCGAACACCTGCCGCGAGGTGGCGAGAGAGACTATTCGGAACAAACCGCCCGGGAAATTGACCTGGGGATCCGCGCCTTGCTCGATGATGCCTATGACAAGGCCAAGGCCCTGCTCCAGAGCCGCAGGAACGACCTGGATGCCGGAGCCCGCCTGCTGCTGGAAAAGGAAACCCTGACCCCCGAGGAATTTCCACCGCTCCGACCGCTGGTGCCGGCCCCGGCTTCGCAGCGGCTGAGCGCGCTCTGACACTCAAGTACCTGCCGCGGGCGTCCATTGCCAGTTCAACACCTCGGGCATGTCCTGTCCGTGTTCGATGAGGTAGAGCTTGTGCTTTTCCAGGGTCGACCAGTAACGCGACCGCGCCAGCTGTAGCTGATCGTGCAGCCGTGGCACCCGCTCGATCACGTCCAGCGCCAGCTGGTAACGATCCAGATTGTTGATCACCGCCATGTCGAAGGGTGTAGTGGTCGCGCCCTCCTCCTTGAAGCCGCGCACGTGGAAACGCTCGTGATTGTTTCGCTTGTACAGCAACCTGTGGATCAGTGCCGGGTAGCCGTGGAAAGCGAAGATCACTGGCTTGTCGAAGGTAAACAGCTCCTCGAACGCACTGTCCGGCAAACCATGGGGGTGCTGGTAGGAGGGCTGCAGCACCATCAGGTCGACGACATTCACCACCCTTACCCGCAGATCCGGGACATACTCGCGCAGCAGGGTCACGGCGGCCAGGGTTTCCAGGGTCGGCACATCGCCGGCGCAGGCCATCACCACGTCGGGGTCCTGGTCATCCCGGCAGGCCCAGCCCCATCGCCCGATCCCGGCCTGGCAATGGCGGATGGCCGCATCGATATCCAGCCACTGCCACTCCGGTTGCTTGCCGGCCACGATGACGTTGATGTAGTTACGACTGCGCAAGCAGTGATCGGCTACCGATAACAGGCAATTGGCGTCGGGTGGCAGATAGATTCGCGCTATATCGGCCTTTTTGTTCGCCAGCAGGTCGATGAACCCCGGGTCCTGGTGGGAGAAGCCGTTATGGTCCTGGCGCCAGACATGGGAAGTCAGCAAATAGTTGAGCGAGGCCACGGGTTTTCGCCATGGCACCTCGGCGGCGGTTTTCAGCCATTTGGCGTGCTGATTGACCATCGAATCGACGATGTGAATGAAGGCCTCGTAACAGGACAGCAGACCATGCCGTCCCGTCAGCAGATAACCCTCGAGCCACCCTTCACAGACCTGTTCGCTGAGGATTTCCATCACCCGGCCGTCAGCCGCCAGGTGACTGTCGTCAGGCTCTTGGGGATCCATCCAGGCCTTGGCACTGACCTCATAGACCGCGTCCAGCCGGTTCGAGGCCGTTTCATCCGGGCCGAACAAGCGAAAATTGCGCGACACCAGGCTGTTTTTCATCACGTCCCGCAAAAATCTTCCCAGCACGCGGGTGGCCTCTGCCCGCAGGCAGCCCGGCGCCGCGAGCTGCACCGCATAGTCGGCGAACCCTGGCAGATCCAGCGGTCGCAACAACAAGCCGCCATTGGCATGGGGGTTGGCGCTCATGCGCCGGTGTCCGCTGGGCGCCAGTGCGGCAAGCTCGGGCAGCAAGGCTCCGTTGGCATCGAACAGCTCGTCGGGGCGGTAGCTGTTGAGCCACTCCTCGAGCTGGCGCAGGTGAAGCGGTTGCTGGAAATCGGCCAGGGGTACCTGATGCGCGCGGCAGGTGCCTTCGACCCGATGGCCGTCGACGAACTTCGGCCCGGTCCAGCCCTTGGGAGTGCGTAACACCAGCATGGGCCACAGAGGCCGCTCCGGAACCTGGCCCTGGGTATTGCGGCGGGCGACGCGCTGGATCTCGCGAATGTCCAGCACCACCCTGTCCAGGGTTCTGGCCAGCGCCTGATGCACCTCCATCGGGTCATCGCCTTCAACGAAATACGGATCGTAGCCATAGCCATACATCAAGGCCGACAGCTCGTCCTCGCTGATCCTGGAGAGCACCGTGGGATTGGCGATCTTGTAGCCGTTGAGGTGCAGGATCGGCAACACCGCGCCATCGCGCGCCGGGTTGAGGAACTTGTTGGAATGCCAGCTGGCTGCCAGCGTTGCCGTTTCTGCCTCCCCATCGCCAATGACACAGGCAACGATCAGCTCCGGATTATCGAAGGCGGCGCCGTAGGCATGGGCCAGGCTGTAGCCCAACTCTCCGCCTTCATGGATCGACCCTGGAATCTGCGCCGAAACATGACTGGAGATCCCGTATGGCCAGGAAAACTGCCGGAACAGGCGGCTCAGGCCGCTGGCGTTGCGCCCCACCTCTGGATTGAACTCGGTGTAGGTGCCTTCCAGGTAGGTCTGCGCCACGACAGCCGGCCCGCCATGACCGGGGCCGGCGATAAAGATCATGTTCAGATCGTACTGGTTGATCAGCCGATTGAGGTGCGTGTAGACAAGGTTGAGTCCCGGCGTAGTGCCCCAGTGCCCCAATAACCGCGGCTTGATATGGGACAGGGCCAGCGGCACCTTCAGCAGCGGGTTGTCCTTGAGGTAGATCTGCCCGACCGCCAGGTAATTGGAGGCCCGCCAGTAGGCATCCAGTGTTTCCAGTTGCTCTGCGCTCAGAAAATCGCTCATGAAGTTCTCCGCCTGGGGGCCCACCGATCGAGATTCGTTGATTCTGGGAGTCTGGAACACGCAAAACTTGATTTACATCAAGTTGCGCAGGCACCATTGAAATTGAATGACGCAACATTTCTATCGATGTCCGGCAATGCCTCTCCGGTCGGGGCGGTTCCATTCGTCGCGTCCTCTCGGCAAGCAGCCGAATGGCGCGCCTTGCCCATGCCCAGGAACTATGCTTCACCCACCAATAGAGGGCTTACTGGCATGCCCGACACCCGAGTGTCCCCCAACCACTACCTCAAGGCTGCATGCGCCAACTGCAGTGTCCTGGAGCTGTGCCTGCCGCTTGGCCTGAGCGGGCCGGAGATCGAGCGTCTGGACACTCTGATCGTGCAACGCTTCAAGGTTAAAAAAGGCACGGCCCTCTACCGTACAGGCGATCCCTTGCGCTCGCTGTATGCAGTCCGCATAGGCTCGTTCAAGACCAGCATGGTTTCAATCGACGGTCGTGAACAGGTCACCGGCTTTCAGATATCGGGTGAGATGCTTGGTCTGGATGCCATCAGTGCCGACGAACACGCCTGCAGCGCGTTCGCCCTGGAGGACAGCGAAGTCTGTCCCATCCACTTCGCTCAACTGGAGAAACTCGCCCAGGACTTGCCATCCTTGCAACACAGCCTGAACAAACTCCTGAGTAGAGAGATCGTGCGCGATCACAGCATGTTGATGCTGATGGGCAATATGAACTCCGACGAACGCCTGGCGGCCTTCCTGCTGAACCTGTCGCAACGCCTGAGCCTGCGTGGCTACTCGTCCAGGGACTTCATCCTGAAAATGCGCCGCGAGGAGATCGGCTCCTACCTGGGGCTGAGGCTGGAAACCATTTGCCGGGGCATCGCGCACCTGCGGGACCAGGGGCTGGTGGAAATTTCCGGGCGGGAAGTCAAGGTCCTGAACCTGGAGGGGCTCAAGCAATTGGTCGCAGGTTGCCACCGCTCGGCCCTGCGCTGACCCTGCACGTCCGGAGAATCGTCATGCGCGCCATGGTCCTGCATACCCCCGGCGAGCCGCTGCGACAGGAACAACGCCCGGTCCCGACACCCGGCCCCCGGCAACTGCTGATCAAAGTCCTGGCCTGCGGCGTCTGCCGCACTGACCTGCATCTGGTCGATGGCGAGTTGCCCCAGGCGCTGCTGCCACGAGTGCCCGGCCACGAAATCGTTGGCCAGGTGACCGCGGTGGGCGCCGACGTCGTGCCCGACTGGATCGGCCAGCGGGTGGGCGTTCCGTGGCTCGGCTGGACATGCGGCGAATGCGCGTTCTGCCGCACCGGCCGGGAAAACCTGTGCGACCAGGCACAATTTACCGGCTGTCACCTGGACGGCGGCTACGCCGACTACACCCTCGCCGATGCCCGGTTCTGCCTGCCGATTCCCGAAGCGCTCCCGGCCACCCAGGCCGCGCCGTTGCTGTGTGCCGGGCTGATCGGTTTTCGGGCGCTGCGGATGGCCGGGAACGCGCGCCACCTGGGCCTCTACGGTTTCGGAGCGGCAGCGCACCTGGCCATCCAGGTGGCATTGGGCCGGGGGCAGCAGGTGTATGCCTTCACCCGGCCCGATGACCGCGCGGGCCAGGACTATGCCCGCTCGCTGGGGGCCCGTTGGGCCGGCCCCTCGGATCAAGCACCGCCGCACCCGCTCGATGCCAGCCTGATCTTCGCCCCCGTCGGCTCGCTGGTACCGGCGGCGCTGGCCGTCACGGTCAAGGGCGGCTGCGTGATTTGCGCCGGCATCCACATGAGCGACATCCCGGCATTCCCTTACCGACTACTCTGGGGCGAACGCAGCGTGCGCTCGGTGGCCAACCTGACCCGTGAAGACGGCAGCGCGTTTTTCGCAGAATTGCAGCACACCCCCGTCCACTGCGACGTCACCTGCTTCGCCCTGGAGGATGCCAATCAGGCCCTGGAGCGCCTGCGGGCCGGTCAGTTCAACGGGGCGATCGTACTCACTCCGTGACGCCCGGGCCGTTCACCTGACCGCCAGAATACTGCCCGGCACCGAGTACAGCGCCCGTTCGGTCGTGCTGCCGATCAAGCGGTCGATTCCCACCCGATGCACAGTCCCCATCACCACCACATCGGCCAGGTACTGCTCAACGAAGTCGCCGATCGCGGGCACCGGCGGGCCCGGGACAAAGTGCCGGCGTTCCGGCGCGATGGCATAACGCTCCGCCAGGGTGACGAACGCCAGGTGCAAGGACTCACGCAGCTCTTCGACGACGTCCATGCCCCAGCCACCGCTGACCAGCGGTGCATCGCCATTGAAGGCCGGCGACAGGTCATAGGCGTACAGCAGGTGCAGTGGCGCATCGCATTGCAGGGCCAGGACGTTGGCCGTCTGGATGATGGTGTCGTTCAGGCCGCTGATCTGGGTCGGTGGATCGAATGGGTCCACCGCCGCCACGACCCGGTGCGGCAATCCGTAACGGGCCTGATTGACCAGATGCACGGGGATCGGGCACTCACGCAGCAGATGGCAATCCAGGGGCGTGATGAATACTCGCTTGAGCAGCGGTTCCAGGCTGACATCCTTGATCAGCAGGTCCGGACCGAGCTCTTCGACCGTCTTCAGGATGTCCAGCAGCGGATGGGTGGTGAACAACACGTCGACCGTCGCCTCCAGCCCCAGGTCGCCGAGCCGCTGGGTTTCTTCGGCCACCCATCGGCGATGGCGACGCAGATAACGCTGATAGCCCGCCTCGTCGATTCTCTCTTCCCACAGATGCACCACCGGCGCCGGCTCGGCGAAACCGCGTACATGCAGCGCAGCCCCGCTGGCCTTGGCCAGCGCGACAGCCCGCAGCAAGGCTGGCGACTGATGCAGGGTTGGATCGGCGATCAGCAGCAAACGTTGGTAATGCCCCATCACACACCTCGCTCAGGCACCGGTCGAACAGGCCGGCATAGACCTAGAGTGCGCCTTGTGTGCCGGCAAGCGCCTTGATGTACATCAGATCCCACTCGATGAGCGACGCCTGTCGCCGGTGTCTGATCCAGATCAGATCCGACTGTCATCAGCGGGGTAAAACGAAGCGAACCGCGTGTGCCCTGCCGCGCGGCCCCTTTCGGCCGTATGGAGAACCCCATCATGCTCACTGTCAAAAACCACAACGAACGGGCCGCCGCCGTCTACGCCGCGGTCCCCGGAGAACACTGGATCGAAACGCTGAAGGACGGCCATCATGTGCTGATCCGGCCACTGGCGGAAAAGGACCGCGAGCGGGAGTACGCCTTTATCAGGCGCCTGTCTCCCGAGTCCAGGCACATGCGTTTCCTCGCCCAGATCAACGACCCCAGTGGCGCCCTGCTCGATCAGTTGATGTACACCGATGGCAAGCAGCACATGGCCTACGTCGCGCTGGCTCACGAGAACGGACAACTGATCGAGATCGGTATCAGCCGCTACGCCGCCACGGGCGAGCACGAATGCGAATGCGCGGTAACCGTCGCCGACGAATGGACGCACCTGGGCCTGGGAACCTTATTGATGGAGCATCTGATCGAGGCTGCCCGCAAGAACGGCTTTCACCAGATGTATTCGATCGACGCCGCCAGCAATGCGCCCATGCGCGACCTGGCCAAGGCCCTGGGTTTCGAACGGAGTCACGATCCCGACGACAGCCGCCAGGTCATCCATCGCCTCCACCTGTAAACCAGCGCCCCGTGGCGTACCGGCCAGCGGGCCGCCACGGGCGATTCAATCCTCAATCAAAGCGTCTTGTCCGGTTTTATCGCCAGTACGCTGCACGGAGCCCGGTGCAAAAGCTGCTCGGCGGTGCTGCCCAAGAGTTTTTTCAGTCCCTTGTGCTGCACGGTTCCCATGACAATGACGTCAGTCCGGTGGGCAGTCGCAAAGTCACAGATACACGACAGCGGCGTACCCTCGATGAAATGGCGACGCTCTGGAGGCACGCCATGGCGTTCGGCCAGCGCTGCGAATGCCTCGAATTGCGCCTCGCCCAACACTTCGTAGATCCCGACGCTCAGCGGCAGCACGCCAACCCCCATGTCCTGGGCATACACCGCGGCCCAGTCATACACATGCACCAGCTCGAGTGCCGCGGCACATTGCCCGGCCAGCTTTACCGCGGCGTCGATAATCTGGTCGTTGAACACCCTGTCCTGCTCATCGCTGCGCAGCACATCGACGATGGCCAGTACGTTGCGTGGCCGTGGGTTGAGGGCATTGGTCACCAGGTGCACCGGTACCGGACAGTCCCGTAGCAACTGCCAATCCAGGGGAGTGAAAAACACGCGCTTCAAGGCAGGCTCTTCTTCGGCATCCTTGACGATCAGGGCCAGGGGCATCTCATTGACGAAGTGCAGGATTTCTTCGAACGGATGCTGCACCCAGACCACTTCGCGGGTGACCTCGATCCCCTGTTCGCTCATCGAGCGAGCTTGCTCGTCAAGCCATTGCCGATGGCTTTGCAGATACCCGTCCCGGGCCTGGGCGATCTGTTCGGGTGCGAACAGGCCGGCCACCGCCAGCGCCTGCAAATAATCGAACGCCACGATATGCAAGGGTAGCTGCATCGCCCGGGCCAGCGCCGCAGCGCGGTCGAATGCCGGTGTGCGGTTCATGGCGGGAGGGGCAATTAGCAGTAAACGCTGGGTCTGCGACATAAGGCACCTCGGCACGCGGCCATCTCAGAACACGGAATGGAATTGCAGATTGAGCGTTCCCGGGCCGGGTGACTTGATCTTTGTCAGCTACCCGAAGCGACAGGTTTCAGTACAGCCAGATGCCGGCCCACATTGCCAGCGTCAGCAATACCTGACCGGGAATGACATAGGCGGCGAAGCGGCGCCCGCCACTGACCCAGGCCACCAGGCATTTGCTCAGGGAATTGCTGCTGACCGCGATCAGCACCGGCGCGGCGATGACCTGGAACGGCAACTGGCCGGATTTGGCCAGGGAGGCTATCGACGCTGTCGAGGAATGGGCGTCGGCAAAGCCGCTAAGGGTCGCGGTCACCATCACCCCGACTTCGCCAAAGTGACTCAGCATCACCGACGACAGGAAGGTGATACCCGTCATGGCCAGCGTGACGAGCAAGGCCAGCTTGAGGTTGAACGCGCCGCCGACCTTGATCGGCTGGTGGGCGCCCTGGGCCGGCGTGGGGAACATCAGGCACAGGCCATACAATGCCGTGGCGGCAGCGCCGGCGAACAGCGGCCCCCACATAGGGTGCAGCAGACCGGTATCGACCGCGCCCAGGATCAGGCCCACCTGGGTCAGGGTGGCCAGGTTGGAGAACAACGCCGCCGCGCCCAGGGCCTTGATGTTGTCCGGCTCTCTGGCAGCGATATGCCCCATGGCGGCGATGGTCACCGTGCTGGAGGCGAACCCCGAAGCGATGGCACTGATCGCATAACCGTAACGAGTGCCCAGGGTGCGAACGGCGATATGCCCTACCGCACCCACGGCCATCAGCAACACAGTCAGGGTGCAGATGGTGCGCAAATTGATGGCGGCATAAGGCCCGATGTAACGATCCGGTGCCAGCGGCAGCACAACCAGTGCGGCGATCAGCAGTACCAGCCCGTCGCGCATTTCCGCTTCGCTCAATTGACTGCGGGCGAAGTGATGCAACTTTTGTCGATACGTCAGCAGCCCCGCCATGACCACGCCAATGGCAATCGCCAATTCCGGCGCCGTACCGCACATAGCCCCCAGCGCCAGCACTGTAAGCAACGCCACTTCGCTGGTCACGCCCGGGTCGCTGCCCAGGCTTCGCCAATACGCCACGGTGATCAGCAAGGCCAGGCAGATAGCCATGATCCCCAGCAACAGGGCACCACCGACCTGCATCGCCACATACCCCAGCAGCGCAGTAATGGCGAACGTGCGCAACCCCGCACAGGCACGGCTGTCTCCTCGCCCCTTGTGCCGCTCGCGCTCCAGACCGATGAGCAAGCCGATTCCCAGCGCAGCCGCCGCGCCTTCCAGGCCAAGGGTCGTGCTCATAGAGCCTCCCTGCGGGCGAACCTTGCCGCCCTGGCCATGAGGGTCACTTCAACAGGCCAGGGCAAGCCCCCTTCCTGGTAGCCGGAGCGGATCGGTCGCCGGCTGTCCGAGGGGCGGCCTCCGTCTGGCCAGGGCTGGTCGGCCAGGGATGCGGCGCATCGATGCGCGCCCGGAGTTGACCGACGAAAGCCGTCGCGGCTTCCAGGCTGCTGAAGCCCACTGTCAGGGCATCCATGTGCACGAGCCAGCCATGGCCTGTCGGTTTCGCTGTGATGTCGATGATCATCGATCGCCTCCGCTCAAGCACCCGCGTCGCCCGGCCGGGCATCACGGGGTAATCGCCACCTTCATGACCCCGTCCCGCTGGTGAGCGAACAACTCATAGGCGGCTTCGATATCGTCGAGTTTGAAACGGTGGGTCACCAGTGGCGACAGATCGACCCCGCCGCTTTGCACCACCGCCATCAAGCGGCGCATGCGTTCTTTGCCGCCGGGGCACAGGGTGCTGACGATGCTGTAGTCGCCCAGCCCGGCGGCGAAGGCGTCGAGGGGAATGTGCAGGTCGCTGGAATAGACACCGAGGCTGGACAACCGCCCGCCTGGCCGCAGCACGCGCAAGGCGGACTCAAAGGTGCCCTGGGTGCCCAGCGCTTCGATGGCCACGTCGACGCCACGGCCATCGGTCAGCGCCATGATCTGCTCGACCACGTTACCGTCCTTGAAGTTGACCACGTGGGTGGCTCCCAGGCGTTTGGCGACCGTCATGCGCTCGGCCACGGCATCCACGCCGATGATCTGGCTGGCACCCTTGAGCCGCGCGCCGGCTACCGCGCAGAGGCCGATCGGCCCCAGGGCGAATACCGCGACGGTATCGCCGATACTGACCTCGCCACGCTCTGCCCCGGAAAACCCGGTGGACATGATATCGGGGCACATCAGCACCTGTTCGTCGCTGAGGCCGTCGGGGATCGGGCACAGATTGGCCAGGGCATCCGGCACCAGCACGTACTCGGCCTGGCAGCCATCGATGCTGTTGCCGAACTTCCAGCCGCCGATGGCGCGAAAGCCATGGCGGGTGTCCGGGCCGTCCTGGGAAGCGCAACCGCACAAGCAGGCATAACTTTGCCCGCTGGGCGTGATGGCCCCGGCAATCACCCGCTGCCCCTCGACAAAACCGCGCACCTGCGAGCCCAGCCGCTCAATGATTCCCACCGGTTCATGACCGATGGTCAGGCCCTTGGCCACCGGGTACTCGCCCCGCAGGATGTGCACATCGGTGCCGCAGATCGTCGTCGTGGTGATACGCACCAGGGCATCCAGCGGCCCCACTTCGGGGATCGGCTTTTCATCGAGCACGATCCGGTTCTTTTCAACGAAAATTGCCGCTTTCATGGTAGCCATGACGATCCTCCAACCCTGAGCCCGAGCTTGAGTCCAGCAAGACTTTCAGGCTGCGCCGGGAGCGAGGGCCTGAGCTTGATCATGATCAATAATTCATCAATGGGCCCCTCGCGACTGACCACACGTCAGCTGGTCTGCTCCATTGCCGGACGGGTTGATACAGATCAAACGCGCGCCGCCGGCCGGAGGCAGGATCCGAGCAAGGTTTCACGGCGAAGACGCGTCGTTGCCGTTACCTATTACCCACGGGAGATTTGTCATGTCCGAGCAATCACGTTTCATGCTGGTCGCCTCGCCGCTGATGGAGAACAGCCCCGCCTTCGATCGTGCCGCCGCGCTGGCCAAGGCCGAAGACGCAGCCCTGCACATCGTCGCCTTCGACTACCTGGAAGGCCTGGCCACGGCCAGCCTGGTCAACGAACAGGCCCTGGAGCAGATGCGCCTGGGGTACGTCGAGCGCCATCACCAGTGGCTCGAAGAACAGGCCCGGCCGCTGCGCAAACTGGGGCTGACCGTCACCACTGAAGTCGTCTGGGTCGAAAGGCCCTTGCAGGAAATCCTGATCCACCTCAAGGAGCAGCCCATGGCCTTGCTGATCAAGGCACTGCAACACGAATCGCTGCTGTCGCGGGTAATGTTCACTCCCCTGGATATCCACTTGCTGCGCGAATGCCCCGTGCCCCTGCATTTTGTCAGCCATGTACAGCACGCATTGCCACGCAGGATCGTCGCAGCGGTCGACCCGTTCCACCGCGAGGGTCAGTACAAGGACTTCAACGACCGGATACTGCATGAGGCCTCGAAACTGGCCAGCGCCTGTAACGCCGAGCTCGACGTGATCTATGCCCATGACCTGTCCTCCATCGGCGCGGACGAATTCAACTTCGACCAGAGTTCGACATTTTTCTCGACAAGCAAGGCCAAGACTCTGTTCGATGCCCAAGGCGACGCCTTCAACGAACTGGCTGAACGCAACGGCATTGCGCCGGAACGTCAGCACATGATCATGGGCAATCCGGCCAAGGTCCTGACCAGCTACGCAGACGCCTATGACATCGATGTGATTGTCATGGGCAGGGTCGGTCATCGCGGTGGCTTGGGGCGCCTGATCGGCAGCACGGTGGAGCAACTGCTGTACAAGGTGCCTTGTAGCGTATGGGTGGTTTCGCCAGAGGTGCTGATGACCGAATAAAGCCCTTTTTCAGGATGCTTGCCCGCGCGCGCCAGGCCGGTCAGTCAGCGCGGCGCGCCAGTTGCGTAAGGTAGGCACAGAACATGTCTGCCATTGCGTCGGCGTAGGTCTGGATCTCTGCGGCGGTGCGTGGGCTTTCTGAAAAGTCCTTGCCCACGCTGCTGAGGGTGGTGGTGATCAAGTCGGCGGCCAGGGCGCGGGTGGCCTGCGGCGCCTCGGGCAGCGCCTGCTCCATGAAAGCCTGGAAGATCCGCTCCCCTTGCGCCTTCACGGCCTGCGCTTCGGGGGCGTCGCGGTACAGCGGCGCAGCGTCGTTGAGCGCCACGCGCATTCTGGCTTCCTCGCACTCGGACTGGATAAACACCCGGACCAGCACCCGCAGCCGCTCCAGCGGGGCTTTGCCAGCCTCTTCGAGGATGCTGCGCAGCATCTGCGTGGTCTGTTGCCACTCATCGCTTTGCAGGCGGAACAGGATCGCTGCCTTGTTCGGGAAATATTGATACAACGAACCGATGCTGACGCCAGCCTTCTCGGCCACCCGCGCGGTGGTGAAACGCTGCGCGCCCTCCTTGGCCAAAACCTGAGTAGCGGCTTCCAGGATCGCCGCGACCAGCTCCGTCGAGCGTGCCTGTTTAGGCGCTTTGCGCGAGGAAACCTGCGGGGTCCGGCGGTTGCTCATAATGGCCCGACAGGGCCGCAGCCAATGCGAATAGCGCAGGGGGTCACTTGCTCATATCCTCTGAATGCGACGAATTGATCGCATTTTAGCCACGCGCCGCAAGGCGTCAACTTCGGACGGGATGCCCCCATGACCAGCACATTGACCACCTCCCCACTCGCGCCCCTGCTCGATCGCCTGTTCGAGCAGGCCGACACGGCGACCAGCCCGGCCGTCGCCGGAATCTCCCGCGAGGAACGCGAGCGCCTGATGCACAGCAAGACCGAATACCTGGATTTCTATGGCCGCCTGAAAGACCTCTGGCTGCCCGTTTCCCGCGAGACCGGCGAGCTGCTGTACATGCTGGCGCGCAGCACCCGGGCCCGGCACATCGTCGAGTTCGGCACCTCGTTCGGCATCTCGACCCTGCACCTGGCGGCGGCCATCCGCGACAACGGCGGCGGCCGCCTGATCGGCAGCGAGTTCGAGGCGTCCAAGGTGCAACGGGCGCGCCAGCACCTGCTCGAAGGCGGCCTGGCCGACCTGGTGGAAATCCGCGAGGGCGACGCGCTGAAGACCCTGGCGGTCGACCTCCCCGAGTCCATCGACCTGCTGCTGCTCGACGGCGCCAAGACGCTGTATGCCGACATCCTGGCCCTGGTCGAAAGCCGCCTGCGGCCGGGCGCGCTGATCGTCGCCGACAACACGGACTACTGCCCGGACTACCTGGCCCGGGTCCGTTCGCCCGCCAGTGGCTACCTGTCCGTGCCCTTCGGCGGCGACGTGGAGCTGTCGATGCGGCTTGGCTGAATCATATCCAAGAGTACCAAGCGATCATCGAAACCCTCGGCCACTGCATCGAAGGCAACCGGCAGGCCAGCAGCGCGACGATGAAGCCTGTGTTTCATGAACATGGCGACGATTTTCGGCCGTCTTGATCTGGATAACGTCGCGGGCCATCAGCCGGATCTGCCTGTCCCTGGAGTCTGGTCCGGATAGCCGGCGAGAGCAGTGCGGGACGCCATGACGAGTCGGCCAGCAGGAGCAGCGTTTCATGAAGCACGTCGATGTCGGCGCAGAGGCTGGTGAAGTCCCAGTACCTGTCGAACGCATCGGACGTGCTGTGATACAGGTTCGAGTCGTAGAAGTCATGCCGTTTCAGGCCTTCCTCCACGCCCCCGCTGATCAGGTCGCTGCCGGTACTGACCTGGACCGCGGGGATGTCGATCTTGGCGAAGCTCGCCTGGTCGGATCGGTAGAAGTAGCCGGCGGCGGGCGCGTCATCGAGACTGATTTGCCGGTTCAGTTGCTTGCCGGCCCGCATGAACGCACTGGGCAGCTCGGATTGATCACCGTCCACCAGGCTCAGGTCGCGGGTCCTGCCGATTGGCACGAAGCCATCAACGTTGAGCGCCGCGACCACATCAAGGCCGGTCTCGTCGATCAACCGGGCGACCTGGGCGGAGCCGAGCATGCCCACCTCCTCCGCGGTGGTCCAGGCAAAGAGCACGGTGCGGCGCAGCGGGCCCGCGTTCGCCAGCCGCCTGGACAGTTCGAGCAATACAGAGACACCGACCGCGTTATCAACTGCGCCGGGGTAGTAGCCACGGGGCTGGCTGCTGTCCGGGGTCCTGCCGAGATGATCCCAGTGCGCGCACAGCAATACGCATTGCCGGGGGAAAAGCGCGCCTTTGTGCATGCCCAGCACATTCCGGCAATGGCCGATCTTGATCTCGAAACCCAGGCGCAACTGCAAGCGGACGTCGAGCCAGGGCGCGCGTCTGGCCATCGGCCATGGGTCGGCCAGGAAGGCATCGAGCTCGACACCTGCCCTGGACAACAACTGCCGGCCGAAACGTTCGCTGCAGATCCCCTCGAATGCCAGGCCACTGCGCACCGCGCCCGGAAGAAACCGAAACGGCCGGCGCATCTCGTCCCGTACCAGATGGAAGGCACTGCCGAACAGCTCATCGGTGTGGACGATGATCACGCCCGCGGCGCCTTGTCGAGCGGCCTCCTCGAACTTGTATTCCCAGCGGCCGTAGTAGGTCATCCGCTCACCCTGGAAGCGCTCGCCCCCCGGACTGTTGCGCCCGGGATCGTTGGGCAGCGCCACCACCACCTTGCCGGCGACATCGAGCCCGGCGTAATCGTCCCACTGGTATTGCGGCGCGACTATGCCGTAACCGACGAAGACCAGAGGCGCGTTGTCGAACACGACGCGGGCCTGCTGGGAACGAATCAGCAACTCACCATCATGCAGCGGGTCGGGCTGCCAACCGTCGCCCTGGATGGTCACCTGCCCGCCCCGCGGGGTAGCGGAGCCAAGCGCCACGGACTGAAAAAGGCTTCTGCGGCCGTGCCAGGCCTTGAGCCCCATCCCCCGTGCCTTCCCGGCAATCCACTGGGATGCCCGCGCCCCTCCGGGCTCCCCTGCCCCACGCCCGGCGAAAAGCGCGCCGGACAGGGTCCGGCAGTTGTCGGCGAGTGCCGCGGCATGGGCCTTGTGCCTGAGGTAGCCACGCAAGGACGGCGCGCCCCCGGGCTTGTACTTGGCCTTTTTTGGCAGTGACCGGCGCATCTAGGCCCCCTGCTCCCTGGAAAAATGCTTGAACAACCGGGCGCCATTGTCGAAGAACACCTGCCGGTGGTACTGCGGCGCAATCGCCCTGGCGCACGCGGCGAGATAACCCGGGTAATCGACAGCGGGCCACCCCGAGCCGAAGACCAACCTGTCCGGCTTGCCGGTGTAGTCGAGCATCCAGCGGATCGGCTCGATCAGCAGCCTGTCCAGCGTGGCCTCGGAGACATCGCTCAACGGGCCCTCGATGATCGAACTGAGGTCGAGCCAGACATTGTGATTCTTCGCCGCGAGCACCGCGGCATCGGTGAACCAGGGATTGCCGCTGTGCACCAGGAGGAAGTTCACCTCGGGATGCTCGACTATGACCTCGTCCAGGCTCAGCGGATGGGCATACTTGAGCTTGGAGCGATGCCAGCCGGTGTCGCCGCTGTGGAACAGCACCGGGACATCGAACTGGCGCGCGAGGGCGTACAGCTCCCGGAGCCGAGGGTCGTCGGCGTACACATGCATGAACCCGAGGTTGATCTTGATCGCCAGGTAGACGCCGTCGGCCAGCCCCTGTGCCAGCGACTCGGAGCACCATTCAGGCTGGGCGATGACCGCGCACCTGCCCACCCCCAGCTCCCGCAACGTCTGGTCGCCGCAGGCGGGGGCACGGGAGTCGGTCACCGAGGCGACGATATTGAAGCGTGATTGCAACGCCTGGAACGCTTGCAGGCTGCCCGCCGCGGCGAACTCGGTATGCACGTGCGCGTCGAGAACGGGCCCGGAATAAGTGCTCATCGAAAAACTTCCCTGTGGGTCGATCACTATCGCCGCGCGGCATCCGGCGCGGCACCTTGAAGCACTAGCTGCTAGCGCTGCTGTAGGACCTCAGGGCAAACAGCCAGAACACCCTGGACAGGCACAGGAAGGCGACGGCGAACAGAATCGCGCCGAGTACCTGCGGCCATCCGACCATGCCCATGGCCCCGGTAACCGGAACGTTGGAAACGAAATACACCGGGACGAGGAAGGTCAGTATCGTGCGGATCGTCTGCGGAAAGGCCGATACCGGAAACCGTGCGATTTCCATCAGCGTATAGCTGATGATCCAGACATCGCCGATCTTCACGAACCAGATCGACAAGGTGCAGGTGATCAGGAACACCGAGTAGAAAATCGCCACCCCCGCGGCCATCAGCCCGAGGAACGCTGCGAGGTTGCCTGCACCCAGCGCGCCTTCGCTGTACATGGCGTACAGCACCACGGCAAGGCCGATCAGCACCCGGGGCAGTTCCCAGAGGCTGATCTTCGAACAGGACACCAGGAACTGACTGTCGACCGGACGCACCAGCAGGTAATCCAGGTCACCGGTGCGCACCTTCTCCGACAACGCGTGCAGGCTGGGAAACAGCCAGACCTCCAGCAGGCCCTCGAGGATCAGCGCCACGCCGAACAGCGCCAACACCTGGTGGAGGTTCCAGCCGCCCAGGCTGCCGACTTCGGCGAACATGGCATCCAGGAAGTACAGCGCCAGGAGCATGCCGACCACCGTATTCACCGCATTGGTGAGGGCATTGGCGCGAAACTCCAGTTCCGCGAGCATCGAATGCCTGATCAGGGCCAGCAGGACTTTCAAGGTTCTCAGGCTCATATGCCGGCTCCGGAAAAGCGCTTCAGGCCCTGGCGCCACAGGCCCCGGCGCAACGCCACCAGCACCAGCACCCAGAACAGCTGGGCCACGAAACCGTACAACAGCTCGATGCCCGCGGCCTTACCGATCAGCACCTTGACGGGAAAATCCAGAGCCGAGGCGAACGGCAGCAGCGCGACGATGGAGCGGGTCGCCTCGGGGAACAGGTCGACGGGAATGAGCGTGCCGCCCAGAACGGTGTACATCGACCAGACCAGGGCATCCAGCGCCACGGAATTGGCCATCCAGAATGCCAGCAGGCCGACGCAGTAATAGATGTGGAAAATGATGATCCAGGCCAGGACCAGCGAGACCAGGAAAAACGGTAGCTGCCTGGCGATGCCCGGCAGGTCGAGGTCGAACAGGGAGGCGCCGATGCAGAACACCGTCACCACGATCGGCGCGCGCACCAGCATCTGCCCCAGATGTTCGGCCACATGGAACCAGAACGGCGCGACCGGCTTGAGCAGGCGGCCCGACAAGGTGCCGTGGCGTATCTCGTCGTTCAGCACGAAGATGACCCAGACCGCAGTCAGTTGCCTGACCAGATAGATGCCCAGGAAATACGCCACGAAATCGCTTGCAGCGTACCCACCAATCACCTGGTCCCGGGAAAGCTCCCACCAGATCAGCATCATGAACAACGGCGCGACGCCGCTGATCAGCCACACGAACAGCTGCGCCCGGTAGATCACGGTCACCAGCACGCTCGTGCGGATCAGGCGCCCGGCAATGCCGGGCAACGAAGCCAGGGCGACCATCAGGCGTGCTCCCTTGGCAGCAGTAACCGGGGGAACGCCTGCTCGAGGGATGGGCTCTGGATCGAGATGTCGGTCACCGGGAAGCTCGCCAGCAACTGCGCCACGGTCTTGGCGACCTCCTCTTCGGGCACCAGCAGTTCTGCGCCTTCGTTGTCCAGCCGGATCAACTCGCCATAGGGGCGCAGGGACTCGTCGCTGACCGCCGAGGAGAAACGCAGGCACACCCGGCGCTCGGAAACATGGGCCTTCACCAGCGCCTGCCGACCGCCGTCGAACACCACCTGGCCACGGTCCAGGACGATGACCCGGTTGGCCAGCGCCTCGATGTCCGCCATGTAGTGCGAGGTCAGGATGATCGTCGCCCCGAACGCCTTGTTGTAGTCGACGAGGAATTTGCGGATCGCGACCTGCATTTCCAGGTCCAGGCCGATGGTGGGCTCGTCGAGAAACAGAATGCTCGGGCGATGCAGCAACGACAGGATGAGCTCGCATTTCATCCGCTCGCCCAGGGACAGCTTCCTGACCGGGCGGCGGGCGATGTCGCCGGCCGACAGCAACTCGCACAGTTCATCGATCCGGCGCCGGCATTCGGCAGGCGGTATGTCGTAGAGGGCACCGTGCAGGTGGAAAGACTCCAGCGCCGGCAAGTCCCAGGTCAGTTGCTGCTTTTGCCCCATGACCAGGGTGATCGACTTGAGGAATTCCGGCCGTCTCTTGAAGGGTTCATGTCCCAGGACCGAGAGATGCCCGCTGCTGGGCCGGACGATGCCCGAGAGCATTTTCAGGGTCGTGGTCTTGCCCGCGCCATTGCCGCCGAGAAACCCGACCACCTCACCCGCGTCGATCGAAAAGGAGACATCCCTGACCGCGGGGATGAACTCTTTCTCACGCCGAAAATACCGGAGCAGGCTGCGTGAATGGCCGTCACTGGCTCGATACACTTCGTATACCTTGCTGACATCACACAGCTCGATTGCTTTTGACATACATCTCCTTGATAACTCGCGCGTCCTGCGATTCAGCCAAAACGCCAGAATACTAGCATGGTGATCCGCGGTACTTGCCCGGCTGGCCGGGACCATCGGCAGCTGTGGCGCGGCGTATTTATCGGCGGCGCGCCAGCAGTTGCGCCTGATGCCAGGCAGGGGACAATCCCGTGTCGATTACAAGACAGATCGACGGCGCGACCTTTGACTGGGCGAGCAGGCCCAGGCCGGGCACGTGGTCCAGGGCGAAGTCGGCCGCTTCGAGCATCGCGGTTGTCCGACCCAGGTCGACCGTGGCCAGGTGCACCAGGCAGGACGCCCGCGCCAAATCCACCGGCCCACTGTGGCGCTGCGCTGCGCGGTGCAGAAACGCCAGCCACTGGTGACCGATGGACAAGTGCCCCTCCTCCGTGCCGATGCTCCCCGTCACGTCGCCAAGGCCTTCGAAGCAATGGCGTCGATCCTGCTCGGGCTGGGCGCAGAGCAATGACACCCCGCTGATCGCAAACAGGCCATTTTCCGCTACCAGCAGGGTGAGGTCCGTACCGATACCGCGCAGGTACTGAATGACCGACACCGGTACATCTCCCGGGCTGCGGGCCGGCAGGCTGGCAATCAGCCAGGCCGGTGCCTCCTCGCCCAACGGCGTCTTCTCGGTCACCGCCAGGGCCGCACGCCGCGCGGGCGAAAGGCCTTCGACATCCGCCAGCAGATCGGTCGAGCAGAGCCAGATCGAACAGGGTCGAAGATCCTGCCCCTCCACGGCCCCCTCGGAACAGAACTCAAGATACCCCCCACTCAACCTGAAGAAGGCGCTTACGCGTCCGTCGCTGTGCTGCACTTGTCGCGTATGCCCGATGAAGCCTGCCCGCTCCCACTGTCCGATGACCTCCGCGAACAGGCCCTCCGGCAGCGGATAGACGATGTGATCAAGATGGGATATCACCAGCGCTCTCCCTGCGGCTGCAATCGATGTCCAGTTTCCCCGTCGCCTGGGTATCGGTCTAAGGGCGCTTGCCCCGGGTGCAAAGCGTCAGCCCGTGCTCGTGCACGCCACCGCTTTTCACCTCCTGGGTCACCGCCTGCAAGCCCGCCGCCTTGAAGGCGTCGAGATAGCGAGCTTGCGGCCAGCGCGTCAGCTTCACGCCCAGCTCTTGCGCCCAGTCCTGCGACTCGTGGCTTTCCTCGTAGTAGTCGACCATGACGATCAGTTCTCCGCCCGGCGCCAGCAGGCTGGCGGCTTTCTCGATGGCGGCGGCGATGTCCTCGAAGTAATAGAACACCTCCATGGAGAAGATCAGATCGAAATGGCGGCCCGCTGGCGGGCGCCAGTTCAGGAAGCTCTCGACGTCGATCTCGACGTTATCCAGGTCGGACACCCTGGTGGCGCACATGCGGGCCATTTCCTGGCTGAGTTCCACGGCAAGGCAATGCCCGCTGGCGAACTTCGACCTGGCCATGTACTCCAGGGCGTAACCATTGCCCGGCCCGATCTCCAGGTAACGCCCTGTAGATGGTTCAAGGGCGGACAGCACAGGCTCGACCCGGGCCCAATGTTCCCGGGCCATGTCCACCGCGCCATCCTCGATGGCCCACTCGTCGAAGAGCGCCTCGACTTCCAGTTCGTGACTCATCCAACACTCCTGTTTGCAGTTGGGATTCGACCCGCGTCAGCGGATCCATCGATAGAAATGTACGGCGTTGCGATGCGAGCCGATCACCAGGTGACCGTCATCCGTAAGCAGTGGCGAGGAATGAAAACCGCCACTGTGCTCCAGGCGCCACAGGCTCTCGCCGGTGCGTTGCGCCAGGCAATGCAGGCGCTCATCCGTGCCGACCAGCAAGGCATCGCCGGAAGGCAGCACGGTAAAGGGCGTGTACCTGAACTCGCACTCCAGGTTGACCCGCCACAGGCATTGCAGGCTGTGCAGGTCGATCCCGTACACATGCCCGTCATTGCTGCCGACGTACGCCACCCCCTGCGGGGACAGGCTCGGGCAAGACACCACGAAGCCATCGGTGTGAAATTGCCTGAGGACCGTACCGCTTTTGGTCTCGAACACGATGATCTTGCCGTCGACTTCCGTGCCTATGACGCCACGCCCCGAGGCATGGTCGACCGCCGCGGTGCCTTCGAACCTGCCGGTTTCGGTGATTCTCCAGCGCTCCTCGCCGTCGGGCCTGAAGCACATCAGGATATTGTCGGTGCCGACGATGACATTGCCGTCCGCATCCAGTGCTGGCGAGCTGTAGAGATCGTCCTCCACCTGCTCGTCGAACGACTGCTTCCACAGCAACCTGCCCGAGGCATGGTCAAGAGCGTACAACGTATGATCGTAGCTGCCTGCGTAGACGATGCTTCTGGCTGGATCGATGGTCGGGCTGGCATGGAATGGCCCCTGGGCATGAAAGGCCCAGAGGCATTCGCCATCCTGGCTTATCCGGCGCAAGACATGGTCCTCGCAACCCACCACGAAACTGCCATCGTCCGACACCGCAGGAGAGCTGTAGACCGGCCCCTGGGTCGCGAAACGCCACTGGTGCGCGCCATCGCGCAGGCTGACGCACTGCAGGCTGTTGTCCCAGCAGCCGAAAACGATGCGGTCCTCGCCGATCCTGCACGGAATGCTCCATACCCGTTCCGCGCAGGGAATCGTGCGCTGATGAGTCGGCTTGGCGTGCCAGTCCAGCGCCGGCGTATCCCGCCATGGCCTGTAACAGCGCAGCGCCTGGTTGTTTTTGTACCATGTGCTTTGCAAATGCTCAGCGTAATCCGACACGCCACCCTCCCCCGGACACTTCCCGGTCCGTCGCGCTGCTTATTGGCACATTTTCCGCCTGGCGTCTTCTATGCCGCCGCCGTACTTCTCGGATATCTCGATCTTGTAACCATTGGGATCGAGAAAATAAACCGAACGTGAAGAGTGGTATTGAACTTCATAATCGGGGAGCAACTTCACGCCGTGATCGCGTAGTTGCAGCAGAACATGATCGAAGTCTTCCACCAAAATACCGAAGTGAGTAATTTCCAGACCATCATTCTTTACACCCCGCCCTTCGGCATATTCATGCATGCATAAATACAGTGTCTGATCCGCGCCAATAATCATCCAGCGGGTAAAGGCACGAATACCCACCTCCTTCACTTCGAAACCGAACACCCGCGCATAAAACGCCTGGCTTTCTTCAATATCGGCCACATCGAGCTGGATATGATCGATACCCACGATTCTGATCCTGTCGAGCGGAGCATTCATTGGACAAGCCCTCGATAATCATCCGGCAACAGGCCGTCGGTTTCCCAGGTATCGATATAGGATTTGAAGAACGGCAGCACTTCCGGCGAATGTTGCCGGGCTACTTCATAACCGGCGATACCGGCGGATATATTTGTCTTGTCGAGTAACAGGGTGCTCTTGAACGCGTCCAGCGCCTGGTCGAAGTTCCCCAGTTGCTGATGACAGGCACCGATCATGTATTGCGAGTAAGTCACCCGTGGAAAGCCGATGTCGTAAGCCTTCTGGAAGCGTTGCAACGCGCGTTGCCATTGCCGGTCGACCACTTCGACCTCACCGGCCTCGTGATAGGAAATACTCCAGTCGGGATCGTAGGCAAGCAGCTCATCGGCCACACGCCGGGCACTTTCGACATCGCGGGCGACGTAGAGCATTTCCTTGAGCTTTGACTCGTAGACAGTCTTGCGTGCTTCCCGGGCCTCGATACTGCCGCCTCTCTCGCCGCGCAACACCGCCTCGGCATACTCTTCGGCCAGCAGCATGTATTGCCGCGTGGTGGCGACGTCGCCCCGGGCCGCCGGCACCATGGCCAGGCCGCGATAGAACGAAGACAGCGAAACCAGATCCGCCGGCGTGGCGCTCGAGGCAATCTGCTTGACCGCCGCCTCGCCCGTGCCGATGAACCAGCGGTTCAGCTCGTCATCGATGGCATTGCCCTTGATTTTCCAGACAATCGCCTGGGAGCAGACATCCAGTACCCGGGCTGGCGACAGCCGATGGGCCTGCATGAGCGCCTTGAGTGCGGTGAAGTCGTCCTGATGCGAGGATTGCATCTCGAGACGGTTCTGAATGGCAAAGCGGGCCAGATGATAAGTCACCCGCTGATCGGGATAGAGCGCGTCATAAGGTACCTCGGCCAGTACCTGATTGGCGAAGCGGTACCGGCAGCTGGCGGCCAGGGACTGTGCCAGGCTCAGTTTCTGCACCGGCGGAGCCCATTCGCGCAGGTCCGCCAGCCACTTCAGCTTGGCGACCGGACCGTCCATCCCGTACGAGAAAAACTCGAGCTCATTGACGCTGATGGCGTGCCGCTGCGCGACTTCGACCAGTGTCGAGGGTTCAAGAAGTTGAGGCACCCGATAAGGCACTTCGTCGAAATTCTGTTCCGCCAGCCCCGCACACACAGAGCGGGACCAGTTCGTTTGATGCACGCCCGCGTCATCGTAAAAGAACACGGCGCGCGAGAATGCGTCATCCACTTTTCTGGACATATCATCTCCCTATGACATGTAGGAACCGCGAGAGGTGTGATTAAAAATACGGCCGAAGCAATGCTTCGGCCGTACTTCACAAGACACCGGTATCTTGTGTACAGCAGACAATCAGAGGATGAACAGCGCCGAAAGAATTCGGGTCTGAACGCTTTGATATTTAATCATTTCACTATCTCCATGTGATTAAAGGTTGCTGCCGAGTTGCAGCGATATCAGGTCTAGTTGCCACCCCGAAAAAGGTCAAGGAAACTCATCCAAAAAAATTTATTTAGCCGAAAAGCAGTAGCGGAGAAAACCGTTCATCCTTTATATACTTAGAACATATACTCAACCGCACAAAAATTTAACTGAACAGTTAGAACATATATAGAGCCCATTGTTATCAGCGACTTACCCGCGCAAAAAAAATCACAACGGCGCCACTGCGACCATCCACTCGAACGGTTATCAATCGCTGCGCCGTTTCATTTGAATGCCTATACCCACGAGCTTATCGCCGCAACAACTTTTAATACTTCGCCTCTGCTTGACGCTTTGACAAAACTCAACTAATTAAACTTCCTTCCAGAACGGTACATGGACTTGTCCGCAGACGGAAACAAGGCACATGAATGGAACTCAACAGGCTGCCCGGCAGTCGCGAAGATCAGGAGCGATCGACGATGAAATCCCTGAGCATGGGTATCCTGGCGCATGTCGATGCCGGCAAGACCAGCCTGACCGAGCGGATACTTTTCGACGCCGGCGCCAGGCCGCGCCTGGGCAGTGTGGACTCGGGCAGCACCTACACCGACAACCTGCTCCTGGAGCGTGAACGCGGCATCACCATCAGGTCCGCGGTGGCTTCGTTCGAGCTCGACGGCATCCTGGTGAACCTGCTGGACACTCCCGGGCACCCGGACTTCATCGCCGAGGTGGAGCGCACGCTGGCCTTGCTGGACATCGCCATTATCGTGGTGTCGGCGATCGAGGGGGTCCAGGCCCAGACCCGCGTACTGGTAGGCGCCCTGCAGCGACTGGCGATTCCCCATGTGTTCTTCGTCAACAAGGTCGATCGCAAGGGGGCCGACTTCCAGCGCACCCTGGAGGCGCTCGGCAGCCACCTGAAGAGCCGGCCCCTGTCACTGGTCAGCGTGCACGATGCCGGGACTGGCCTGGCGAGGGTCGAAACCAGCGATCCGGCGGCGCCCCAGGTGATGGCGCAGTGGCTGGATCTGCTGTGCGAGCATGACGAAGCCTTGCTGCACGACTATGTCAGCGCCCCTGAAGCCATTGGCAAGGCGCGCCTCGAGCGGGAGTTGCGCCAGCAACTTGGCCAAGGCCTGGTCAACCCGGTGTTCGCCGGGTCCGCCATCACCGGGGTCGGCGTCGCCCAGATGATCGAGGCAATCGCCCGGCTGGCCCCGGTCAAGTCCTACGACGCCAGTGCCCCTGTGCTTGCCTCGGTGTTCAAGATCGACAGAGGCTGGGGTAGGCACAAGCGCTTTCATCTCTGCATGCTGGCCGGGACCTTGCGCCTCAGGCAAACCGTCGACACGCCGCAAGGTGCGTCCAGGGTCACCGGCATTCATGTGTCCGCCAGCGGCGGCTTGCAACCCGCCACCCAGGCCGCCGCGGGCCAGATTGCCTGCATCACCGGGCTCGAAGGCGTGCGCATCGGTGACCGCATCGGCGCTTGCAGCGAGCGCGGCAAAGGCGCCCACACCTTCACCCCTCCGGCTATCGAAACCCACGTCTCCCCCACTTCGCCGGCGCAGACCAAGGCGCTCTGGGAGGCGCTCGGCGCGCTGGCCGAGCAGGATCCGCTGATCGACCTGCGAAGAAACGCCGCGGGCCAGGTGTTCGTCTCGCTGTACGGCGAGGTACAGAAAGAGATCATCCAGGCCACGCTGCAGGACGAGTACGACATCCAGGCCCTCTTCGAGGAAAGCTCGGCCATCTGCGTCGAAACGTTGCTGTCGACCGCCGAGGGCCTGGAGTCGCTCGACGATGAAGGCAATCCCTTCCTCGCCACCGTGGGTATTCGGGTCAGTCCGGGGGCGCCGGGATCGGGCCAGACATTCATCCGCGAAGCCCATGCCGGGCTGATGCCGACGAGCTTCTACAAGGCCATCGAGGAATCGGTCTTCGAAACCCTCCGGGAAGGCCGGCATGGCTGGGCGGTGCACGACTGCGAAGTCGCGCTGACCAGGGTCGACTATGCATCCCCCTCGAGCACGGCCGCTGATTTCCGCCACCTCACCCCCCTGGTGCTCGCTGCGGCGATCGGACGGGCCGGTACCCAGGTGTGCGAGCCGCGCAGCCAGTTCCGCATCGAGGTGCCCGCGGCGCTGAGCAGCCCAGTCCATGCCTTGCTGGCCAAGGCCGGCGCCACCCTCAACGGTGCGACCCTGAGCGGCGAGACCGTGCGCATTCAAGGCTCGATCGTCACCACGCGCATCTACCGGCTGCAACATGAAATCCCTAACGCCACCAGCGGCCTGGGCTTCATGGAAAGCGAACTCGCCAGCTATGCGCCAGTTGCGGCCCCCCCCCCCTGCCGGGAGCGGACCATGGCCAACCCTTACAACCGGCATGACTACCTTCGGCAGGTACGGCTCGGCCTGCGCATGGGCAGGCCGGCCAGCAACGCCTGATCACCTCGGCCCCGGGTTCAGACCACGGGCGCGGCGCTTACCTGGTTCAACTGATACAGATCGGCCTGCGACAGCTGCAACTGCGGGGCCGCCATGATCTCCCGCAGTTGCTCGACCGAGCTGGCTCCCACCACGGGTGCGACCACGGCGGGGCGAGACAACAGCCAGGCCAGGGCAACCTGGGTGCAGCTGCTGTCGCGCTCCTGGGCGATCCGCCGCAGCACCTCGAGGGTCTGCCAGTTCCGGGCGTTGAAGTAGTCTCGCTGCACGCCCGCCGCGCGAGGCGAGCCCGGCAAGGCTGCCTGCTGTTGGTAGCGGCCGCAGAGAAAGCCCTTGGCCAAGGGGTTGTAGGGCAACAGACCGACTCCCTCCTCCACGCACAGCGGCTGCAGTTCGGACTCGATTCGATCACGCTCCAGCAGGTTGTAGCGTTCCTGGACGCTGACATAGCCCGCCAGGGCCGAGCGCTCGCTGATCGCCAGCGACTTCATCAACCGCCAGGCCTTGAAGTTGGAGCACCCCACATAACGAACCAGCCCACGCTGCACCAGATGGTCGAAGGCCCGTAGCGTCTCCTCCACCGGCACATCGTCGTAGTCGTCATGCGCCTGATACAGGTCGATGCAGTCGACTTGCAAGCGGCTCAAGGAACCTTCGACAGCCTTGACGATATGCCGCCAGGAAAGCCCCTGGTCATTCGGCCCTGGCCCCATGCGCCCGGACACCTTGGTCGCCAGCAGCACCTCGTGCCGCTTGGTCGTGGTCTGCAACCAGCGCCCGACGAACTCCTCCGAGGCCTTGCCACCCACCCCGTCGGCAAAGACCGGATAGACATCGGCGGTGTCGATCAGGTTGCCACCTGACTCGACGTAGGTATCGAACAACCTGCGCGATGTCGCTTCATTCACCCACCAGTCGCATTGCGCGGTTCCCAGCGCAATGGCGGAAACCTTCAGCCCTGAACGGCCAAGACGCCTGTAATCCATGATCGATCCTTACTTCCCTGTGGTATTGGTTCCATGCATCCGCGGCGCAGTATAGTCGCGGCCACCTCTGGCGCTCCCGCCCTCGCGCGATGATGTGGCGCAGCGACAGCGAGACAAACAAGCGTCAATCAGGCGCCTGCCGTTCAAGGTTGCTCGTCGTCCCCTTCCCCCTCCAGCGGCTGTAGCGCGAGGTAGCTGTCGACGGCATCGTCTATGGTCGGGAAGAACGCCGCTTCGCCAAACCGTGCGAACAGCCCGAACCGCTTCAGCTTGTCCTTGACCGGGTCTTTCATCTGGGCCACACACAGCTCGATGCCGGCCTGGTGCAGGGTGTCGTCCAGTTCCGCCAGCATGTCGGCGGACGTCACGTCGACGCTGGTGACCGGTTCCGCCGCCACCACCAGCCAGCGCACCGGCGTTGGCGAGGCCGCCACGGCGTCCAGCACCCGGTCATGGAACAGCTCGGCATTGGCGAAGAACAACGGGGCGTCCCAGCGAAACAGCACCACGCCAGGAATCAGGCGCGCGTCGGGATAACGCGTGATGTCGTGATAACCCTTGACCCCTTCCGCCCGCCCCAGGACCGCCGAGTAAGGGCGCCAGCCATCCCACAGGAACTCAATGACGGCGATCACGATGGCCAGGCCGATGCCTTCGATTGCGCCCAGCACGGCCACGCCAACGGTGCAGACGATGGACAGCCAGCACTCCCATTGCTGGATGCGATAAATCCGCCGCAGGTCGCTGACTTCGATCAGGCCGATGGCCGATGCGATCACCACCGCGGCCAGGGCGCTGGTGGGCAGATCTTCCAGCAGGTTCGGGGCTAGCACCAGCAGCAAGGCGACGGCCAGGGCGCCTATGACCCCGGTCACCTGGGTCCTGGCACCGGCGGCCTCGGCCACCGGGGTGCGCGACGAACTGCTGCAGACCGCAAAACCCTGAAAAAGCCCGGCGGCCAGGTTGGCGACGCCAAGCCCGACCATCTCCTGGTTCGGGTCGACGTAGGTGCGGGTCCGCGCCGCATAGACACGGGAAAGCACGCTGGTATCGGCGAACGAAACCAGGGCCACCGCGCAACCGCCGATCAGCACCGGGCCGATATCGGCGCGGCTGATCCAGGGGATGGCGAACGCCGGCAGGCCTTGTGGCAGAGAACCCAGGACCGAAACGCCGGCGGTTGCCGCAAGGTCCAGCACCGCGACAGCGACCGTCGCCGCGGTGACGGCGATCAGAATGCCCGGTACCCGCTTGTGTTTTCTGAACAGCAGGATCAGCGCCAGGGTCGCCGCACCGACCATGAAGGCGGTCCAGTTGGGCTTGCCCTCCAGCACCGCTGTGGCGATGGCCCACAGGTTGCTCAGCGGCCCGTTGGCGTCCACCGAGAAGCCGAAGAGTTTCGGCAACTGGCTGATCAATACCGTCAATGCGATACCGTTCATATAGCCGTAGCGGATCGGTTTGGAAAGCAATTCAGTGACAAAACCCAGGCGCGCGATACCGGCCAGGACGCATACCGCCCCCGATACGATCGCCATCATGCTCGCCAGGACGACCGCGCGCTGCGGGTCACCACCGGACAGTGGCAGGACCACAGCGAGGATCACCGCGACCAGTGAGGAATCCGGCCCCAACACCAGGATCCGGCTGGGGCCGAACATCGCATAGGCGAGCAACGGCACGATGGTCGCGTAGAGGCCATAGATGCCGGGCAGCCCCGACGCCACCGCGTAGGCGATGCCGACAGGCACCAGCACCGTGGTCAACACCAGCCCGGCCACGAAATCGTGACGCAACCAGGCCACGCGGTATTCGCGCAGCATGCGCAGCCCCGGCAGCCAGCGGCTCCAGCGATGCTGTTCGTCGCCGGCGTCCCGGCGGGCGATCCGGCCAGGTTCCGGGACGGGCGGTGAAGACCCCGAGTGGTTCATCGGACACTGATCCTTGGCGGGTAGATGAGCTTATGCCTGGCGCTCAGAACTTCTGCGGAACCCGTCGCAGCGGGTGGTCCGATTCCCGGTAGCCGCCCGGCTTCTGGCGTTTGGGCAACACCACTTTCTCCCGTGGTACTTCCTTGTAGGGAATGCGGCTGAGCAGGTCGCTGATGATATTGAGGCGCGCGCGGCGCTTATCGTTGGAGTCGGCCACCAGCCAGGGCCCATGTTCGGTGTCGGTGGCCTTGAACATCGCGTCGCGGGCACGGGAATAGTCATACCAGCGGCTGTATGACTTGACGTCCATCGGCGTCAGCTTCCAGATTTTGCGCCCGTCCTTGATCCGTGCTTCGAGGCGGCGGGTCTGTTCTTCCGGGCTGACTTCCAGCCAGTACTTGAGCAGGATCACGCCCGAATCGACGATCGCCCGCTCCACCAGCGGCACCGCCTTGAGGAAGCCGTCCGCCTGCTCTTCGCTGCAAAAGCCCATCACCCGCTCGACGCCCGCGCGGTTGTACCAGCTGCGGTCGAAGATCACCACTTCGCCCGCCGCCGGCAGGTGCGGCAGGTAGCGCTGCAGGTACATCTGGCTTTTCTCGCGGTCGGTCGGTGCCGGCAGCGCCACCACCCGGAACACCCGCGGGCTCAGGCGCTCGGTGAGGGCCTTGATGGTCCCGCCCTTGCCGGCGCCGTCGCGCCCCTCGAAGACGATGCAGATCTTGATGCCTTTTTCGCGCACCCA
The DNA here is from genome assembly GCF_059421865.1 of Pseudomonas sp. GW821-FHT02B10. Lineage (NCBI taxonomy): Bacteria > Pseudomonadati > Pseudomonadota > Gammaproteobacteria > Pseudomonadales > Pseudomonadaceae > Pseudomonas > Pseudomonas sp. GW821-FHT02B10. The sequence goes on along the minus strand of NZ_JBWKVU010000009.1, from coordinate 195,481 downwards.
CTCCTGCAGCTTGACCAGTTCCACATGCAGCCGGCGCAGCTGATCCTCGTAGTCTTTTTTGCTCAGTTTCGCAGATTCTGCGGGAACGCCCTTGGCGGCGCCCTTTTTGTTTTTTGCCATGACCGGAACCTCATGCTCGCTTTCATCGATCGCGTGAGTCTAGTCGAGGATCCGGCCTCCACAGGGCAGCCCTGCTCTTGCTGGCGGCTCAGCCAGACGCCTTGCTCGCCGCCAGATAGGGCGCCAGGCGGCGTGCCATTTCTTCGCCAAGGGCCTGCAGGCCGCTCATGGGACGGACCATCACCTCAAATTCGACGATCTTGCCGGCTTCGTCGAAGCGGATCAGGTCGATGCCCTTGATCTGCCGCTCGCCAACCCTTGCGCTGAACTCCAGCACCACGCTCAGGCCATCGGCGGTGACCAGTTGACGGTGATAGGCGAAGTCGCTGAACACCTTGAACACAGTATTGAGGATGGTCGAGACCACCGGCGCGCCCGGATAAGGCGTATGGGCCATGGGCGAACGGAATACCACTGTCGAATCCAGCAGTTCAGGCAAGGCGCCCAGGTCACCCTGGGCCAGCATGGCGTGCCAGCGTTGCAGGGAGGCGGCAGCCTGGGGATGCAGTTTCAGATCGGACATGGTGTTCTCCTGTCGCTTGCAAGGGGTGGACCGGGGAGCTGTCGTTCGACGGTGATTGACCGAGCCACCATAAGCGCCGGGCGCCGCACGCAACAATGATCGCAAGTGACACTTGACTGATCGCAATGAGCAATCGGCGCGACGGTTTTCTTCAGGGTTGGCAGAGCCGCTCGAACAATTCGGCGTGCAGCGGGAAGCGTTCGCTGAGCTGGCGCTTGCAGCCCAGCTGCATGTCCGCGTAGTCGAACCCGGGGCACACCGCTTCGCTGATCAGGCCGTAGCCCGCCGCGCCGGGCAGCAGCCGCGAGGCCTTCCATACACCGCCGGGGACATGAAGCTGCAAGCACTGACCGGCCAGCACATCGCTGCCCATCACCCGGGTTTCCAGGCGGCCATCCGGGTACACCAGGCAGTATTCGAGGGCATCGCCGAGGTGAAAGTAATGCAGGATGTCGGACTGGTTCAGATGAAAGTGACCGATGGGCGAATCCCCGGTCAGCAGGTAATAGATGGAGGTCATCAAGTACCGCTGCCCGCCCGCACTGGCGAGCAGCGGCCGCTGGTCCGTCTGGAAGGTCCGGCGGTAGTAACCGCCTTCCGTGTGCGGTTCCAGGTTGAGGGCGGTCAGCAGTTGTCGGGCGCTGCAAGCAGGCGTGGGCGGGAGCGGGTCAGTCATGTCGGGATCGCAGGTTGGGGAGTTGCTCCCAGCGTAGCAGCGCCTCGCCCTGGCGCTGCCCGACCTGGCGCATGAATGGCAGGTCGGGCCCTGGTCACTTACGCTCGCCGTGAGCCGGCTACCTTGCCGAGCGGCGCAGACTTGCGCGACAGGTCCTTGCTCCGGCGCAGGTAGCGCACGGCCCAGACCAGCAGCATGCCAAGGCTCAACAGCAGCGGAACCGCGGCGATGTTGAGCATCTTCAAGGTCCTGCCCAGCTCATCGATATTGGCGTTCAGCTGGTACTGCACCTCGCGCAGTTCCTTGCGAATGCGGGTTTTCTCCTGCAGGAACTGGCGCACCGTCGCCTGCTGTTCGGCGCTGAGGCTCTCGCCCTTGTCCGACGAACCCTGCAACTGCTGCAGCTTGCCTTCGGTTTCCTCGAGACTTTCCTCGAGGGCGAAGCGCTTGGCGCGGAAACTGGCTTCGGCCTGACGGCGCAATTGCTCCACCACCACGAACGGACGACTGTAGGGGCCGCGCGAACGCAGGCTGTTCAGGGCGTCCGAACCGGCGAGGTTGTCCAGGGTATTGAGCACGAAGGAGGCGTTGTCGGCCCATGGCCGTGCTGCCGGACGCCCGTTGACGTCCTGCATTTCCAGCCACATCCGGTCGCTCAACAGGTCCGTATCGGCCACCACCACCAGGTTGACCTGCTGCGCCTCCTTGAGGCCGTCCTTGCGACCCTCGATGCCGTCGGCAAAGGCTGTGCGTACCGGGCCTTGCACCCGGGCGGCGATCACATAACGCTGGCTGGGCTGTTCCTGGTCGCGCAGCATCTGTTTGCGGTCGGCTGGCTTGTCGAAACGGTCCGCCTCGAAGGCCTTGGCCGAGTCGGAGCTGTACATCAGCGGTGTGAAGTGCGTGCTGGCGCCGGCCACCGGTTCGAGGATGCCGGCGGTGGTCAGGGCAATGAACTCCAGCCCGGCGGTACTCGGGTCCTGCTGGCTCAAGGCAGCCTGCGGCACACCCAGGGTGAACGGCCGCGGCAGCGGACGCCCGTCCTCCTCGGAAGTCTCCAGCAAGGCATAGAGGTTGTCCCCCAGGACCTTGCCCGGCTGCATATGGATGCCCCAGGCCTTGAACAATGGCTCGAGATTGGAGGACTTGTCCTTGCTCTGGATGCCGAAGTACTCCTCGCCGGAGTCCTGCTCGCTGTAGGGATCGACGAAGGCCACCAGCTTGCCGCCGCGCAACACGAACTGGTCGATGGCGTACAGGGTCGGCTGCGAGAGTTTTTTCGGGTGCAGCAACATCAGGATGTCGACGTCTTTCGGGATGTCCTGGGTATCGGGCTTGAGCTGTTGCAGATCGAACTCCCGACGCAGCTCCTGGATCAGCATCCACGGCTCGGTCTTGCTCTGCGTGCGGATATCGAAGCCACCGTTGGCCGGCAGGCTGCTCAAAAGGCCCAGGGTCGGGCGCTTGGGGTTGGCCAGGGTCTGCAGCAAGCGGCTGATGTCGTACTCGAGGAACTCTTCCTGGTCCGGCGCGAAAAACTCGATCGCCTGGGCGTTGTTCTGCTCATCGGTACCGGCCAGGCCGAAATACACGGGCGCTCCGCCCTGCCCCAGCGGCACGGCCTGCAGGCCAAACTCGGCGGCCTTGTCCTCCTCCGCAGAAAACGGCAGCGGGTCGATGACATGCAGGCGGATCTTGCCGTCGGCCTCGCGCTCGTAGACTTTGAGCAGTTCCTGGACCCGCTGGGCATAGCCGCGCATTGGCACCAGTTCCTTCGAGCCGCTGTCGGAAAAGTAGAAATACAGGTCGAGCGGTTGTTTCAGCTCCGCGAGAATCTGCCGGGTGCCGGCGCTGATGGAGTAGAGCTTGTTCTGGGTCAGGTCGAGCCGGACACCGGTGATCAGCAGCCCGGTCGCCAGGTTGAAGGCCAGGAACAGCAAGGCAATCAGCAACAGACCGGAAGTGGAATACAGCATGCGTTTCATCGAATCGTCCTCACTCGGCTTTCTTCAGGTTGACCGTCACCACCGTGGCCATCAGCCAGGCGACGATCACGCTGAGGAAATACAGCGGATCGCGCAGATCGATCAGTCCTTTGCTGATCGCGCCGAAATGCGTCAGCAGGCTCAGCGAGGCCAGCAAGTCCAACAGCCATTGCGGCGCCCACGGATTGAGTGCATCCAGCACCAGGGAGAAACCGCAGGCAACGAACAGGAAGCACACCATGAAGGCGAGGATCAGGGCGATCACCTGGCTCTTGGCCATGGCGGACATGCAGGAGCCGATCGCCAGGTAGGTGCCGGCAAGCAGCCAACTGCCCAGATAGCCGGTCAGTATCGCGCCATTGTCCGGGTTCCCCAGATAGTTCACGGTGAGCACCATGGGCAGGGTCAACAGCAGGGTGATGCCGGCGACCACCCAAGCGGCGAGGAACTTGCCGACCACCGCTTCGAAACAGCTCACCGGCAGGGTCATCAGCAGTTCGATGCTGCCGGACTTGCGCTCCTCCGACCACAGGCGCATGGCCAGGGCCGGCAGCAGGAACAGATAGAGCCAGGGATGGACGTCGAAGAACGGCGCCAGGTCCGCCTGGTTGCGCTCGTAGAAACTGCCCAGGTAGAAGGTGAAGACGCCCGAGAGCACCAGGAAGATCTCGATGAACACGAAGGCCAGCGGCGTGGCGAAATAACTGCCCAGCTCACGTTTGAAAATCACCGGTAACTGTCTCATGCCGACTCTCCCCGGGTCAGGGTCTGGAAGACCTCGTCAAGACGGCCCTGCTCCAGTTCCAGGCGCTTCATCTTCCAGCCACGCGCGGTCACCAGCGCGTTGACCTGAGGGAAAATCACCTCGCCGGGCCGCGCCAGCAGCGTCAGGCTGCCCTCGGCCGGGTTCTCCTCGACGCCCGCCACACCCGGCAATACCACCAGGGCCAGCAGGTCCAGCGGCTCGTCGGCCTGCAAGGTCACCGCCTGGCGATAGCGCGAACTGCGCTCCAGCTCGTACGGCGTGCTGTCGGCCAGCAAGCGGCCATTGCTGATGATCAGGGCACGGTTGCAGACGGCCGACACCTCTTCGAGGATGTGGGTCGAGATGATTACTATCTTGTCCTGGCCCAAGTCCTGGATCAGTTGGCGAACCAGTTGCTTCTGGTTCGGGTCGAGGCCGTCGGTGGGTTCGTCGAGAATCAGCACCCGCGGATCGTGGAGGATCGCCTGGCCCAGGCCGACCCGGCGGGTGAAGCCCTTGGACAGGGTCTCGATGGTCTGCCGGCGGACGTCGCCGAGCTCCAGCAGGTCGATCACCCGGTCCACCCGTTCACGCTTCTGCGCACCGCGATAGCCGCGAACACTGGCAATGAACTCCAGAAAGCCCTGTACCGCCATGTCGCTGTAGCTGGGTGCGCCTTCCGGCAAGTAGCCCATCTGCTGCTGGGCATGACGGGTCTGGGTGCGGATGTCGAACCCCAGGATGCTCGCGGTGCCGGAAGTCGGCGCCAGAAAGCCGGTGAGCATTTTCATCGTGGTGGATTTGCCTGCACCGTTTGGTCCAAGAATCCCCAGAACTTCTCCCGGACCGATATGACAGGACAGATCGTCGACCGCGACCTGCCCGGAAAAAGACTTGGTTAGTTTGGATATTTCGATCATGGCTTCCAGGTTCAGCAAGAGAGTCTGAGGTGAACAGCTAAAAGCCATTCATATTCAGCAGGGGTTGAGATTGAATAGTTGTAACAGGATCAACAGCTGTGTTGTGCCGGAATGGGCGCAACACAATACACGCTGATATTTTTAACGAGGGTATAAAATTATATGAATAAGACTATTCAATAGAATTATAAGATTTATCCTAAGCGATCGAAGTATTGCTCTTAACGCCAGCTGACATTATTTCCTAGTATCCTAGCGCTCATATTTTTTACTTAAGTTTACTGGGTGACACATGCTCTTACGCACTATCTTCATCGAAAACAAAGAGCAGCAAATGCTGACAGCGGCTTTGCTCTGCAGTTTTTCTGTTCCAGAAGCAGGTCGAAACTTTCTCGCCTATAGCCTGAACGAAAGCCTTGATGACGATAATCTGCGCGTCTATATCGCCTTGTTATTCAACGAAGGGGGCAATTACTGCCTGGGCGCCCTGGACTCGGACGAGGACGGGCAGCTAGCGATTCGCGTGTTCAGCCAGATCCTGCGCGAGGCAGCCACCGGCGAACACCGTGAAAGCGATGTGCCCTACCATCTGCTGGACCTGAACAAACAACAGTTACCGCCCGCCGCCGCGGCGGACCATCGCCTGTTGAGCACCAAGAAAGAGTGGATCGCCAAGCTGCTGAGCTTTCAGAATTCGGCTCAATTCGGCCCGGCGGCCGAGCATTTGCCCACAGCCATCGATGACCAGCAACTCGACGCCGCCCTGGCGCAGCTCGACGAACAGGCAAACGACAGCGCCGAGCAAGAACACCACGAATCCACCGTGGCTGCGGGCAGCTGCGCAACGCAAAGCCCCCAGCCAGATGCGCCCGAAGCCGAAATTCGCTACTCCGATGCCGGCCCCCTGCCAATACCGGACGAACAGCAACCCTCGGCCGAACCCCAGGATGAAGCCTGGCCTTTCCCGGGCACCGACCCCGAGCACTTCCTGCAGGATGTCGAGGCGAGCCTGATGGAGTTTTCCAGCATCGCCAATCGGCTCAAGCAACAGAAACTGCAAAGCCAGGCACAACAGCAGACCCTGGACTCCAGAGAGTCCCAACTGCAGGAGAAAGCGCGCGCGCTCGAACAGAAGGAAGAGCAGTTACAGCAACTGCAACGGCAACTTGATGAGGGTCGGCAATCCGACAGCACGGTGCGGGCGCAACAAGAAGCGCGTCAGGGCGAACTGGATAAACGCGAAGAAGCATTGCAGCAAAAAACCAGGGAGCTGGCGGAGCAATTCAAGAAGCTCAACCATGCCAAGGACAACTTCAACAACACCCTTAGAAGCCTCAACGAGGTCATTCGACTCAATGAAGATGCACTGCCGGAATAAACTTGCCTTGGTTGCCACGCAAACATTGCTTATTACCAAGAGTGGTAAAAACTGAAGCTACTCAACTACAAACTGCCTGGTTTTGCTAAAGGGTCGTTATTTAGATAGCGGTCTTTGACTTTCTCGATATAACCATCGCGGCGCATAGCCTCTATGGCCTTCGCGACATGGATCACGACCTCGGCGTCGCACACTTTGGAACAGGCGAGGTACAGCTCATGACTCACCATGGGTGGGCTCATCAACAGCGGCCGACTGGAGACGCGTTTCCAGATATACCGGCTTTCCTGAACCCCGTTGAACCAGGCGTCCACCCTGCCCTTCAACAGCAATTGCGCGGGGTTCTCGCCGATCTTGATCGCATAGATCTGCTCCGGGGCGAAGCCTTTGCTGCGCAGGATTTCTTCCTGGGCACTGCCCAGCCCCACGGCGATGGCCTTGAAACGCTGCCGGGCTTCTTCGAAGCTCGTCACTTTATGCTCGAGGCTGAAAAACTCCCGATCCATCGGCATGATCGGGGCAATCCAGGTGTAGCGATCTTCCCGCTCGGGCGTGCGGCTGAGCGGCGCGATCAGGATGTTGTCGTTTTCGATGGCATGTTTCTGCGCCCGCGCCCAAGGCAGGGTTCTGGGTTCGCTGGCATATCCACTGTTGTTCAGCGCCCGCAGAACAATGTCGCCGACTATGCCGTGACGATCGCCCTGATTGACCATGGTCAGGGGCGGCGCGTCCGGGATCAGAAAATCGAGGGCTTCGTGCGCCTCGAGCACAGGAATCGTTCCCGGGAATAGCGGCAGTAACAACAGGCTGAAAAGAGCAACGCCTTTGGCGGGTGTTCTGTCAGTCACACAACGAGCCTCTTGTTGGCTTCTATTCGTTATTGAATGGCCGGTGGTTATTCAGCGGTGAATGAGAGCAGTGTTATTGCCAGCGTCTTCCCTCTCCCGGGTTCCGCCGACAATAGCGCCGGTTTTTTCCACATGGTTTGACTTCAGGCAAACGATCGAGCACCGCTACAAGCCCGACGGAGTATACGACGGGAACGCCATGGTCCTATCAAAGGTCGTATCGGTCGCCATGGTCGAGCGCCCCGAAGGTGTCAAGGCAGCAAGATGAAGCGTCCACGGATCGGCGGTGGGCAAACGGATGCTCCTTGGTTCAGGTGGTGCTTGAAAAACAGAGGCATCTGCAAAGGCAGAAAACTCTCTCGGCCAAACGACTTTCATCCATGTTATCCGCGAAAAAGAACACCTTGGGGATGCTGTAACAGGGGTTTTCCCGATCAACTAGTGGCGAAGTCTGAACACTGGCTGTCTAGGTGAAAGATAAACGCTCCGTTGGCCTTTTTTTCATGTTCGTTTCACATTTTTCCGCTTAATCTGAATCCATTCATAGACGCAGGAAATCAGCCCGGTCATCTAATCGAAACAAAAGCTAACACACTGATATGGCTTTACTTTTACCCCGCATGGTCTTTACTGCAATCAGGCATGGACGACCACACCGACCTCACTTATGGACGTACTTCAATGACCGAACCAAAAACGCCTTTTTTGAATAGTCCCAGCTGTGGCACAGGCGCTTTTTCTTCTTTCGATTGCTGAAATCCTTTTTCCCGAGGTCTCAATGAACCAGGCTTTCCTTCCTTTCTCGCGTCCGAGTATTGGCGATGAAGAGATCGCTGCGGTCGAGCAGGTTCTACGCTCTGGCTGGATCACCACCGGACCGAAAAACCAGGAGCTCGAGCAGCAATTCGCCGCGCGGGTCGGCTGCCAGCACGCGGTGGCGTTGTCATCGGCCACCGGCGGCATGCACATTACCCTGCTAGCGCTGGGCATCGGCCCGGGCGACGAGGTGATCACCCCCTCGCAGACCTGGGTTTCCACGGCCAATATGATCTGCCTGCTGGGGGCGACGCCGGTCTTCGTCGATGTCGATCCGCACACCCTGATGACCGATGCCGCCACGATTGAAGCGGCGATCACACCACGGACCAAAGCGATCATTCCGGTGCATTACGCCGGTGCCGCCTTCGACCTCGATCCGCTCTACGCCCTGGCCGACAAACACGGCATCGCAGTGATCGAAGACGCCGCCCACGCCGCCGGCACCATCTATCGCGGTCGGCCCGTCGGCGCCCGGGGCACGGCGATCTTTTCCTTCCATGCGATCAAGAACATGACCTGCGCCGAAGGCGCGATGTTCGTCAGCGACGACGAGGCCCTGGCCAACCGGGTGCGCATGCTCAAGTTCCATGGCCTGGGCGTCGATGCCTATGACCGCCTGACCCACGGACGCAAGCCCCAGGCCGAGGTGATCGAGCCCGGCTTCAAATACAACCTGGCGGATATCAATGCCGCCATCGCCCTGGTGCAGTTGCGGCGCCTGGACGCGATCAATCGTCAGCGCGAGATCCTGGCCAAGGCCTACCTGGAGCAATTGCGCGACCTGCCGGTGCAACCGCTGCACCTGCCGCAGTATCCGCAGCAACATGCCTGGCACCTGTTCATCCTGCGCATCGACGCCGAGCGTTGCGGCATCGATCGCGACGGTTTCATGAAGGCCCTGCAGGAACAAAATATCGGCAGCGGCATCCATTTCGTCGCCACTCACCTGCACAGCTATTACCGCCAGCGCTTCCCGGATGTGCATTTGCCCAACACCGAATGGAACTCGGCACGCCTGTGCTCGATTCCGCTGTTCCCCGACATGGCCCTCGACGATGTCGAGCGGGTCGTCGGCGCCATCAAAACCTGTCTGGACTGAAACCTTGAAACCTTATCCAATCCAGTTCGTGTCGATCGTCATTCCGGTCTACAACGAAGAAGAAAGCCTGCCCGAACTGCTGCGGCGCACTGAAGCGGCCTGCCGCCAGCTCAAGCACGATTTCGAGATCGTCCTGGTGGACGATGGCAGCCGCGACGAATCGGCACAGATCCTCGAGGAAGCGGCCGGCCGCGAAGGCAGCCCGGTGGTGGCGGTGATCCTCAACCGCAACTACGGCCAGCACGCGGCGATCATGGCCGGTTTCGAACAGTGCCGTGGCGACGTGATCATCACCCTGGACGCCGACCTGCAGAACCCGCCGGAAGAAATCCCGCGCCTGGTGGCCCAGGCCGAGCTGGGCTACGACGTGGTCGGCACGGTGCGCAACAATCGCCAGGACTCCGCCTGGCGCCGCTGGCCGTCGAAGCTGATCAACCTCGCCGTGCAACGCTCCACTGGCGTGGCCATGAACGACTACGGCTGCATGCTGCGCGCCTACCGCCGCAGCGTGGTCGACGCCATGCTCGCCTGCCGCGAACGCAGCACCTTCATCCCGATCCTGGCCAACAGCTTCGCCCGCCACACCACCGAGGTGCTGGTGAACCACGCCGAGCGTGAACACGGCGACTCCAAGTACAGCCCGATGCGCCTGATCAACCTGATGTTCGACCTGATCACCTGCATGACCACCACGCCGCTGCGCCTGCTGAGCATCATCGGTTTCAGCATGGCCGGCCTCGGCGTGCTGTTCGCCCTGCTGCTGATCTTCCTGCGCCTGGTGTTCGGCGCCGAATGGGCCGGCGACGGTATGTTCGTGCTGTTCGCCATCCTGTTCGTGTTCACCGGTGGCCAGTTCATCGGCATGGGCCTGTTGGGCGAGTACCTGGGTCGCATGTACAGCGATGTGCGTGCCCGTCCACGCTTCTTCATTGAAAAAGTTCTGCGCAGCCAGCCTGCCGCCCCTGCTCCCGCTGTCACCGTCGACGGTCTAACTTCCACTCTCTCCGATCAGGTTTCGCCATGAGTCATAAAGCTGTTGTCTTCGCCTACCACGATATCGGCTGCGCGGGCATCGAAGCCCTGCTCAACGCGGGTTATGAAATCGGCGCGGTCTTCACCCATGCCGACGATCCGAAGGAAAACACCTTCTACGGCTCCGTGGCCCAGTTGTGCTCGCTCAAGGGCATCCCGGTGCATGCCCCGGATGACGCCAACCACCCGCTGTGGGTCGAGCGCATCGCCAAACTCAACCCCGACTACATCTTCTCCTTCTACTATCGCAACCTGTTAAGCGAAGCGCTGTTGGCCACCGCCAGCAAGGGCGCCTTCAACCTGCACGGTTCGCTGCTGCCAAGCTATCGTGGCCGCGCGCCGGCCAACTGGGTGCTGGTCAACGGCGAGAGCGAAACCGGCGTGACCCTGCACCGCATGGTCAAGCGCCCGGATGCCGGGGCGATCGTTGCCCAGCAGCGGGTGGCCATCGATCGCAGCGATACCGCGCTGAGCCTGCACGGCAAGCTGCGCGATGCCGCCGCCAGCCTGCTGCGCGACACCCTGCCCGCCCTGGCGCAAGGCAAGGTCAGCGAAACCGCCCAGGACGAATCCCGGGCCAGCTACTTCGGTCGCCGTACCGCGGCTGATGGCAAGCTGCTGTGGAGCCAGCCGGCCGAGCAACTGTTCAACCTGGTACGCGCGGTGACCAAGCCTTACCCGGGCGCGTTCTGCGCCGTGGGCGAGCACAAGCTGATCGTCTGGAGCGCCGAGGTCATCAAGGGCAACGAAGGCCAGGCCCCGGGGCGGGTGATCAGCGTCGACCCGCTGCGCATCGCCTGCGGCCAGGACTCGCTGCTGATCAACGCCGGCCAGCGCAACGACAACGGCCTGTACCTGAGCGGCCCGCAACTGGCCAACGAGCTGGGCCTGGTGGATGGCTCGCTACTGCGCGGCGCCGAATCCGGTCGTGCCCCGCGGCGCACCCGGGTGCTGATCCTCGGCGTCAACGGTTTCATCGGCAATCACCTGTCCGAGCGCCTGCTGCGTGACGACAAGTACGAGGTCTACGGCCTGGATATCGGCTGCGACGCCATCGAGCGCCTGCGCAACCATCCGCATTTCCACTTCGTCGAAGGCGACATCAGCATTCACTCCGAGTGGATCGAGTACCACATCAAGAAGTGCGACGTGGTCCTGCCGCTGGTGGCCATCGCCACCCCGATCGAGTACACCCGCAACCCGCTGCGTGTGTTTGAACTGGACTTCGAAGAGAACCTCAAGCTGGTCCGCTACTGCGTCAAATACAACAAGCGCGTGATCTTCCCGTCGACCTCCGAGGTCTACGGCATGTGCCAGGACCAGAACTTCGACGAAGACAGCTCCAACCTGATCGTCGGCCCGATCAACAAGCAACGCTGGATCTACTCGGTGTCCAAGCAACTGCTGGACCGGGTGATCTGGGCCTACGGCAGCAAGGGCCTGAACTTCACCCTATTCCGCCCGTTCAACTGGATGGGCCCGCGCCTTGACCGCCTGGATTCGGCGCGCATCGGCAGCTCCCGGGCCATCACCCAGCTGATCCTCAACCTGGTGGAAGGCACGCCGATCCGCCTGTTCGACGGTGGCGAGCAGAAGCGTTGCTTCACCGACATCGCCGACGGCATCGAGGCCCTGGCGCGCATCGTCGACAACGAAAACGATGTGTGCAACGGCCAGATCATCAACATCGGCAACCCGGACAACGAAGCCAGCATCCGCCAGTTGGGCGAAGAGCTGTTGCGTCAGTTCGAGGCCCATCCGCTGCGTGGCAACTTCCCGCCGTTCGCCGGTTTCCGCGAGGTCGAGAGCAAGTCCTTCTACGGTGCCGGTTACCAGGACGTGGAACACCGCAAGCCGAGCATCGCCAACGCCAAGCGCCTGCTGAACTGGGAGCCGACCGTCGAGATGAAGGAAACCATCGGCAACACGCTGGACTTCTTCCTGCGCGAAGCCATGCTCGAAATCGCGGAGCACTCTAAAGAAGAAGCATGTTGATGCAGGCAGGTCTGCGAATCGATGTCGACACCTATCGCGGCACCCGTGAGGGGGTGCCGCGGTTGCTGGAACTGCTCGACGAGGCCGGGATCAAGGCCACCTTCTTCTTCAGCGTCGGCCCGGACAACATGGGGCGCCACCTGTGGCGCCTGATCCGCCCGCAGTTTTTGTGGAAGATGCTGCGCTCCAACGCCGCCAGCCTGTATGGCTGGGACATCCTGCTGGCCGGCACCGCCTGGCCGGGCAAGCCGATCGGTCGCGACCTCGGGCACCTGATGCGCCAGGCCCGGGACGCCGGCCATGAAGTCGGCCTGCACGCCTGGGATCACCACGGCTGGCAGGCCAATGCCGGGCGCTGGAACCCGGCGCAGTTGATCGAGCAGATCCGCCAGGGCGTCGACACCCTCAATGACATTCTCGGCCAGCGCGTCGACTGCTCGGCCGCCGCCGGCTGGCGCGCCGACGAGTCGGTGATCGAGGCCAAGCAGGGCTTCGGCTTTCGCTACAACAGCGATTGCCGCGGCACGTCGATCTTCCAGCCCCGGCTGGCGGATGGCGGCCTGGGCGCCCCACAGATTCCGGTCGACCTGCCGACCTTCGACGAAGTGGTCGGGCCCGCTGTCGCGGCCCACGACTTCAACACATTCATCCTGGACCGGTTCAGCCCTGAAAAGCTCAACGTCTACACCATTCACGCCGAGGTCGAAGGGATTCTGATGGCCAACGATTTTCGTCAACTGCTGGCGCAAGCCCGCCAGCGCGACATTCATTTCACTACCCTGGGCAATCTGTTGCCCGCCTCCTTGCAGAGCCTGCCCCAGGGGCAGGTCATTCGTGGCGCCCTCGAGGGCCGCGAGGGCTGGCTGGGGGTGCAAGGCGCATGACCAGACGCTGGGCCCTGCCTCTTTTACTGCTTGCCTTCGGCCTGTTCTACCTGCTGCCGATGGCCACCCACGGTTTGTGGATTCCCGATGAAACCCGCTATGCGCAGATCAGCCAGGAAATGCTCCTGACCGGCCACTGGGCATCGCCGCATTTCATGGGCATCCGTTATTTCGAGAAGCCGGCCGCCGGCTACTGGATGATCGCCCTCGGCCAGGCACTGTTCGGCCAGAACCTGTTCGGCGTGCGGGTCGCTTCGGCCCTGAGCATGGGCCTGAGCGTACTGCTGGCCTATTTGATGGCCAGGCGGCTGTGGAACGACCCGCGCAAGAGCCTGGTCTGCGCCCTGCTGTACATGAGTTTCTGCGTGGTGGTCGGCGCCGGCGGTTATGCCAACCTCGACCCGCAGTTCACCTTCTGGGTCAACCTGAGCCTGGTGGCCCTGTGGTTCGCCCTGGACAACAGCACCCCACGCAACCGCCTGCTGGCCTGGGCCGGCCTGGGCTTCGCCTGCGGCATGGGCTTCATGACCAAGGGATTCCTCGCCTGGCTGCTGCCGGTGCTGATCGCCCTGCCCTACATGTTCTGGCAAAAACGCCTGCGCGAACTGTTCACCTACGGCGGCGTCGCGGTGCTGGTGGCGATTGTCGTGAGCCTGCCGTGGGCCCTGGCGGTGCATGCCCAGGAAGCAGATTACTGGCGCTTCTTCTTCTGGCATGAACACATCCGCCGTTTTGCCGGCGACGACGCCCAGCACGCTTCGCCATGGTGGTACTACCTGCCGTTGCTGGTGGCGTTCAGCATGCCCTGGGTCCTGGTGCTGCCCGGTGCCTTGAAGCAGGCCTGGCAGACCCGGCGTCAGTCGAGCATCGGTTTCCTGCTGCTGTGGCTGATCCTGCCGCTGGCGCTCTTCAGTCTGAGCAAGGGCAAGCTGCCGGCCTATATCCTGCCGTGCCTGCTGCCGCTGGCACTGTTGATGGGCAATAGCCTGAGCGACCGGCTGCACGCCGGGCAAACCCGGATCATCCGCCTCAACGCTGTGCTCAACCTGGTGCTGGGCCTGTTGCTGCTGTTGGCGCTGGTGTATTTCCAACTGAAGAAGCCGCTGTACAGCAACGAGCCCGGGCATCTGGTGCTGGTATTCCTGGCCCTGCTTGGCTGGAACATGAGCAACCTGCTACCGGCCTTCCGCCCGTTGCAACTGTGGGCCGCGCCGGCGCTCGGCAGTTGGCTGTTCATCGCCCTGCTGCCGGCCGGCCTGCCGAACTCGGTGGTCTACAACAAGATGCCGGATCAATTCATCATCGATCACGCCGAGGAACTCGCGAAGAGTCACACCCTGGTGAGCAACGACCTGGGCGCCGCCTCGGCCCTGGCCTGGCGTCTCAAGCGCCCGGATATCGCCTTGTACAACACGACAGGCGAAGTGAAATATGGCCTGGCCTATCCTGACACCCAGCATCGCTATATCGACCTGCGCAAGGTCGGCGAATGGATGCCCGAGGCCCGCAAGCAAGGCCAGGTGGGCGTGGTGATGCGGGTCAATGGCGACGAACACTACGAAATCGATCTGTTGCCGCAGGATTTCAAACGTTATGACCAGGGCAATCTCGTGATCCTGATCTTCCCTCAGAGCCAGCCATGAGCCTGTTGCTGCTGCTCGCTGCCTGCCTGCTGACCTGCCTGGGCCAGATCGCGCAGAAGTACGCCGTGGAAAGCTGGCGTGGCCAGCCCTCCGGCGCACTCGCCAAACTGCGCTCGCCCTGGCTGTGGCTGGCCCTGGCCAGCCTCGGCCTGGGCTTGCTGGTGTGGTTGCTGGTGCTGCAGCGGGTCGAGGTTGGCATCGCCTACCCGATGCTCAGCCTGAACTTCGTGCTGATCACCCTGATCGCCCGCTTCGTCTTCCATGAAGCCATCGACCGCCGCCACTGGCTGGGCGTGGCGCTGGTACTGGCTGGCGTGCTGCTGTTGAGTCGCCACGCATGAGCCGGGCTCTGGGCTTCACCTTCGCCATGGGCAGCGTGCTGCTGGTCAGCGCCGCGCAACTGGGCATGCGCTGGAGCATGACCCGCCTGCCGGTACCCGCGGACTGGCTGGCGGCGCTGTCCGGCGGCCAGGTCGACCTGCTGGCGCTGGGCGTGGTGCTGGCGGCGATCCTCGCCTATGTCCTGTCGATGCTCTGCTGGCTGCTGGCCCTGCGCGACCTGCCGTTGGGCCGGGCCTATTCCCTGCTCAGCGTCAGCTATGCCCTGGTCTACCTGCTGGCCGCCAGCCTGCCACTGTTCAACGAACCGTTCAGTCTCTCGAAAACCCTGGGGGTGGCGCTGGTCATCCTCGGCGTCATTACCATCAACTCACGACCTGCTCCCGCGACAAGTCCCAGGAATACCCCATGAAAATCAGCGTATTTGGAAGTGGTTACGTCGGCCTCGTGCAGGCCGCCGTGCTGGCCGAAGTCGGCCACGATGTCATCTGCATGGACATTGACGAACACAAGGTCCAGCAGCTGCAACAGGGGCACGTCAGTATCTTCGAGCCCGGGCTGTCGAGCCTGGTGCGCGACAATCTGGAAAGCCGGCGCCTGAGTTTCACCAGCGACGAAAAGCTCGCGGTGCAACATGGCCAGGTGCTGTTTATCGCGGTCGGCACGCCGTCCAGCGAGGACGGCTCGGCCGACCTGCGCTACGTGCTGTCGGTGGGCGACGCCGTGGCCCGGCATCGTGAACAGCCGGTGATCCTGGTGGAGAAATCCACGGTGCCGGTAGGCACTGGCGACACCTTGAAAGCGCACATCGAAAAGGCCCTGGACGGGCGCGCCCTGCAGTTCGATATCGTCTCCAACCCGGAATTCCTCAAGGAAGGCTCGGCGGTGTCCGACTGCCGCCGCCCGGACCGGATCATCGTCGGTTGCGAGCGCGAAGAAGTCCGCGACGTGATGCGCGACCTGTACGCACCGTTCAACCGCAACCATGACCGCATCATGTTCATGGACCTGCGCAGCGCCGAGCTGACCAAGTACGCCGCCAACTGCATGCTGGCGACCAAGATCAGCTTCATCAACCAGATCGCCGAGCTGGCCGAACACCTGGGGGCCGACATCGAGTCGGTGCGCCTGGGGATCGGCGCCGACTCGCGCATCGGCTATCACTTCATCTACCCGGGCTGCGGTTATGGCGGCTCGTGTTTCCCCAAGGACATGCGCGCGCTGATCCACAGCGCCGAGCAGGCCCATTGCTCCAGCGACCTGTTGCAAGCGGTGGAAGCCATCAACGAACGGCAGAAACACAAGCTGTTCGAGCGCATCAACGCCTTCTACAAGGGTGACCTGAAAGGCAAGACCTTCGCCCTCTGGGGCCTGGCCTTCAAGCCCAACACCGACGACATGCGCGATGCCCCCAGCCGGGTGCTGCTGGAATCGCTGTGGGCCGCCGGCGCCAATGTGCGCGCCTTCGACCCGGAAGCCATGCAGGAAACCCAGCGCCTGTACCCCGACGAACCGAAGCTGATGCTGATGGGCACCCCGGAATCGGTGCTCAACGACGCCGACGCGCTGATCATCTGCACCGAGTGGCAGCAGTTCAAGGCGCCGGACTTCCAGCTGCTGCAACAGCGCCTCAAGGCCCCGGTGATCTTCGACGGGCGCAATCTGTACGACGCCGAGCGCCTGGCCCGCAACGGCTTCACCTACTTCCCGATCGGCCGCGGCGAGTCGCGCGAGCTGCCAATTCCTTACCAGCAATGGGCCGGCACACCGGTTGAAGCCTGAATGATCCCGCGCGCCGTCCCCGCCCAGACACTGCACAGGCAAGCGTTGGGGCTGGGGCTGCTGGCCCTGCTGCTGTTCTGTGCCGGGGTCTACCAGCAGGCGGTGACCGGTTTCGACTCCAGGTTCGTCCTGTTCGCCAAGGAAATGCTGCGCCATGGGCCGGGGTTCTTCCCCACCACCTATGGCCAGCCCTATGCCGACTACAGCAGCGCCTCGACGCTGCTGATCTATCTGTTCTCGCTGCCGTTCGGCCGGGTCGTCAGCCTGAGCGCCTGGCTGCCCACGGCCCTGGCTTCGGCAACCATAGTCAGCCTGATCTATCGACTGCTGGCGCCCTGTTCCCGGACCTGGGCCCTGCTCAGTGTCGCCCTGCTCCTGCTCAGCAATACCTTTATCTGCGAAACCCGCGCCGTGTCCCTGGACCAGATACTCGCCGCCCTGGCGTTGGCGGTGTTCTACCTGGGGTATGCCCACGATCACTTCGCCGCGCCGCGCCGCCTGTGGCTGATCTTCGCGTTGCTGGTCGCAGGGTTCGCCATTCGCGGGCCGATCGGCCTGGTGATTCCCTGCGGCATGTTGTGCAGCTATTACCTGCTCGAAGGCCAGTGGCGACGCATGCTGGTCTTCGGTGGCAGCGCCCTGCTGCTGTTGCTGGTATGCGTGACGCTGTTGCTGTGGCTGGCCCGACTCAGTGGCGGCGCGGCCTTCATGCAGGAGGTGATCCGCATGCAATTCACCGGGCGCCTGGACGGCAGCGAAGGCAGCAGCGGCCCGTTCTATTACTTCAGCAGCTCCCTGGGCAACTATGCCCTGGCCTACCCGCTGGCAATCCTGACCTGGATCGGCGTGCTCCTGGCGCCGCGCGGCGAGCCGGATCCGGCGCTGAAACTGCTGCGCCTGTGCACCGCCGCGGGGCTGCTGGTGATGATCGGCCTGTCGATTCCCCAGGCCAAGAAAGCCCGTTACCTGCTGCCGATGCTGCCCATGGCGGCGATTGTCGCGGCCTACCCGTTCCAGGCGCGCCAGGGGCGCTTCATGGCCTGGCTGCGGATTGCGATCCAAGGCATATGGCTATTGCTGCCGGGGCTGTTGATCGTCGGGTTGCTGGTGCTGCAACGCAAGTTTCCCGAGCAACTGACGGACCTGACCGCAATGCTAGCGCTCCTCGGGCTGCTGCAAGGGGCCGCGCTGCTGATGCTGGCCCAGCCGCGCTGGCGGGCCGTCGGCCTGGCCTATACCGCGGTGCTGGCGGTGTGGACCACCTATATCGGGGTGTTCGAGCCGGTCGAACGCCAGCTGTACGACACCCGCGACTTCAGCCTCGCGGCGCAACGGTTGATCCAGAGCGACCCGGCACCGCTGGTGTTGCACGCCATGGGCAAGGACGCCAAGGCCATCAAGTTCATGGTCCACCTCGACCAGGACCTGCAGCCGCTGTTCACCGAGCGCCCCGAAGCCCTTGCAGCCATACCAGGCCCGGCCTGGGTGATCATGGATCAAAGCGACCTGGCGACGCTCAAGGCCACGCCGTTGGCGCGATTGACCCCGGTGCTCGGCGGGCGTTTCGACAAGAACGACTACGTCATGCTGCACCTGCCCGCCACCACGCCCCCCTGAACGGTTGATCGGTCGCGCCCTGGCTCCTTACACTCGCGCCCCATGACTCTGCAAATCCGCCTGGCCACAGAGGCCGATGCCCCCCTGCTCCCCGCCATCGAACGCAGCGCCGCCGCGCTGTTTCGCCGCGACCCCGAACTGGCCTGGCTGGCCGACGCCGAGGTGCCCGACGCCGCGCAGCACCGCGCGCATATCCGCGAGCAGCGGGTGTGGGTGGCGGTGCTCGAGCAAGAGGTGTGCGCCTTCCTCGACGCAGAAGCCTGCGCCGACGCGCTGCATATCTGGGAGATCTCGGTCGCCAGCGCCGCCCAAGGGCGCGGTATCGGCCGTCGCCTGCTGCAGACGGTGGGCGAACAGGCGCGCCAGCAGGGGTTTACCGCTCTGACCCTGAGCACCTTTCGCCAGTTGCCGTGGAATGAACCCTTCTACCAGCGCTGCGGTTTCGTCACTCTGGACGCCGAGCAATTGGGGCCGCGCCTGCGGCAGGTGCTGGCCGAGGAAGCTCGCCATGGCCTGCCGGCGGCCCGGCGCTGCGCCATGCGCCTGACACTGCCTGCCCACCCCATGCAACTGTAGGAGCGAAGCTTGCTCGCGATGACACTCTGCCAGGCAAAATCGATGGTGCATATGCCGGCCTTATCGCGAGCAAGCTTCGCTCCTACCGGGGGTGTTCGGAAGGTATCAGGCATCTAAGGAGCGCCGCGCCGGTTATTTAAAATGGCGAGTGGGTGGGCCGCAAACGGCATGTTTTGTACTCACCGGTTACTTCGTACGGATAACCCTGCGGGAATCCAAAGAACTGTAACCATGGGATGAAAGTGCCATGACGCCGGCTATACCAGCCATGTCTGCGGCGTGCTCCGCCTTATGGAATAGCGCACTTTGAACCGCACTTTTCATTTGCACTTTTGAGCCGCACTTTTATCCCGTACTTTTCACCAGCAGCCAGGCACAGACAACGAGTGCAGGCAGAACCTGGACGGCACCTGGGCCAGGCTCAGCCATTACTCTTGAGGTCCACCCCCAGCGCCTGGGCGAAGGCCTTGACCAAGGGACTGCGCACCGTGTTGTGACGCAGGATCAGGCTGAAGGGCGTGCTGTAGTGCACCAGCTCCGGAAGCAGTGCGCGCATTTCGCCGCGTTCCACCAGCGCCGCGGCATAGTGCCGGGGCAGGAAACCGAGGAAACGCCCGGTCTTGATCAGTATCGCCACCGCTTCGACCTGGGACGCCGCCGCCGAAAAGCTGTCGTACAGGGCAAACTGCCCCTTGGCCTGATGGATCGCATAGCGATGGTTGATGAACTCGTACTGCTTGAGGGTCTCGGCGTCGATCGCGTTGTCCGCCACGTCAAACAACGGGTGCCCCACAGCGCAATAAGCCGCGGACTCTTCGTCATATAACTTGAAGTAGTCGAACTCTTCGCGCTTTTGATAGACCGGCACAATTCCAGCAACTAAGCGCCCCTCCACCACACCCCGTTCAACTTCATCCAGTTGTGATGCGTAGAGCCTGAATCTTACTTTCGGCGACTCCATATTCATTCGTCGCAGGGCAGCAACTAACGGCGAACTAATATCGGTGATCGTATTATCAATGACCCCCACACCCAAATCGCCGATTATTTCATTCTGCGCGCAACTAAGCCGGTCGCGAAAGTTGTCCACCGAGGCAAACAGGTCAATCGACGCCTGATACACCAGGCTGCCTTCCTCGGTCAGGCAAAACCCCTCCCGGCCCCGGGTGCACAGGCGCATGCCGATGCGGATCTCCAGGTCGGAGATCTGCTTGCTGATGGCCGCCAGGCCCACGTTCAGCTCGTTTTGCGCGGCGCTGAAGCCTCCCGCCTCGACCACCGCCTTGAATACCTTGAGCAGTTTGAAGTCCAGTCCGCTGAGTGCCAGCGGTGCTCTGTGGGCGGTTTTAATCGCTGGGTTTCCAGAATTGGAAAGTGGGGTTTCCATAATGCTTATTGACCTCGGGCGGCATATTCAACAGGCTTTGCTGCACAACAAAAACACAGCCGACAAATAATAATGAACACAGAAAACAAGGCTTGGCAACCATCAGAAGTTTCCCTGGGTCAGCCACAACTCGCTGATTCAACACCCTTAAAAACTGACACTTCGATCAGTTCTCGCCACTTGCTACTGCCCTCTTGAAACCTGCCTGACCCGAAGACTCTTCGACGCCCTTTCAGCGGCTGTTGGAGAAGTCCGTGGTCGGCCGTACCGAATTCAATTCGCGTTATCGACGAGGAAAAAAACAATGAACCAGCCTACCGATCGCCTCTGGGGCGCCCGTTTCAAAAGCGGCCCGTCCGCGGCCCTGGCCGCCCTGTCGCGCTGCCCCGAGCGCTACTTTCGCCTAACCCCTTACGATCTCGCCGGCTCCAAGGCCCATGCCCGGGAACTGCAACGCGCCGGCCTGCTGGACGAGCCGGAAACCCGCACCATGCTCGAGGCCCTGGAGCGCATCGGCGAAGACTTCCGCGCCGGTCGGGTGAGCCCGACCCTGGACGACGAAGACGTGCACACCTTCATCGAACGCCTGCTCACCGAGCGTCTCGGCGCCCTCGGCGGCAAGCTGCGCGCCGGCCGGTCGCGCAACGACCAGACCGCCAACGACCTGCGCCTGTTCCTGCGCGACCATGTCCGCAGCCTGGCGGTGCAGGTGCTGGACCTGCAGCAAGCGCTGGTGGAACAGGCCGAACAGCATGTCGACAGCATCTGCCCGGGCTTCACCCACCTGCAGCAGGCCCAGCCGATCGTCTTCGCCCACCACCTGCTGGCCCACGCCCAATCGATGCTGCGCGACGTACAACGGCTGGTGGACTGGGATGCCCGCACCGCCCTGTCACCACTGGGCGCGGCGGCCATGGCCGGCTCGGCCATCGCCCGCCAGCCGCAGCAGTCGGCCAGGGAAATGGGCTACGCCGGCGTCTGCGAGAACTCCATCGACGCGGTAGCCAGCCGTGACCACGTGGCCGAGTTCCTGTTCGTCGCCAGCATGCTCGGGATCAACATCTCGCGCCTGGCCGAAGAGTTCTGCCTGTGGTCGTCGCGGCAGTTCCGCTGGGTGGCCCTGGACGATGCCTACGCCACCGGCAGCTCGATCATGCCGCAGAAGAAAAATCCCGATATCGCCGAACTGGCGCGGGGCAAGGCCGGCCGGCTGATCGGCAACCTCACCGGGCTGCTGTCGACCCTCAAGTCGTTGCCGTTGTCCTACAACCGCGACCTGAGCGAAGACAAGAACGGCGTGCTCGACAGCGTCGACACCCTGCTGCTGGTGCTGCCGGCCATGGCCGGGATGGTCGCGACCATGACCGTCAACGTCGAGGAACTGCGGCGCCAGGCGCCACTGGGTTTCACCCTGGCCACCGAAGTCGCCGACTGGCTGGCGGTGCGCGGGGTGCCGTTCAAGGAAGCCCACGAAATCACCGGCGCGCTGGTCCAGGCCTGCGAGAAACACGACCTCGAACTCTGGGAAGCCTCCCCGGCGCTGCTGGCCGAGATCGATGCGCGCCTGACCCCGGAGGTGCGCGACAGCCTGACCCTGGAAGCCGCCATCGCCGCCCGCTGCGGCTGGGGCGGCACCGCGCCGGAGCAGGTGCGCGCGCAGATCGCCCGGCTGAAAACCGCCCTGGCGGCGCAGCGGCAATGGGCCGCGCAGTACGACGGTTTCCGTCTCTGAAACCTTGAACGCAGTCCCGCGGGGGCGAACCGGCATCGATGCCGCACGCCCGTTCGCCCCACGGGGATGACGACCGACAGACCGCAGGCACCGTCCGCCTGCGTTGGGAGAAACAGCATGAGCCAGACCCAGGCAGAGCGCCTCCTCGCCGAGCGCAAACAAGCCGAAAACCAGTTCGACATCACCCAGTACGAACATGTGCCGCGGCGCTACTACGGGCGGATCTTCTTCGCCACGGTGATCGTCATCGCCCTCGTCGGCCTGGTCCGGGCCTTCGCCGAAGGCAAGATCGAATGGTCGTACATCGGCCAGTTCCTCACGTCCCGGGCGATCCTGTTCGGCCTGCTCAACACCCTGGTCATGGCGATCCTGGCCATGGCCCTGGGCATCGTGTTCGGGGTCATCACCGCGATCATGCGCATGTCGGCCAACCCGATCCTGCGCTACGTGGCCGTGACTTACACCTGGCTGTTCCGCGGCACGCCGCTGATCCTGCAGCTGCTGCTGTGGTTCAACCTGGCGCTGATCTTCCCCACCATCGGCATTCCCGGGCTGTTCGAGCTGGACACCGTGAGCCTGATGACGCCGTTCGTGGCCGCCCTGCTCGGCCTGAGCATCAACCAGGGCGCCTACACCGCCGAAGTGGTGCGCGCCGGCCTGCTGTCGGTGGACACCGGCCAGTACGAAGCCGCCAAGTCGATCGGCATGCCGCGCCTGCAGGCCCTGCGCCGGATCATCCTGCCCCAGGCCATGCGCATCATCATCCCGCCGGTGGGCAACGAGTTCATCGGCATGGTCAAGATGACCTCCCTGGCCAGCGTGATCCAGTACTCGGAACTGCTCTACAACGCCCAGAACATCTACTACGCCAACGCCCGGGTGATGGAGCTGCTGATCGTCGCCGGCATCTGGTACCTGGCCGCCGTCACCGTCCTGTCCTTCGGCCAAAGCCGCCTGGAACGCCGTTTCGCCCGTGGCGCCGGCAAACGCTCGTAAGCAGCCCTGGAGAATCCGATCATGAGAAACATCGTCAAGGCTGTGGGCCTGAACAAGTACTACGACAACTACCACGCCCTCAAGGACGTCAACATCGAGGTCGAGCAAGGCGAAGTGCTGTGCATCATCGGCCCGTCCGGCTCGGGCAAGAGCACCCTGCTGCGCTGCGTCAACCAGCTGGAGAAGATCGACAAGGGCGGCCTGTGGGTCGACGGCGAACTGGTGGGCTACCGCATCGTCGGCAACAAGCTGCACGAGCTCAACGAATCGCAGATCGCCCGCCAGCGCCTGGCCACCGGCATGGTGTTCCAGCGCTTCAACCTGTTCCCGCACATGACCGTGCTGCAAAACATCGTCGAAGGCCCGTGCCAGGTGCTCAAGCGCTCGCCCAAGGAATCCCACGAGGAAGCCCTGGAACTGCTGGCCCGGGTGGGCCTGGCCGACAAGCGCAACAGCTACCCGATCGAGCTGTCCGGCGGCCAGCAGCAGCGGGTGGCGATCGCCCGCGCCCTGGCCATGCGGCCCAAGCTGATGCTGTTTGATGAACCCACTTCGGCACTCGACCCGGAACTGGTCGGTGAGGTGCTGTCGGTGATGCGCGACCTGGCGCAGACCGGCATGACCATGATCGTCGTCACCCATGAACTGGGCTTCGCCCGGGAGGTTTCCAACCGCATGGTGTTCATGGACGGCGGGCAGATCGTGGAGGCTGGAAGCCCCGAAGAAATACTAATAAGCCCACAAAACCCGCGCACCCAAAGCTTCATTTCTGCCGTTCGAACCTAGGCCTGAGCTCGCAAACCAAGCACAGCCTCACAACATTCATAAGAGAACGACCATGAAGAATTTCGTCATTCCAGCAGTACTCGCAAGCCTGATGGCCAGCAGCTTGACCTTCGCCGCCGAGCTGCCCGCCAGCATCAAGGCCAAGGGCGAGATCGTTGTCGCGATCATGCCCAACTACCCGCCGATGGACTTCAAGGACCCGGCCACCAACCAGCTCACCGGCCTGGACTACGACCTGGGCAACGCCCTGGCCGAGCGCCTGGGGGTGAAGATCGCCTGGCAGGAAACCGGCTTCGAGCAAATGATCAACGCCCTGACCACCGACCGCGTGGATGCGGTGCTGTCGGGCATGACCGACACCGCCGAACGGCAGAAGAGCGTGACCTTCGTCGACTACTTCACCAGCGGGCCGCAGTTCTACACCCTGCAGAAAAACACCACGATCAACGAACCCACCGACCTGTGCGGGAAGAAGGTCGGCACCAGCCGTCGCACCACCTTTCCGGCGGAAATCGCTGCCTGGAGCAAGACCAACTGCGAAGCCCACGGCAAACCGGCGGTGGTGGTGATCGGCGCCGAAGGTTCGGCCGACGCCCGCGCGCAACTGCGCCAGAGCCGCATCGACGCTGCGATGCAAGGCAGCGAGACCCTGCCGTACCTCAAGGCCCAGGAAAAAGACACCTACAAGACCCTGGGCCTGCCGATCTCCGAGCAGTTCACCGGCCTGGGCGTGAGCAACAAGAAGCCCGAGCTGGCCGAAGCCCTGAAGAGCGCGCTGCAAAGCATGGTCGACGACGGCAGTTACCAGGCCATCCTGAAGAAATGGGACCTGGAGCTGGGCGCGATCAAGACCGTGACCCTCAACGCCGGTAAATAACCATCCGAGCAATCCCCCCGCGGGCACGAGCACATTCGTGTCCGCGGGAGGTGGCTGTTGCTCAGCGGATGGCGGGCAAACCGGCCCGCCCCAATGACTGGAGCGCTATCGATGTCTTCCTCACCCCAACCCAGCTGGCCGGACGGGCACCAGGCGTGCCTGGCCCTGGCCTTCGACCTCGACGGGCCGACCGGCGACGCCATGCTCGACGGCTCGATCTGGCGCAAGCCGGAGTATTTCGGCTTCGGTGGCTACGGCCCCTATCGGGCCCTGCCGCGCTTGCTCGACCTGCTCGATGACTTCCGGATCCCGACCACCTTCTTCGTTCCCGCCTGGGTGGTGGAGAACTGGCCCAGGCAATGCCAGGCGATCGTCGAGCGCGGGCACGAGGTGGCGTACCACGGTTACCAGCATGAGTCCTTCTATGCCCTGCCCCTGGAGCAGCAGAAGGCGGTCATGGCCAGATCCCGCGAGGTGTTCTGGAACCACCTGAATATCCGCGCCGAAGGTTTCCGTACCCCGTCGGGCGACTGGCGCGCCGAAACCCCGGCGATGCTGGTGGAAGCCGGCGTCGCTTATTCCAGCAGCATGCGCGGCGACGACCGTCCGTACCTGGTCCAGGTACCGGGCCATGCCACGCCGCTGGTGGAGATCCCCGGGCGCTGGGAGATGGACGACTACGCCTCCCTCGCCTACACCCGCGCCCCAGACTTCCCCTCGGGCCTGGACCGCACCGCCAGCTACGAACTGACCCTGGACAACTGGTGCCGCGAATACGACGGCGCCATGGACGAAGGGCTGTGCCTGACCACCCTGTTCCACCCCAAGATCACCGGCAAACCCGGGCGCATCCTGCTGCTGGAGCGCCTGTTCGAACATATGCGCCAGCGCGAGGACGTATGGTTCGCCACCTGCCGCGACGTCGCCCGCTGGTGGCTCAAGGAGCATCGCCATGGCTGACACCCGGGTCTGGCCCCAGGGCTACCGCTGCGCCGTGGCGGTGACCGTCGACTACAACGACATCCACGGCATCCTCACCCAGGCCCCGCAAGTGGCCGGGCGCGACAAGACCCTGTCGGTCTGGCGCTACGGCAGCCAGCGCGGCGTCGAACGCCTGCTGGCATTGCTCGACGAACTGCGGGTGCCCGCCACCTGGTTCGTCCCGGGGATCGTGGCCGAGGAAAACCCCGGGCATGTACGGGCGATCCAGGCCGCCGGGCATGAAATCGCCTGCGCCGGTTATCGCCACGCCAATTACGACCGCTTGAGCCTGGCCGAACAGCAGCTGGAACTGCAACGCGGGTGCCAGGCCCTGGCCGACCTCACCGGCCAGCGCCCCACCGGCTTTCGCATTCCGGCCGGCAACTGGGCCCCGGGGTTCGTCGAGGCGCTGCACGGGCAAGGTATTCGCTGGTCGTCGTCCTGGCGCGGCGATGACCTGCCCTTCCCCCACCCGACCCGGCCGGAAGTGATCGAGCTGCCCCTGCACTACGAACTGGAGGACGAACCCTACTTTGCCTTCAACCTCAGCCCGGCGGTGCCGCCGGGGCAATCGCGGATCGCCTCCTACAGCCACACCCTGGGCAACCTGCAGCTGGACTTCGCCGGCTTCCACCGCTTCGGCCTGCTCTACGTGCTGCGCCTGCACCCGGAGATCATCGCCACCCCGGGGCGCATCGGCCTGCTGCGCGAGCTGTTGCAGGGCATCCAGCGGCACGAGGATGCCTGGATCGCCCGCGCCGGCGAGATCGCCCAGTGGTGGGCACAACGCGCGCAACCGCTGGCGGAGGATCACCCCGCGGCGATTTATGAACGTCACTATCGGGCCTACCTGCCATGACCGATCGCTTGCAACGCCTGGCGCAATTCTGCGTCGACAGCCGTTTCGAAGACCTGCCCCCGGCTCTGGTGGCCCAGGCCATCCGGCATATCCTCGACACCTTCGGCGCCGCGCTGGCCGGGGCGCACAGCGAAGTCGCCGCAGCAGCGCGCCAGGCCCTCGGCGACGAGGGCGGCCGCAGCCGGGTGTGGGGCACCGCGCTGAGCAGCAGTGCCACCCAGGCCGCCTTGTTCAACGGCATCGCCGCCCATGCCCTGGAGCTGGACGACACCGGCGGCTGCGACCATTCCGGGGCCGTGGTGCTGCCGGCGGTGATGGCCGCCGCCAGCCTGCGGGACACGCCACTCAGCGGCCGCGAGCTGATCACCGCGGTGGTCATGGGTTATGAAGTCGGGCGCCGGGTGCTGGAAGCCTGCGGCGGTTATTCGGCCCACAACGGCGCCGGCTGGCATTCCACCGCCACCTGCGGGGTGTTCGGCGCGGCTGCCGCCTGCGGTCGGGTGCTCGGCCTGGATGCCCGGCAGATGGCTTCGGCCCTGGGTCTGGCGGGCAGTTTCAGCGGCGGGCTCTGGGCTTTTATTCACGACGGCTCGCACAGCAAGAAACTGCACAGCGGCCGGGCCGCCGAAGGCGGTCTGCTGGCCGCGCGCCTTGCCCGGCAAGGCGTGACCGGGCCGGGCCAGCTGTTCGAGGAGGTCTGGGGCGGTTTTCTCAAGACCCTGGCCGGCAGCAACGCGATCCCCCAGGCCCTCGACGAACACCTGGGCCAGGTGTGGAAGCTCGCGCGCTGCTCGATCAAACCCTATGCCTCCTGCCGTGGCACCCACTCGGCCATCGATGCCCTGGGCCTGTTGCTCGAACAGTTGCAAGTGACGGCGGATCAGGTGGAGGACATTCAGGTGTCCCTCTGCGCCTTCCTCGACGACATGTGCGGCAGCCGCGATATCGACTCCCTGGCCGCCGCGCAGATGAGCCTGCCCTACGCCCTGGCGGCGCGCCTGGTGCATGGCCATGCGCGGCTGGATGCCTATGACCGCGAGTGCCGCGAAACAACACGGATCGCCAGTGCCATGGCACGGATCCGCCTTGAAGTGGACCCGCAACTGTCAGAGGATGGCGAGCCCGTGGTGACCCTGCGCACCCGCGACGGGCGCCAGGCCAGCCGCTGCGTCGAGGTGCCGCTGGGCGCGCCGGGCAACCCGCTCGACGATCAGGCGCTGCAAGAAAAGTTTCTCAGCCTGGCGACCCGGGTGCTGCCAGCCGAACGGGCCGGCGAATTGCTGCAACAGTTGTGGCGGCTGGCGGATATGGAATCCGTCGCCGTGCTGGACCGCTGGCTCCAGCCATAGCTCCTCCGTAGCTCCTCCGTAGCCCACTCAGACAACAAGGACTCGTGCACCACCGTGGCCACTTACTCGCTGGTTATCCGCCGCCTGATGATCTGCTCGCTGACCATTGTCGTCAGTCGCGCCATCACCAGCCCCCTGCTCACCCTGTTCCTCAGCGAAAAACTCGGCCTCGACCAGCAGGACGTCGGCCTGCTGCTGGGGGTCGCAGTGTTCATCGCCACGCTGCTCGCGCTGTATGGCGGCTACATCCTCGATCGCCTGGACAAGCGCCGGCTGCTGATCCTGAGCATGCTCTCCAGCGGCATCGGCTTTGTATTGCTGACCTTCGCCCACAACCTCTACCTGACCACCGCGATCCTGGTGATCACCGAAACCGCCTCGGCGCTGTTCCTGATCGGCTCCAAGGCGATCATCAGCGAAAACCTGCCGGTGAGTCAGCGGGCCAGGGTGTTCTCCCTGCGTTACACCTTGACCAATATCGGCTACGCCACCGGCCCCATGCTCGGCGTGGTGATCGCCGGGCACCTGCCGCTGGCGCCGTTCCTGATCGCCGGCGCCATCGCCTTTCTCAGCACCCTGCTGATGCGCGGCATTCCAGCCACGCCGGGCCTGCCCTCGCTGAGCAAGCCGCAGAGTTTCCTCGACACCCTTGTGACCCTGAAAAACGACCGCACGCTGATCATGTTCACCTGCGGCTGCCTGCTCAGCACCATCGTCCATGGGCGCTTCACCCTGTACCTGTCGCAGTACCTGCTGGTCACCGAAGACGCGAAAAGCGCCCTCGACACCATGGCCGCCCTGCTGGCCTGCAACGCCATCAGCGTGATCCTGCTGCAGTACCAGATCGGTCGTTTCCTCAAGCGCGAACAATTGCGCTACTGGATCGCCGTCGGCACCAGCCTGTTCATCCTCGGCCTGATCGGCTTCAGCCTGGCCGACAGCCTGCTGGGCTGGTGCCTGGCGATGTTCGTCTTCACCCTTGGCGAGATGATCATCTACCCGGCGGAATTCCTGTTCATCGACACCCTGGCGCCCGAGGCCCTGCGCGGCAGCTATTACGGCGCGCAGAACCTCGCGGCCCTGGGCGGCGCCTTGAGCCCGGTGATCTGTGGCTACCTGCTGGTGCATACCCCGGCGCCGACCATGTTCTATGCCCTGAGCAGTTTGACCGCCCTGGGCGGCCTGCTGTGTTTCATGAGCGGACGGCGGGTGGCCCAGGCCGCCACAGTACAAAAATAATGCACTTAAACAGCATTATTATGAATTTGTAGGCGTGTGGTTTGATCGGCACACTGTGCCGGTTCCTCCCCCCAAATGTTGGAACGTTTCAGGGCTTTCTGGTGCTCCAGACAAGCCCTTCTTTTTGCCCGCAGAACCGGAATTGGATCGCTTCGTCATGCTCGCTCGCTGGAAACCCGCCGCCATCAATACCCGCCCTTCGGAATGGAGCCGCGCCGCGATCGGCATGGCCTTGGGCACGCTGTTCAGTGTCTGGTTGTGCGGCCGGGTGTTCGGCATGGAAGTGGCGCTGCACCTGATCGGTCCGCTGGGGGCCTCGGCCGTGCTGCTGTTCGCGGTGTCGTCGGGGGCGCTGGCGCAACCCTGGTCGATCCTCGGCGGCTACCTGTGCGCCGCCGTCCTGGCGTTGCTGGTGGCCCATGTGCTCGGACGCACCCTGGGCAGCGCCTGCCTGGCCGCCGGCATGTCCCTGGTGCTGATGTGCTGGCTGCGCTGCCTGCATCCGCCGGCCGGCGCGGTGGCCCTGACGATGGTGCTGGCCGACCCGGCCACCATCGCCCTCGACTGGCAGGCCCTGGGCCCGGTGATGCTGGCGGCCCTGTGCCTGTTGCTCAGCGCCCTGGCCTACAACAACCTGACCCGCATCCGCTACCCCAAGGGCCAGAGCGAACCCGCGCCCCAATTGCCCGCCGACCATCCGCCGAGCGATACCCAGGCCATCACCGCCGCCGACCTGAAGCTGGCGCTGGATGAAATGCAGGAATTCTTCGATGTCACCCCGCAAGATCTGGAGCAACTGATCCACGCCAGTGAGGCCCATGCGCGCCGGCGCAGTATTGGCGAGGTGTTGGCGCCGCGGGTTTGATCGGGCTATCCGGACAGATCGCGGAGTCAGGCTTTACGGCAACTGCGTTGCCGATCGCAGCCTCGCGGGCTCGGCAGCGGCTACACAGACTCCGCGATTCCTGTAGCCGCTGCCGCAGGCTGCGCTCGACCGCGAAGCGGTCGTAAGACCAGGCGCCGCGTTTTACGACTCAGATCATCGGGTCCCAGCGCTGCGACCAGTCGGTGTCGCTGGCGATGACTTCGCGCAGCACCTCGAAGGCCTGCTGCAGCTGCACCGAATCCCGTTCGCGGGCGTACAGCAGGTAGGTCGGAAAGTTGAATTCCGGGGCCTTTTCCACCCGTTCCAGCACGCCGCTATCCAGGTAGCTTTGCACCACCCGGGTGCGGAAGTAGCCGCTGCCACCGCCTTCGAGAATGAACTGCAAGGCCAGCGGCCCGAGGTTGAAACCCACCGCGGCCTTGGCCTGGTCCGGTAACGCCGCGTCGTGCTGGCGGCGGAAATCCTCGCCCCAGTCGATGTACACATAAGGCTCGGGTTTGCCGGCCAGGCGCACCAGGATCAGCTTTTCCTCCAGCAACTGCTCGACCTGCAATCCCGGCCCGTACACCGGCTGGAACACCAGCGCGGCGTCCAGCACGCCGAGTTCCAGCTGGCGTTGCAGGCTCGCGCCCTCGGCGATCTGGCTGCGCACCGCGTGGCTGGGAATCGCCTGGCGCAAGCGCCTTACCCAGTTAAGCATCAGCGGGTTGCACAGGCTGACTTCACCGCCGATGTGCAGCACGTTGCGATAACCAGCCAGCAGCGGCAGGTCGCGCTGGGCGGCTTCCCAGGTTTGCACCAGCTGGTTGGCGTAGACGATGAACGCTTCGCCGTCGGCCGTCAGCCGGGCCCCGGCGCGGTTGCGCACGAACAGCTTGCAGTTGAGCTGGCCTTCGAGGTTCTGCACCCGGGCGCTGATCGCGGTCTGGGTCAGGTGCAGGCGTTCGGCCGCGGCGATCAGGCTGCCGCTGCGGACGATTTGCAAAAAGGTGCGGGCCAGGTCGATGTCCATGTTGCCTCTGGGTCACGAAAGTCGAGCGCCATTGTAGCGGCGCTCGTCGTCCGGTGCGCCTACGCCGCGGACAATTGCCGCTCCGGCACCGCCAGGCTGACCGCGCGTACCGAGGCCCCGGCTGCCAGGCCCAGGGTCTGCGCGGTGCGCGCATCGACGATCAGGGTGCCGGCGGCGACCCGGGCCGGCGCCGCAGTGATCCGGCAGGTGGCGAACTGGCGGTTGTGAATCAGGTAGGGTTCGGCCTGCTCGCCCGGGGTGCCGATGCTCAGTTGCAGCACCTGGCTGTCGCGCACCGCGCGAATCTCGCGGGTATCGCATTCGATCAGCGGCCCGCCGTCGAAGATGTCGATGTAGTCCTTGAAGCCGAACCCCTCGGCCTTGAGCATGCCCAGGGCCGGCTCGGTGTTGGGGTGCACCCGGCCGATCACCGCCCGGGCCGACTCCGGCAGCAGGCAGGTGGGCAATGGGAACTTGGGCATCAGCTCGGCGATAAAGGTCTTGTTGCCCAGGCCGGTGAGGTAGTCGGCGTCGGCGAAGTCCATCTTGAAGAAATGCCGGCCCAGCCCTTCCCAGAATGGCGACACGCCGTCCGCGTCGGAATAGCCGCGCATCTCGGCGATCACCTTGTCGCCGAAGTGCTGGCGGAACTCGGCCAGGAACAGGAAACGCGCCTTGGACAGCAATCGGCCATTGAGGCCGCTGCGGTGATCGGCATGAAGAAACAGCGAACACAGCTCGGAGTGACCGGTCATGTCGTTGCCCAGGAACAGGGTCGGCAACTGCTGGTTGATCCCGAGGTTTTTCGACGCGGCGACAAACAGCCCGAGCCGGTAGTTGTACCAGGGCTCGCGCATGCCCACGGCGCCGGCCAGGGCGCAGATGCCCACGGCCTCGCCGCTGTCGCCCTCGAGCACGAACAGGTAGTCGGCATCGGCCCGCTCGGCGTCGCCGGCGAAGGTCTTTTCCGCCCATTCCAGGCGCTGGCGCAGGCGCACGGCGTCGGCGGGCAAGGTGGTCAGGCCGGCTCCGGCGCTGTGGGCCAGGGCCAGCAAGGCCGGCAGGTCATTCAGGGTGGCAGGACGAACGATCATCGCGCGTGCTCCAGGTGAGGTTGGCGTTGGGGCAGATAGACTTCGGCGAGCATGCAGCGGGCACTGCCGCCGCCAATGCGTTCGATGGTGTCGATGTTCACCGGCAACGGCCTGGCGTGGCGCTCGACCAGGCGGCGCTGCTCGCTATCCAGGGAATTCCAGGCGGTGCGCGACATCACCAGCAACGGCTCGCCGGCGGCGTTGCGCACTTCGAGCATGTTGCCGGCGAAGGACTCCAACTGGTCCCAGCTCAGGGCCATGATCTGCTTGCCGCTGCTTTCCAGGCGCGAACGCAGCGCCCGGCGTTCACCGGCATCGCAGAGGGACTCCAGGCAGGCCACGGCCAGGCGGCTGCCAACGCTCATCATCACGTTGGTGTGGTAGATGGCCACGCCCTGGCGGTCGACGGCGTTGAACGCGCACAGCTCGTAGCCCAGGTGCGCGACCAGTTGGTCCAGGGCCCGGGCATGGGTGCGGGTGGAATAACCGGCGTAGCAGATCCGCTGTTCGCGATCCAGGACCATGCTGCCGGTGCCTTCGAGGAATACTTCCTGCTGTTCCAGGCTGGACAGGTCCAGCAGTCGCTCGACCCGGTACTCCTCGCGCAGCCAGTCGAGCACGCCCTTGTCGCGCTCCAGGCGGCGGTTGTGACCCTGCATCGGGTACAGCACCAGGGTGCCGTCCGGGTGGCTGCTCCACCAGTTGTTGGGAAAGATCGAATCCGGGGTGTGCGGGGCCTCGGCGTCGTTGTGCACCATGACAGTCACGCCCTCGGCCCGTAGCGCCGCGACATAGCCGTCGAACTCTTGCAGGGCCTTGATCTGCACGTCCTCGGAACAGGCCGCGGGACGCTGGAAGCGGTTGTTCGCCGCGGTGTCCTGGTTGAAGGAAAAACGCGTCGGGCGAATCATCAAAACAGTATTGGTGGTTTGCATGGGGCACAGATTCGATGAGGGTTGAGAGGTGCTCATTGTCTGTTCGGGGCACGGAAAAACCCGGCTGATCCGGGGGGGCTGCCATGCAGGAAATGGCTGAAAGAAGGCTGTGCGGCAGCCGATTCGGTGGGCTGAATCTCAGATGTTTTTTGAACGGGAAAACGTCATCGCGGGCAAGCCTCGCTCCTACAGAAGATTGCGGCGTCTGTAGGCTCGAGGCTTGCCCGCGATACTTTTAAGGCCGCTGGCGCGGCCTATTCCATGGTGGTCTTGACCATCGCCAGTTCGGGATGGCTGACCAGCTTGTCGATATGCAGGTCCGGGTCGTCGAACCAGACCTCAGTCAGCACCCGGTAATGCTCCATGTCGCGGCAGCGCATGCGCAGGCTGTAGTCGAAGGCGCCGCTGATCAGCCGGCATTCGAGCACCTGCGGACAGGCGCGGACCTTGGCCTCGAAAGCCTTCTGCGCGGCGCGCCCGCTCTGGTTGGACAACGCGACCAGGACCAGCAGGGACAGGCCGGGCGTGAGTTTCTTCTCGTCGAGAATCGCTCCGTAGCCACGGATGACGCCCAGCTGTTCGAGCTTGCGCACCCGTTCCAGGCACGGCCTGGGAGTCAGGTGCACGCGCTCGGAGAGTTTCTGGTAGGTGATGCGCCCTTCGTGGCGCAGCACCTCGATGATGGCCTGATCGATCCGATCAAGCACGATCGACAGGTCGCGGATGTCCGCCATGGATGTCTTGCCTCACTTCAAACGGCCGGATAAAAACTGCTGCAAACGTTCACTCTGCGGGCGATCGAGAATAGTCGCATCGCCCTGCTCTTCCACCCGCCCCTGGTGCAGGAACAGCACCTGGCTGGAGACCTGACGGGCGAAGCCCATTTCGTGGGTCACCATCAGCATGGTGCGCCCTTCCTCCGCCAGCGCCTGGATCACCTTGAGCACTTCGCCCACCAACTCCGGGTCCAGGGCCGAGGTCGGCTCGTCGAACAGCAGGATCTCCGGCTCCACCGCCAGCGCCCGGGCAATCGCCACCCGTTGCTGCTGGCCGCCGGAGAGAAAGGCCGGGTACTGCTCGGCAACCCGCTGCGGCAGGCCCACCTTGTCCAGGTAGGCCCGGGCGCTGGCCTCGGCTTCCTTGCGGCTGTTACCCAGCACCCGGCATGGCGCCAGCATGATGTTCTCCAGCACGGTCAGGTGGCTCCACAGGTTGAAGTGCTGGAACACCATGGCCAGGCGCGTGCGCAGGCGCTGCAACTGGGCCGGGCTGGCGACACGCATGCCGCCTGGGGCGGAACGGGTGGCGATACGCTCGCCGTCCAGCTCGATGTGGCCCTCGTCGGCGCGCTCCAGGAAGTTGATACAGCGCAGCATAGTGCTTTTGCCCGAACCGCTGGCGCCGATCATGCTCACCACGTCGCCGGCACGAGCCTGTAACGAGACGCCCTTGAGCACTTCGTTGTCACCAAACCGCTTGTAGAGATTTTCAACGCTCAATTTGTACATGGAACACTCCTGGAGCGTCGCCATCGGCGCGACACCCCGCACGGGAAAGGGAGAAAAGCCTCAGTGCGCCGGCCCGAGGAAACTCAGCCAGCGGCGCTCCGCCAGGCGGAAGGCGCCGACCAGGCCGAAGGACAGGCCCAGGTACAACAGGCCGGCGATGCCGAACGCCTGGAAGGTCATGAAGGTCGCGGCGTTGGCGTCCCGCGCCACCTTGAGAATGTCCGGGATGGTCGCGGTGAAGGCCACGGAGGTGGCGTGCAGCATCAGGATCACTTCGTTGCTGTAGTACGGCAGCGCCCGGCGCAACGCCGACGGCAGGATCAACCGCAGGTACAGGCGCCAGCCGCTGAGCCCGTAGGCATGGGCGGCCTCGATTTCACCGTAGGGAATGCTGCGGATCGCCCCGGCGAAGATCTCCACCGTGTAGGCGCAGGTATTCAGGGTGAAGGCCAGCAAGGTGCAGTTCATCGCGTCGCGGAAGAAGGCTTCCAGCAAGGGCTGGGAACGCACCGCGGCGATGCCGTAGATGCCGCTGTAGCAAATCAGCAATTGGATATACAGCGGTGTGCCACGAAACACGTAGGTGAACAGCTGCACCGGCCAGCGCACCAGGGCCCAGCGCGAGGTGCGCATGATCGCCAGCGGCAGCGACAGGACGAAACCCAGGGCGATGCTCGCCACCAGCAGCCACAGGGTCATGGCCAGCCCGGTGAGGCCATAGCCGTCGCTGAACAGAAAGGGTTTCCAGTATTCCTGAATCAGCTCGATCATCGCGACAGCCCCCGCACACCCTGGTTATAACGCCGCTCGAGTACCCGCAGCAGATAGTTCGAAGCACTGGTGATCAACAAGTACAGGGCACCGGCCAGGAGCAGGAAATCCAGCATGTTGAAGGTGCTCTTGCCGGCCTCCTGGGCCACCTTGACCAGGTCCGACAGGCCGATGATCGACACCAGCGCCGTGGCCTTGAGCAACACCAGCCAGTTGTTGCCCAGGCTCGGCAAGGCGAACCGCATCATTTGCGGGAAGACCACCAGACGAAACCGCTGCCAGCGGCTCAGGCCAAAGGCCGCACCGGCCTCCTGCTGGCCCCGCGGCACGCTGAGGATCGCGCCGCGGAAGGTCTCGGTGAAGTACGCGCCATAGATAAAACCCAGGGTGACGATGCCGGCCACGAACGGATCGATCTCCATGTAGGGCCAGCCCATGAACTCGGTGAGGCTGCTGAGCCAGCCTTGCAGGCTGTAGAAGATCAGCAGCATCAGCACCAGGTCCGGCACGCCACGGATCAGCGTGGTATAGAAGGTCGCCGGCAGGTTGAACAGGCGCAGTGGCGACAGCTTGGCCGCCGCACCGAACAGGCCCAGGAGCATGCTCACTAGCAACGACAGCGCCGAGAGTTTCAGGGTCAGCCAGGTGCCATGCAGCAGCAGTGGGCCATAGCCTTGCAGGGCCGAGAGGTCCAGGCCGAAAAGATTCAGGAAGGTATTCACGCCAGTCACCTTGAATGCGCCACGGCCAGGCCCTGCGTCGTGGTGTCACGACACAGGGCCCAGGGCGTGGGAATCAGTTGTTGTAGAGGTCCAGATCGCCGAAGTATTTGCGCTGGATCTGTGCGTAGATGCCCTTCTCATGCAGGGCCTTGATCGCGGCATTGAGCATGCCCTTGAGTTCTTCCTGATCCTTGCGGATACCGATGGCGATTTCCGCGGGCACCAGGGGGTCGCTGATGCCCTGGCTGTTCTGGAAGTCGGCGCCCTGGGGCGAAGCGAGGAAACTCATCTGTGCCTGCAGCTTGTCCTGGATCGACGCATCGAGGCGGCCGTACACCAGGTCGGCGTACACCTGATCCTGGTTCTGGTAGGCCCGCAGTTTCACCCCGCTGGGGGCCAGCTTGGCCTTGGCGTAGGTTTCCTGGATGGTGCCCTGCATATAGCCAATGGTCTTGCCCCTGAGGGATTCGGCGGTGGGTTCCAGGCCCGAGTCCTTGCGGGTGACGATGGCGGTTGGGCCGGCGTACAGCCGGTCGGTGAAGTCGATCTGTTTCTTGCGCGCCTCGGTGACGGTCATCGAGGATTCGATGGCGTCGAACTTGCCGGCCTTGAGCGCCGGGATCAGCCCGTCGAAATCGTTGCTGACCCACACGCACTTGACCTTGAGCTCGGCACAGATCGCATTGCCCAGGTCCACGCCGAAACCTTGCACGCCACCGTCGGCGGTGGTCGATTCGAACGGTGGGTAGCTTGGGTTGACGCCGAATCGCAGCTCTTTCCATTCCTTGGCGCTTGCGCCCGCCGAGCAGAATGCCAACGCCAGTACAGGCACAGCCAGCCATTTATTGATCATCTTCAGAGTCCCGGATTATTTGGATTTATCGTGTTCCGGCCCAGGGCCGAAGCACACTTTTTGACAGGGGCAGAGAGTCGGTGCGGTGTCCACCGCAGCAGGGTTGTTATTGTTTTGGGGCGGCGCCGGTCGGCCTGCGACCGTGCCTTTTCCGCTCGCGGCGCTGGCGGCCAGCGTCTGCAACGGGTGGCCAGAATGCCAACAGATGTATGGCCCGGGGTGTCGTAACGGGCCGCCCGGACAGCCTGAATCAGCTGATAACGGTTCGCTCACAGCCGATTCTGTCGCGAGCCCGCTCCGACGGGCCCTGGATCACCACAAGCAGCGCCGAAGGCGGCTGCGCCCCATGCAAAAATGCACAGCCAACCTGCAGTTATCCCGGTTGTACATGGCAAATTTGCACTGTTACGATCCCTCATCGTTCGCGCGCGAACACACCTATAAAGAACAATAAAAGCAGGGAGTTAGTGATGACTGCTCAGGTTCCATCCCAGGCCACGCGAGACGCCGGCGCCACGTCGGTCGAGGCCTCGCCACAGGACGTGCTGGCCGAAGTCCGCAACCACATCGGTCACCTGACCCTCAACCGCCCCGCCGGTCTCAATGCCATCACCCTCGGCATGGTACGCACCCTGCAACGCCAGCTCGATGCCTGGGCCCAGGACCCGCAGGTGCACGCGGTGGTCCTGCGCGGCGCCGGCGAAAAGGCCTTCTGCGCCGGTGGCGATATCCGCACCCTGTACGACAGCTACCAGAACGGCCAGACCCTGCACGAGGAATTCTTCGTCGAGGAATACGCGCTGGACCTGGCGATCCACCGTTACCGCAAGCCGGTGCTGGCGCTGATGGACGGTTTTGTCCTCGGCGGCGGCATGGGCCTGGTCCAGGGCGCCGACCTGCGGCTAGTCACCGAGCGCAGCCGCCTGGCGATGCCGGAAGTGGCCATCGGTTACTTCCCGGATGTCGGCGGCAGTTATTTCCTGTCGCGCATCCCCGGCGAGCTGGGCATCTACCTGGGGGTCAGCGGCGTGCAGATCCGCGCCGCCGACGCCCTGTACTGCGGGCTGGCGGACTGGTACCTGGAGAGCGACCAGCTGAGCCTGCTGGACCAGCGCCTGGACAACCTGCAATGGCACGACACCCCGCTCAAGGACCTGCAGGGCCTGCTGGCCAAGCTCGGAGTGCAGCAACTGCCGGACGCGCCACTGGCGGCGCTGCGCCCGGCCATCGACCACTTCTTTGCCCAGGCCGATGTACCGAGCATCGTGCAGCAACTGCGCGAAGTGACCCTGGGCGATACTCATGAATGGGCCACCAACACTGCCGACCTGTTGTCGACCCGCTCGCCCCTGGCCATGGCCGTGACCCTGGAAATGCTCCGGCGCGGCCGCCAGTTGAGCCTGGAACAGTGTTTCGCCCTGGAGCTGCACCTGGACCGCCAGTGGTTCGAGCGCGGCGACCTGATCGAGGGCGTGCGCGCCCTGCTGATCGACAAAGACAAGAACCCACGCTGGAACCCACCGACCCTGCAGGCGCTGGACGCCGCGCATGTGGCGAGTTTCTTCAGCGCTTTCGACCCCAGCCGGAGCTGAGCCATGCACGACATTGAATTGAGCGAAGAGCAGGTGATGATCCGCGACATGGCCCGGGACTTCGCCCGCGGTGAAATCGCCCCCCATGCCCAGGCCTGGGAAAAGGCCGGCTGGATCGACGACACCCTGGTGGCGAAGATGGGCGAACTGGGCCTGCTGGGCATGGTGGTGCCCGAGGAATGGGGCGGCACCTACGTCGACTACGTGGCCTACGCCCTGGCGGTGGAAGAAATCTCCGCTGGCGACGGCGCCACCGGTGCGCTGATGAGCATCCACAACTCGGTGGGCTGCGGGCCGATCCTCAACTACGGCAGCACGGAACAGAAACAGACCTGGCTGGCGGACCTGGCCAGCGGCCAGGCAATCGGCTGCTTCTGCCTGACCGAACCCCAGGCCGGCTCCGAAGCCCACAACCTGCGCACCCGCGCCGAACTCAAGGACGGCCAGTGGGTGATCAACGGCGCCAAGCAGTTCGTCAGCAACGGCCGGCGCGCCAAGCTGGCCATCGTCTTCGCGGTGACCGATCCGGAGCTGGGCAAGAAAGGCCTGTCGGCGTTCCTGGTGCCCACCGACACCCCGGGATTCGTGGTTGACCGCAGCGAACACAAGATGGGCATCCGCGCCTCGGACACCTGCGCGGTGACCTTCAACCAGTGCACCGTCCCCGAAGCCAACCTGCTGGGCGAGCGCGGCAAGGGCCTGGCCATCGCCTTGTCCAACCTCGAAGGCGGCCGCATCGGCATCGCCGCCCAGGCCCTGGGTATCGCCCGTGCCGCGTTCGAAGCGGCGCTGGCCTACGCCCGCGAGCGGGTGCAGTTCGACAAGCCGATCATCGAGCACCAGAGCATCGCCAACCTGCTGGCCGACATGCACACCCGCCTCAACGCCGCGCGTCTGCTGATCCTGCATGCCGCGCGCCTGCGCAGCGCCGGCCAGCCATGCCTGTCGGAAGCCTCCCAGGCCAAGCTGTTCGCCTCGGAAATGGCCGAGAAGGTCTGCTCCTCGGCGATCCAGATCCACGGTGGCTACGGCTACCTCGAGGACTACCCGGTGGAGCGCTACTACCGGGACGCGCGGATCACCCAGATCTACGAAGGCTCCAGCGAGATCCAGCGCATGCTGATCGCCCGGGAGTTGAAGCACTATCTGTTGTGACCCCAAAAGCTTCGCGAGCACGCCGAGATGTAGCCGCTGGCGCAGCCTGCGATCGAGGCCGAAGGACTCGCTGTCAGCCCTGACGCAGCCCATCCATTGAACCGCGTCGCCCGCCTTGCGACCGTACCGGTCGATCGCAGGCTGCGCCAGCGGCTACAGGCACACGCGCTACCCGCGATAGCTTCCGTACAAACACCACACAAAAAAAATCGCAGCCAAGGCTGCGATTTTTCATGGCGAGCGACAACCCGGACTATTTGTCCTTGAACTGCGCCTCGCGCTTGGCGATAAACGCCGCCATGCCTTCCTTCTGATCCTCGGTGGCGAAGGCCGCATGGAACACCCGGCGCTCGAAACGCACGCCTTCCGAGAGGCTGACTTCGAAGGCGCGGTTCACGCTTTCCTTGATCATCATGCTCACCGGCACCGATTTGCCGGCGATCAGCGCCGCGACTTTCAACGCCTCGTCCAACAGCTCGTCGGCCGGCACGATGCGCGCGACGATGCCGCAACGCTCGGCTTCCACCGCATCGATAAAACGCCCGGTCAGGCACATTTCCATGGCCTTGGCCTTGCCCACGGCGCGGGTCAGGCGCTGGGTGCCGCCCATGCCCGGCAGCACGCCGAGGTTGATTTCCGGCTGGCCGAATTTGGCGTTGTCGCCGGCCAGGATAAAGTCGCACATCAACGCCAGTTCACAGCCACCGCCCAGGGCAAAACCGTTGACCGCGGCGATGATCGGCTTGCGCCGGTTGGCCACCCGATCGCTGTCGCTGAACAGGTCGTCCATGTAGATCTGCGGGTAGGTCAGCTCGGCCATTTCCTTGATGTCGGCGCCGGCGGCGAAGGCCTTCTTCGAGCCGGTGAGGACGATGCAGCCGATCTGAGGATTGGCTTCCAGGCTGTCCAGGGCCTGGTTCACTTCGCTGAC
The DNA here is from genome assembly GCF_059421865.1 of Pseudomonas sp. GW821-FHT02B10. Classification (NCBI taxonomy): domain Bacteria; kingdom Pseudomonadati; phylum Pseudomonadota; class Gammaproteobacteria; order Pseudomonadales; family Pseudomonadaceae; genus Pseudomonas; species Pseudomonas sp. GW821-FHT02B10. The sequence goes on along the minus strand of NZ_JBWKVU010000009.1, from coordinate 154,835 downwards.
GATCTGCGCGTTGAGGGCGTTCAGCGCCTGCGGGCGATTGAGGGTGATCAGGCCGACGCGGTCCTTGATCTCCAACAGAATGGTTTCGTAACTCATGGATCAGCTCCTGCTAAAAGTCAGAGGTTGCGCGAAATGACCATGCGCTGAATGTCGCTGGTGCCTTCGTAGATCTGGCAGACCCGCACATCGCGGTAGATGCGCTCCAGCGGAAAGTCGTTCAAGTAGCCATAGCCGCCCAGGGTTTGCAAGGCGGCGGAACAGACCTTCTCGGCCATTTCCGAGGCGAACAGCTTGGCCATCGACGCCTCCACCAGCGCCGGCTTGCCGCTGTCGCGCAAGGCCGCGGCGTAGTGCACCATCTGCCGCGCCACGGCGATCTGGGTGGCCATGTCCGCCAGGCGGAAAGCCACCGCCTGATGCTCGATGATCGGCTTGCCGAAGCTCTGCCGCTCGCGGGCGTAGTCACGGGCGGCCTCGAAAGCCGCGCGGGCCATGCCCACCGATTGCGAAGCGATGCCCACGCGACCGCCTTCGAGGTTGGCCAGGGCGATCTTGTAGCCCTCGCCCTCCTCGCCCAGGCGGTTGGCCAGCGGCACCTTCACGTCCTCGAAGAGAATCTGGCAGGTGTCGGAGGCGTGCTGGCCGAGCTTGTCTTCCACCCGCGCGACGCTGTAGCCCGGCGCGTCGGTGGGCACGATAAAGGCGCTGATGCCGCGCTTGCCGGCCGCCGGGTCGGTCACCGCGAACACGATCACCACCCCGGCGTTCTGCCCGGAGGTGATGAACTGCTTGCAGCCGTTGAGCACGTAATGCTCGCCCTCCCGCCGCGCGCGGGTTTTCAGGCTGCTGGCGTCGGAGCCGGCCTGGGGTTCGGTCAGGGCGAAGGCGCCGAGCATGGCGCCGCTGGCCAGGGGCTTGAGGAAACGCTCCTTCTGCTCGTCGTTGCCGAACTTGAGGATCGGCACACACCCCACCGAGTTGTGCACGCTCATGATGGTCGAGCAGGCGCCGTCGCCGGCGGCGATCTCTTCCAGGGCCATGGCGTAGGCCAGGTAACCGGTGTCGCAACCGCCCCACTGCTCCGGCACCAGCATGCCGAAGAAGCCCAGCCCGGCCATCTCGCCGATGGCCTCGCGGGGGAAGCGATGCTCGCGGTCCCATTCGGCGGCGAACGGTTTGAGGCGTTCCTGGGCGAACTGCCGGGCCGCGTCGCTGATCTGCTGTTGTTCGTCATTAGGCAGCATGCTGATTCCTTAATACAGGCATTCGACGGCCATGGCCGTGGCTTCGCCGCCACCGATGCAGATGGCCGCGACGCCGCGTTTCAGGCCTTGCTGGCGCAGGGCCGAGAGCAGAGTCACGAGGATTCGCGCGCCGGACGCACCGATCGGATGGCCCAGGGCACAGGCGCCGCCGTGGACGTTGACCTTGTCGTGGGGGATTTCCAGCTTCTGCATGGTGACCAGGCTGACCACGGCGAAGGCTTCGTTGATTTCGAACAGCTCGACCTGGTCGATGGACCAGCCGGTTTTCTTCAGCAGCGTCTTGATCGCGCCGACTGGGGCTACAGGGAACAGCCCCGGGGTATCGGCGAACGCCGCGTGACCGTGGATCACCGCCAGCGGTTTGAGGCCACGTTTCTCCGCCTCGGAACGGCGCATCAGCACCAGGGCCGCGGCGCCGTCGGAGATCGAGCTGGAGTTGGCCGCGGTGACGGTGCCGCCGTCGCGGAACGCCGGTTTCAGTGTGGCGATCTTGTCCAGCCTGGCCTTGGGCGGCTGTTCGTCGTCGCTGATGGTCTGCTGCTCCTTGCCGACGGTGACCTGCAGCGGCACGATTTCCGCCTTGAAGCTGCCGTCCTTGATCGCCTGCTGGGCGCGGGTCAGCGAGGCCACGGCGAAGGCGTCCTGGGCTTCGCGGCTGAAGCCGTTATCCTGGGCGCAGTCTTCGGCGAAGGTGCCCATCAGCCGGCCCTTGTCGTAGGCGTCTTCGAGGCCGTCGAGGAACATGTGGTCGAGCACCCGCCCGTGGCCCATGCGATAGCCGCTGCGGGCACGGTCCAGCAGGTACGGCGCGTTGGACATGCTTTCCATGCCGCCGGCGATCACTACGTCGGCGCTGCCGGCCAGCAGCATGTCGTGGGCGGCGATGGTCGCGGCCATGCCGGAACCGCACATCTTGTTCAGGGTGGTGCAGCGGGTGGCCTTGTCCAGCCCGGCGCCCAGCGCCGCCTGACGGGCCGGCGCCTGGCCGAGACCGGCCGGCAGCACGCAGCCGAACAGCACTTCATCGACGCTGTCGCTGGCCACCCCGGCGCGCTCCACCGCGGCCTTGATGGCGGCGGCGCCGAGCTGCGGCGCGGTCAGGCTTTTCAGTTCGCCCTGGAAGCCGCCCATGGGGGTGCGGACGGCGCTGACGATAACGATCGGATCCTGGTTCATGATCAATCCTCTTTACTTGGCTGCCATGCGCAAGGCGCCGTCGAGACGGATCACCTCGCCATTGAGCATGCTGTTGCTAATGATATGCCCGACCAGCGCGGCGTACTCGTCCGGCTTGCCCAGGCGTGGCGGGAACGGCACGCCGGCGGCCAGCGAAGCGCGGACTTCGTCGCTCATGCCGGCCATCATCGGGGTTTCGAAAATGCCCGGGGCGATGGTCATCACCCGGATGCCGAAGCGCGCCAGCTCGCGGGCGGCCGGCAGGGTCAGGCTGGCGATGGCGCCCTTGGACGCGGCATAGGCGGCCTGGCCGATCTGTCCGTCGAAGGCCGCCGCCGAGGCGGTGTTGATGATCACCCCGCGCTCGCCGTCGGCGTTCGGCTCGCCTTCGGCAATCGCCGCCGCGGCCAGGCGCATCAGGTTGAAGCTGCCGATCAGGTTGACGTTGATCACCTGGCTGAAGCTGGCCAGGGCATGGGGACCGTGCTTGCCGAGGATCTTCTCGCCACGCACGATGCCGGCGCAGTTGACCAGCCCGTGCAAGCCGCCGAACGCCTTGAGCGTGGCCTGCACCGCCGCTTCGGCGGCCGCTTCGTCAGTGATATCGGCGACCGTGCTCTGGCAACCGAGCTGGCGCGCCTGGGCCGCGACGGCCTCGGCGTTGAGATCCACCAGCATCACCTGGGCGCCGGCCTTGACCAGCATCTGCGCGGTGGCCGCGCCGAGACCGGAAGCGCCGCCGCTGACGAGAAAAACCTTGTTTTCGATGTGCATCATGAGTTCCTGGGTAATTCAGGCCGAAGCCTTGTGCGCCGCGGCCTCTTGAGCCTTGGCGATTTCCTGGTTGCGCAGGATGAAGCGCTGCAACTTGCCGCTTGGGGTTTTCGGCAATTCGCTGACAAATTCGATTTCACGGGGGTACGAGTGCGCGGCCAGGCGCTTGCGCACATGCTGGCGCAGCTCTTCGGCCAGCTCCGGCGCGGCGCGGTACTGCGGGCTGAGCACGACGAAGGCCTTGACCAGCTCGGTGCGCTCCGGGTCGGGCTTGCCGATCACCGCCGCCTCGACCACCGCCGGGTGCTCGATCAGCGCGCTCTCCACGTCGAACGGGCCGACCCGGTAACCGGAGGTGGTGATCACGTCGTCGCTGCGCCCGACGAAGCTGATGCTGCCGTCCGGGTTCAGCTCCACGGTGTCGCCGCTGAGGTAGTAGTTGCCGACAAAGGCCTTGGTCACCACGCCGTGGTAGCCGTTGAACCAGCACATCGGCGACTGGCTGCGGTCGATGGCGAGGATCCCCGGCTGGCCCACCGACAGTTCCTGGTGCTGCTCATCGAGCACCACGATGCGGTGGCCGGGCGAGGCGAAACCGGCCGCGCCGACATGCACCGGGTGCTCCAGGCCATGGTGGTTGCACAGGACCATGCCCAGCTCGGTCTGGCCGTAATGGTCGTGGATCACCACGCCAAGGTTGTCGGCGAACCAGCGGATCACCTCCGGGTTCAGCGGCTCGCCGGCGCTGCTGACGATGCGCAGCTTGCCCTTGATCGAGCGGGCGAACTCGTCGCCGCCGGCGATCAACAGGCGATACGCGGTCGGCGAACCGGTGAGGTTGCTGATCCCGTACTTGTTGATCACCCGGCAGGTGCTTTCCAGGGTGAAGGGCCCATCGTAGAAGGTGATCGGGTGGCCCAGGCCCAGCGGGCCGGTGACGCCGAAGTAGATGCCATAGGCCCAGCCCGGGTCGGCGACGTTCCAGAACGCGTCTTCGGGGCGCAGGTCGACGGCGTCGCGGGTGTAGCTCTGGAACGCGACGATGGCCTTGAGCGGCACGTACAGGGCTTTGGACGGGCCGGTGGTGCCGGAGGTGAACATCAGCAGGAACGGGTCTTCGCCGGTCAGCAGCACGGGCTCGCACTGCGCCGGGTAATTGCCCAGCTCGGCCCAGAAACTGAAGTCGCCGCGGACGATGCCCTGGCCCTTGGCGCCCGCGACCGTGACGATGGTCGGGCAGTCCGCCACTTCAGCGAGCTTTGGCCGGTTGACCGCGTCGGTCACCACCACCTTGGCCCCGGAACTGCCCAGGCGGTGTTCGATGGCCTTGGGGCCGAAGGCGGTGAACAGCGGCTGGTAGACCGCGCCGATGCGCCAGGTGGCGAGTACCGCGATCAACAGTTCGACGTTGCGCGGCAGCAGGCCGGCGACCTTGTCGCCCTGGCCCACGCCCTGGGCCAGCAGGAAGTTGGCGAAACGCGCGGCCTGGTCCTGCAACTCGCTGAAGGTGTAGGTCGCGCTACTGCCGTCGCGGCCCTCCCAGAACAGCGCGATACGCCCCGGCAAGGCGTGCCGGTCACAGCATTCGACGCAGGCATTGAGGGCCGACAAGGAGCCGTGCAGGGCTGCGTCGACGGTGTGCTGATAATTGAAGTGTGCCGTGGCAGACAGGTAATCGCGCATTGCCAGAATCCCTCGCTGTTCTTATTAGGATGGGAACCAATGGGAACTACAAAGACATCGGGCAAATACTGGCGCCACGGCCCGGGCGGGACAATGGTCAAAGCTTTCAAGTTGCGTGACTGGTTTGGCCAAGAACCCCATGGCGATCAAGCCCCTGTAGCCGCTGCCGAGCCTGCGAGGCTGCGTTCGACCGCGCAGCGGTCGCAAGCCGGGTAGCGCGTTCTGCCTGACGCACGGCAGGCCCAGGTTTTGCGGCAACTGCGTTGCCGATCGCAGCCTCGCGCTGCTCGGCAGCGGCTACAGGAACCGGTGTAGCCGGTGCCAGGGCTGCGAGGCTGCACAGCGGTCGCAAGCCGGGCGGCGCGTTCGGCCTGACGCACGGCAAACTCAGGTTTTGCGGCAACTGCGTTGCCGATCGCAGCCTCGCGTTGCTCGGCAGCGGCTACCCAGGTTCCCCGTAGCCGCTGCCGCAGGCTGCGATCGAGGCCGCAGGACTCGCTATCAGCCTTGACGCGGTGCATCAGAGACACCGCGCTGCACGCCTTTGCGACCGTTCCGGTTGATCGCAGCCTGACAACGGCCGCAGGGAGGCGCTCAGGTCGGGTCGTTGAGGATCAGGCTGCGATAGTGCCCGGGGTTGGAGCCGGACCATTTGCGAAAGGCCTTGTAGAACGAGCTGGCGTCGGCGAAGCCCAGGCGGCTGGCGATTTCCGTGAAGCTGATCTGCGGCTCGGCCAGCCAGGCGATCGCCAGCTCCTTGCGCACCCCGTCCTTGAGGCCCTGGTAGGTCTGCCCTTCTTCCGCCAGGCGGCGGCGCAGGGTCGAGGCCGACATGCACAGGCTGTGGGCCAGGCTCTCGGTTTCCGGCCACTGGGCCGCGGGCAGCTGGCGCAGGTCGTGCTTGATGCGGCTGGCCAGGCTCTCTGGGTCGCGGTATTTGACCAGGATGTTGGCCGGCGCCTGGGCCAGGAAGCGCTTGAGTTCCTCGTCACTGCGCTTGATCGGCAAATCCAGGCAGTCGGCGGCAATGATCATCCGCGTGCGCGGCCGGTCGAAGCGCAGGTTCTGCGAGAACATCACCTGGTAATCGTCGCAGAAATCCGGTTCCGGGCAGCGCAGCTCGATGGCCAGGATCGGGATGCGCCGCCCGGCCAGCCAGCAAGCCACGCCGTGGACGATCATCCAGTAGGTGAAATAGGTGAAGGCGCGGCGCGGCGCCTGCTCATCCTCCAGCAGGACGATCTCCGCCAGGCTCTGCTGGCGCACCAGCTGGGCCGGCAGCCGTTCGAGCATCAGCGACAGGAACGCCAGCCCGGACTCCAGGCCCGCGGCCAGGTTCTGCCGGGCCATGGCGGTGCGACAGAGAAACGCCAGGCTGCCGGATTTGAGCTTGCGCGGGTCCATGCCGAAGAACTCGTCGTCCGTGCGCCGGGCCAGCAGGCGCCACAGCCGGGCATAGGCCAGCGCGGGCACGCGGGCGGCGCTGACGTCCAGCTGGGCCGGGTCGATACCGGCCTTGAGCAGCACTTCATCGCTGGCGGCACCCGGGGCGCAGCTTTGCAGCAGCGCTTCGCGCACCAGTTGCATGGAGATGGTGTCTTTTTCCGACATCGCGCTGAACGGCTTCCTGCATAAAGAGATGGCCGGTCATCTTAGGCAGTGACCGGTAAAAAGCCAGAGCGCTTTTGGCTAAAGTGCAGCATACGTCCGATACCCAGTAGTGACTTTTACTGGGTTCCACCGAGAAACGTCCTAAATTTCGCGGGATAGCCGCAAGTAGCCCCCTCGCAGCCGCTCTTAGCAATAATTCTCAAATAGGATTCACTCTCACAAAAAAGAGAGCGTTTCTTATGCAAACGAAAGCCCCATCTGCCTTGCCACAACATCGCCTCCTGGCCTCTACCCTGGGCCTTGCCCTGGCCTCCTGCGCCGGCGCGGCCGAAGCCGGCGAACGGCAGAAATCCCTGCAACTGGACAACATCAAGGTCGAGGCCGAGCAACCCGGTTCCCGCACCGAACGCTCGGCCTCCGCCAAGTACGTGGCGCCGCTGCTGGACACCCCGCAGACCATCACCGTGGTGCCACCCAAGCTGATCCAGGAACAACAGGCGCTGAGCCTGCGCCAGGTGCTGTCGAACGTGTCCGGCATCACCTTCAATGCCGGCGAAGGCGGTGGCGGCTCGGGGGACAGCATCAACATCCGTGGCTTCTCGGCCAACAGCAACATGCAGATCGACGGCCTGCGCGACAGCGCGCAGACCAACCGTTCCGACACCTTCAACGTCGAGCAGGTGGAGGTCATCAAGGGCCCCAACTCGGTGTTCGGCGGCGCCGGCACCACCGGCGGCAGCATCAACGTGGTCAGCAAGCAACCGAAGAACCAGGCCTTCACCCGCCTCGGCGGCAGCCTCGGCAGCGACAACTACTACCGCCTGACGCTGGACAGCAACCAGCCGCTGGAAGGCGTCGGCCAGGACAGCGCGGTGCGGATCAACCTGATGGGCCATCAGAACGATGTGCCCGGCCGCGAGAAAATCGACCGCGAGCGCTGGGGCATCGCGCCCTCGTTGCGCCTGGGCTTCAGCGACGCCACCCGGCTGACCCTCAGCGCCTTCCACCAGAGCGACGATAACCTGCCGGACTATGGCGTGCCGGCGCTGGACGGCAAGAAGCTGGCCGGGGTCAAGCGCGATGCCTATTTCGGCTGGAAGAACCTCGACAAGGAAGAGATCGAACAGAACGCCTTCACCGCCGACTTCGAGCATGATTTCAACGACCACCTGCGCCTGCAGAACCTCACGCGCTACAGCCGCACCGCGCGCGACACCGTCGTCTCGGCGTCCCATGTCAATACCAGTGGCCTGCCGGCGGGCCGCTACCGCCCGGCCGGGCCCCAGGCCTACGGGCGCGACGCCACCACCGAGATGTGGATCAACCAGAGCAACCTGATTGGCGACTTCGAGTTTGCCGGCATGCGCCACGACCTGGTGGCGGGCCTGGAGCTGTCGCGAGAAACCCTCGACCTGAAAACCTACAACCATGGCCTGAGCACGGCCCTGTATCCGCGCAACGGCTATGCCCTGGGCAGCCCGCCCGGGCGCTGGAACGGCCCGGTCAACAAGGCCACCAGCGGCTATACCGAAACCACCCTCAAGGGCCAGGCGTACTACCTGTTCGATAACATCGCCCTGAGCGAGCGCTGGGACCTCAACCTCGGCCTGCGCTACGACAAGATCAAGGGCGATGTCGACAAGTATTCGGCCAGCCATGTGAAAAACGACAGCCTGGCCTCGGACACGAACAAGGCCAGTGCGCGCACCGGGCTGGTGTTCAAGCCGACCGAGAACGGGCGCATCTATGCCGCCTGGGGCAATTCCTTCAACCCTTCCGCCGAGAACCTGGCCTCCACCGGCGGCGGCTTGAGCAAGGGCAACCAGGACCTGGCGCCGGAGAAGAACGAGACCTGGGAACTGGGCACCAAGTGGGAGCTGCTGGACAAGCGCCTGGAGCTGGACGCCGCGCTGTTTCGCGTAGAGAAGAGCAACGCCCGGGAAACCATGGCCGACGGTTCGACCCAACTGGCCGGCAAGCAACGGGTGCAAGGTGTGGAAATCGGCGTCACCGGGCATGTCAGCGAGCAGTGGGATGTGTTCGCCAACTACACCTTCCTCGACAGTGAAATCCTCAACGCGGCGAACACCGCCTCGGGCATCGCACGCAAGGGCCAGGCCCTGGGCAACACACCGCCGCGCTCGCTCAACCTGTGGACCACCTATGAGTTGCCGGCCGGCTGGACCCTGGGGTACGGCACTCGTTATGTCAGCGAGCGCAACGTCAGCTCCAGCACCCGCGCCAAGCTGGATGCCTACTGGGTGCACAACGCCATGCTCGGCTACAAGGTCAACCACAACCTCGACCTGCAGTTGAACGTCAATAACCTGTTCGACAAGGACTATGTAGAACGGGTACGCCAGCAGAGCGGCTCGACGACACGCTCCTCGGCCACCGAATACGGCGACGCGCGCGCGGCGATCATGTCGGCCACCTATAGCTTCTGACCCCTCCCCTCAGTGCGAAGCCCCGGTCGACCGGGGCTTCGCCGCTGTCATCGGCACCTTCTCGCCGTTCTCCGGTCCAGGCCGCCACGGTAAAAAAACCAATACGCAATCTCCCCTGCTTTACCCGGCCCGAACGGGCGAATCCTTGGCCCATGGCGGCTTGCGCCGGGCGGAGGATTTCATCGCAGTGCAAAAAAGTATCGATTCAAGTGTCAGGGATGATTTGTCAGGCGCGGTCGTTGAGGGCTGTAATCAGCCCACATTCTTCCCAGCATCCGGAAGACACAACAACAATAACCGTCCTTCTGCCGCCCACCGGGCCCGGAAGAGGAGTGCACGATGAAACCCTGCATCAAAGCCCTGCTCGTCACCACCTGCATGACCTTAAGCGGCGTCAGCCTCGGCGCCCAGACCGTGACCATCGCCACCGTCAACAACAGCGACATGATCCGCATGCAGAAACTCTCGAAAGCCTTCGAGAGCGAGCATCCGGACATCAAGCTGAACTGGGTGGTGCTCGAAGAAAACGTGCTGCGCCAGCGCCTGACCACCGACATCGCCACCCAGGGCGGGCAATTCGACGTGCTGACCATCGGCATGTACGAAGCCGCACTCTGGGGCGCCAAGGGCTGGCTGCAACCGATGCAGGACCTGCCCGCCGCCTATGACCTGCAGGACATCTTCCCCTCGGTACGCGAAGGCCTGTCGGCCAAGGGCACGCTGTACGCCCTGCCGTTCTACGCCGAAAGCTCGATGACCTACTACCGCACCGACCTGTTCAAGGATGCCGGCCTGGTCATGCCCGAACACCCGACCTGGGAACAGATCGGTGAGTTCGCCGGCAAACTCAACAAACCCGAGCAGGAACAGTACGGCATCTGCCTGCGCGGCAAGGCCGGCTGGGGTGAGAACATGGCCCTGATCACCACCCTGGCCAACGGTTTCGGCGCGCGCTGGTTCAATGAGCAGTGGCAGCCGGAGTTCAACGGGCCGGAATGGAAAAACGCCCTGGCCTTCTACGTCGACACCATGAAAAAGGCCGGCCCGCCCGGCGCCTCCAGCAACGGTTTCAACGAGAACCTGGCGCTGTTCAACAGCGGCAAGTGCGCGATCTGGGTCGACGCCAGCGTCGCCGGCTCCTTCGTCACCGACAAGTCGCAGAGCAAGGTCAGCGAACACGTCGGCTTTACCTATGCGCCGCAGCAGGTGACCGACAAGGGCAGCGCCTGGATGTACTCCTGGGCGCTGGCGATCCCCACCAGTTCCAAGGCCAAGGACGCCGCGAAGACCTTCGCCACCTGGGCCACGTCCAAGGAATACGGGGCCCTGGTCGCCGAGAAAGACGGCATCGCCAACGTACCGCCAGGCACTCGCGCCTCCACCTACAGCGAGGCCTATATGCAGGCCGCACCGTTCGCCAGGGTGACCCTGGAATCGCTGAAAGTCGCCGACCCGACCAGGCCGACCCTCAAGCCGGTGCCCTACATCGGTATCCAGCTGGTGACCATCCCCGAGTTCCAGGCCATCGGCACTCAGGTCGGCAAGCTGTTCTCCGCCGCGCTGATCGGCCAGACCACGGTCGACCAGGCCCTGGCCGCCGCCCAGCAGACCACCGAACGCGAAATGAAACGCGCCGGCTACCCCAAGTAATCCCCGTCCTCTGTAGGAGCGAGGCTTGCCCGCGATAGCCGCACCGCGGTCTGTCCCGTAAGCGCGTCATCGTTCGTCGCGGGCAAGCCTCGCTCCTACACAGAAAACACACCTGAACGGTTGTGATCGCCATGAATACCTCGACTGCCAACGCTCATCTGCAAATCCCCCAGGCCGCGCGCAAGCGCCGCCTGCTCAACCCCGGCTGGTTCCTGGTCAGCCCCTCGGTGGCGCTGTTGCTGCTGTGGATGATCGTGCCGCTGGGCATGACCCTGTACTTCTCGCTGATCCGCTACAACCTGCTGTACCCCGGCGAGAACCAGTTCGTCGGCCTGGAGAACTTCAGCTACTTCCTCAGCGACTCGGGCTTCCTGCCCGGGGCCGCCAACACCCTGTTGCTGGTCGGCAGCGTGCTGCTGATCAGCGTGGTGTTCGGGGTGCTGATCAGCGCCCTGCTGGAGGCCAGCGAGTTCCTCGGCCGCGGCATTGTCCGGGTGCTGCTGATCTCGCCGTTCTTCATCATGCCCACGGTGGGCGCGCTGATCTGGAAGAACCTGATCTTCCACCCGGTGTCGGGGATTCTCGCCGCGCTGTGGAAGCTGTTCGGCGCCCAGCCGGTGGACTGGCTGGCCCACTACCCGCTGCTGTCGATCATCATCATTGTCTCGTGGCAGTGGCTGCCGTTCGCGATCCTGATCCTGATGACCGCCATGCAGTCGCTGGACCAGGAACAGAAGGAAGCCGCGCGCCTGGATGGCGCCGGGGCCATCGCGATCTTCTGGCACCTGACCCTGCCGCACCTGGCGCGGCCGATCGCGGTGGTGGTGATGATCGAGACCATCTTCCTGCTCTCGGTGTTCGCCGAAATCTTCACCACCACCAACGGTGGCCCGGGCTACGCCTCGACCAACCTCGCCTACCTGATCTACAACCAGGCGCTGGTGCAGTTCGACGTGGGCATGGCCTCGGCCGGCGGCCTGATCGCCGTGGTCATCGCCAATATCGCCGCGATCATCCTGGTACGGATGCTCGGCAAAAACCTGACTGACAAGCCCTGAGGTGCGCGCCATGACCCTGCAACAATCCCGCCGCCTGCAAAGCCTGCTGCTCGGCACCCTGGCCTGGGCCATCGCGGTCCTGATCTTCTTCCCGATCTTCTGGATGCTGCTGACCAGCTTCAAGAGTGAAATCGACGCCTTTGCCACGCCGCCGCAGTTCATCTTCACGCCGACGCTGGAGAACTACCTGCACATCAACGAGCGCAGCAACTACTTCGCCTTCGCCTGGAACTCGGTGGTGATCTCCTTCAGCGCCACCGCCCTGTGCCTGCTGATCGCGGTACCGGCGGCCTACTCCATGGCCTTCTACGAAACCCGCAACACCAAGCGCACCCTGCTGTGGATGCTGTCGACCAAGATGCTGCCGCCGGTGGGCGTGCTGATGCCGATCTACCTGCTGGCCAAGAGCTTTGGCCTGCTGGACACGCGCATCGCGCTGATCGCGATCTACACCCTGATCAACCTGCCGATCGTGGTCTGGATGATTTACACCTACTTCAAGGACATCCCCCGGGACATCCTCGAGGCCGCGCGCCTGGACGGCGCGACCCTGGGCCAGGAAATGCTCCGGGTGCTGCTGCCGATCGCCAAGGGCGGGCTGGCCTCCACCGTGCTGCTGTCGCTGATCCTGTGCTGGAACGAGGCGTTCTGGTCGCTGAACCTGACCTCGTCCAACGCCGCGCCGCTGACCGCGCTGATCGCCTCCTACTCCAGCCCCGAAGGGCTGTTCTGGGCCAAGCTCTCGGCGGTCTCGACCCTGGCCTGCGCGCCGATCCTGATCTTCGGCTGGATCAGCCAGAAACAACTGGTGCGCGGCCTGTCCTTCGGCGCCGTGAAATAAACCGAACTCCTCCCTTGATCAACGCTGCTCCAAACCTTGATCAAAACCCTGTAGCCGCTGCCGCAGGCTGCGATCGGCCCCGAAGGGGTCGTGCTTTTCAAGACCGCGGGAAGGCTCTTCGAGCCTTATCGCAGCCTGCGGCAGCGGCTACACCGACATTCAGAAACATGGAGGCCCGTCATGGCCAACCTGAAAATCAACAATCTGCAAAAAGGCTTCGAAGGCTTTTCCATCATCAAGGGCATCGACCTGGAGGTGCGCGACAAGGAGTTCGTGGTCTTCGTCGGCCCCTCGGGCTGCGGCAAGTCCACCCTGCTGCGGTTGATCGCCGGCCTGGAGGAAGTCAGCAGCGGCACCATCGAGCTCGATGGCCGCGACATCACCGAGGTCAGCCCGGCCAAGCGCGACCTGGCCATGGTGTTCCAGACCTACGCCCTGTACCCGCACATGAGCGTGCGCAAGAACATGTCCTTCGCCCTGGACCTGGCCGGCGTGCCGAAAGCCGAGGTGCAACAGAAGGTCGACGAAGCGGCGCGCATCCTCGAACTGGGGCCGATGCTCGAGCGCAAGCCCAAGCAGCTGTCCGGCGGCCAGCGCCAGCGCGTGGCCATCGGCCGGGCCATCGTGCGCAACCCGAAGATCTTCCTGTTCGACGAGCCGCTGTCCAACCTCGACGCGGCGCTGCGGGTGCAGATGCGCCTGGAGCTGGCGCGCCTGCATAAAGAGCTGCAGGCGACCATGATCTACGTGACCCACGACCAGGTCGAAGCCATGACCCTGGCCGACAAGGTGGTGGTGCTCAATGGCGGGCGCGTGGAACAGGTGGGCTCGCCGCTGGAGCTGTACCACAGCCCGGCCAACCTGTTTGTCGCCGGCTTCCTCGGCACGCCGAAGATGGGCTTTCTCAAGGGCCGGCTGAGCCGGGTCGATGGCCAGGGCTGCGAGGTGCAGCTGGAGGCCGGCACCCGCATCCAGCTGCCGCAGAGCGGCGCCCACTTGAGCGTCGGCAGCCCGGTGACCCTGGGTATTCGTCCCGAGCACCTGGAGCTGGCCCGGCCCGGCGACTGCACCCTGCAGGTCACCGCCGACGTCAGCGAACGCCTGGGCAGCGACACCTTCTGCCACGTCGTCACCGCTTCCGGCGAGGCCCTGACCATGCGCATCCGCGGCGACCTGGCCAGCGCCTATGGCCAGCAGTTGAGCCTGAACCTGGATGCCGAGCACTGCCACCTCTTCGATGCCGACGGCGTGGCCGTGGCCAGGCCGCTGCGCGCCGCCGCCTGAACGAGAACCGAACGATGAAACTGAACCGACACAACCTCCACCACCTGGCCCCTGAAGTCCGCCTGCCCGCCTACGACCTGGCCGAGACCCGGCAAGGCATGGTGCATATCGGCGTGGGTGGTTTCCACCGGGCGCACCAGGCCTACTACACCGATGCCCTGATGAACACCGGCGAAGGCCTGGACTGGAGCATCTGCGGGCTCGGCCTGCGCGCCGAGGACCGCCGCGCCCGCGACGACCTGGCCGGCCAGGACTACCTGTTCACCCTGTTCGAGCTGGGCGACAGCGATGCCGCAGAAGTGCGGGTGATCGGCGCCATTAGCGACATGCTGCTGGCCGAAGACGGCGCCCGGGCGCTGATCGACAAACTGGCCGACCCGCAGATCCGCATCGTCTCGCTGACCATCACCGAGGGTGGCTACTGCATCGACGACAGCAGCGGCGAGTTCATGGCCCACCTGCCGCAGATCCAGCACGACCTGGCCCACCCGCAGCAGCCGCAGACCGTGTTCGGTTTTCTCTGCGCGGCCCTGGCCCAGCGCCGGGCGGCCGGGGTCCCGGCCTTTACCCTGATGTCCTGCGATAACCTGCCGCACAACGGCGCGGTGACCCGCAAGGCGCTGCTGGCCTTCGCCGGGCAGCGCGACGCCGACCTGCGCGACTGGATCGCCACCCACGTCAGCTTCCCCAATGCCATGGTCGACCGCATCACGCCGATGACCAGCACCGCTCACCGCCTGCAGTTGCACGACCAGCACGGCATCGACGACGCCTGGCCGGTGGTCTGCGAACCCTTTGCGCAATGGGTGCTGGAAGACAAGTTCGTCAGCGGCCGGCCGGCCTGGGAAAAGGTCGGCGTGCAATTCACCGACGACGTCACACCCTATGAGGAGATGAAGATCAAGCTGCTCAATGGCAGCCACCTGGCCCTGACCTACCTGGGGTTCCTCAAGGGTTATCGCTTTGTCCACGAGACCCTGGCCGACCCGCTGTTCGTGACGTACATGCGCGCTTACATGGACCTGGACGTGACCCCGCAACTGGCGCCGGTGCCGGGCATCGACCTGAGTGCCTACAAAGACACCCTGGTGGCGCGTTTCTCCAACCGGGCGATTGCCGACCAATTGGAGCGGGTCTGCTCCGACGGCTCGTCGAAGCTGCCCAAGTTCAGCGTGCCGACCCTCAACCGCCTGATCGCCGACGGCCGCGATACCGAGCGCGCCGCCCTGGTGGTCGCCGCCTGGGCCCGGTACCTCAAGGGCGTGGACGAAAACGGCGACACCTACCGCATTCCCGACCCGCGCGCCGCGTTCTGCCAGGCGCTGGTGGCGGACGACGCACTGATCAGCCAGCGATTGCTGGCGGTCGAGGAGATCTTCGGCAGCGCCATCCCCAACTCGCCGGCCTTTGTCGAAGCCTTCGAACGCTGCTACAGCAGCCTGCGCGACAACGGCGTGACCCGCACCCTGGAGCGGGTATTGGCCCGGGACCGCTGATGTTTGCCTGTAGCCGATGCGTTTCTCCAGACAGACCGCAGACTCAGGTTTTGCGATTGCTACGCAATCGGTCGCAGCCTCGCGAGCTCGGCAGCGGCTACACAAGCACCGCGAACCCTGTAGCCGCTGGCGCAGCCTGCGATCGGATTGGGCGGCATTCCGACGCAGCGGCCGCAAAGCCTGCCAACGCGTTTCTCCAGGCAAATCGCGGGCGCAGGTTTTGCGGTTGCGCTGCAACCGGTCGCAGCCTCGCAGGCTCGGCAGCGGCTACAGTGGGTTTGATTAATTTTGTGCAGGTTCATCCATGACGACGCAACAGCTTTTCCTCGGCATCGACTGCGGCACCCAGGGCACCAAGGCCATCGTCCTCGACGCCGCCAGCGGTGAAGTACTGGGCCTGGGCGCGGCGCCCCACAGCCTGATCAGCGGCGCCAACGGCCGCCGTGAACAGGACGTCGAGCAATGGCGCGAGGCGTTCACCCTGGCCACCCGCCGTGCGTTATTGGCGGCGGGGGTCAGCGGCCTGGACATCCTCGGCATCGGCGTCTCCGGCCAGCAGCACGGCCTGGTCCTGCTCGACCAGCAGGGCCAGGTGCTGCGCCCGGCCAAGCTCTGGTGCGACACCGAATCCACCCCACAGAACCAGCGCCTGCTGGATTACCTGGGCGGCGAACAGGGCTCCCTGGAGCGCCTCGGTGTGGCGATTGCCCCCGGCTACACCGTGTCGAAACTGCTGTGGACCCGGGAACAGCATCCGCAGATTTTCCAGCGCATCGCCCATGTGCTGCTGCCCCACGACTACCTGAATTACTGGCTGACCGGCCGCTGCTGCAGCGAATACGGCGATGCCTCGGGCACCGGCTATTTCAACGTGCGCAGCCGCCAGTGGGACCTGGAACTGCTCCGGCACATCGACCCCGACGGCCGCCTGGAAGCCGCCTTGCCGGAACTGCTCGAAGCCGACCAGCCGGTGGGCACGCTGCTGCCGGAGCTCGCCCGGCACCTGGGCCTCAACCCGCGGGCGCTGGTGTCCAGCGGTGGCGGCGACAACATGCTCGGGGCCATCGGCACCGGCAATATCCAGCCCGGGGCGATCACCATGAGCCTGGGTTCCTCCGGCACCCTGTACGCCTATGCCGAGCAACCGCGGGTCAGCGCAGACGCCGCGGTGGCGACCTTCTGTTCCTCCAGCGGCGGCTGGCTGCCGCTGATCTGCACCATGAACCTGACCAATGCCACCGGCGCGGTGCGCGAACTGTTCGACCTGGATATCGACGCCTTCAACCAGCTGGTGGCGCAGGCGCCGATCGGTGCCGAGGGCGTGTGCATGCTGCCGTTCCTCAACGGCGAGCGGGTCCCCGCCCTGCCCCATGCCAGCGGCAGCCTGCTGGGCCTGACCGCCGACAACCTGACCCGGGCCAACCTGTGCCGCGCGGTGGTCGAAGGCACCACCTTCGGCCTGCGCTACGGCCTCGACCTGCTACGCCAAAACGGCCTGCAAAGCCAGGGCATCCGCCTGATCGGCGGCGGTTCGAAAAGCCCGCTGTGGCGGCAGATGGTCGCCGATATCATGCACACCCCGGTGGTCTGCACCGAGCAGAGCGAGGCCGCGGCCCTGGGCGCGGCGATCCAGGCGGCCTGGTGCTATTCCCGCAGCAGCGGCCAGCCGCAGAGCCTGGCGCAATTGTGCCAGCGCTGCGTGAGGCTCGATGCAAGCAGCGAAACCTTGCCGATAGCGGCCAATGTCGCGGCCTATCAGCAGGCCTATGAACGTTACCAACAGCATGTGGCAACCCTTTTGAAGAGCGAATGACTATGTATCTGGTCTGTGGTGAAGCACTGTTCGATTTTTTCAGCGAAGACGATGCCAGCGGTCGGGCATCGCGGGTCAACTTCCAGGCCATCGCCGGCGGTTCGCCCTTTAACGTCGCGGTCGGTCTGCGCCGCCTGGGCGTGGACGCGGCGCTGTTCGCCGGGCTGTCCACCGACTACCTCGGCCGGCGCCTGTTGCAGGTGCTGCGCGACGAAGGCGTGGCCGAGGACTACCTGCTGCACGTCGCGGCGCCGACCACCCTGGCGATGGTCGCGGTGGGCGCCGACGGCTCGCCGCAATACAGCTTCCGTGGCGAAGGCTGCGCCGACCGCCAGTTGCAGCTCAGCGACCTGCCGCCGCTCGACAGCCGGGTGCGCGGCCTGCACATCGGTTCGTTTTCCCTGGTGGTGCAGCCGATCGGCGACACCCTGCTGGCGCTGGTGCGTCGCGAGCGCGGCCAGCGCCTGATCAGCCTCGACCCCAACGTGCGCCTCAACCCGGCCCCGGATATCCAGCTGTGGCGCCAACGCATCGACACCCTGGTCCGGCTGGCCGACCTGATCAAGGTCAGCGACGAGGACTTGCACCTGCTCTACCCCGACCAGGACCCGCAGCACGTGATCGAAGGCTGGCTACAGCACCACTGCCAGCTGGTGTTCCTGACCCGCGGCGCAGAGGGCGCGACGGTGTTCAGCCGGGTGCATGGCCGCTGGTCGGCGCCGGCCATGCCGATTAAGATGGCCGACACCGTGGGCGCCGGCGACACCTTCCAGGCCGCCTTGATTGCCTGGCTGACCGAACGGCAGCTGGATTCGTTGGAGGGTGTGGCGGGCTTGAGCCGGGACCAGATCGACCAGATGCTCAGGTTCGCCATCCGCGCCGCGGCGCTGACCTGTGGCAAGACCGGACCGGACCTGCCCTATCGCCACCAATTGAACTGATCGCAGGGGCGCCGCATTCGTACCACATTGGCGCCCCCACCGACCCGAATAGAGCCTTGCCTTTGACCCGCTTTGCCTGTGCCGCCGTAGTCTTCCCCCTCATCCTGACCGGCTGCGCGACCTCGCCGCCGGCCAACCCCAACGACATCTGCGAGATCTTTCGCGAGAAAAGCGACTGGTACAAAGCCGCCAAGGCCACCGAAGAGAAATGGGGGGTGCCGATCCAGGTGCCGCTGTCGATCATCTACCAGGAATCGAGCTTCAAGCAGGACGCCTTGCCGCCACGCAAATACCTGCTTTGGGTGATTCCCTGGGGCCGGGTGAGCACGGCGGCCGGCTACCCGCAGGCCAAGGACGAAGTCTGGGGCGACTACCAGCGCAAGGGCGACAACTACTGGGCCAGCCGCACCAACTTCGCCGACGCCACCGACTTTATCGGCTGGTACATGGACCAGACCACACGGGTCAACGGCGTGACCAAGCAGGACGCCTACCGCCAGTACCTGAACTATCACGAAGGCTGGGGCGGCTACCGCCGGCAGACCTATACGGCCAAGCCTTGGCTGCAGACCGTGGCGATGAAGGTGCAAAGCCGTTCCAGCCTGTACGGCCAGCAATACGCCAGCTGCCGGGAAGAGTTGAACCGCGGCTTCTGGAGCCGCTTCTGGCATTGGCTGTAACGGTCCGAACTGCGCTTGCGCACATCTCCCCCGCCTGCGCACGCCCTGTAGCCGCTGGCGCAGCCTGCGATCGGCTGCGAAGCAGTCGCAAACCAGCCAATGCGTTCATCCAGACAGATCGCAGATTCAGAATTAGCGGTCGCTACGTCGAAATGCCACCCAAACCGATCGCAGCCTCGCAAGCTCGGCAGCGGCTACACAGACACCGCAAACCTTGTAGCCGCTGGCGCAGCCTGCGATCGGGCGCGCAGCGGCCGCAAAGCCTGCCAATGCGTTTCTCCAGACAGATCGCGTATTCAGCTTCCGGCAGCGCCGTCAGAGAATCGAGAAGTTGTAGCTGACGATCAGCCGCGTCTCGTCCACGTCCCGGGCGTATTTTTCGTAGTTGCTGCGGTAGGTGGCGTTACGCAGGCGCAGGCTGACGTCCTTGAAGGTGCCGCTCTGCACCACGTACTTGAGTTCGCTGTCGCGTTCCCACTCGCGGCCTTCCTGGTCGCTGCCCGGGACCTTGATATGGTCGCCGCTGACATAGCGGGTCAGGAAGCTCAGGCCGTTGATGCCGATGGCCTTGAAGTCATAGTCGTAGCGCAACTGCCAGGAACGCTCCTGGGCGGCGGCGAAGTCGTTGACCTGCACATAGTTGACCAGGTACGGGTTGCTGCCATCGAGGTACGGCATCGAATTGTCGCCGTTCATGCGCTGCCAGCCAGCGCTGAAGGTATGGCCGTCGATGGCGTAGCCGAGCATGCCGCTCAGGGCGCGGTTATCAATGGAACCGGCGCGTTCGGCGCCGCTGTCGGCGCTCTTGAGCAGGCGCAGGTCAGCCTTGAGCACGCCCTGGCCCAGCGGCTGGTTGGCCAGCAGGCCGATGAAGTGCTGGCGGTAGATGTCTTCCAGCTCGGCGTAGTGATACTGACCGGTCAGGCGGTCGTTGAACTTGTAGTCGATGCCGTACATGTCGAAATGGTCGGCGGTGACGTTGCAGGCATACCGCTTGTTCTTGCAGTGCACGCGGATGTCCTGGGCGTCCGTGGAGTCCCGGGCGGTGTACTTGTCCAGCCGCGCGGCCGTGAACGTCAGATCCTTGATCTCTTTGGACGTGAGCATGGCGCCGTTGAACATGGTCGGCAGCAGACGCCCGTCGTTGTACTTGAGCAGCGGCAGGTCCGGCAGCAGCGCGCCGTACTTGAGCACGCTCTGCGACAGGCGCACCTTGGCCGTCAGGCCGAGCTTGGCGTACTGGTCCTTGGAACCCCGCGGGTCCTGGCCGCTGGACGGCAGCAGGCCGCTGTTGCTGCGGTCGGGGCTGGAATCGAGCTTGAAACCGAGCATGCCCAGCGCGTCGATACCAAAGCCGACGGTGCCTTCGGTGTAGCCCGATTGCAGGTTGAGAATGAACCCTTGCGCCGACTCTTCGCGCTTGGAGGCTCCCTGATCGTTGCCGGTATGGCCGTCGCGGAAGTCACGGTTGAAGTAGATGGTGCGCGACTCGAGCTTGGCGCTGCTGTCTTCGAAGAAACCCGCGGCCTCGGCCCGGGCGGTAAAACCCGCGCACAGGCACAGGGCGCCGAGGCCCACCGTTGGATAACGCAGCGGTCGGAATGAGTGCAGCAAAGGGAAAGGCATGAAAAGCTCCAGCAGTGCATCGGTAAAGCAGATGAAAGAAGGCAATAGCAATCCATCTGGCGAATCATTTCTGGCCAGGTGAATTGATCAAATCAATGTTGATCGCAAATGATGGCAGATGGCTTTGACGGGCTACACCCGACTTTAGTCTGAAGCGGCTACAGCCTTTGCCCCTGAACACCCTCCTTCAACGCACTGCCCTCGCCTCGAATAAAGCGATCATTTCCAACACTCTTTGCCTTTCTCCAGGCTCTTGGCCAAGGCGCTATTCATTGGGCGCTTCGAGAGGTTTTGGATCCAAGGAAGTCTGCGCCCAGGATAAAAATGGCGTTTTTTTCGTTAAAAACTCTACCGTTCGTCGGATCAATTTGCCCTGCCGGGTTTGTTACCCAGGAATTGCCCCAATGCTTTCATGAGCCTTTCATTCAGGTTATCTAGTTGATTTTAAACGGTATTATTTCTTAAATAGGGTTATACAAAACGCCTTCGTCATTTATATAACACGATAAAACGCCAATTAACCGACTCCATGCTGTGGTAGTGTCAAAAAAAGAACGCGAAAAGGACTTGCACCTATTCAGTTCTTTAAAAAGTGAGCCATGAAACTCACGCATTACCCATCACGGATGAGGTTCCTCCCTTGGATGTCAGCGTTTTTGGTACCGGCCATGTCGGCCTGGTACAAGCAGTCGCCCTCGCCATCGCGCGGGACATCGCTCGCCTGTGTCCCCCGGGCAGTGGCTTGCCCTGGCGCGTACCGGGGGCGCTCTGCGCATGAATATCCTGATCACCGGGGCCGCCGGCTTCATCGGCGCCCATACTGCACTGCGCTTGCTCAAGGATGGGCATCAGGTCACCGGGCTGGATAATTTCAACGACTACTACGACCCGCAACTCAAACGCGACCGGGTGCGCTGGGTGGAGCAGCAGGTGGGACAGTTCCCGCTGTACCGCCTCGATCTCGGCGATACCGAAGCCCTCGACCGGCTGTTCGCCCAGGTTCGCCCGCAGGTGGTGATCAACCTGGCGGCCCAGGCCGGGGGACGTTATTCCCTGGAAAACCCCAAGGCTTACCTGGACAATAACCTCGGCGGCTTTCTCAACCTGCTGGAAATGTGCCGGCGCTATCCGCCCGAACACCTGATTTACGCGTCGTCCAGTTCGGTGTACGGCGCCAACCATCAACTGCCGCACAAGGCCAGCAACACCGTGGACCATCCGCTGTCGCTGTACGCCGCGAGCAAAAGGGCCAATGAGCTGATGGCCCATAGCTACAGCCATCTGTTCGACATGCCGGCCACCGGCCTGCGCTTCTTTACCGTATATGGCCCCTGGGGACGCCCGGACATGTCGCCGGTGCTGTTCGCCCGGGCCATCTGCGAAGGCCGTCCTCTGAAGCTGTTCAACTACGGCATGCACCAGCGCGACTTCACCTATATCGACGACCTGGTCGAATCCCTGGTTCGCCTGCTGGGCAAGCCACCGGTGCGCAACCCTTTGTGGAACCGCGAACACCCCGACCCCGCCACCAGCATGGCGCCCTGGCGTCTGTTCAATATCGGCGGGCAACGTTCGGTGGAACTCAAGGACTACGTCGCCACCCTGGAGCAACTGCTCGGACGCAAGGCACAGGTCGAGTACCTGCCGTTGCAACCCGGCACCGTGCTGAACACCTGCGCCGATGCCAGCGCCCTGGAGAACGTCACCGGCTTCGGCCCTCAGGTCCCCCTGGCCGAGGGCCTCGGACGCTTTGTCGATTGGTTCCAGAGCTACTACCGGCCGCCGTTGCCCCCGCGTTCCTGACGCGACAACGACCTGCCCCGGCGACAGCCTGTGTCGCCCTTGCAGGCCAACTGGCCGACGGCAATTGCGGCGCTGGCTCGCTGCTCGAAGGCCCGTCGCCGGCCCGCGTCCTCACGGGAATCCCTGAGCGACCATCGGCGTATCCCTTACAGCCAACTCCGCTGATGCCCGTAGGGCGTTAGCCGGATGGGTTGTCAGGCATAAGTAATGGTTATCGCGGACATTTCTGAATGCTCCGGCGGGCGGAAAGCCGCGGCCGCCTCGGCTTGAATCGACCGGCTTATTCCTGCACCATCCGCCCCCTGCTTATTCAATGGATGGATTTCACGGCATGCTGGATGCTAACGCTACCCATATTTCCCTGACGATCGAAGGCGCCTCGGTCGACCTTCAGGTCCTCAGTTTCGTTGGCCGCGAAGCCCTCAATCAGCCCTTCTGCTTCGATATCGAACTGGTCAGCGGGCATCCCGACCTCAAGCTCGAAGAACTCCTGCACAAGCCGGCCTGCCTGACCTTTGGCGCGACCGGTAAAGGCCTGATCCACGGCCTGGTGTACCGCATCGCCCAGGGCGATTCCGGGCGCAAGCTGACCCGCTACAGCATCAGCCTGACTCCGCAGCTCAACTACCTGCGCCACAACTTCAACCAGAAGATCTACCAGCACCTCAGTGTGCCGAAGATCATCGCCCAGGTCCTCGAGGCCCGCGGCATCCTGGCCGACGCCTACAGTTTCCAGCTCGGCGCCACCTACCCGGAGCGGGTCTACTGCACCCAGTACGACGAATCCGACCTGCACTTCATCCAGCGCCTGTGCGAGGAAGAAGGCATTCACTTCCACTTCCAGCACAGTGCCAGCGGCCACAAACTGGTGTTCGGCGACGACCAGACGGTGTTCCGCAAGCTGGCAGCGGTGAACTACCAGCAGGACTCGGGCATGGCCGCCGAACAGCCGGTGATCAAGCGCTTCAACCTGCGCCTGGAAACCCGCACCAGCCGCGTCAGCCGCCGCGACTACGATTTCGAGAAGCCGCGCCTGCTGCCCGAGGGCGCGGCCAAGTCTGAATTCATGCCGGACCTGGAAGACTACGACTACCCCGGCCTGTTCACCCAGCAGGCCCGCGGCAAGCAACTGGCGACCCGCGCCCTGGAGCGCCATCGCAGCGACTACCGGCTGGCCGAAGGCAAAGGCGACGAGCCGAGCCTGGTCAGCGGCCACTTCCTGACCCTGGCCGCCCACCCGCGCAGCGAATGGAACGACCTGTGGCTGCTGCTGGAGGTGATCCACGAGGGCAAGCAGCCCCAGGTGCTGGGCGAGAACATCACCAGCGACGTCACCAGCAACAAGGACGACTTCCACCAGGGCTACCGCAACCGCTTCCTCGCCACGCCCTGGGACGCCCACTACCGCCCGCCGCTGGAACACCCGAAACCCAAGTCCCTGGGCAGCCAGACCGCGGTGGTCACCGGGCCCAAGGGCGAAGAAATCCATTGCGACCAATACGGCCGGATCAAGGTGCAGTTCCACTGGGACCGCGACGGCCAGGCCGACGACAACACCTCCTGCTGGGTCCGCGTCGCCAGCGGCTGGGCCGGCAAGGCCTACGGCGGCATCGCCATCCCGCGGATCGGTATGGAAGTACTGGTGACCTTCCTCGAAGGCGACCCCGACCAGCCCCTGGTCACCGGCTGCCTGTACCACAAGGAAAACCTGGTCCCCTACGACCTGCCGGCGAACAAGACCCGCAGCACCTTCAAGACCCTCAGCTCGCCGGGCGGCAAGGGCTACAACGAACTGCGCATCGAAGACAAGAAAGGCGCCGAACAGATCTACCTGCACGCCCAGCGCGACTGGGACGAAAACGTCGAGCACGACCAGCGGATCCGCGTCGGCAACCAGCGCCACGACACGGTCGAAGCCAACACCCTGACCGAACTCAAGGCCGAGGAACACCGCATCACCCACCTCGACCGCAAGAGCGAAATCCGCGCCAACGACCACCTGACCGTGGCCGTCACCCAGCACGCCAGTATCGGCACCGCGCAATTCGTCGAAGCTGGCCAGGAGATTCATTACAAGGCCGGTGGGAAGGCCGTGGTCGAGGCAGGCGCGGAACTGACGGCCAAGGCCGGCGGCAGCTTCGTCAAGCTCGACGGTGGCGGCGTGACCATCAGCGGGGCCGACGTGAAGATCAACTCCGGAGGCGCGCCGGGCGTGGGTACGCCGGCGGCGCCGCTGTTGCCGGGACTGCTGAAGCTCGCTGACGCCGACAAGGCCGGCGGCCTGCTGCTGGGTCGTTTGAACTCGCCCATACCGCGCCTGACGCCGCCCAAGGGTATCTGCGTCGAGTGCCTGCTCAAGGCCATCCGCCAACGCCAGGCGATTCTGTCCGGAGCACAGCCATGAGCGATTTGCAGCAAGGCCAGCAGGACTGGATCAACGCCGCGGCCAAGGGCTTGAGCCTCACGGCGATCGTCGAGCAGGCCCTGCTCAGCGCGCCGCAGCGCAACGCCCTGGGTGAACTGGAAGGCGCCCGCTGGCCCCTGATGTACCAGGCCGAGCTGGCCCAGCTGCGCAATGACGGGCCGCTACTGCTGGACATGACCGGTCAACCGTTCGAGCGGCTGGTGGCGATCCACGAACTGTTCGGCTCGAACCTGGCCGGCTGGTTGAGCAGCACCCTGCCAGCCAATCGGCTGGCCACCCACCTTGGCGACGCCCTGGTCTGCCAGGACGCCAACGATGCGGTGCTGCTGATCCGCAGCTACAGCGCTGAAGTGCTGCCCCTGCTCCACCAGCAAGTCGGCCAGCCATGGCACCAGTGGCTGTTCGGCCCCCTCGACACCTGGTGGGTCAAGGCCGAAAAAGACTGGCAGCGCCTTGCCGGCCCGGCGCACAGCGAAGTGCCCGAGTACCACCCGATCCGCCTGGATGAGCCGATGATGCACAGCCTGCAGCATGACGCCCACGCCGAGCAGCTGCTGGTGCAGACCGAAAACGTCGCCCCCGAGGCCTTTGCCAGCGACTGCCACGGCGAACGCCTGCAACAGGTGCAAGACCTGCTGCAGATCGCCAGAGACCAGGGCCTGGACCGGCAGGAAGATCAGTCGACCTTCGTGTTGCACAGCCTGATCACCCGCAACCCACTGCACCAGCGCCCCGAATGGGCGGGAATCCTGCGTCAGGTCACCGATGACCGGGACACCCTGGAAAACGCCCTGGCCGCACAAGAAGGCGCCTGAGGCGATGTCGTTGCCGTCACTCGCAAAGCGCTGGAAGCGCCTGCCCGGCCGCCAGAAAGCCCTGATCCAGTGGTTGGCTCTGGGCGCGCTGGTCGCCGGTTATTTCATCTGGCAGTACAGCCGCATGCCGGGCGCGGCGCTTTATGGACATAACCATACGGATCGACCCATCTTCAGTTATTTCGTCAATGACAATTGGGGAGGCAACGGAGGTGTGACCTGTTGCTGGCGTATCGAGGGCAAGACGCTGAAGGTGGACTGGATAAAAGGCCGCACAGGAGAACAAGTGCGTCAGGGGGTTAAAAAGGAAACCCTTTCAATCGAGATCCCTAACCCACCTCGCAAGCGAACCGACGATACCCTGCATGTGCATTTCCTGCCCGGAGATCAGGTGCGCATGGCCTGGAGTGACAAACACACCAGTCCTCTCAAGGAGGAACTGCGCGAGTTTTATGCCGGGGATCAGGAGCGCCGGTCCGAATGAGCCTCCTTCATTCCCATCTAGTTGTCGCTCTGCGGCTTTCGGCGCCATCGGTTGAAAGGCTTGCAGGCAGCCGGACAAGGAGTCTGTGGTAATGGCGTCACTCGTAAACCGCTGGAAATCCTTACCCAAGGCTCAGAAAACCCTGATCAACCTATTGGTGTGGGGCACGCTGATCGCTGCTTACTTCATCTGGCAGTACAGCCGGATGCCCGGGGCCGCACTTTATGGGCATAACCATACGGATCGCCCCATCTTCAGTTATTTCGTCAACGACAATTGGGGTGGAAATGGGGGCATGACCTGCTGCTGGCGCATCGAGGGCAAGACACTGAAGGTGGATTGGATCAAGAGCACGACCCGAACACAGTATGAGCAGGTAACTCGAGAAGAAACCCTATCAGTCGAGATCTCTAACCCTCCCCGCCAACGCAGTGACCGCTATTTGCATGTGCACTTCTTCCCCGGCGACCAGGTTCGCCTGGCCTGGAGCGCCAATCTCGACACCCCCTATGAAAATCTCAAGGAAGCACCCGCAGTGCCTGATGCCAAGGACCAGGAAGCCCAATCCCAATGAGTCACGGGTTTTCGCCGCCCACTATTGAAAAACTTGCAAGCAGCGCGAGCTGGGCAACAGAAATGCCCCCAGGCGAAAGAACATGACCGTGCGCAGAAACAGGTTCGCACTAACAAGGAGTTTGTTGTGACATCGATTCAATCACTTAGAAATCGCTGGAAGTCTTTGTCCGGTTTGCAGAAAACCCTCATCAATCTGTTGGTCTGGGGGGGACTAATTGCTGCCTATTTCATATGGCAGTACAGCCAAATGCCGGGGGCAATGCTCTACGTTCACAACCAAACGGATCGCCCTATCTTCAGCTACTTCGTTAATGACAACTGGGGGGGCAATGCCACGGCAAACGGAGGGGGCGGAGCAACCTGCTGTTGGCGCATTGAAGGCAAAACGCTGAAAGTAGATTGGATAAAAGGTCGTACAGGTGAGCAAGTTCGCCAAGGAGTTCAAAAAGAAACCTTATCAGTCGAGATCGCTAACCCACCTCGTCAACGCACTGATCGATATCTACACGTGCATTTCTTCCCCGGAGACCAAGTTCGCCTAGCCTGGAGTGCCAACCTGGACACTCCTTATGAAAACCTCAAGGATGCGCCACCAGTCTCTAACTCCAAGGATCAGGAAACCAAATCCCAATGAGTACCCGTAATGCTGATTTGGCTGCGGCTGCCGGCGCCCGTTGTGCGGGACCAACCAAAAACTCGCATATCACTACTTGTGAACGAACTTTGCGGATCGGATTCTTTTTCGACGGCTTTGGACGTCACCTACTGAAAGACTTGCAGTCAGGTCGGGTTAGTAACGTCGGCAAGATGTATATGGCGCACCCCACTACTGGAAAGGATGAAGCCTCTTACAATTATCGAAGGCTATACCTTTCAGGAATGGGCACGGAGTACATCGCAGACCTGACCACCACCGCCAATGCCGGCGTGGATACCGCAGGCAGCAAGGCAGCCGATGTGCCCAAGGATGTGGCAAAGGACGAAGGGAAAAAGATCCTCAAGGATGTGCTGAAAGGTCATGACTGGTGGGAGCGCTTGAAGCGTGACCTGGGCGACTTGGTAAATGCCCCCTACAAAGTCTTCAAAGTGTTAAAAGGCGCGGTGGTTGACGCCGCGGCTGAAGTCGTACCGCCCCTGCGCGACAACCCCATCATGGCTGAGATAGCCAAGACTGGAGCCAATATTCGCATCGATGGCGCCATCGACTACCTGAACGACGAAGTGAGCAAGGTCAAGGCCTTGAGCGGCCCGCCCCTTAAGCGTATCGAACTGTCCGTGTACGGCTTCGACTACGGCGCCACCCTGGCTCGGGGCTTTCTGTATCGCCTGCTGGAGCGCTGCCTGATCGATGGCGAGAAAGTGGAGTACCAGGGCGCCCAGGTGGTCATTCTGTTCGCCGGCCTGTTCGACGCGGTGGACCGCAGCCGTAGCGAAATACCGCTGATCGACGACTATATACCCGTGCCCACCAGTAACGTGCTGGGGGACGCCAATGTCCTGCCCAAGCAGGTCAGGCAGGCGCTGCATCTGGTCGCCGCCCACGAGCGACGCTTTTACCGGCGGGCCAGCCTGCTTGGCAAAGGCAACGCCAAGTGGCGTGAGGAACTGATGCCCGGGGTCAGCGAGGATATCGGTGGCAGCCTGCTGCCCGGCGAGCAGAAACCCAGCGCCGAGCTGGCCCTGGTCAGCTTGCACCGCATGTACCGCGCAGCGTTCCAGGCAGGAGTACCTTTCCTTCATCTCGAAGACTTATACGAAAAGGATGCCGATACTGCTGAGCTGTTCACCTTCAACGACCATATCAACGGAAAAACTGCCCTTGGGCTGGTCAAGAAGTACCAGTCGGCCGCCAAGGCCAGCATCGCCCAGCTGAAAAACCTCAACCTGGGTGACCAAGCGCCCTTCCTCGGCCATATGCGTTTGTATATCCGCTGGCTGGCGTCGATCTCGCGCCCTTATGTGCAGCGCCTGCGGGAAATCGGCGAAGAGGAAGATCGCCTGAACGCCAGCCAGTATGCCGCGGGAAATAGCGCCGGGATGTTTGGCCGCCCGGTGGAAACCCCGGAAAAGAGGCAGGCCCGCCTCAAGCGCACCCAGGAACTGCAAACCGAGCGCGAGACACTAAGGGCACAACTCGGCTGGCTGGAAGATGTCGACAGCGAAGCCCGCAGCATGCGCAGCGGCCGGACGCGGGATGGCTACAGGGCCGCCGGCACACCGCAGCAGATGCTGGTGTGGCAGGTGCTGTTGGAAGAGGAATGGTTCAAGGAACAACTGTCGCCATTGCCGGAGGAAGTGAGCCTGTTGTTCGGCCACTTCATACATGACCAGTTGGTCCAGTCCCTGGCGCAGCGCTCAGCCAAGTCGGTGAGCGGGCAATGCTACTTCGATATCCGCGGGATCGATCTGCTGGAGAAAGAAGAGGAAGAAAAGGAGAAAGACAAGAAATAAGTGCATTCAATGCCTGCCCGGAATCGGGCCAGGCGTTGACGACCTGCAAGGCAGGGGCTTCTGTCCCCTGCCTTCAGGCCCCCGCTGACATCGAATAGGCGTTTCTGCGCAAAGCACATTTCGTCGGGCAGTCTCCCTCCCGCACAAATCATTAGCCCCCTACTTAATCTTCGATTAATCCCCCAGCCCAAAACTGTACGCGACCGCGCAGCGCAGAATCCCCTGTCGCCCTCCGCGGCGCGCTCGATGCGGTTTTGTCGGGCTTATCGGAGAACGCTCATGAACATGCGTATTTTGCTGGTCGGGGCCCTGGCGTTTGCCGGGGTCGTGGGTGTGGCTCAGGCGGACACGGCCCAGGTGCAGCCGGTGCCTTATCACTATGGCATGCCGCTGAACGTGGCCAAGGTGGTGTCGATGACCGAGCCCGCGACGCCGGAGTGCAAGGTGGTCACCGCGGACATGACCTTTATCGACAAGGCGGGCAAGCTGGAAGCCATCAGTTACCGCAAGCTGTCGGACGCTTGCAGTTATCAGAACTGAGGACTGCCCTGCTCTACCGCGTGCAAGGTTACAGGCAGCTTTGTGAGATTCAGGCAGGGATTTTATTCGCGGTGAGGGTCGAGTTTGCGCCTGGCCCGGGATTTATCCAGGTCAGGCAAGCAACACAGGCATTGGCAAAGCCGCCGATCAATGAACCCTGGACTTGAGGGCGATGGGCTGGCTTCCCGGATGGTTCGCCAGGTCGTAGCGCAACTCGGCGATCAAATCGTTGATTTCCCGGCAGCCGTTGAGGCTCGCCGCATCGATACCGGTGACCACCAGGTCCACGCGGTCGGTTTCATGGTCGCCATAGACTTTCACGGTCATGTGCAGGTCGGGGCTCAGGGTGCACTCGCAGCGTTTGGGCAGGAAGCTGCATTCAATGATATTGCGCAGTTCCAAGGCAGATAAGAACATGGCAGATCTCTCCGTTGGTGCAGTGGCCATTCAATGATGGCAAGAATATCGTCTCGGGATTCCACCCCCGAAATACGGCGTACGGCGTGACTAAACCTCCCTGGAAGAGAAAGCCAATTCCTAGACTAGGCCGTATTTGCGCTTCTACTAAATTCTTTTTTGCTCTGAGTAGTGGGCTTTTTTCACGTGATGTCCCGATACCTCCGTCAGGGGGATGACCTCCTGCGAATGGGAGCGGCCGACTTCTCGTTGATAGTGAATGGAGCATTAAGCGTGCCGTCTTCGTGCTCGTTGTCATGCCGTGATAAATCATCGGGTTGTAAAGCACCATCGGCGGACCGCGTCGTGCAGATTGCCGGATTTGCCGTTGGTCACCCGGCAATTTGCCGGAGCGAAATGGCCACGGTTTGCATGACCGGTCGTTACCCAGTCAAACTGCCCGGCGTTTCAAGCAAACGGCTCCCTCCATTGGGAGGCCGTCGATCAACCTGCAAGGAGGCCTTATGCGCTTTTTCCCTGTTTCCACCGCCATCGCTGTGCTGTTGAGCGGTCTGTCCACCCTGAGCCATGCGGCCAAACTCGAAGACGTGGCGCCCTACCCCAAGGCTGAAGAAGGTTTTGTGCGTCAGGTGATCCATCTGCCCAAGCAGGCCAAGGAAGAGGACTTCAAGGTCGAGGTCCTGGCCGGCAAGACCCTGACCGTCGACTGCAACCGTCAGCGCCTGGGCGGCACCCTGGAAGAGAAGAACCTGGAAGGCTGGGGTTACCCCTACTACCGCCTGGACAAGGTCAGCGGGCCGATGAGCACCTTGATGGCCTGCCCCGAGGGCACCAGCAAGCAGGCGTTCGTGCCGGTGGTCGGCGAAGGCTTCGTGCTGCGCTACAACAGCAAGCTGCCGATCGTGATCTACGCCCCCAAGGACGTCGAAGTGCGCTACCGCCTGTGGTCCGCCGCGGACAAGGTCGAGAAGGCCCGCGCGGAATAACCTGCGCAGCGGCTACATCGCGGGAGATGGAGCCGCTGCCGCAGGCTGCGATCGGTTTGGGCGGCACTCCGATGCAGTGGCCGCCAAGCCAGGCAACGCGGTGTATCAGTGGTTCGGCTGGCGAGTGCTTCGCGCTCGTGCGCAGGCTGCGCCAGCGGCTACAGAGGCCCTGCTCCCTTCTCACCCCAGCGCGACCGCGCCCAAGGCCGCGCGCTCGGCCACCTGCCCCAGGCGATCGAAGTTGATGTTGGCCCCGGAATCGATGGCCACCAGGGTTTCGCCCTGTACGCCGCTGCGGGCCACGTACTGCTTGATCCCGGCCACCGCCAGCGCCCCCGACGGCTCGGTGATGGAGCGGGTGTCGTCGTAGATGTCCTTCATTGCGCAGCAGAGTTCGTCGTTGCTGACCGTGATCACCTCATCGACCAGCGCTCGGCACAACTCGAAACAATGGGCGCCGACCTGCGCCACGGCAACGCCGTCGGCGAAGGTACCGACACTGGGCAGCACCACCCTTTCCCCAACCCGCAACGCCTGCTGCAGACAGTTGGAGTGCTCGGACTCGACGCCGACGATGCGCACCTCGGGCCGCAGGTATTTCACATAGGCCGCGATGCCGGCGATCAATCCGCCACCGCCCACCGGGACGAAGATTGCGTCCAGGCGCCCGGGATGCTGGCGCAGGATCTCCATGCCCACCGTGCCCTGCCCGGCGATCACGTCCGGGTCGTCGAAGGGCGAGACAAAGGTCTGGCCGCTACGCTCGGCCAA
This sequence comes from Pseudomonas sp. GW821-FHT02B10, assembly GCF_059421865.1. Lineage (NCBI taxonomy): Bacteria > Pseudomonadati > Pseudomonadota > Gammaproteobacteria > Pseudomonadales > Pseudomonadaceae > Pseudomonas > Pseudomonas sp. GW821-FHT02B10. Next base: position 123,222 of record NZ_JBWKVU010000009.1, on the reverse strand, counting down.
TTGCAGGGCATGGGCTAGGGCGAAGGGAAAACTCTCGCCCTGCAGCACCGCCTCGGCGCCGCGGCTGCTGACGCCCTGCACCTTCAGCTGCGGCGTGGTGGAAGGCATGACGATGGTCGCCTTGATCCCCAGCTCCTGCGCCGCCAGCGCCACGCCCTGGGCGTGATTGCCGGCGGAAGCGGTGATTACCCCGCGGCGCTTTTGCTCGTCGCTGAGTTGCACCAGCTTGTTGTAGGCGCCACGGATCTTGAAGGAAAAGGTCGGTTGCAGGTCCTCGCGCTTGAGCAGCACCTGATTGCCCAGCGCCGCCGACAGGGCCGGCGCCGGCTGCAACGGCGTGCGCACCGCCAGGTCGTAGACCGGCGCCGCGAGAATCTTCTTCACGTAGTGCTCAAGCAGGTCCAGTTGCGTGTCGGGCTCGGCGGGATGGTTCATACGGCTCTCCTGGCTGTGTTGAAAGCCCCGGAGACAGAAAGAAAAAACCCGCCTCTAGGGCGGGTTGGGTGCAGTGTCAGACCCGCCAATCAGGAATGGCGGTAATAATGCTTGGCTGGGAACGCAATGCGGAAAAAGTCATGGCCAGGAAATTAACCGGCGGGTCGCTGGTGAGTCAATGGCCAATGACAAGTCGAGCCATCTGCCATTTGCCGAAAAATATACGAAACGTATATGCTTCGTATATTTACCAGGACAGAAACCCCGTGGGCATCGTCAAGATTTCAGATCAACTGCATGAACAGATCCGCGTCGCCAGCGACGCCATGGATCGCTCCATCAACGCCCAGGCCGAGTTCTGGATCAAGATTGGCCTGCTGGCCGAGCTCAATCCGCACCTGGCCTACAACGACCTGATCAACAAACTGCTGCTGAACAAGAGCGACCTGATCCGGGGGCGCAGCGCATGACCCAGGCCCTGATCAAGACCCCGCAGCAGCTGGCGCTGATGCGTGAATCCGGGCGCCTGCTGGCAACGGTGTTCAGCTTTCTCGACGACCTGGTCGCGCCCGGCCTTTCCACCATGGAACTGGACACGGCCGTGGAGCGCTTTATCCGCCACGACCTGGGCGCCCGTCCGGCCAGCAAGGGCCAGTACAACTACCCCTACTCGATCAACACCTCGATCAACGAAGTGGTGTGCCATGGCATGCCCCATGAGAAGGCCATCCTCAAGGACGGCGATATCATCAACATCGACATCACCCTGGAAAAGAACGGCTTTATCGCCGACTCCAGCAAGATGTACCTGATCGGCAATGTCAGCCCCAAGGCCCAGCGCCTGGTGAGCACCACCTTCGAGGCGATGTGGGAAGGCATCAAGGTGGTCCGCCCCGGCGCGCGCCTTGGCGATATCGGCCATGCCATCCAGAAACACGCCGAAACCCGGGGCTACAGCGTGGTGCGCGAGTACTGCGGCCATGGCATCGGCCGGCAGATGCACGAAGAACCGCAGGTCCTGCATTTCGGTCGCCCCGGTACCGGCCTGGAGCTGCGCGAAGGCATGGTGTTCACCATCGAGCCGATGATCAACCAGGGCAGCGCCCGGGTGCGCGGCCTGAAAGACGGCTGGACCGTGGTCACTCGCGACAACGGCCTGTCGGCGCAGTGGGAACACACTGTGGCGGTGACCCGCGACGGCTTTGAGGTACTGACCCTGCAACCGGCCTGAAACCTCAGGCGCACTTGCCGTTGCCGCCGGCCAGGCGCCTGAGCCCGAGCACCATCCCCCCTGCCCCCAGCAGCATCGCCACGAGGAACAGCGGGTAGGCAATCCACCACGGGGTGCCGGCGGTCATCATGCTGAATTCGGACATGCCGCCGATGCTGGCGATCAGGTTCAGCGGCAGGAACACCACGTTGATCAGGGTCAGTTTGCGCAACAGGCTGTTCATGTTGTTGTTCATCAGGTTGCCGCGCGCGTCGATCAGCCCGGAAAACACCGTCGAATAGATCTCCGCCTGCTTGTAGCACTGGTTGTTCTCGATGATCAGGTCGTCGATCAGGCCGACGGCCTCGGCGCTGAAGTGCGCCTTCTCGGCGTGGTTGCGCAGCCGGGTCAGCACCGCGCCGTTGCTGTGAATGGCGTTGATGTAATAGATCAGGCTCTCGCTGAGGTTGAACATCTGGATCAGGTGGCGGTTTTCCATCGAGTCGTTGAACTGCTGCTGCAACTCGCGGGCGACCATCTTGATCACCTTGAGGTGCCCCAGGTAGTGATGGATGTTGGTGGACAGCAGGTCCAGCAGCACATCCAGGGGGCTATTCAGGGCCTGCCGCGCGCCCAGGCCGCTGAGCTGGCTGTCGTCGTGGGCGATCACCAGCAGGCGTTGCGGGGAAAACAGCAGGCCGCAGGACGACACCTCGAACGACAGGCTGCCGCCGCCGGAGTAGTTCTCCGGGCGTTTCCAGATCAGGAACAGGTTGTCCGGGTGAAACTCGATGCGCGACACCTCGTCCGGGTCCAGCGCCGAGGCCAGGGCGTGTTCGTCGAGCTTGAAGCCGGTGCGCAGCAGATCGCGCTCGGCGGGGTCCGGGTTGCTGAACAGCATCACTTCGGCATCCAGGTTCTCCACCGGCAGCAGGCGGCCCTGGCTCAACTGGTAGCTCTTGATCATCGGCCGTTCACCAGGCCTGCCCGCGGCGCTTGAGTTCCAGGCGGCGGACGAACTCCTCGAGCACCAGGGAATACAGGTCGTCACGCAGGTAGGCATCTTCGATGCCGGCGTCCAGGTTGGGGTTGTCGTTGACTTCGATCACCACCACCTTGTCGCCGGACTGCTTGAGGTCGACGCCGTACAGGCCGTCGCCGATCAGGTTGGCGGTCTTCACCGCCAGTTCCACCACCGCCCGCGGCGCCTCGTGGACCGCCAGGGTGCGGCATTCGCCGTTGATGTCCTGGCCCTTGGCCTTGTGGTTGTAGATCTGCCAATGGCCCTTGGACATGAAGTACTGGCAGGCGAAGATCGGCTTGCGGTTGAGCACGCCGATGCGCCAGTCGTACTCGGTGTAGAAAAACTCCTGGGCCAGCAGCAACACCGAATGTTCGAACAGCTCGGCGGTGGCCTCCAGCAGCGCCTGCTGGCTCTCGACCTTGATCACCCCACGGGAGAAACAGCCGTCGGGAATCTTCAGCACCAGTGGGAAGCCCAGGCGTTCGCCAACCCGCTCGAAATCTTCCGGTCGCTCCTTGTAGAGAATCTCGGTGGCGGGCATGCCCAGCTGGTGGCTTTTCAGCAGATCGGTCAGGTAGACCTTGTTGGTGCAGCGCAGGATCGAGGCAGGGTCGTCCATCACCACCAGGCCCTCGCTTTCGGCCTTCTTGGCGAAGCGGTAGGTGTGGTTGTCGACGCTGGTGGTCTCGCGGATCAGCAAGGCGTCGTACTCGGCGATACGCGAGTAATCCTTCTTCTCGATCAGTTCGACGTCGATGCCCAGGCCCTTGCCGACCCGGACAAAATTCTCCAGTGCCCGGGCGTTGGAAGGCGGCAGGGCTTCCTGCGGGTCATGGAGGATTGCCAGGTCATAGCGGGCCAATCTTTTCGAGCGCGGCATGCGCCAGATCTTGCGACTGAAACTGTCCAGGGAATGGGCGAATTGATCTTCCTGGTCTTCGCGCAACTTATGTAAGGCGCCGGACTTCACGCCTTCGATATGCCAACCGTTAGTTCGTTTGAAGTCCACCAGCAATATTGGACAGGGAAAGACTTCGAATAACTGGCGCGCCAACTCCTGTAACGGTTCGATATGGGTCTTGCCGAAATACAGGGTCAGGGTAAAACCTTCGGTATCGCTGTAAAGATGATTGCTCAGGGCCTTTTCCAGGGTTTTATCCAGGTCGTCCAGGGCCAGGCCGTAGAGCGATTTGCGGGTCAGCTCGCTGATGGTGCGCACCGAGGGAATCACCTTGTGCCCCCGCGCCTCGGCCAGCAGCGAGCAGTAGTAACCGTGGCCCAGGTACTTGTAGCTGCGGCACAGGTTGATCACCTGGACCCGCTTGCCGGGCTGGGTTTCTCGGGTCTGTTCCAGGTACTCCTGAGCGCTGAGGATGTCTTCGCTGGGGAAATAGGAGGCCCAATCTTCCTTGCGCTCGACAATAATCAGCAACTGACTGGAAGTTTCACTCATCGCTGAAAAATAATTAACCGGAGTTATTGTCGCCGGCAGACTTTGCTCGGATACTCCACGCCAATGACCTTGTACCGCTGACATAATGTTTGATCCGCTTAAGAACAAGACCTTTTCTATTAAGCACGAACTTTTTTGAAAGTCTCGTTTCGTTACGCAACTTTTACGGCGGTTATATGGATCTTGTCTTTCGCATTGCCACACCTGAGGACTTGCCTGCTTTAGTGCGACTGGAACAGCAGTGTTTCACCACCGATCGCCTGACGGTGCGCAGCTTCCAGTGGATGATCAGCCGCGCCCATGCGTGCCTGATCGTCGCCGAGCAGGCGGGACAACTGCTGGGTTATGCCCTGGTGCTGTTCCATCGCGGGACCTCCCTGGCCCGCCTGTACTCGATCGCCATCGCGGTCGAGGCCCGCGGGTCGGGCCTGGGCAAGCGCCTGCTGGAGCGGATCGAAGCCTGCGCGCGGGAGCATGACTGCGCCTACCTGCGGCTTGAGGTGCGCAGCGACAACCCGACGGCCATCGCCCTGTACGAACGCAGCGGCTACCGACGCTTCGCCGTGCTGCACGACTACTACGAGGACCACGCCGATGCCCTGCGCCTGGAAAAGCGCATCCTGCAGCATCGCGAGACTCGCACCATCCGCGTGCCCTATTACCAGCAGACCACCGACTTCACTTGCGGCCCGGCCTGCCTGCTGATGGCCATGGCCGCGCTGCAGCCCGGGCGCGCCCTGGAGCGCCGTGAAGAACTGCAGCTGTGGCGCGAGGCGACCACCGTGTTCATGACCTCCGGCCACGGCGGCTGCAGCCCCCAGGGGCTGGCGCTGGCCGCGTGGCGCCGGGGCTTCAGGGTCAGGCTGCAGGTCAATACCCGGGGGCCGCTGTTTCTCGGCGGGGTGCGCGACGAGCATAAAAAAGACGTCATGCGCCTGGTGCATGAGGAGTTCTGCGCCCAGCTGGATAGCAGCGACGTCTTGCAGGTGCTGGGCGGCCCGCTGGACCTGCCGAAGCTGCTGGCCGATGGCGGCCAGCCCCTGGTGCTGATCAGCAGCTACCGCCTGACCCGCTCCAAGGCCCCGCATTGGGTGATGGTCACCGACTGCGACGAAGAGTTCGTCTACCTGCACGATCCCGATGTCGACCACAGCCAGCACCGCCAGCCGATGGATTGCCAGCACCTGCCGGTGAGCCATGGCGAGTTCGCCAAGATGTGCCGTTTCGGCAGCGGCAAGCTGCAGGCGGCGGTGATCCTCTACCCGCCCGCAGTGCCTCTGTAGGAGCGAAGCTTGCTCGCGATAGCCGCGAAGCGGCGATTCATCCTGCCAACACGCGTTATCGTTGAAGATTTTTTCGCGAGCAAGCTTCGCTCCTACAGAAGAAGGGCCTGGGTTATTCCAGGCCGACCTTGTACAGCCTGCCCTTGTCCTCGTCGGTCAGCACATACAGATAACCGTCCGGCCCCTGGCGCACGTCGCGGATGCGCTCTTTGAGTTCGCCCAGCAGGCGCTCCTCGTGGCCCACCTTGTCGCCGTCGAATTGCAGGCGGATCAGTTCCTGGGACGCCAGGGCGCCGATGAACAGGTTGTGTTGCCAGGCCTTGAAGCGGTCGCCGTCGTAGAAGGCCATGCCGCTGATGCCGGGGGATTTCTCCCAGACATGCTGCGGGCCCACGGTGCCTGGGGCAGTCTTGCCCTGGGCTTCGGGAATCGGCGCGCCGGAATAGTTGATGCCGTGGGTCGCCAGGGGCCAGCCGTAGTTCTTGCCACGCTCGATCAGGTTGATTTCGTCGCCGCCCTTGGGCCCGTGCTCGTTATCCCACAGGGTGCCGCTCCAGGGATTGAGCGCCGCGCCCTGGGGGTTGCGGTGGCCGTAGGACCAGATCTCCGGGCGCACGCCCGGCTGGCCGACAAAGGGGTTGTCCTGCGGAATCCGGCCATCCGGATACAGGCGCACGATCTTGCCTTGCAACTTGTCCAGGTCCTGGGCGGTCGGGCGCTCGTTGTTTTCCCCCAGGGTGATGAACAGGTAGCCGTCACGGTCGAACACCAGGCGCGAACCGAAATGATTACCGGTGGAGAGCTTGGGCGCCTGGCGGAAAATCACCTGGAAATCCTTGAGCGTCTTCAGGTCCTCGGACAGCCGTCCGCGCCCCACCGCCGTCCCCGCCGTGCCGCCCTCGCCGCCGCCTTCGGCGTAGGACAGGTAGACCAGGCGGTCCTGCTTGAAGTCCGGCGACAGCACCACATCCAGCAAGCCACCCTGGCCCTTCGCCCAGACCTGCGGCACGCCGCCCAGGGGCGCCGAGAGCTTGCCGTCGGAGCCAACCAGCCGCAGGTTGCCCGGCCGCTCGGTCACCAGGATGCCCTGGCGGTCCGGCAGGAACGCCAGGGCCCAGGGGTGATCCAGGCCTTCGACCAGCGGGGTCACGCTGAGGGGGCCCAGCTCGCTCTGCAACGGTTGACTGGGGGCGGCCGCGACCGGTAGCGCACTGCTCAGAAAAAGACTGGCACAGACGGTTGCCAAGAGGGTTTTACGCAACATGCACGATTCCTTCTGTCGATAAAAAGGTTTCCGCCCGGGGCCGGCATCGGCCTCGGGCGGTCAGCGTTTATCGCTGCTGTTGGTTACGCGGTGGGGTCACGGGTGTCGGGTCGATGATCCTTGGCTGGGTGATGGTGCGCGGGTAGCCGTTGCCGATACCGCCGTTCTCCAGGGTCGGAGGGCGTTGCACGGGTACCGGATTAACCCCACGGACAGCCGGGGCGCTGGGCTGGGTGCCCTGCATACTGTTGGGGTTGGCCCGGCGAATCGGGCTGTTGTAGGGGTTGTTGTTGCTGCCGGGCAGGTTCTGTGCCAGCAGCATGGCGGACGTTGGCCTGCTGCCCGTATGCGCTGCCTGGGGCGCGGCGAACGCTGCGGTGCTGGCCCCGCTCATCAGTGCGAACACGGCAAGGCCGCGAAGCAGGTTATTCATGGCGACCCTCTTGGATGGCGACGAGTTATCGCATTCGAGTCCAGGCTACGTCGCGCGTTCGGCCTTGTTAATTAAATAATCCGTCAGACATGTAACACGAGTTATCGGCTTGCCCATGCAGGCCGGCACCCCAGGGAAACTTTCGCGCCGCGCCACGGGTCACCTGAAAACCAGTCGCTGCATGGCGATTCCACAGTCAATACGGGGACAGGCTCATGGCACGGGCAATCTGGAAAGGCGCGATCAGTTTCGGCCTGGTTCACATTCCGGTGGCGCTGGTCTCGGCGACCTCCTCCCAGGGCGTGGACTTCGACTGGCTGGACCAGCGCAGCATGGACCCGGTGGGTTACAAGCGGGTCAACAAGGTCACCGGCAAGGAAGTCGGCAAGGAACATATCGTCAAGGGCGTGGCCTACGAAAAAGGCCGCTATGTGCTGCTCAGCGAGGACGAAATCCGCTCGGCCCACCCGCTGTCGACCCAGACCATCGACATCTTCGCCTTCGTCGACAGCCAGCAGATCCCGCTGCAGAACATCGACACCCCCTACTTCCTGGCCCCCGACAAGCGTGGCGGCAAGGTCTATGCGCTGCTGCGCGAAACCCTGCAGAGCACCTCGAAAGTCGCCCTGGCCCTGGTGGTGCTGCACACCCGCCAGCATCTGGCGGCGCTGATGCCGCTGGAGTCGGCACTAGTGCTGGTGATGCTGCGCTGGCCGGCCGAGGTGCGCAGCCTCGACGAACTGGCCCTGGGGCCGGAGGTGACTCACCCGGACCTGGCCAAGGGCGAACGGGACATGGCCAGGCGCCTGGTGGCGGACATGAGCGCCGACTGGCAGCCGGAGGAATACCGCGACAGCTTCACCGACAAAATCATGGCCCTGGTGGAGAAAAAGGCCCGGGCCGGCAAGATCGAGGACGTGGAAAGCAGCACCGGCGAAGAGCAACGCAAGAGCGCCGATGTCATCGACCTGACCGAGATGCTCAAGCGCAGCCTGGGAAGCAGATCCAGGAGCAAGGCGCCGGCCAGCCCGGACAAACCCGGCAAGACCAGGAAAACCACGAAGAGCTCCCGCGCCTGAACCACGCGGCTCGCCATACGAGGTAGTGGGTCATGGCCAAATCCCTGAGTGAATACCAGCGCAAGCGCAACTTCGCAATCACCTCGGAGCCGGCGGCGGACAAAGCCTCCGTCAAATCCACCTCGGCCCTGCGTTTCGTGATCCAGAAGCACGATGCGCGCAATCTGCATTACGACTTTCGCCTGGAACTGGGCGGCAGCCTGAAAAGCTGGGCGGTGCCCAAGGGTCCAAGCCTGGACCCCAGGCAAAAACGCCTGGCGGTGCATGTCGAGGACCACCCGCTGAGCTATGGCGATTTCGAGGGCAGCATCCCCGCCGGGCAATACGGCGCCGGTGATGTGATCGTCTGGGACCATGGCGTCTGGCAACCCCATGACGACCCCGACGCCAGCTATCGGGCGGGCAAGCTCAAGTTCACCCTGATCGGTGAGAAGCTCGGCGGCGACTGGGCCCTGGTGCGCACCCATATGCGCGGCAGCGGCGACAAGGAGCAGTGGCTGCTGATCAAGGAGCAGGATGCCCAGGCGCGACCGAGCGACGAGTACGACGTGGTCCGGGCCCTGCCCAGGAGCGTGCTCAGTGGCGCCACAGTGGGCGACCGCACAGCTGCCAGCGCCAAACCCCAGGCCGCAAAAAAAGCCGAGAAAAAACCATCGGGGAAAAAAGCCGTGGTCCTGCCGCAAAGCCTGGCGCCGCAGCTGGCGACCCTGGTGGACAAGGCGCCCAGCGGCGACTGGCGCTACGAGATCAAGTTCGACGGCTACCGGATCCTGGCGCGAATCCAGGACGGCGAGGTGCGCCTGCTGACCCGCAACGGTCACGACTGGACCAGCCGCCTGCCCCAGCAAGCCAAGGCCCTGGCCGCCCTGAAGCTCAAGGACAGCTGGCTCGACGGCGAAATGGTAGTGCTCAACGACGAAGGCCTGCCGGACTTCCAGGCGCTGCAGAACGCCTTCGATATCGGCCGCAGCGTGGACATCATTTATTACCTGTTCGATGCGCCTTTTCTGCAGGGCGAGGACTTGCGCGAAACGCCGGTGGAAGAACGCCGTCAGGCCCTCAAGCAGGCGCTCGGGCGCAAATCGAGCAAGGTCCTGCGCTTTTCCGAAGCCTTTGCCGCCCAGCACCACGACATCCTCGAAAGCGCCTGCGCCCTGTCCCTGGAGGGGGTGATCGGCAAGCGGGCCGGCAGCCCCTATGTGTCGCGCCGTAGCACCGACTGGATCAAGCTCAAATGCCGGCTGCGCCAGGAGTTCATGGTGGTCGGCTATACCCGCCCGCAAGGTTCGCGCAGCGGCTTTGGCGCCCTGCTGCTGGGGGTCAATGACGCGAGCGGGCTGGTGTACGCCGGCCGGGTCGGCACCGGTTTCGACCAGCAGACCTTGAAGCAGCTGCATGAGCGGATGCAGGAACTTGAGCGGGATTCATCGCCCCTGGCCAAGCCCCTGACCGCGGCCCAGGCCCGCGGCGTGCACTGGATCGAGCCGCAACTGGTGGCCGAAGTCGAGTTCGCCGAGTGGACCCGCGAGCAGGTGGTGCGCCAAGCGGCGTTCATCGCTCTGCGCAGCGATAAGCCGGCCAGGGAGATCGTTCGCGAGCAGCCGCAGACCTCCAAGGCCGTCGAGACGCGCAGCCGGGGCACGGCCGCCCGTTCGGACAAATCGGCCGTCCACAGCGTCGCCGGGGTCAGGATCACCCACCCGGATCGGGTCATCGACCAGCAATCCGGGACCACCAAGCTGCAACTGGCGCAGTTCTACGCCAGCATCGACGAGCAGATCCTGCCGCACCTGCGCGACCGGCCGGTGTCGTTGCTGCGGGCCCCCGAAGGGGTGGAAGGCGAGCAGTTTTTCCAGAAACATGCCGAGCACCTGGCCATCCCCCATATCCGCCACCTCGACCCGGCGCTGGACCCCGGCCACGCGCGCCTGATGGAAATCGACAGCACTGCGGCGCTGATCGGCGCGGTGCAGATGGGCACCATCGAGTTGCACACCTGGGGCGCGACCCACGACCAGATCGAAACCCCGGACCTGTTCGTGCTCGACCTCGACCCGGACCCGGCGCTGCCCTGGAAAAGCATGCAGGAGGCCACCCAGCTGACCCTTTCGGTGCTCGATGAACTGGGTTTGCAGGTCTTCCTGAAAACCAGCGGCGGCAAAGGCATGCACCTGATCGTGCCGCTGGCGCGCAAGGCCGACTGGGATACGGTCAAAGGTTTCGCCAAGGCCATCGCGCAATTCATGGCGCAGCAGTTGCCGGAGCGCATCACCGCGACCATGGGCCCGAAAAACCGGGTCGGCAAAATCTTCGTCGATTACCTGCGCAACACCCGTGGCGCCAGCACCGTGGCCGCCTATTCGGTACGGGCCCGCCCCGGGCTGCCGGTCTCGGTGCCGATCGCGCGGGATGAACTGGGCGATGTCCGGCATGCCCAGCAGTGGAATGTGGCGAACCTGAGTCAGCGCCTGGAGGCCTTGCCCCGGGATCCGTGGCACGGCTACGCCCATCGGCAGCGGATCACCGCGAAGATGTGGCAGCAGTTGGGAGTGGACAAGCCTTGAGGACGTGATCGCGGGCCAGCCCCGCCCCTACAGAGCCCCTGTAGGAGCGAGGCTTGCCCGCGACCGGCAATTCGCCATCCGGCGAATCAGATGAAGATGAACAGCAGCAACAGCGCAGCGAAGATCGCCCACTTTTCCAGGTAATAAAGCTTGCGGTTGCGCTTTTTCAGCTCTTTACCGCGCAGGCGGATCTTGTACAGCCTGGTGAAGGCGCGGTTCAGGCCCCCGGTGCGGTCGCCGGCATCGTTGGGCGAACCGGCGGCGGCCATCACGGTGCGGCTGAACCAGCGGTTGAAGGCGGCGGCCCAGCGGTACTTCATCGGCCGCTCGACGTCACAGAACAGGATGATGCGGTTCTGCTCGGTGGTGTTTTCCGCGTAGTGGATGTAAGTCTCGTCGAACATCACCGCTTCGCCGTCGCGCCAGTGATAGTGCTCTCCGTCGACATTGATGTAGCAACCGGCGCTGTTGGGCGTTTCCAGGCCCAGGTGGTAACGGTAGGAACCGGCATAAGGGTCGCGGTGGCGCACCAGTTTCGAACCCGGCGGCAGTTCGGCGAACATCGCCGCCTTGATCGAGCCGATGCTTTGCACCAGTTCGGTGGTCCGCGGGCACAGCTTCATCGCCGAAGGATGGCTGTCGCCGTACCACTTGAGGTAGAAGCGCTTCCAGCCGGTCTTGAAGAACGAGTTGAAGCCGACGTCGTCGTACTGCTCCGAACGCTTGATCTCCCCGGCCCTGAGCAGGCTCTGGCCCTCGGCGCGGATTTCTTCCCAGTGGGCCTGCAACGGGCTCAGGTCGGGAAAGTCGGCCGGATCGAGGTACGGGCGGTTGGGGATCTTCGAGAACAGATAAAGGAAGCAGTTGATCGGGGCCAGGAAGGTCGAGTGATCACTCAGCTGGCGGCCCAGTTTATGGCGCACGCGACCACGCAGGTGCACATACGCGATGGATAAAACGTAAACAGCGGCAATGATGAGTTTCACGGAAATCGTCACATGTCAGAAGAGAACATACTGCGCCCCCACGTAGGCCACCTGGGCCGGGGTCATATGCAGCGTCCGAAAGCGATAAGAGGTCCTGAAGGCACGTCCCTGAGCCCATGCCAATGATGGCATGTGGCAACTGGTCGGCATTTTAGCCACAGTTTGTAACCAAAGGTTAACTCCGATTTGTGAAAATGTGTCCGTCCGCTATTCCACGACTTAAGTCGCATTGCCCGGAACAAATCCGCAGCGGCGATTTTTACAATGCCTGACGCTTACCGGCCTGGATGAAAAATCCGTGGGTCACTGTCATACAACTGCCGGCGCACATATGCGACAATGCGCGCCAAATTCCAACATGACCTCCCACCTTTATTGCCCAGCAACTTGGCCATAGCGTCCAGATGTTGCTGTCTACTTATGCTCGCTGGCTCGACCCTGGCGATGACCGGGGCGAAACGGAAAAGCTCCAGAATACCCTGGGAATGGCCCAAGAGCCCACACGATGCTCGCAACCCCTTGATAGGTAAAGTAATTGATCTCCACAGCTAACATCACGATGCAGTTCGGCGCCAAGCCGCTATTCGAGAACGTTTCGGTCAAGTTCAACGGCGGCAACCGCTATGGCCTGATCGGCGCCAACGGTTGCGGCAAGTCGACTTTCATGAAAATCCTCGGCGGCGACCTCGAGCCGTCCGGTGGCCAGGTCATGCTGGAGCCGAACGTTCGCCTGGGTAAATTGCGCCAGGACCAGTTCGCCTACGAAGAATTCACCGTGATCGACACCGTGATCATGGGTCACGAAGAGCTGTGGAAGGTCAAGGCCGAGCGCGATCGCATCTACTCGCTGCCGGAAATGAGCGAAGAAGACGGCATGGCCGTGGCCGAGCTGGAAACCGACTTCGCCGAGATGGACGGCTACACCGCCGAGTCCCGCGCCGGTGAACTGCTGCTGGGCCTGGGCATTCCCCTGGAACAGCATTTCGGCCCGATGACCGAAGTGGCTCCGGGCTGGAAGCTGCGGGTCTTGCTGGCCCAGGCGCTGTTCTCCGATCCGGAAGTGCTGCTGCTCGACGAACCGACCAACCACCTGGACATCAACACCATCCGCTGGCTGGAAACGATTCTGACGGCGCGTAACAGCACCATGATCATCATTTCCCACGACCGTCACTTCCTCAACAGCGTCTGCACCCACATGGCCGACCTGGACTACGGCGAGCTGCGCCTGTTCCCGGGCAACTACGACGAGTACATGACCGCGGCGACCCAGTCCCGCGAGCAACTGCTGTCGGACAACGCCAAGAAGAAGGCCCAGATCGCCGAGCTGCAGACCTTCGTCAGCCGCTTCTCGGCCAACGCCTCGAAAGCCAAGCAGGCCACCTCCCGCGCCAAGCAGATCGACAAGATCCAGCTGGCCGAGGTCAAGCCATCGAGCCGCGTCAGCCCGTTCATCCGCTTCGAACAGACCAAGAAGCTGCACCGCCAGGCCGTGACCATCGAGCAGATGTCCAAGGGCTTCGACGGCAAGACCCTGTTCAAGAACTTCAGCTTCACCGTCGAAGCCGGCGAGCGCGTGGCGATCATCGGCCCGAACGGCATCGGCAAGACCACCCTGCTGCGCACCCTGATGGGCGAGCTGACCCCGGACGCCGGTTCGGTGAAGTGGACCGAAAGCGCCGAGCTGGGCTACTACGCCCAGGACCACGCCCATGACTTCGAAGACGACGTCAGCCTGTTCGACTGGATGGGCCAGTGGACCCAGGGCGAGCAGATCATCCGTGGCACCCTGGGCCGCATGCTGTTCTCCAACGACGAGATCCTCAAGTCGGTCAAGGTCATCTCCGGTGGTGAGCAAGGTCGCATGCTGTTCGGCAAGCTGATCCTGCAAAAGCCCAACGTACTGGTGATGGACGAACCGACCAACCACCTGGACATGGAATCCATCGAGGCGCTGAACCTGGCCCTGGAAAACTACCCGGGCACGCTGATCTTCGTCAGCCACGACCGTGAGTTCGTGTCGTCCCTGGCCACTCGCATCATCGAGCTGAGCCCGAACGGCGTGACCGACTTCAGCGGCACCTACGACGACTACCTGCGCAGCCAGGGCGTGGTGTTCTAAGAAACGCCAACCAGTTGCCGGCTTGCAAGCCCCGTCCTGGTGACGGGGCTTTTTTTGTACGGCTATAAAAGCATCGCGGGCAAGCCTCGTTCCTACAGACGCAGCGATGACGTCCTCCCAACCCCTATAAATAGCCGGCCATAAAGAAATCGTTAGCCTGCTTCCTTTTATTTCCGGCCCGCGCCATGATGCAGTTCTCCAACCGCCCGCCCGCGAACGAGCCCTCATGTCTGCGCAACAACAGCCCGTGCCCAGCTCCATGGCGATCACCCTGCAGATCGTCTCTATCGTCTTCTATACCTTTATCGCGTTTCTCTGCATCGGCCTGCCGATCGCGGTGCTGCCGGGTTACGTCCACGGCGAACTGGGCTTCAGCGCGGTGGTGGCCGGGCTGACCATCGGCTCGCAGTACCTGGCCACCCTCCTCAGCCGGCCCATGGCCGGGCGCCTGTCGGACAACATCGGCACCAAACGGGCAATCGTCTACGGCCTGGCGGGAATTTTCCTCAGCGGGCTGCTGACCCTGGCGTCCAGCCTCCTGCAAACATTGCCGCTGCTCAGCCTGAGCGTCCTGTTGCTGGGACGTTTGCTGCTGGGGGTGGCCCAGGGCCTGATCGGCGTGGGCACCATCAGCTGGTGCATGGGCCAGGTCGGCGCCGAGCACACCGCGCGCTCGATTTCCTGGAACGGCATCGCCTCCTATGGCGCGATTGCCATCGGCGCGCCGCTGGGGGTGGTGATGGTCGCCGACTACGGTTTCGAAAGCCTGGGGCTGGCCCTGTCGCTGCTGGCGGCCCTGGCCCTGCTGCTGATCCGCAACAAGCCATCGGTGCCGGTGATCCGTGGCGAGCGCCTGTCGTTTCGCGCGGTGTTCGGCCGTATCGCGCCGTACGGTGCCGGCCTGAGCCTGGCGTCCATCGGCTATGGCACCCTGACCACCTTTATTACCCTGTTCTACCTCAGCCGCGGCTGGACCGGCGCGGCCTATTGCCTGACGGTATTCGGCATCTGCTTCATCCTCTCGCGCCTGCTGTTCATCTCCAGCATCAGCCGGTTTGGCGGTTATCGCGCGGCCATCGCCTGCATGAGCATCGAGACCCTGGGCCTGATCCTGCTGTGGCTGGCGCCATCGACGGCGTTCGCCATGATCGGCGCCGGGCTCGCCGGCTTCGGCCTGTCGCTGGTGTACCCGGCGCTGGGGGTGGAAGCGATCAAGCAGGTGCCCAGCACCAGCCGAGGCGCCGGCTTGAGCGCCTACGCGGTGTTTTTCGACCTGGCGCTGGCGATTGCCGGGCCCTTGATGGGCGCGGTGGCGTTGAACCTGGGGTATTCGTGGATTTTCTTCTGCGCGGCGCTGCTGTCGCTCAGCGCCCTTGGCCTGACCCTGCTGCTCAAGCGCCGGGCCGACGCCTGAGTCACTGATCCGCGGTCTGCATCCCGGCCCGGCTCGGCTTGCCCAGGGCCTGGGCGAAGAAGCGGCCGGCCTCGGCGATCAGATTGCGGTGGATGTCCTCGCGGTCGACGCCATCGGCGTCGGTGCACAAGGCCGGCATGCTCAGCAACTGCTCCTCGGTGCACGGCGCCATGAACACGAAGTGCCCGGCCCCGGCCAACAGTCTAAAGTCTGGCGCGACCGGCAGCTTGCGGGCCAGGGCCGCAGCGTTCTTGTCCAAAGCCACCAGCTTGTCGACGTCGCCGCTGTAGAGCAACACCGGCACATGCACGCCGGACAGGGTCTGGCGCCCGAACTTCAGGCTCAGCGGCGCCATCAGCAGCAACGCATGGACCCGCGGGTCGGCGACCGGTTGCAAGTCGTCGCGATCGACGATCAGTTCGCCCTGGGTATTGCAGGCATCGTGATCGTCGGGGCGCTCCTGGCAGTAGCGGCGCAGGCGATCCAGGTCGGGGGTCGCCCCGGACAGGATCAGCGCCGTTTCGCCACCGGCCGAGTAACCGATGACCCCGACCTGCCCGGCGTTGACGAAAGGCGACAGCATCGGGTCGGCCAGGGTCGCGGTGATGGCTTCGGAAATCTGGATCGGCCGGCCATAGAGATTGCTCAGGGTGCCCAGCCGGCTGTGATCCTTGTAGTTGTCGCCCGGATGAATCACCGCCACCACCACGAAGCCCTTGCGCGCCAGCGAGGTGGCCAGGTCGTGCAGGGCCAGTGGCGTGCCGGTATTGCCATGGGACAGCATCAACAGCGGAAAACGGCCGATGGCGACCTTCGAATCCCGGGAGGCGGCGATCTGATAACCCTCGACCTTGCTGCTGTGTTCGATGCCAGTGGAGGGATAGAACGCAATGGCGCGCATCGGCTGCTGGTCCAGCGGGTCGAGAAAACTCATCTCGTGGAAGCCCACGCTCCAGTGCGGATGGGGCGCGGGCGCGGCGTGCACGATAATCGGGCCGCCGAGCAGGCAGATCAGTGACATTGCCCAAAGACGCATCATGGATGCACCACCTTCCCTACCTGATGAAAACGCCGGTTCATTGCTTCACTGGCCAGGATTCCGCTGGCCTGTTGCCTGGAGCTGCCGGGCCTGGTCAAGCCACTGCATAACCCGAGCCAGAACAAATAGCACGAACACGAAAAACTCCGTATTCCGCTGCCTGGAGGGCATCAGAATACAGAGTTTAAAGGGCGTTGCCTGGAGCGTAAGCGACTTTTACACAAGCCTTACGCGGCAGCAAAAAGTTGCTCGCTGATGTGCGTCCGGGCGTCGCTCAGGGCCTTGTTGCGGACTTCGTCGCCATAAGCCAGGCCGTGGGCGCGGACGAATTCGATGTCGGTGATGCCGAGGAAGCCGAACAGCACTTTCAGGTAATCCTCGTGAGCCACGCCAGTGGCCTGGCCGGCGTGCAGGCCGCCCGCGGTGGAGACCACCACGACTTTCTTGCCACCGCACAGACCTTCAGGACCGGCTTCGGTGTAGCGGAAGGTCTGGCCGGCGACGGCGATGCGGTCGATCCAGGCCTTGAGTTGGGTCGGGATGGTGAAGTTGTACATAGGCGCGGCGATCACTACAGCATCGGCGGCCTGGAATTCGGCGAGGGTCGAAGCGCTCAGCTCGGCTTCGTGCTGCTGGGCAGCGTTGCGCACTTCGGCCGGGGTACCGGCGGCCACCAGGGTGGCGGAGCTGAAATGGCTGATGGCATCGGCGGCCAGGTCGCGGTAGGTCACTTCAACGCTGGCATCGGCGTTTTTCCAGGCCTTGACCACGCTTTCACTCAACTGACGGGAAGCCGAGTTGTCACCAAGGATGCTCGAATCGATATGCAACAGTTTCATCTGGGATTCTCCAAGTGAGGATCGCCACCGGGCGATCAATTGAGGACAATCCTACAGGTGAAACCAATAGCTGATTAGTCGGCATAAATGCGATAGTTTGTCCCATCAGCAGGACAGTAGAGTCAGGATATGCAAGACCTCAACGATCTTTATTACTTTGCCAAGGTGGTGGAAGCCGGTGGTTTCGCCGCCGCCGGGCGTTTACTGGGGGTGCCCAAATCCCGTTTGTCGCGGCGTATCGCCGAACTGGAAGAACGCCTGCACACCCGATTGCTGCAACGCACCACCCGCCAATTGAAGCTGACCGCGGTCGGCGAACGTTATCTGCGTCACTGCCAGGCCATGCTGCTGGAAGCGGAAATGGCCGACGAGGCCGTGGCCAGCATGTCCAGCGAACCTCGCGGGCGCCTGCGGGTGTCCTGCCCGGTGGGCCTGGCCCATCATATGTTGCCGACCGTCATCAGCTCGTTCCTCGAGCAATATCCCCAGGTCCAGCTGGACATGCAGCTGCTCAACCGCCGGGTCGACGTGGTCGCCGAAGGCATCGACGTGGCGCTGCGGGTTCGCGAACATGGCGACGAAGATCCCTTGCTGGTGACCCGGCGCCTGCGCCAGGCGCAGACTGTGATGGTCGCCAGTCCGGGGTTCGCCCGGGAATGGCCGATCCACAGTCCCGAAGACCTGCACAAGGTGCCGGTGCTGGGAGCCCTGGAGGCCGACCGCATGGTGCATTTGCGCCTGCTTGATGCCCAGGGCGAGAAATGCGACCTGGTCCTGGAGGCGCGCCTGGGCATCGACGATTTTCTGGTGCGCCGTTCCTGCGCCCTCGCCGGCCTTGGCTGTACCATCCTGCCGATGATGTATTGCGAAGAAGAACTGCAGACCGGGCAGCTGGTGCAACTGCTGCCCGAGTGGTCGCTGCCTGGCGGTTGGCTGCAGGCGGTCTACCCTCACCGGCGCGGTGTATTGCCAGCGGTAAGGGCCTGGATCGAGCATGTCAGCGAAGCCTTCAAAGGCTGCGGGGACCGCACACTGTGACAGCGCGACAAAAGGAAGAAAAAACCATGACTGAAGCGGATGTGGCGCAATTCTGCCTGGACTTGCCGGGCGCGCGCGAAGACTACAAATGGGGCGGCGTGCGGGTGTTTTCCGTGGCCGGCAACAAGATGTTCGCCCTGCAGAACCTGCGGGGCGAGTCACTGGCGTTCAAGGTGGACAAGGAGCTGTTCCTCGGCCATGTCGACCGTCCCGGCATCGGGCCGGCGCCGTACCTGGCCCGGGCGCACTGGATCATCATGCAGACGCCCTACCCGCTGGGCACCGGCGAACTGCGGGACTTGCTGCAGCGTTCGCACCAGTTGGTGGTGAGCAAGCTGCCCAAGCGGGTACAGGTAGGCCTGTTGCTTTAGAACAGCGAGAACAGGCTGCCTTCGAGAAACAGCCGGTCGATCCAGAACACCTGGTGCAGCAGCACGATCAGCCAGAACACCAGTTGATAGGACAGCTTGCGGGTCTTGTGGCGAAACGCCTGTTGCGCCAGCAAGGCGCCTGGCCAGCCACCGGCCAGCTCCACGGCGTGCAAGACGTTTTCCGGGGTCCGCCAGCTGTCGCTACGGGCCTTGCGCTTGTCGCTCCAATAGAGGAAGAACGTCAGCACGCTGACCGCACCGTAGGCCACCAGCGGTACCCAGGAAATCCCCTTCACACCCAACAGCAGCGAGCCGCACAGCGGTAAGGCGCAGAGCAGCAGGAAAACCACCGCCTTGAGCCTTGGCTGCTGGATCCGTGCCCCGGCGACGCTACCGGGGCGGTTCTGATTGCGTGCATCCATCAGGAATGGACCGCGGTCCAGTCGACCCAGCCGAACTGCCAGGTGGCGAGGATCACCAGGCCGAAGGCAATGCGGTACCAGGCAAAGGCCGCGTAGCTGTGGTTGGCGATGAACTTGAGCAGGCCCCTGACCGCGATCATCGCGAAGATGAACGAGGTGATGAAGCCGATGGCGAACACCGGCAGGTCGTCCGGCTGGAACAGATTGCGGTACTTGTAGCCCGAGTAGACCGCGGCACCGACCATGGTCGGCATCGCCAGGAAGAACGAGAACTCGGTGGCGGTCTTGCGCGACAGGCCGAACAACAGGCCGCCGATGATGGTGGAGCCTGAGCGCGAGGTGCCTGGAATCATCGCCAGGCACTGGGCGAAACCGACCTTCAAGGCATCTTTCCAACTGATCTCGTCCACCGTGTTGGCATGTATTTCATGCTGCCGGCGTTCGGCCCAGAGCATGACCACGCCCCCCACCACCAGCGCCGTGGCGACGGTGATCGGATTGAACAGGTATTCATGGATCAGGTCGGCGAAAATCACCCCCAGCACCACGGCGGGCAGGAAGGCGATCAGCAGGTTGATGGTGAAACGCTGGGCGTTGCGCTGGGTCGGCAGGCCGGTGACCACGTCGAGGATCTTGCGGCGAAACTCCCAGACCACCGCGAGAATGGCCCCCAACTGAATAATGATGTTGAACGCCATGGCGCGCTCGCCACCGAAGTTGAGCAAGTCGGCAACGATAATCTGGTGGCCCGTGCTGCTGATGGGCAGAAACTCCGTCAGCCCTTCCACAATCCCTAAAATCAATGCCTGTGCGGCAGTCCAAAGCTCCATCAATCCCCCGAAGGTCATGCCGTGGCATGCCTTTTTAATTTTTTTTCAATGTTCACTGACGCGTGCGTCGCGGATTCGCAGCCGCAATAGGATCATCATCGCCCCTGAAAATTCCGTGAAAAATCAGCCGGATTCAGGTTTTTCGCGATGAGGCCGAAATCCTAGCAGACATACTCGATAAACGCTGTCGCGTTGCGAGAATCCGATGGACCGGACTGCAAGGAGCGCATGACGGATGTACGGGGTGTTTCTATTACAAGAACAACAATCGGGAGTGACAGATTCATGAACAGCTTACGCAGAATGTCGATCAGCCGCCGGCTGTGGCTCATCCTGATTGTCGCGGTATTGATGCTGATGACCCTGGGCATGTTGATGCTCAAACAGATCCACGACGACCTGTACCAGGCCAAGGCGCAGAAAACCCAGCATGTGGTGCAGACCGCCAACGGTGTGCTGGCCTATTTCCAGGGCCTGGAAAGCGCCGGCAGCCTCGATCGCGCGACGGCGCAGAAGCAGGCGCTGAGCGCCATACGCAACCTGCGCTATGACCAGAGCGACTACTTCTGGATCAACGACCTGACCCCGGTCATGGTCATGCATCCGACCAACCCCAAGCTCGACGGCCAGAACCTCGCGGCCATTCGCGACTCGGACGGCTTTGCCGTGTTCAACGAAATGGTGGCCATCGCCAAGGCCAAGGGCGCCGGCATGGTCAACTATCGCTGGCCGAAACCGGGCGCCAGCGAGCCGGTGCAGAAGACCTCCTATGTCCAGCTGTTCCAGCCCTGGGGCTGGATCATCGGTTCGGGGGTGTACATCGATGACGTGCAGGCCGAGTTCCGCAGCCAGGTGGTGAAGGCCTCGGTCGTCGGTATCGCCATTGCCCTGCTCATGGCCTTGCTGGTGTTGCTGATCGCCCGCAGCATCGTCCGCCCGCTGCAGGAAACCGTGCACGCCATGGCCAATATCGCCAGCGGCGAAAGCGACCTGACCCGTACCCTCGACACCCACGGCCAGGACGAAGTCACCGAACTGGCCCGGCACTTCAACGGTTTCACCGCCAAGCTGCGTCTCGTCGTCAGCCAGTTGCAGGTGTCGGCCGCAGCCCTGGCGCAGTCCTCCACCGACCTGGGCAGCAATGCCAGCCAGGCCCAGGAACGCAGCCAGCAGCAGTCGCAGCAGATGGAGCTGGTGGCCACCGCCATCAACGAAGTGACCTACGGCGTACAGGACGTGGCGAAGAACGCCGAACACGCCGCCAGCGAGATGCGCGACGCCGAAGCCCAGGCCCAGCAGGGCCAGGTCAATATCGACGGCAGCCTGCAACAGATCGACCGGCTCTCGGGCACCATCGACCAGGCCGTGGAAGTGATTCGCACCCTGGCCCAGGAAAGCACCCAGATCGGCAGCGTGCTGGAGGTGATCCACTCGATCGCCGAGCAGACCAACCTGCTGGCGCTCAACGCGGCGATCGAAGCCGCCCGCGCCGGCGAACAGGGCCGTGGGTTCGCCGTGGTGGCCGATGAGGTGCGCCTGCTGGCCCAGCGGACGCAGAAGTCCACCGCCGAGATCCAGTCGATGATCGAGCGCCTGCAAGGGCACTCGGAAGCTGCGGTGAAAGTCATCGGCGACAGCAACCGGGCTTCGCAACAGACCATCGAGCAGGCCGGGCTGGCCGGTGAAAGCCTGAACGCCATCGGCCAGGCCCTGCGCAACCTCAACGGGCTGAACGCCTCGATTGCCAGCGCCACGTTGCAACAGGCCCATGTGGTCGAAGACATCAACCAGAACGTGACCCAGGCCGCCGGCCTGTCCCACAGCACCGCCCTGGCGGCCGAGCAGTCCAGTGCCGCCAGCCTGCACCTCAAGGAACTGAGCGAGCAGCTCAACGGCCTGTTGCGCCAGTTCCGGGTCTGAAGCTGGTTGTGGCGGGGTTCGCCCCGCCACGGTTGCCGGCCTTCACTAACATGCAAGGCCGCTTCTGGTTACAATCCGCACCCTCCTCCGCTTCCAGGTAGTTTTTCATGTCCGGGCTTGAACTGTTCGCCGCCGCACTCGGCGTGATCGCCGTCTGGCTGACAGTCAGGCAGAACCCCTGGTGCTGGCCGATCGGCCTGGTCATGGTGCTGCTGTACAGCTGGATCTTCTTCGAAGTGAAACTGTATTCGGACATGCTGCTGCAAGTGGTCTACGCCGCCCTGCAACTCTATGGCTGGTGGCAGTGGACCCGCGGTGGCGCCAGCCATCAGGGCCGTCCGGTCAGCCTGCTGGCGCCCCGCTCGATGCTGCTGGGCCTGAGCCTCGGGGCCATCGGCAGCCTGCTGCTGGGGGCCGCCATGGCCCATTGGACCGATGCCGCGCAACCCTGGCTGGACGCCGCGCTGACCGGCTTCAGCCTGGTGGCGCAATGGTGGATGGCGCAGAAGCGCGTGCAATGCTGGCCGCTGTGGATTGCCGTCGACGTGATTTTTGTCGGCCTGTTCATCTACAAGGACCTGTACCTGACGGCGGCCCTGTACGGACTGTTCACCCTGCTGGCCGTGCAGGGCTGGCGTGCCTGGCGGGCCGACCCGGCGTTGCGCCCGGCATGAAGGTCCTGGTACTGACCGGCCCCGAGTCCAGCGGCAAAAGCTGGCTCAGCGGCCACTTGCAGGCGCGCTTCGGTGGCATCCAGGTGGGCGAGTACGTCCGCCATTTCATCGAGCAGCAGCGACGCGATACCTGCCTGGCGGATATCCCGGAGATCGCCCGCGGCCAGTTGGCCTGGGAGGACCAGGCCCGGGCACAACAGCCGCCGCTGCTGATTCTCGACACGCACCTGCTGAGCAATATGCTCTGGAGCCAGACCCTGTTCGGCACCTGCCCGGACTGGCTGGAGCCCGAGCTGCTGGCTCGCGGCTACGATCTGCACCTGCTACTCTCCCCCGAAGATGTCGGCTGGAGCAACGACGGCCAGCGCTGCCAACCCCAACTGAGCGAGCGCCTGGCCTTCTTCAAGGCCACCGGTGATTGGCTGGTGCAACACCAGCAGCCCTTCGAAGTGATTCGCGGCGACTGGGAAGCCCGTCGACAACGGGCATTCGAGCGGGTCGAGCGTTTACTTCAGGGTTAGCCGAATCCTTTTCCTGTCCGCTTTTTCTTTCCTCTGCTGGCGAGAAAAACGTCCATCCCTGAAACACCCGCCGCTGCGCAGAACGGCCAAATCAAAGGGCTTCTCATTGCCCTTCTGCCATCTGTTAAAACGCTGATACAACCCGCCGCGAGCCCCCCGATCCAGAGCCTCGCCACGGCCATACCGGGCTGTCGAAGGCGATACGGGTCTCATCGTTGAAACACCCCTGCCCCGGCAACACACCTGGTTATTCGTAACCTGTTGAATTTTTGAAACAATCAAAAAGCGGCACGGCTTCTGCTCTCTACCCTCGCAACGCTGACTAGGGCCAGCGAAAAAGAAGGGAATGCTGCCGTGGAGAATCTCAATTCAGCTCTGACCCGCCTCCTGCTGATCGGCTGTGCCATCGGCTCGCTGCTCAGTCTCCCGGTCCAGGCTGCCGGCGACATCAGGGACGGCAGGATCATTCTCGACCGCGACGTTCAACCGCGTAGCGTCGGCCGCCCTCCGCTGCATCCTGATCCCTACCCGACCACCGTCAATGCCAACCCATCGGCCCGGGTCAAACAGATGACCAGCAACACCGAATTGAGCGACGGCGATTTTGCCGGGGTCAGCAGCGGTTCCACGATCAGCGGCAGCGTCATGCCCAACGGCGTCAACCTGCAGGGGCTGAACACCGTCACCAACCCCAACGGCATGGCCGGCATGAGCACCGGCCACGGCGGCGGCAGCGGTGGCGCCATCTCCGGCACCATCAACCGCTCGCTGAATTCTGGCCTGGCTCCTTTGGGCAGAATGGCCGGAGGCCAATGAGATGACTCGTACCCTCGTATGGCTTGCCCTGTTCGGCTGCGCTTCGGTGATGGCCGACCCAGGCATCCAGGCGGTGGACACCGCCACCCTTCACAACTCCGGCGCCCGCTACAACGGCAACTTCAACGTCAACCAGGCCGCCGGCGACCAGCAGCAACAGACCAACACACGCGCCATTGCCATCGGCACCGACGCCCAGGCCACCACTGTGGTCCGGCAGAAGCTCGGCACCCCGGCGAGCAGCGCGATCGACGCCAGCAGCAGCATCGGCGGCAACGCTTTCAGCAACGGCAACGGGGTCCTGGGTGTGAACCAGGGAGCCGGCGCCAACAACCAGATGATCAACGCAATGCGGGTGAGCATCAGTGCCCAGCCGCAAAGCATCGACGACAGCGTCCTGTCCCAACAGAACGTGGCGCTGTTACCAGGCTCGGGAGCAACTGACGCTTCTAAAGGCAGCCGCCAGGTCGTTACCAGCGACCAGGCCTTCACCGGCAGCCGGGGAGTGATTCAGGTGAACCAGAGTGCCGGGGTGGGGAACCGAATGGCTAACACCCTGAGCATACGGGTCGCTGACTGACCCGCAGCAGTGCGATTGGAAGGTACCAACACTTAACCAACTAAATAAGCACGGAGAAACACCATGAAACCTACAATGGCTCTCAAGCCACTGGTTTTTGCCCTCGCCGCGGTCATGGCGATCGCTGCACAGGCAGGCGGTAATGACGACAACCACGGTGGTCACGGTGGCCATGGCGGTCACAATGGTCATCACGGCGGCCATGGAGGTCATGGCGGCCACGGCGGCGGCGGCGGCCAAGACCTCAACACCAAGCTGCAACTCACCGCCGGTGCCGTGGCCAACGTGACCGATGAGCAGTACAGCTCGGGCAACAGCGTCAGCAACCGTGGCACCCACAACAACGCCGACGCCAGCGACTCGATGAACAACTCCAACGGCAACATGGGCGCCAACGTGGCTGCCGGCGACGGCAACCAGCAAGACAACGCCGTCGCCCTGGCCACTGCCGATGAAAGCTTCATCTTCGGCAGCGCGGTAGCCACTTCCAGCGCGACCCAGACCAACACCAACAACACGGTGAAAAACTGGTCCACGCAAAACAGCGCAACACTCGACAATGCAGGCAACGGCGGCTCCGGCAATATCGGCATCAACGTCACCGCCGGCGACTTCAACCAACAGAAAAACAACCTGGCAATCGCCGTATCCGGCGGACGCGTAGCGACTGCGTCAGCTTCGGCCGACCAGACCTCCACTGGCCTGGACGTGGACAACAAGGGTGTGCGTACCTACAAAACAGACACCCTCAGCGGCAGTTTCAATGCCTCGGGCACCTACAAAGGCACCGGCTACGGCAAGATCCAGGGCGACGACGATCACCATGGTGGCGGTCATGACTATGACGATCGTAGCGGCGGTGGCGATCACGATAATGGCAATCAGAAGTTCACCTTCAAGGAACAAGGCACGATCGAACTTTCCGGCGTCTGGACCAAGCAAGTGCTGACCAAAGACGGCTGGAAAAACCCTGTGATCAACAACGCGTCGATGTCTGGCTCGATGAACGGCTTCTCCGGCAACGGCGGTGCCAACGTCTCGGCGGGGGTCGGCAACCAACAAAGCAACTCGCTGTCCATCGCTGCCGGCTGCAGAGCCTGCCTGTAATCACGAGAGTGACGAAAGCCCCGGAAACGGGGCTTTTCCACCGTCCCACAAGGCGTAGCGATCATGCGAATGGCAACCTTCTCCCTTTTGCTTTGCCTGGCGGGCCTGGCTCAGGCCGCGCAGATGCCGGTGGCCGTGTTGCCTGGCGGCAACCTGGTGTACAAGCAGGTGCAGAGCGTGCGGGAACGCAAATTCGCCGACCTGGTCGAGCAGAAAACCGACTTCAGTTGCGGCGCCGCCGCGCTGGCGACGGTGCTGCGCCAGGCCTACTGGCTCGACGTCGATGAGGAGCTCGTCATCAAAGGCATGCTGGCCACCGCTGACCAGGACCTTGTGCGTACCCAGGGTTTCTCCATGCTGGACATGAAGCGCTACCTGGAAAGCATCGGCATGCGCGCCCGGGGCTACCGGATACCTCCCGACAAACTGCAGGCGGTCTCCATTCCGGTGGTGGTACTGATGGACATTCGTGGTTACAAGCACTTCGTGGTCATGCAGCGGGCGCAGAAAGACTGGGTCTATATCGGCGACCCCGTCCTCGGCCATAAACGCTACTCCCACGAAGACTTTGTCAAAGGCTGGAACGGTATCGTCTTCGCCATCGTCGGCCCCGGCTACGACAAGGCCAACGCCTTGCGCGACCCGCCCAACCCGCTGACGGCCAAGAACAAGCTGGATACCTTCAACCCGGTCAAAGACGCAGAACTGATGGAATTCGGTTTCATTCAGAGCGACTTCTTCTAGGGTCGCCCTAAGGATAAAGGGGCAGGATGCTCCGGGAGCAGCAGATGAAAAGCGCTTACTGGCTGGCCGCTGCCTGCCTGGTCACAAGTTTTCCTGCGTACGCCAACGCAGGGTTCAAGCCTATAGAAATCAAGGACCAGGAACTCTCCGAGCTCCGCGGTCGCTATGTCATGCCAGGGCGGATCATCAGCTTCGGCATTGTCATGAGCAGCACCTGGCGCAATGCCTCGGGCGATCTGATCGGCGCCACGACCTCCATGCAGATCCAGCAATCGACGATCAAGCCGGAATTCTATGTCTCCACGATCAACGAAACCGGCAACGGCTCGACGCCGACCCAGGGCTCGGGCAACGTGATCGGCGGCGCGGGCCTGGCCACCACCCAAGGGGTGACCCAGAGCGTACGCGCGGCGGGCGATGGCAACAGCGCCTATAACAACGTCTCCATCGACGTCAAGGAAGCCAGGCATGCCCCGGCGCTGGTGCCGGCGCAAGGCCAGCTGTTGATGAGCGGGCAAACCATCAGCGGCAGCAATGCCGCGGGCAGCGTGGCCGTGTCCGCCACCGGTGGCGGCATCCAGATGGCCATCCAGGCCAGCAACAACCAGGGCTCAGCCCTGCAGCAAGTGGCCCAGGGCGGCTTGCTGCAAAACACCCGCCTGCTGGGCGACAGCAACCTGGTCAGTAACCTGACCCAACTGAACGTCGTGCTCAACAATAACGGGGCGAGTACCGGTGCTTTGGACTGCAACCTGACCCAGCTCAAGGGCCTTCGTAACCTGGGATATTGAACTACGCTGATTCTCGATCATTAGGCTCAAAGGGACGGCTTATCCATGTATCGATCAGTCTCGCTGCGCGCAGTTGTATGTTTGAGCACCCTCCTCCCGACCGCACTGCTGCAGGCAGCGCCGGATGCCGACGTAGAGGCCCTGAAACAAGAATTACTGGAGCTTAAGCAACGTTACGAAGTGCAGCAGAAAGCACTGGCGGTATTGGAACAACGGGTACGCCAGGTCGAGGAGCAACCGGCGGCGCCACCACCGAAACGCCTGGCCAAGTCGCCAGCGGACATGCGTGGCAACCAGCAGGTGGCCGGGACCACGGGCCAAGGCCCGACCCCGGCCGGCGGCAGTTCCTACGGGGAATCGCTCAAGGATGATTCACAACCGGCGCAGAGTGTGTCCAACCTGTACGACGAAGCCAGCGGCTTCTTCGGCGGCGGCAAGTTCAGTGTCGAGACCGGCCTGACCTACTCCCGTTATGACACCCGGCAGCTGATTCTCAACGGTTTCCTGGCGCTGGACTCGATCTTCCTCGGCAACATAAACCTGGACCGGATCAAGGCCGACAACTGGACCCTTGACCTCACGGCCCGCTACAACCTGGACAACCGTTGGCAGTTCGACGTCAACGTGCCGGTGGTCTACCGCGAATCGACCTACCAGTCCGGCGGCGCGCAAAACGGCGCGGCGGGCGTCACCAGCGAAAAGACCGTGTCCAAGGACCCGACCCTCGGCGATGTGAACTTCGGCATCGCCTACAAATTCCTCGACGAATCGGTCAATACCCCGGACGCGGTGTTGACCTTGCGCGTCAAGGCGCCGACCGGCGAAGAGCCGTTCGGCATCAAGCTGCGCCAGGTCCAGGACAACACCAACCTGTTCGTCCCGGATGACCTGCCGACCGGTAACGGCGTCTGGTCGATCACCCCCGGCATCTCGCTGGTCAAGACCTTCGACCCGGCGGTGTTGTTCGGCACCCTCTCCTACACCCACAACCTGGAAGAATCGTTCGACGACATCAGCTCCACGGTCAACTTGAAGACCCCGGGCAAGGTCAAGCTCGGCGACAGCTTCCAGATCGGCATGGGCATCGCCTTCGCCCTGAACGAGAAGATGAGTATGTCGTTCTCCTTCTCGGACCTGGTCCAGCGCAAGAGCAAGCTCAAGGAAGATGGCGGTGACTGGCAATCGGTGGTGTCCAGCGATGCCAACGCCGGCTACTTCAACGTCGGCATGACCGTGGCGGCCACCGACAACCTGACCATAGTGCCCAACCTGTCCATCGGCCTGACCGACGATGCGCCGGACTTCACCTTCAGCCTGAAATTCCCTTACTACTTCTAAACGCCAACCAAAAAAAGGCCCGCGGCGATCACCTCGCCGCGGGCCTTTTCGTCGCACCGCCCTAGCGGATCTGATGCTTGTGCAGCAACCGGTAGAAGGTCGGACGCGATACGCCCAGCACCCTGGCCGCGACACTCAGGTTGTCGCTGTGCCGACTCAAGACATCGCACAGGGCCTGGCGCTCGGCCCGATGCTTGTAGTCCTCCAGCGTGCCCATGGGCGCGATGCTCGCCTGCGGACTGAGCAGGCCCAGGTCCCGGGCCTCGATCTGCCGGCCCTCGGCCAGTACCAGGCCGCGCCGCACCCGGTTGGCCAGCTCGCGGACATTGCCCGGCCAGTCATGCTTGCCCATGGCCACCAGCGCGTCTTCGCTGAAACTGCGCGGCCGGCGCCCGGTTTCCTGGCTATAGAAGTGAGAAAAGTGGCTGGCCAGCATGCCGATATCGCCATGCCGTTCACGCAATGGCGCGGTGACCACTTGCAACACGTTCAGGCGGTAATACAGGTCTTCGCGAAAGCGCCCCTTGTCGATCGCCGCCTCGAGGTCGACGTGAGTCGCCGCCAGCACCCGTACATCCACCGGGATCGGCTGGCTGCCGCCCACCCGTTCAATGTGTTTTTCCTGCAAAAAGCGCAACAGATTGGCCTGCAGTTCCAGCGGCAGGTCGCCGATTTCGTCGAGAAACAGGGTCCCGCCATGGGCCGCCTCGATACGCCCGACCTTGCGTTGATGGGCGCCGGTGAACGCGCCCTTCTCATGGCCGAACAGTTCGGACTGGATCAGGTGCTCGGGGATCGCCCCGCAGTTGATCGCCACGAAGGGTTTGCTGTGGCGCTGCGACTGGCGGTGCAGGGTCCTGGCCACCAGTTCCTTGCCCGTACCGCTTTCGCCGCGAATCAGCACCGGCGACTCGGTGGGCGCCAGCTTGCTCAAGAGCTTGCGCAAGTCGCGGATCGGTCGGCTGTCGCCCAGCAACTCATGCTCGGGCTGAGCGACATGAATATGCCCCTGGCCACGCAGGCGGGCCATGCCGAAAGCCCGTCCGAGCGTCACCTGGACCCGCGAGACATCGAACGGCAGGGTGTGGAAATCGAAAAACCACTCGCAAACGAAATCGCCGACTTTCTGCAGGCGCAGCACGTCCGGACTGAGCACCGCAATCCACTCGGTGCCGCTGCGGCTAATCAGGTCCTTGACCGCTTCCGGTCGCTCCAGGTGAAAAGCCTGCAAACGCAGCAGGCCGACGTCACAGCCGCGATCGACGGCCGATTCCAGGTCACAACTGTCGACATCCCAGCCCACCGTGCGTAATCCAGGCAGCAGACGATGGCAATCGTCGCACGGGTCAACCACTAAAAGGCGGCGTAAGGCGGTCGCTTCAAGCATGACTGTTCCTTGGCGCCAAAAAGAGGAAAAGTTATTAGAAACAGTAGTTTGGCAAACCTGGCTGTAACATTAGCAATTACTTGACGGGGTCTTGTATCGATTGTTTATAGCGCCAATCACCATTTGGACTAACCATTACATGGATCCAAAAGCCTGGTTTAATTCCCTGCGCCAATCTTTCATTCAGCTTTCAAAAGAAGGCTCTGAATCGCGGCTGTGAACAAAAGTTGTAAATTCTGGTCTTTCTATGTGACCTGATCCCTGGTTCGAGACATCAGTACAAGTAACCAGCCGAACGGTAAGCCCAACCGACGGCACATCATTTGATTGGGCACATAGAGAGAAGACCCCATGAACGCCCCGCTCCGTATCAACGAAGCACTTTTGATCGCCGACCGCGCATTCCAGCCATTTCAATGCGTCGCCTGGGCCCCACAAGACGGTAACGGCGAACTGAGCCTGACCGTCATCGACCGCACCAATACCCGTATTGGCCGCAAACAGATTCCAAGCAGCGCCTACTCCGACCCGGCGCAACTGGAAGACCTGCTGAAACAGGCCCGCGCCGAACTGAGCCAGGAAGGTTACACACTGCAATCCTGGGCCATGCCAGAGTAAGAACACGGACGCAGATCACCTTCGGGTGATCTGCGTTATTTTGTCGCAGTTGATATAGCCGCACTTTAGCCAGCTTGCAGAAAGTTCAACTTTCGCGGCCTGACTTGCCTCTCTCCCGCCTGTTTCAAGGCGAGCCTCCAGACATTCGTTAAAACCTCTTTATTACCGCCTTAGTCCGCACCTGACATGGCGCTTTAGTATCTGCCGCACATCCCTCGCCAGGCGCCCCCGATACTCGAGTGTTCCTGAACGAGGGCTGCGCCTTGAAATGCCTTACTTCAAACCGCCAAAACGCCGATAGAAACTTTCGCCCACATCCGGCAGCGGACCGTCGGCGTTTTCCAGCGCGTCGTTGAGCCATTCCTCGGCCTTGGCGTAGACCAGGCGATAGATGTTGCGGCAGAGCTGCCGCGCCGCCCGGCCTTCCCAGTCGCCAGGGAGCAGTTCATCGGGCAACTGCGGGTCGCGCAGCAGCAGTTTGCGGTATTCGTGGATCAGCAGCAGGCGCGCTAGGAAACAATCGGCCGGTTGCAGTTGCTCCTGCTCGCGCAGCGCTTGCCACAGCGGCCGGAACAGCTGGATGAACTCGCTGTAATGAGCCGCCAGCTCGTCGATATTCCAGCTTTCGCGCACCTGCAGGCGCAGCGCCTTGGAGGCCAGCACGTCCTGGGCAGTGGTCTCGAACACAATGGTGTCTTCCTGGGCACCAAGGTCCACCAGGGTCGCGTTGATATCCGCCCGATCGCTGCGGGGGCAGGCCAGCACCACCGGCGAAATCGCGCCAAAACCTTGCCACTCCAGCTCTTCGCGCACCTGCTTGCGCTTGTCCTGGCCAAGCTGCGACAGCATGACCAGGCACCAGGAACCATCCCAGGCCGGCACGCTGGCGTTATAGACCCGCTTGAAGGCCTTGTCGAAACGCCGGCGACCGGTACCGGTCAGGCTGTAATAGCTGCGGCGCCCGACTTTCTCGGCGCTCAGCCAGCCTTCCTTGGTCAGGCGAAAGATCGAGGTGCGGATCAGCCGCTCATTGATGCCGATGGGTTCGAGCAACTGGATCAGGCTGCCCAGCCATACCGTACCGCCGTGGGGTTCGATGGCATCGCCGTACAGGGTAATGATCAGGGAGCTGGCGCGAATCGGCGTCTGCTCCTGGAAACGGGTCACGAGGTGATTCAACGGTGCTAGGGACGACATGGGCGTACCGGACAAAAAGGAAGAAATATACCGGGTTTCACCGGCTTGGAGTGGCCTGGATCGCACGACCCACTGTGCCTTGGCTGTTCACTGGCCGGTATTTTTCGGGCGCAGGCCGCGGTCAGTGATCCGCGGGCGATTGGCTTCAGGCTCCGCGAGCGGCTCACAGACCTGCATCTGCTCCAGGCAGCGCCTGGCCAGCTGTTGATATTCACGGGTGCCGACCTGCTTCCAGTGCAGCTCTTCGTCGCTGAGGCGGCGTTTGACGCTGGCCGGGGCGCCCATGACCAGCGACTGCTCCGCACACTCGAAGCCGGCCTTGACGAAGGCCGCCGCGGACACGAAGCAGCGTGGCGCGATCCGCGCGTTATCCATCACCACCGCGTTCATTCCCACCAGCGCATCGGCGCCGATCCGGCAGCCATGCAGCACCGCGCCATGGCCGATATGGCCGTTGCGCTCGACCACCGTGTCGCTGTCGGGAAAACCGTGCATCACACA
This sequence comes from Pseudomonas sp. GW821-FHT02B10, assembly GCF_059421865.1. NCBI lineage: Bacteria > Pseudomonadati > Pseudomonadota > Gammaproteobacteria > Pseudomonadales > Pseudomonadaceae > Pseudomonas > Pseudomonas sp. GW821-FHT02B10. The sequence goes on along the minus strand of NZ_JBWKVU010000009.1, from coordinate 91,222 downwards.
GGTGTCCTGCAGGTTGGCCCCCTCCTCCAGCACGATCCGCCCGAAATCGCCGCGCAGGCTGGCCAGCGGGCCGATGTAGCAATGGGCACCGACTATCACGTCGCCGATCAGCACGGCGGACGGATGCACATAAGCACTGGGATGGACCACCGGGGTCAGGCCGTCGAGGCTGTAGCAGGTCATGAGGTACTCCTTGGCTAGGGCGGCAAGTCGAAAAATTGCGCAAAGCGATGCCGATAATGATTTATTTTGTATCACATCAAGCTTAAACGAAAAAGCGAAAAACAGTATCGCGTCTTTGCTCAGCGAAGGCCGCTATACAACTGAGATAATCCCTGATAGCGCCGAGAAACCCACCAAGTTTCTTACCCCTCTCAGCCCCGGCATGACCGACCAAATACTCAATATAAAGACACACTAATAATATTTTTACGTTGCATTTACGTATCACATTAGCGATATACTCGGCGAAAACCGGCTTCCCAGCCGATCCAATAATGACCCGGCCCTGCGCCGAGCGTGCACCGTGAGGGCATCCGCCATGCCTCAAACCCTTGCTGTCGAAATCCTCGATGACGGCGTTCGATTGATTACCCTGCAACGCCCCGCCGCCCTGAATGCCCTGACCAGCGAATTGCTCGGCGAACTGGCGGCCGCCCTGGACGCCGCCCAGGCCGATGACACTGTCCAGGTCGTGGTGCTGACCGGCAGCCGCAAGGCCTTCGCCGCCGGCGCCGACATCAATGAAATGGCCGAGCGCGATCTCACCGGCATCCTCAACGACCCGCGCCAGGCTTCCTGGCAACGGATCACCGCCTTCAACAAGCCACTGATCGCCGCGGTCAACGGTTTCGCCCTCGGCGGCGGCTGCGAGCTGGCCATGCACGCCGACATCCTGATCGCCGGCGAGGACGCCCGTTTTGGCCAGCCGGAAATCAACCTCGGGATCATGCCCGGCGCCGGCGGCACCCAGCGCCTGCTGCGGGCGGTCGGCAAGTCCCTGGCCATGCAGATGGTCCTCGGCGGCGAGTCGATCGATGCCCGCCATGCCTTGCGCGCCGGCCTGGTCAGCGAAGTCACCCAACCGGAATTCACGGTCGAGCGTGCCCTGCAGTTGGCGCGGCTGATCGCCGGCAAGGCGCCGCTGGCCCTGCGCCTGGCCAAGGAGGCGCTGCTCAAGGCGCTGGACACCGACCTCGCCAGCGGCCTGCGCTTCGAGCGCCATGCCTTCACGGTACTGGCCGGCACCCGCGACCGCGAAGAAGGCATCCGTGCCTTCCAGGAAAAACGCCGGCCCCGCTTCACCGGCCACTAGGCCGCCGCAGCGGCCAACGACTCACACGACCTGTCAGAGAGCGCCAGAACATGAACTTCGAACACATCCTGTTTTCCGTCGAGGCAGGCGTCGCCCTCCTCAGCCTGAACCGCCCCGAGCAGCTCAACAGCTTCAATGCGCAGATGCATGGCGAGGTTCGCGAAGCCCTCAAGCAACTGCGCGCCAATCCCGAGGCCCGGGTGCTGCTGTTGACCGGCGAAGGCCGGGGTTTCTGCGCCGGTCAGGACCTGAGTGACCGCAATGTGGCCCCCGGCGCGGAGGTGCCGGACCTGGGCGAATCCATCGAGCGCTTCTATAACCCGCTGATCCGCCAGTTGCGCGACCTGCCGCTGCCGGTGATCTGCGCGGTGAACGGCGTGGCCGCCGGGGCCGGGGCCAACATTCCCCTGGCCTGCGACCTGGTGCTGGCCGCCCGTTCGGCGAGCTTTATCCAGGCGTTCTGCAAGATCGGCCTGATCCCCGACTCCGGCGGCACCTGGACCTTGCCGCGCCTGGTCGGCATGGCGCGGGCCAAGGCCCTGGCCCTGCTGGGCAATCGCCTGACGGCCGAACAGGCCGAGCAATGGGGCCTGATCTATCGCTGCGTCGAAGATGCCGAATTGCGTGATGAGGCCCTCAAGCTTGCGCGCCACCTGGCCACCCAACCGACCTATGGCCTGGCACTGATCAAGCGCAGCCTCAACGCCAGCCTGAACAACAGCTTCGACGAACAGCTGGAACTGGAAAAAGACCTGCAACGCCTGGCCGGACGCAGCGAGGACTACCGCGAAGGCGTGAGCGCCTTCATGGACAAACGCACACCGGCCTTCAAGGGGCGTTGAACATGAGCGCACTGACACCCCAGGCCCGCGTCGCGGTGATCGGCGCCGGCGCGATGGGCGCCGGCATCGCCCAGGTCGCGGCCCAGGCCGGCCACCCAGTATGGCTGCTGGACAACCGCCCGGGCGCCGCGGCGCAAGCCATCGCCGGCATCGACCGGCAACTCGCCAGGCGCGTGACCAATGGCAAGCTCGATGCCCAGGCGCACAGATCGACCATGGCCCGACTGCAGGCGGCCGAAGCCATCGAGCAACTGGCCGACAGCGAGCTGATCATCGAAGCCATCGCCGAGAACCTCGAGGCCAAGCGCGAGCTGTTTCGCCAGCTGGAAAGCCTGTGCCGCGACAGCTGCATCCTCGCCAGCAACACCTCTTCGCTGTCGATCACCCGCATCGCCGCCGGCCTGAAACGACCCGAACGCCTGCTGGGCCTGCACTTTTTCAACCCGGCACCGGTCATGCCGCTGGTCGAGGTCGTCTCGGGACTGGCCAGCGACCGGCAACTGGCGCAGTGCCTGTACGACACCGCCACGAACTGGGGCAAGCAGCCGGTGCACACCCGCTCCACCCCGGGCTTTATCGTCAACCGCGTGGCTCGGCCGTTCTACGCCGAAAGCCTGCGCCTGCTGCAGGAAGGCGCCGGCGACTGCGCCACGCTCGACGCCCTGCTGCGCGAGGCCGGTGGTTTTGCCATGGGCGCCTTCGAACTGACAGACCTGATCGGGCATGACGTCAACTACGCGGTGACCCGCTCGGTATTCGAGGCCTATTACGGCGACATGCGCTTTCAGCCATCGCTGATTCAGCAGGAACTGGTGGATGCCGGGCACTTCGGTCGCAAGAGTGGCCAGGGTTTCTATGCCTATGCCGAGGGCGCCGAACGCCCCGCCCCCGTGGAGTTGCACAGCGAGCAGAACATCGAGCACTGCGTGGTCGAAGGCGACCTGGGGGTTGCCCAAGGTTTGCTGCAACGCCTGCGCGAGTCCGGCGTGCGTCTGGTTGAGCGTGATGGCCCTGGCCTGTTGCGAGTCGGCGATGCGGTACTGGCCGTCAGCGATGGACGCCTGGCCAGCCAGCGCGCCCGCGACCAAGGCTTGAGCAACCTGATCTTGCTGGACCTGGCGCATGACTACGCCAACGCCGGCCGCCTGGCCATCAGTTGCTGCGCCGGCACCAGCCCAGTGGCCCGCGACCAGGCGGTGGCACTGTTGCAACGCGCCGGGTTCAAGGTCAGCCAGCTCAGCGACAGCCCGGGGCTGCTGGTCCTGCGCACCGTGGCGATGCTCGCCAACGAGGCCGCCGACGCCTTGCTGCAAGGCGTGGCCTCGGCGGTGGACATCGACCTGGCGATGCGCGCCGGGGTCAATTACCCCGAAGGCCCCCTGGCGTGGGCCGACCGCCTGGGCCTGCCAAGGGTGCTCGAGGTCCTGCAAAACCTGCAGGCCGCCTACGGCGAGGAACGTTATCGCCCCTCCCTGCTGCTGCGTCGGCGGGTCACCGAAGGGAGAAACCTGCATGATTGACCACCCCGCCATGAGCCTGGCCAGCGCCTGCGCGCAGAGCCTGTTCAAACGCGACAACGCCAGCCAGGCCCTGGGCATGCGCCTATTGTCGGTAGCGCCCGGCACCGCCCGGCTGGGCATGAGCGTGCGCGAAGACATGCTGCAGGGCCACGGCACCTGCCACGGCGGCTTCCTGTTCGCCCTGGCGGACTCGGCCTTCGCCCTGGCCTGCAATACCTATGACGAAGCCACGGTGGCCATCGGCTGCAGCATCGACTACATCGCCCCGGCCCGCCTGGGCGACACCCTGACCGCCGATTGCATCGAGCAAAGCCGCAGCGGCCGCACCGGCAACTACGACGTGCGGATCGAAAACCAGCATGGCGTGCTGATCGCCCTGTTCCACGGCAAATCCTACAAAGTGCGCGGCCCGGTGCTGGCGCAGGAGGCCCCCAATGAATGACGCCCTGATCATCGATGCAGTCCGCACCCCCATCGGCCGTTACGGCGGCGCCCTGAGCAGCGTGCGCGCCGACGACCTGGGCGCGGTGCCGTTGCGCGCCCTGGTGCAGCGCAACCCCGGAGTCGACTGGAGCCGGGTCGACGAAGTGATCTACGGCTGCGCCAACCAGGCCGGCGAAGACAATCGCAACGTGGCACGCATGTCGGCGCTGCTGGCCGGGTTGCCGGTGGAGGTCCCCGGCACCACCCTCAACCGCTTGTGCGGCTCCGGCCTGGACGCCATCGGCAGCGCCGCCCGTGCCCTGCGTTGTGGCGAGGCCGGGCTGGTCATGGCCGGCGGCGTCGAATCGATGTCCCGCGCGCCGCTGGTGATGGGCAAGGCGCAGACCGCGTTTTCGCGCCAGGCCGAGCTGTTCGACACCACCATCGGCTGGCGCTTCATCAACCCGTTGATGGAACAAGGCTTCGGCATCGACTCGATGCCGGAGACCGCGGAAAACGTCGCCGCGCAGTTCGGCATTTCCCGCGCCGACCAGGACGCCTTCGCCCTGCGCAGCCAGCAGCGGGCCGCGGCGGCGCAAGCCAGCGGACGCCTGGCCAGGGAAATAGTCGCGGTGCCCATCCCCCAGCGCAAAGGCCCGCCGACCCTGGTCGAACACGACGAGCACCCAAGGGGCGACACCACCCTCGAACAATTGCAGAAGCTCGGCACGCCGTTCCGCCAGGGCGGCAGCGTCACCGCGGGCAACGCCTCGGGGGTCAACGACGGCGCCTGCGCCCTGTTGCTGGCCGACGCGGTAACCGCGCAACGCTACGACCTCAAGGCACGCGGCCGGGTGGTCGCCATGGCCACCGCCGGGGTCGAGCCACGGATCATGGGCATCGGCCCGGTGCCGGCCACGCGCAAGGTGCTGGAACTGGCCCGGCTGAGCCTGGCGGACATGGACGTGATCGAGCTCAACGAGGCGTTCGCCGCCCAGGGCCTGGCGGTGCTGCGCGAGCTGGGCCTGGCGGACGACGACGAGCGGGTCAACCCCAACGGCGGCGCCATCGCCCTGGGCCACCCCCTGGGCATGAGCGGCGCGCGCCTGGTGACCACCGCGCTGCACGAGCTGGAGCAGCACCAGGGTCGCTACGCCTTGTGCACCATGTGCATCGGCGTGGGCCAGGGCATCGCGCTGATCATCGAACGACTTTAAGACGGGATACACCCGCGCCCGGAGCCCCCCACGGGTATCCTTGGCGCAGGCACTCAGGAGCCGCCCGCCGGCGGCTCGATACACAACAATAATTCGAGTGAAGCCATGAACATGCCAATTGCCAAAGCCGTGCTTGATCCCCTGCTGGACCCGCTGGAGACCGCCAGTGTCGACCAGTTGCGCCAGCATCAACTGGAACGCCTGCGCTGGAGTCTGAACCACGCCTACCGCAATGTGCCGCTGTACCGCCAGCGCTTCGACGAGCTGGACGTGCACCCGGACGACGTGCGCAGCCTGGAGGACCTGGCGCAGTTCCCGTTCACCAGCAAGTCCGACCTGCGCGACAACTATCCCTACGGCATGTTCGCCGTGCCGGTCCAGGACGTGGTGCGCCTGCACGCCTCCAGCGGCACCACCGGCAAGCCGACGGTGGTCGGTTACACCCAGAACGACATCGACACCTGGGCCAGGGTGGTCGCGCGCTCGATTCGCGCGGCCGGCGGCCGGCGTGGCGACAAGGTCCATGTGTCCTACGGCTACGGCCTGTTCACCGGTGGCCTGGGAGCACACTACGGTGCCGAACGCCTGGGCTGCACGGTGATTCCGATGTCCGGCGGCCAGACCGAAAAACAGGTGCAACTGATCAAGGACTTCCAGCCGGACATCATCATGGTCACGCCCTCCTACATGCTCAACATCGCCGACGAGATCGAGCGCCAGGGCATCGATCCGCAAAAGCTCGCCCTGCGCCTGGGGATCTTCGGCGCCGAACCCTGGACCGCCGAACTGCGCAGCGCCATCGAACAGCGCCTGGGCATCACCGCGCTGGATATCTACGGGCTCTCGGAAATCATGGGCCCAGGCGTGGCCATGGAATGCGCCGAGACCAAGGATGGGCCGACCATCTGGGAGGACCACTTCTACCCCGAGATCATCGACCCGGTGACCGGCCAGGTGTTGCCGGACGGCCAGATGGGCGAACTGGTGTTCACCTCGCTGAGCAAGGAAGCCCTGCCGATGATCCGCTACCGCACCCGCGACCTGACCCGCCTACTGCCCGGTACGGCGCGACCCATGCGGCGTATCGACAAGATCACCGGGCGCAGCGACGACATGCTGATCATTCGCGGAGTCAACGTGTTCCCGACACAGATCGAGGAGCAGGTGCTCAAGGTCCGGCAACTCTGCGAATGCTACGAGATCCACCTGTACCGCAACGGCAACCTCGACAGCGTCGAGGTGCATGTGGAACTCAAGTACGAGCATCAACAGCTGGGCGACGAGCAGCAGAAAGCCATCTGCGACGAACTGAGCCGGCACATCAAGACCTACATCGGTATCAGCTCGCGTATCGTTTTGCGCCCGGCCTTTTCCCTCAAGCGCTCCGAGGGCAAGGCCAGCCACGTGATGGATAACCGGCAGAAATAAGCCATTCCAAGCTTAAAGTCCTGCTTCGGCGGGGCTTTTTTTTGCCCAAGGGAAAGCCTTCAATGAGCAAAGCGATACAAAACAATATACGACACGCTATTTTGTGTTTGATATTTATTTTTGTATCACATATAAAGTTCTCCATGCCCAGGCAATCCTTCACGGCAGGAGACGCACCATGTACGCACAGCTGGTAGAGACCGGAGTCAAAAGCATCAAGCCCCGTTCGGAGATGTCCGAACAGGAACGCGCCTTCCAGGACAAAATCGATTCGGAAATCAAGATCGAAGCCAAGAACTGGATGCCGGATGCCTATCGGCAAACCCTGATCCGGCAGATTTCCCAGCACGCCCATTCGGAAATCGTCGGCATGCTGCCCGAAGGCAACTGGGTGACCCGAGCGCCGACCCTCAAGCGCAAGCTGCAACTGATGGCCAAGATCCAGGACGAAGCCGGCCACGGCCTGTACCTGTACAGCGCGATGGAAACCCTGGGCGCCGACCGCGACGAGGAAATCGCCAAGCTGCACAGCGGCCGCGCCAAGTACTCGAGCATCTTCAACTACCCGACGCTGAACTGGGCCGACATGGGCGCGGTGGGCTGGCTGGTGGACGGCGCGGCGATCGTCAACCAGGTGGTGCTGCAGCGCACCTCCTACGGCCCCTACTCCCGGGCCATGGTGCGCATCTGCAAGGAAGAGAGCTTCCATCAGCGCCAGGGCTACGAAATCCTCCTGACCATGATGCGCGAGGGCAACCAGGCGCAGAAGGACATGGTCCAGGACGCCATCAACCGCCTGTGGTGGCCGGCACTGATGATGTTCGGCCCCAGCGACGAACATTCGCCCAACAGCGCGCAGTCCATGGCCTGGAAGATCAAGCGCCAGAGCAACGACGAACTGCGCCAGCGCTTCATCGACCAGACCATCCCGCAACTGGAGCTGCTCGGCTGCACCTGCCCGGACCCGGACCTTAGGTGGAACGCCGAACGCGGCCACTACGACTTCGGCGAGATCCAGTGGGACGAATTCTACGAAGTGCTCAAGGGCAACGGCCCTTGCAACCAGGAACGCGTCGCTACCCGGCGCAAGGCCATCGAGGACGGCGCCTGGGTGCGCGAAGCCGCGGTCGCCCACGCCCGCAAGAAAACCAATAAAAACGCCGCGTGAACCGTAGCCGCTGCCGAAGGTTGCAATAAGGCCCGAAGGGCCTTCGAGGGCCTCAAGAGCGCGCCCCCTTCGGGGTCGATCGCAGCCTGCGGCCGCGGCTACATGAATTCAGCCCCTGATGTGGAGTCACCCTTATGTCCGAATGGACCCTCTTCGAAGTCTTCGTGCGCAGCAAGCACGGGCTCAACCACAAACATGTCGGCAGCGTGCATGCCGCCGACAGCGCCATGGCCATCGAGAACGCCCGCGAGCTCTACACCCGCCGCAGCGAAGGCGTGAGCCTGTGGGTGGTGCCCTCGGCGCTGATCGTCGCCTCGTCCCCGGATGAAAAGGACCCGCTGTTCGACCCGGCGGACGACAAGGTCTATCGCCACGCCAGCTTCTACAAGCTGCCGGCCGAAGTCGGGCACATGTGAGGTCGACCATGAACACGCGAAGCGAATTGATCCAATACCTGCTGCGCCTGGGCGACAGCGCCCTGGTCCAGGGCCAGCGCCTGTGCCAATGGTGCGGCCGCGCGCCGGCCCTGGAAGAAGAACTGGCGTTGATGAACGTCGGCCTCGACCTGGTGGGCCAGGCCCGCAACTGGCTGGACTACGCCGCCGAACTGCTGGACGACGGCCGCGACGCCGACCACCTGGCGTTCCACCGCGACGAGCGGGCCTATCGCAACCTGCTGCTGGTGGAGCAGCCCAACGGCGATTTCGCCGTGACCATGCTCAAGCAGTTTCTCTACGACGCCTGGCACCTGGAAGTGCTCAAGGGCCTGGCCCAGTCCAGCGACGAACGCATCGCCGGGATCGCCGCCAAGGCGGTGAAGGAAGTCACCTATCACCTGCGCCGCTCCAGCGAATGGGTCGAACGCCTGGGCGACGGCACCGAGCACAGCCACCAGCGCATGCTGGAGGCGATTCCCCTGCTCTGGCGCTTCACCGTCGAGCTGATCGGCAGCGACGACAGCGAAAACCACCTGCACGGCGCCGGCATCATCGCCGACCCCGCGCAGGTCGCCAGCGCCTGGCAGGCGACGGTGGCGCGAATCTTCGCCAGCGCCACCCTGCCCCTGCCGCCGGCCCCCAGCCATTTCTACCTGGACGCTCGCCGCGGCCTGCACAGCGAACACCTGGGCATTCTGCTGGCGGAAATGCAGGCGCTGCCACGAGCGTACCCCGATGCGACCTGGTGAGCTGATTTCCAGCGACCGCGGCGCCCGGGCCCTGCAACCGGGCGACCTGGAGGCGGCCTGGAACATCCTGGGCGCGGTCATGGACCCGGAGGTGCCGGTGGTCAGCGTAGTGGAGCTGGGCATCGTCCGCGACCTCGACTGGCACGACGGCCACCTGCAGGTGGTGGTCACCCCGACCTACTCCGGCTGCCCGGCCACCGAGGTGATCGAGGGCGATATCCGCGCCGCCCTGGAACTTGCCGGGTTTTCCGCGCCCCGACTGCAACGCCGGCTGACCCCGGCCTGGAGCACCGACTGGATCACCGCCAGCGGCCGCGAACGGCTGCGGGCCTACGGCATCGCCCCGCCCGTGGGCAGTGGCAGCAAGCGCAGCCTGCTGGGCGAAAGCGCCGCCATCTGCTGCCCGCAATGTGGCAGCAGCCACACCGAACAGCTCAGCGAATTCGGCTCGACCGCCTGCAAGGCACTGTATCGCTGCCGGGACTGCCTGGAGCCGTTCGACTATTTCAAGTGCATCTGACGCCGTGTCAGTGGGAGAACAACCATGAGCAAATTCCACAGCCTGACCATCAAGGATGTGCGCAGCGAAACCCGCGACGCGGTGTCCATCGCCTTCGAGATTCCGCAGCACCTGCAGGACAGCTTTCATTTCACCCAGGGCCAGCATCTGGTGATGCGCACCCAGCTGGATGGCGAGGAAGTGCGCCGTTCCTATTCGATCTGCGCCGGGGTCAACGACGGCGAATTGCGCATTGCCGTCAAGCGCGTGGCCGGCGGGCGCTTTTCGGCGTTCGCCAATGAGCGACTCAAGCCCGGGCACTGCCTGGACGTGATGCCGCCCGCCGGGCACTTCCATGTCGAACTCGACCCCGCGCGCCATGGCCAATACCTGGCGGTGGCGGCCGGCAGCGGCATTACACCGATCCTGTCGATCATCAAGAGCACCCTGGAAACCGAGCCCCACAGCCGCGTCACCCTGCTGTACGGCAACCGCGCAAGCTCCGCCGCCCTGTTTCGCGAACAGCTGGAAGACCTGAAGAACCGCTACCTGCAACGCCTGAACCTGATCTTCGTGTTCAGTCGCGAACAGCAGGACGTCGACCTCTACAACGGCCGGATCGACGCCGACAAATGCGCCCGGCTGTTCTCCCGCTGGCTCGACGTCAAGGCCCTGGACGCCGCCTTCATCTGCGGCCCACAGGCGATGACCGAAACCGTGCGCGACAGCCTGAAAGCCCATGGCATGGCCGCCGAGCGCATTCACTTCGAGCTGTTCGCCGCCGCGGGCAGCCCGCACAAGCGCGAGGCGCGCGAAGCGGCCCGGCATCACGACGCGGCAGTCAGCCAGATCACCGTGATCAGCGACGGTCGCGCCCTGGCCTTCGACCTGCCACGCAATAGCCAGAGCATCCTCGACGCCGGCAATGCCCAGGGCGCCGAGCTGCCCTATTCATGCCGCGCCGGGGTGTGCTCCACCTGCAAGTGCAAGGTGATCGAGGGCGAAGTGGAGATGGACAGCAACCACGCCCTCGAGGACTACGAAGTGGCTGCCGGGTACGTGCTGTCGTGCCAGTCGTTCCCGGTCAGCGACAAGGTGATGCTGGACTTCGACCAGCTCTGATCTGTGGCCGCTGCCGGAGGCTGCGATCGACTTGGGCGGCACTCCGACGAAGCGGGCGCACGATCTTGAGATCGCTGAAGGCCTTCGGCCTTATCGCAGCCTCCGGCAGCGGCTACAGAAAAAATTCACCGCGTTTCAACCAAAACAAAAACAACATCAAGAGAGCGCTCCCATGACCCCGCAAGACATCGAACAGATCCGCCGGCACCCCGACTTCATCCAGCTGGTGCGGCGCAAACAGAACCTCTACTGGTCCCTGACCCTGGCCATGCTGGTGATCTACTACGGCTTCGTGCTGCTGGTGGCGTTTTCCCCCAGCACCCTGGGGCGCTCGCTCAGTGGCGGGGTGACCACGGTGGGCATGCTGGTGGGCGTGGCGATCGTGCTGCTGGCCTTCGCCCTCACCGGCTTTTATGTCTATCGCGCCAATAACGTGATCGACCCGCTGAACGAAAAGCTCAAGCAGGAGTGCGCCCAATGAAGCGCTTGCTGGCGTTGTTCGCCCTGCCGTGCCTGTTCGCCACCGACCTGGCGCTGGCCGCCGAAGGCAGCGCGCGCCCCTTGAACTGGAACGCCGTCGGCATGTTCCTGGTGTTTGTCCTGTTCACCCTCGGCGTCACCCGCTGGGCCGCCCTGCGCACCCGCTCGGCCAGCGACTTCTATACCGCCGGCGGCGGCATGAGCGGCTTGCAGAACGGCCTGGCGATCGCCGGCGACATGATCTCCGCGGCGTCCTTCCTGGGCATCTCGGCGATGATGTTCCTCAACGGCTACGACGGCCTGCTGTACGCCCTGGGCGTACTCGCCGGCTGGCCGATCATCCTGTTCCTGATCGCCGAACGCCTGCGCAACCTGGGCAAGTACACCTTCGCCGACGTGGTGTCCTACCGCCTGGAACAGACCCCGGTGCGCCTGACCTCGGCCTTCGGCACCCTGACCGTGGCCCTGATGTACCTGGTGGCGCAGATGGTCGGCGCCGGCAAGCTGATCGAGTTGCTGTTCGGCATCAGCTACCTCTATGCGGTGATGCTGGTCGGGGTGCTGATGGTGTTCTACGTGACCTTCGGCGGCATGCTCGCCACCACCTGGGTGCAGATCATCAAGGCGGTGATGCTGCTGTTCGGCACCAGCTTCATGGCGTTCATGGTGCTCAGGCATTTCGGCTTCAGCACCGAGGCGATGTTCGCCGGGGCCAGCGCCGTGCACGCCAAGGGCAGCGCGATCATGGCCCCGGGCGGGCTGCTGTCGAACCCCATCGACGCCATTTCCCTGGGCCTGGGCATGATGTTCGGCACCGCCGGCCTGCCGCATATCCTGATGCGTTTCTTTACCGTCAGCGACGCCAAGGAAGCGCGCAAGAGCGTGTTCTACGCCACCGGTTTCATCGGCTACTTCTACCTGCTGCTGATCGTGGTCGGCTTCGGCGCGATCGTCATGGTCGGCACCGATCCTTCGTTCCGCGACGCCAGCGGCGCGATCATCGGCGGCGGCAACATGATCGCCGTGCACCTGGCCCAGGCGGTGGGCGGCAACCTGTTCCTCGGCTTCATCTCGGCGGTGGCCTTCGCCACCATCCTCGCGGTGGTCGCCGGCCTGGCGCTGTCCGGCGCCTCGGCGGTGTCCCACGACCTGTACGCCTGCGTGCTGCGCAAGGGCCAGGCCAGCGAGCAGCAGGAAATGCGCGTGTCGCGCATCGCCACCCTGTGCATCGGCGTGCTGGCGATCGTCCTCGGCCTGCTGTTCGAGTCGCAGAACATCGCCTTCCTCTCCGGGCTGGTGCTGGCCATCGCCGCCTCGGTGAATTTCCCGGTGCTGTTCCTTTCGATGTTCTGGAAAGGCCTGACCACCCGCGGCGCCGTGACCGGCAGCCTGGCCGGACTGGTGTCGGCGATCGTGCTGCTGGTGCTGAGCCCGGCGGTCTGGGTCAACGTGCTGCATCACGAACGGGCGCTGTTCCCTTATTCCAACCCGGCGCTGTTTTCCATGAGCCTGGCGTTCCTCAGTGCCTGGCTGTTCTCGGTGACCGACACCTCGGCGCGGGCCGAACTGGAGCGTGGACGCTACCTCGCGCAGTTCATCCGCTCGATGACCGGCATCGGCGCCTCCGGCGCCAGCAAACACTGAACCCGTTCCGATCGATGACAGGGAATAACAACAATGAACCCCGTTTCCATCGCCTCACCGAAACACCTGCTGCCGGCCATAGCCTCGCTGGGCCTGGGCCTGTTCACCTGCAGCGTACAAGCCGACTTCATCGGCGACAGCAAGGCGCGGATCGAAATGCGCAACCACTACATCAACCGTGACTTCCGCCAGGCCAACGCCGCGCAGTCCAAGGCCGAGGAATGGGCCCAGGGCTTCACCGCGCGGCTCGAGTCCGGCTACACCGAGGGCACCCTGGGTTTCGGCCTGGACGCCCTCGGCGAGCTCGGGCTCAAGCTCGACTCCAGCGCGGATCGCCGCGGCACCGGCCTGCTGCCGTTCGGCCCCAACAGCCACGAACCTGCGGACGAGTTCAGCGAGCTGGGCCTGACCGGCAAGCTGCGCCTGTCGAAAAGCGTCTTGAAGATCGGCACCCTGCAACCGCTGCTGCCCGTGGCGACTTACAACGACACCCGCCTGCTCGGCTCGACCTTCCAGGGCGGCCTGCTGACCAGCCAGGAAATCAGCGGCCTGACCCTGAATGCCGGGCGCCTGACCGAAGCCAACCTGCGGGACTCCTCGAGCAACGACGACATCGGTTATGGCGCCGCCCGCAGTGATCATTTCGACTTCGCCGGTGGCAGCTACGCCTTCAACCCGCAACTGAGCCTCAGCTACTACTACGGCAAGCTCGAACAGATCTATCGCCAGCACTACCTCGGCCTGCTGCATACCCAACCCCTGGGCGGCGGCTTCAGCCTGCGCAGCGACCTGCGCTACTTCGACAGCCGCGGCGACGGCGCCGAGCGCGCCGGGCGGATCGACAACCGCAACTTCAACAGCATGTTCAGCCTGATCAAGGGAGCGCACAAAATCAGCGCCACCTGGCAGCAGCTGTCCGGTGACAGCGCCTTCCCGTTCCTCAACGGCGGCGATCCCTATGTGGTCAACCTGGTGACCTACAACACCTACACCCGTGCCGAGGAAGACTCCTGGCAGCTGCGCTACGACTACGACTTCGCGGCCATGGGCCTGCCCGGCCTGACCTTCATGACCCGCTACACCGACGGCCGCCACGTCAAGGCGGGCAGCATCGACAACGGCCGCGAGACCGAACGCGACACCGACATCACCTACGTGATCCAGAGCGGACCGCTGAAGGACCTGAGCATCCGCTGGCGCAACGTGACCTTTCGTTCGGGCAACGGCCTGACCACCGACCTCGACGAGAACCGCCTGATCCTCGGCTACACCCTAGCTCTTTGGTAAACCCCGCCGGCGCGGTCGCTGGCCGCGCCGGCCTCATTCATCATCCGGAGGAATCGTGATGCCTCACGCCCCTACCCTGCAAAGCTTCATCGCCGGCCGCTGGATTGGCCAACACGGCGCCCAGGTGCTGCGCAGCGCCATCGACGGCCACGAACTGGCCCGCACCCACGAAGAACGCCTGGATTTCGCCGAGGCGCTCGACCATGGCCGGCGCCAGGGCATCGCCTCCCTCATGGCCCTGGACTTCCAGCAGCGCGCCCAGCGGCTCAAGGCGCTGGCGCTGTACCTGAGCGAACGCAAGGAACAGCTGTACGCTATCTCCCATCACAGCGGCGCCACCCGCACCGACAGCTGGATCGACATCGAGGGCGGCAACAGCACCCTGTTCACCTATGCCAGCCTGGGTTCGCGGGAGCTGCCCTCGGGCAATATCGTCCACGAAGGCCCGGCGCTGCCGTTGAGCAAGCTCGGCAGCTTCGCCGGCACCCATATCCTGGTGCCCCGCGGTGGCCTGGCGGTGCATATCAACGCTTTCAACTTCCCGATCTGGGGCATGCTGGAAAAATTCGCCCCGAGCTTCCTCGCCGGCATGCCGTGCATCGTCAAGCCAGCCACCGCCACCAGCTACCTGACCGAAGCCGTGGTGCGCCTGATGAATGAATCGGGGCTGTTGCCCGCCGGCAGCCTGCAACTGGTAATTGGCGGCACCGGCGACCTGCTCGATCGCCTGCAAGGCCAGGACGTACTGACCTTCACCGGCTCGGCCGATACCGCGGCCAGGCTGCGCGCCAACCCACAGCTGATTCGCAACTCGGTGCCGTTCAATGCCGAGGCCGACTCGCTGAACTGCGCGATCCTCGCCCCGGACGTGAGCCCGGACGACGAAGAGTTCGAGCTGTTCATCAAGGAAGTGGCCCGGGAAATGACCACCAAGGCTGGGCAGAAATGCACCGCCATTCGCCGCGCCATTGTGCCGGCCCGGCATATCGACGCGGTCGCCAGCCGCCTGCGCGACAGGCTGGCCAAGGTGGTGGTCGGCGATCCGGCGGTGGAAGGCGTGCGCATGGGCGCACTGGCCTCCCACGATCAGCAACGGGACGTGGCCGAACGCCTGGAGAGCCTGTTGCAGAGCAGCGACCTGTTGTTCGGCGCCCGCGACGGCTTCGAGCCGCGCGGGGCAAACACCCGCCAGGGTGCGTTCTTCGCCCCGACCCTGCTGCAGGCCCGCGACCCGCATGCCGAAGGCGGGGCTCACGATATCGAGGCCTTCGGCCCGGTCAGCACGCTGATGGCCTATGACGACCTCGACGAAGCCCTGGCCCTGGCCGCGCGAGGCAAAGGCAGCCTGGTGGCCAGCCTGGTGACCCGCGATCCACGCATCGCCGCCAAGGCCATCCCGGTGGCCGCGGCCTGGCACGGGCGCCTGCTGGTGCTGGACCGTGAATCCGCCGCCGAATCCACCGGCCATGGCTCGCCGCTGCCGCAGCTCAAGCACGGCGGCCCGGGCCGCGCCGGCGGCGGTGAAGAACTCGGTGGCCTGCGCGCGGTGAAGCACTACCTGCAACGGGCGGCGGTGCAAGGCTCGCCGAGCATGCTGGCGGCGGTCACCGGCGAATACGTGCGTGGCGCCAAGGTCATCGAGACCGAGGTGCATCCGTTCCGCCGGTTCTTCCAGGACCTGCAGATCGGCGAGTCGTTGCTGACCCACAGACGCACGGTGACCGAGGCCGACCTGGTGAACTTCGGCTGCCTGTCCGGCGACCACTTCTATATGCACTTCGACGAGATTGCGGCCAAGGAGTCGCAGTTCGGCAAGCGCATCGCCCATGGTTACTTCGTGCTGTCGGCGGCGGCCGGGCTGTTCGTGTCCCCGGCGCCGGGCCCGGTATTGGCCAACTATGGCCTGGACACCCTGCGTTTCATCAACCCGGTGGGCATCGGCGACACCATCCAGGCGCGCCTGACCTGCAAACGCAAGATCGACCAGGGCAGGCAGAGCCCGCAAGGCATCCCCCAGGGTGTGGTGGCCTGGGACGTGGAGGTCAGCAACCAGCTGGGTGAACTGGTGGCCAGCTACGACATCCTGACCCTGGTGGTCAAACGCGAAGACTGACCGGCACCGCCCGCAGGAGCTGGTTTATCGGCTCCTGCGCGGGCCCGGGCGGTATTTGTGGCAAAAGATTTCAGAGTTTCTTGATCTTCACCGGTGCTTGCGGCAAGTTGCGCGCTTCTTCAATACAAGGAGCAGCCAATGTCCGGTTCACTGGCCCAGGCTTTCACCCACAACTTTCTCGGCCATTCACCGCGCTGGTACAAAGCCAGCATCCTCGCCTTCCTGCTGCTCAATCCCTTGCTGCTGTTCACGGTCGGCCCGGTGACGGCCGGCTGGATGCTGGTGGCCGAGTTCATCTTCGCCCTGGCCATGGCCCTCAAGTGCTACCCGTTGATGCCCGGCGGCCTGCTGGTGCTGGAAGCCGTGGCGCTGGGCATGACCACGCCCCAGGCGCTGTACGACGAACTGGTGCACAACTTCCCGGTGATCCTGCTGCTGATGTTCATGGTGGCCGGCATCTATTTCATGAAGGAGCTGCTGCTGTTCCTGTTCTCCCGGCTATTGCTGGGGGTACGTTCCAAGGCGCTGCTGGGTCTGCTGTTCTGCTTTCTCTCGGCCTTCCTCTCGGCGTTTCTCGATGCCCTGACGGTGACCGCGGTGATCATCAGCGCCGCGGTGGGCTTCTATTCGGTGTATCACCGGGTGGCGTCCGGCAACGACCCGCGCCAGGACAGCGAATTCAACGACGACCAGCACTTGCCACAACTCCACCACCAGGACCTCGAACAGTTCCGCGCCTTCCTGCGCAGCCTGCTGATGCATGGCGCGGTGGGCACCGCCCTGGGTGGCGTCTGCACCCTGGTGGGCGAGCCGCAGAACCTGCTGATCGGCCATGAAATGGGTTGGCACTTCGCCGACTTCTTCCTCAAGGTCGCCCCGGTGTCCCTGCCGGTGCTGGTGGCCGGGCTGGTGACCTGCGTGCTGCTGGAGAAACTGCGCTGGTTCGGCTACGGCACCCTGCTGCCGGACAACGTGCGCGCGGTGCTGGCCAACTACGCCGCCGAAGACAACGCCGAACGCACCGACCGGCAACGCGCGGCGCTGCTGGTACAGGGCGTGGCGGCGCTGATCCTGATTGCCGCGCTGGCCCTGCATATCGCCGAGGTCGGCCTGATCGGCCTGATGGTGATCGTGCTGATTACCGCCTTCACCGGCATCACCGACGAGCACCGCCTGGGCAGCGCGTTCAAGGATGCGATGCCGTTCACCGCCCTGCTGGTGGTGTTTTTCGCGGTGGTGGCGGTGATTCATGACCAGCAGCTGTTCACCCCGCTGATCCAATGGGTGCTGGCGCTGCCGGCGAGCCAGCAGCCGGGCATGCTGTTTATCGCCAACGGGCTGTTGTCGGCCATCAGCGATAACGTGTTCGTCGCCACCATCTACATCACCGAAGTGAAACAGGCCTTCGCTTCCGGACTGATGAGCCGCGAACACTTCGAAACCCTGGCGGTGGCGATCAACACCGGCACCAACCTGCCGAGCGTGGCCACGCCCAACGGCCAGGCGGCGTTCCTGTTCCTGCTCACCTCGGCGATCGCGCCGCTGGTGCGCCTGTCGTATGGACGCATGGTGTGGATGGCGTTGCCCTACACCCTGGTGATGGGTGTGCTGGGCTGGTATGCGGTGAGCTACTGGCTGTAAGGATGTAGCCGCTGCCGTAGGCTGCGATCGACCCGCAGGGTCGCGGCGGTCTCCAGATCGCTGAAGGCCTTCGGCCTTATCGTCCGAACACGGCCCGAGCCTGCGGCAGCGGCTACAGGTTTTGCATTAGCGCGGCAGGATAAATCGTTCGATCGCCTCGGCGGCGCCATCCACGACATTGCTGCCCGTCACCAGGTCGGCCTGGCGTTTCACCGCCGCTTCGGCCTGGCCCATGGCAATCGACAACCCGGCCTGCTGGAACATCGCCGGGTCGTTGCCGCCATCGCCCAGCGCCGCGGTACGCTCCAGCGGCACCCCGAGAAACTCCGCCAGGGTGATCAGCGCCTGCCCCTTGTTGGCCTGCAGCGCCGTCACATCCAGGTACACCGGCTGCGAACGGGAGACCTGCGCCTGCCCACCGACCTGCTCCAGCAAACGTGCCTCCAGCTCCACCAACAGTTCAGTGTCGGCACTGGCGGCGACTATCTTGTCGATGCGCGGCAGGTAGTCCTCGAAGCTCTCCACCACCACCGGCGGATAACCCAGGCCATGCTGCTCGCGCGGCACCATCGGCCCATGGGGATTGCGCAGCAGCCATTCACCGTCGGCGAACACCCAGACTTCGACTTCCGGCTGCGGCGACAACAGCGCCAGGACAGTGTTGGCGACCGCTACCGGCACATGGTGGCGCACCAGGAAACT
The DNA here is from genome assembly GCF_059421865.1 of Pseudomonas sp. GW821-FHT02B10. NCBI lineage: Bacteria > Pseudomonadati > Pseudomonadota > Gammaproteobacteria > Pseudomonadales > Pseudomonadaceae > Pseudomonas > Pseudomonas sp. GW821-FHT02B10. Next base: position 72,635 of record NZ_JBWKVU010000009.1, on the reverse strand, counting down.
GCCATCGGGATTGACGAGGGTGCCGCCATTGAACGCCGCGGTCGGCAGGTCGACGCCCAGGGCCTCGATCTGCTGCAACATGGCCCGCGGCGGTCGCCCGGTGGCGAGACTGAAGAACACCCCGGCTTCGCGCAGCGCGCGCACCGCGGCGATGGTGCGCTGGCTCAAGCTGTGATCGGGCAGCAGCAAGGTGCCGTCCATGTCGCTGAGCAGGAACTGGATGGGATGCTGCCCCTCGCCCCTCATCCGAGGCTGTGCCATTCACGGCCGTCGCGGGTCAGCAACTCGTCGCCGGCCGCCGGTCCGTCTTCACCGGCCCGGTAGATATGCACCTTGGCCTTTTCCTTCCAGGCATCGAGGAACGGCTGCACCGCGCGCCAGCCGTTTTCGATGTTGTCGGCGCGCTGGAACAGGGTCTGGTCGCCGGTCAGGCAATCGTAGATCAGCGTCTCGTAGCCGGTAGAAGGCTGCATCTCGAAGAAGTTCTTGTAGGCGAACCCCAGCTCGATATTGGCCATCTCCAGGGTCGGCCCGGGCTTTTTCGCCAGCAGGTCGAACCACATGCCTTCATTGGGCTGGATCTGGATGCGCAGGTAGGTCGGCTGCAAGTGGTCGACCTCGGTATCGCGGAACTGCGCGTACGGCGCAGGCTTGAAGCAGATGGCGATCTCGGTGTCGCGCACGCTCATGCGCTTGCCGGTGCGCAGGTAGAACGGCACGCCGACCCAGCGCCAGTTGTCGATCATCACCTTGAGGGCGACGTAGGTTTCGGTGTTGCTGTCCGGGGCCACATTGGCCTCTTCGCGGTAGCCGGCCACCGGCTTGTCGCCCGCCTTGCCCGCCACGTACTGGCCACGCACCGAGTTGGCCAGGGCCTCTTCGGTGCTCCAGGGACGAATCGCCCCCACCACCTTGGCCTTTTCTCCGCGCACCGCATCGGCGCCGAAGGCCGCCGGTGGTTCCATGGCGACCATCGCCAGCAGCTGGAACAGGTGATTGGGCACCATGTCGCGCAGGGCGCCGGTGTTTTCATAAAAGCTGCCACGGGTTTCCACCCCGACGGTTTCCGCCGCGGTGATCTGCACGTGGTCGATGTAATGGTTGTTCCAGAAAGCCTCGAACAGGCTGTTGGAGAAACGGCTGACCAGAATGTTCTGCACCGTCTCCTTGCCCAGGTAATGGTCGATCCGATAGATCTGCTTCTCGCTCATCACCTTGAGCAGGCATTCGTTCAGCGCTTGCGCGGTGTGCAGGTCGGAGCCGAACGGCTTCTCCACCACCACCCGGCGAAACGCGTTGTCCCCTTCGACCAGCAACCCCGACGCACCCAGGCGCTGCACCACTTCACTGAAGAAGCGCGGTGCGGTGGCCAGGTAGAACACCGCATTGCCAGTGCCGCTGGCGGCGATTTTCGCCGCCAGCGCGTCGTAGGTGCTGTCGTCCAGGAAGTCGCCCTGGACATAGCTGATGCCATTGGCCAGCTTGGCCCAGAGCGCCGGGTCCAGCGCTTGCGCGCCGCTGCCGACCTTGCCGGCAGCCTCGGTGCGAATGAAGTCCTCGAGCTTCTTGGCGAAATCCACATCGCTGATCGCGTTGTGATCGACGCCGACAATCTTCAACCCCTCATCCAGCAAACCGTCACGGTTGAGGTTGTACAGCGCCGGCATCAGCAGGCGCTTGACCAGGTCGCCATGGGCGCCGAATAGAAACAGTGTGGTGGGTGGAGCGGGTTGAGCCTTGGACTTCTTTCGCAAGGAGGTCATTTTTTCGGAGTCTCCACGTGGCCGCCGAAGCCGAAACGCATGGCCGACAGCATCTTGTCGCCATAGGTGCTCTGCTGGCGGGAGCGGAAACGAGCGAACAGCGAGCTGGACAGCACAGGAACCGGCACCGCCTGCTCGATGGCGGCTTCGATGGTCCAGCGACCTTCACCGCTGTCGGCCACTTCGCCGGAGAAACCGTCGAGTTGCGGATCGGTGGCCAGGGCGTCGGCGGTCAGGTCCAGCAACCAGGACGAGACCACGCTGCCACGGCGCCAGACTTCGGCGATATCGGCGACGTTGAGGTCGAAGCGCTGGTCTTGCGGCAGGCTTGGCGAGGCTTTGGTCTTGAGGATGTCGAAGCCTTCGGCGAAGGCCTGCATCATGCCGTACTCGATGCCGTTGTGGATCATCTTGACGAAGTGCCCGGCACCGGCGGGGCCGGCGTGGATGTAACCGCGCTCGGCGCGATCGTCTTCAGCCACCCGGTCCTTGGTCCGCGGGATGTCGCCCATGCCCGGCGCCAGCGCATCGAACAGCGGGTCCAGGCGGCGGACAACCTCGGCGTCGCCGCCGATCATCATGCAGTAGCCGCGCTCCAGGCCCCAGACGCCGCCAGAGGTGCCGACGTCGATGTAGTTCAGGCCTTTTTCCGCCAGCGCCTGGGCGCGACGGATGTCGTCCTTATAGTAGGTGTTGCCGCCATCGATGATCACGTCGCCCGGTTCGAGCAACTGGCTGAGGGTTTCGATGGTGTCTTCGGTGGGCGCGCCAGCCGGCAGCATGACCCAGACCGCGCGCGGCTTCTCCAGGCCGGCGACCAGGGCCGGCAGGTCGGCGACGCCCTTGGCGCCTTCGCCACTCAGGGTGCTGACAAAAGCGCTGTTACGGTCATAGACCACGGTTTCATGCCCATTGAGCATCAGGCGCCGCGCAATGTTCCCGCCCATGCGGCCCAGTCCGATAATCCCCAGTTGCATGTGCTGATGCTCCTTACTACTAAATTGTGTCAAAAGGTTATAGCCCAACGAGGCCAGTGAGGGTTAGTCCAGAGCGGCTGGACTAAGTTTCCCAAGCAGTGAGTGGATAACGACGCGAATCGCTTCGAAGGCACAACGACCGCTGAAAATAAAAAAGTTCCCTTTGCCGGCAAAAGAAATCAAAATTGCCGCCGATAGTGTTTCAGGCCCCGGAATTCAAGCGGCCGGACCACAGTTGATGCACGCCATTTGCGAGGTGAGCAATGGGCACAGTACTACCGGCACGACCAGCACAAACCCTCTACGTCACTATCCGTCGTGACGAGTTGCGCGAACTGAAGAACGAGCACGACCAGTTGAAGCAAGAGCTGGCGCAACTGCGCCTGGCATTGCAGAACCAGGGTCAGGTGGCTGCCGTCACCCAGCTACACGCCTGAGAATCCGAGGAACCTGCCCGCCGTGGCCGGTCCTTGCAACAGGTTGTTAATGAAGCCGGCTGAGTCCTTGATGGATCGCCGGCTTCTTTTTGCCCGTCGCTTTTTACCCTACCCGCCTCCTGGCGACGGCATTATCTGACACGTAGGTACCAACTCACAAAGTTTTCACACCTGCTTGTAGATACTCCGGCGCAATATTGCCGCCCCCACGGGCGCGGCGCGCGTTCGCCGAGGTAGTCGAAGCTTTCCGGCGAATGTCATGTTCAATGCAGCTGGAGCGCTCGATGGCAGTGTTTAAACGCGATAAGACATCCGCGAAGGGGTTTGACTGGGCGGGCCTGGGCTGGCTCTTCCTGTTCTTCTGGTACTTCTCCGGCATCACCCAGTTACTGATCCAACTGACCGACACCTCCGGGTTCGCCGGTTTCCGCCAAGCCTTCATCATGAGCGCGATCTGGCTGGCGCCGATGCTGCTGTTCCCGGCCCGCACCCGCGCGATGGCCGCCGTCATCGGCATCGTGCTCTGGGCCTGTTCCATGGCCAGCCTGGGTTACTTCTTCATTTACCAGCAGGAGTTCTCCCAGAGCGTCATCTTCATCATGTTCGAGTCGAACCCCTCCGAAGCCGGTGAGTACCTGACCCAGTACTTCGCCTGGTGGATGGTGCTGGCGTTCCTCGCCCATACCGCCTTCGCCCTCTTCCTCTGGACCCGCCTGCGCCCGGTCTACCTGCCGCGCGGTCGCGCGCTGGTGGCGGCCATGGCCATCCTGATCGCCGTCATCGGCTACCCGCTGATCAAGCAGACCGCGCGCACCGGCAGCTTCGCCGGCGGCCTGGAGAAATTCGAAACGCGCATCGAGCCCGCGGTGCCGTGGCAGATGGTGGTGGCCTACCGACGCTACCGCGAGCAGTTGGAAAACATGCAGGGCATGCTCGACAACGTGAGCAAGATCCCGCCGCTGCACAACCTCAAGGACAGCATGGCCAACCAGCCTTCGACCCTGGTCCTGGTGATCGGCGAGTCGACCAACCGCCAGCGCATGAGCCTCTACGGCTACCCGCGCCAGACCACGCCGGAGCTGGACAAGCTCAAGGACCAGCTGGCGATCTTCGACAACGTCATCACCCCGCGCCCCTACACCATCGAAGCCTTGCAGCAGGTGCTGACCTTCGCCGACGAGGAAAACCCGGACCTGTACCTCAAGACCCCGTCCCTGGTCAGCGTGATGAAGCAGGCCGGCTACAAGACCTACTGGATCACCAACCAGCAGACCATGACCAAACGCAACACCATGCTCACCACCTTCTCCGAGCAGGCGGACGAGCAGGTCTACCTGAACAACAACCGCAACCAGAACGCCCGCCAGTACGACGGCGACGTGCTGGAGCCGTTCTCCAAGGCCCTGGCCGACGGCGCGCCGCGCAAGTTCATCGTGGTCCACCTGCTGGGCACCCACATGAGCTACCAGTACCGCTACCCGCCGAGCTACGACAAGTTCACCGACCGCACTGGCGTGCCGGCCGGCGTGCGTGACGACCAGGTGCCGACCTACAACAGCTACGACAACGCCGTGCTGTACAACGACTTCGTGGTTTCGAGCCTGATCAAGGACTACGCCAAGACCGACCCCAACGGCTTCCTGCTGTACCTGTCGGACCACGGCGAAGACGTGTTCGACTCCGCCGGCCACAACACCCTGGGCCGCAACGAAGGCAAGCCGACCGCGCCGATGTACACCATTCCGTTCATCGCCTGGGCCTCGCCGAAGTGGAAGCAGAACCATGACTGGAACTTCGCCGGCGACCTCGGCCGCGCCTACAGCAGCTCGCACCTGATCCATACCTGGGCCGACATGGCCGGGCTGAGTTCCGACGAACTGGACCGCAGCAAGAGCCTGGTCAGCGACAGCTTCAAGCCGCGCCCGCTGCTGATCGGCAACCCTTATGAACGCAACGAGAAAGCCCTGATCGACTTCAGCCTGATGAAGCCCAAGGCACCGCCACCCACCGCGGTAGTACAGAAATAAGTCGTACAGAAATAAGTCGTGCAGAAATAAGCGATGCCAGAATAAGCCGTTTCCTACGGGGCTCACGCAGCCCCGTAATACCGGCCCTCAATGCCCCTTCATGGGGCATTTTTGCATCTCTAAAGATAATAATTATTCTCGTTTATCCTAAATACCCTTCCGCCTTTTCGTCTCTGTGCAAACGGATTTTTTCCCTCGACGACAAGGAGGCGGCAGCGATGCTCGCGCCATTCACCCGATCCATGACTTTGACATTCGGCCTGTGCGGCGCGGTTCTGAGCCCCGATCTGCTGGCCGAAAGCGAACCCGCCCGGAACCCCGACCGCAGCGCCAGGACCCTGGAGCTCGATGCCACCAGCGTCACCGCCCAGGGCCTGGGCGCCACCACGGAAAATACCGGGTCCTACACCACCGGCAGCATGAGCACCGCCACGCGCCTTAACCTGTCGATCAAGGAAACCCCGCAATCGGTGTCGGTGGTGACCCGCCAGCAGATGGACGATTTCAAACTCGACACCTTGTCCGAGGTCCTGGGGCAAACCACCGGGGTGGTGGTCCAGCACCTGGACTCCGACCGGGTGAGCTATTCCTCCCGCGGCTACTCCATCAACAACTTCCAGATCGATGGCATGCTCAACACCTTCACCCGCATGAAGTCCGATGCGGACACCATCATCTACGACCGCATCGAGGTGGTCCGCGGCGCCACCGGCCTGACCACCGGTGCCGGCGACCCTTCGGCCACCGTCAACATGGTGCGCAAGCGACCGACCCACGAGTGGGCGGCCAAGGCCGGTGTCAGCGGCGGCAGCTACGACAACTACTACAGCTACGTCGATGTCGGCGGCCCCCTGGGGTTCGACGGACGCCTGCGCGGGCGCACGGTGCTGGCCTATCGCGACAGCCAGTCGTTTCGCGACCACTACCAGCTGCAGCGGGAAGTCGGCTACGGCATTCTCGAGGCCGACCTGACCGACAGCACCACCCTGGCGGTGGGCTACGACTACCAGGACAAGCAGGTCCAGGGCACCTCCTGGGGCACCGTGCCCTACTGGAACGCCGCGGGCGGCAAGGCCAACCTGCCGCGCTCCACCAACATGGCGGCGCAATGGAGCTCCTGGCCGCTCAGGGACAAGACCGCCTTCGCCACCCTCGACCAGCGCCTGGGCCACGACTGGCACCTGAAAGCCGCCTACACCCACCGCGACAGCGACAGCGACGGCAAGGTCTATTACGGCGGTGCCGGTTTCCCGGAGGCCGACCGCTCGGGCATGACCGCCTGGACCAGCCATATGATCGGCACGCAGAAAATGCGCGTGTACGACTTCAACCTGGCCGGTCCCTACAACCTGCTGGGCCGCGAACATGAACTGATGCTGGGCTACGGCGAGGCCGAGCGCCGCGAATCGTCGCCACACACCGTCGACGGCCCGACGCCGCCGGGTTACGCCAGCATCGCCGACTGGAAATACATGGGCGGCATCGCCAAGTTTCCCGACACCGTGACCAACCTGCCCGGCTCCGGCGACAGCACCCGGCAAAAGGCCGGCTACCTGGCGACCCGCCTGAGCCTGAGCGACGAGCTGCACGCGGTGCTCGGCAGCCGTTACGGCAGTTGGAGCGCCCACAGTCGTTCTCGCCGCTACGACGCCAACAACCAGCTGACCAGCCTCGAAGACACCCACCAACAGCACAACGACATGTGGACGCCCTACGCCGGCCTGCTGTACGACCTCACCCCGCAATACACGGTGTATGTCAGCTACACCGACATCTTCAAGCCCCAGACCGAGCGCGACGCCAGCCGCAAATACCTGGAGCCGGTGGTCGGCAGCAACTACGAGCTGGGGCTCAAGGGCAGCCTGCTGGAGGAGCGCCTGAACCTGGCCACCGCAGTGTTCTGGAGCAAGCAGGACAACGTCGCCGAACTGGACAGCTCGGTGCCGCCGGACCCGGTCACCGGCGAGGAGTTCTACAAGTCGGGCGGCAAAGGCGGCAAGGTCCAGGGGTTCGAGGCCGAGGTCTCGGGCGAAATCCTCGCGGGCTGGAACCTCACCGCCGGCTACACCTACACCCACGCCCTGGACGGTGAAAAGCAGCGCGCCAACGGCGGCGAGCCGATGAACATGCTGCGCCTGTCGACGGCCTATCGCCTGCCAGGCCAGTGGCGGGCGCTGACCGTCGGCGGCAGCCTGAACTGGCAAAGCGAGATCTACGGCAGCAGCCGGCGGCCGGTGGGGCGCGACGGCAACGGGCGCATCGTCACCGAAAACACCCGCATCCATCAGCAGGCCTACAGCGTGGCCGGGCTGATGTCGCGCTACGAGTTCGACCCGCACCTGTCGGCCTCGCTCAACGTCACCAACCTGTTCGACAAGAAGTACTACGAACGGGTCGGCTTCTATAACGGCGTCTACTGGGGCGAACCGCGCACCCTGACCCTGAGCCTGGACTGGAAGCTGTAACCCGCCCTTCTTCCTACACAGCTCATATCTGTGGGCCGTCAGCGCCCCTCATCCGGGATGACAGCATTGTCATCCCGCCTTCAGCGTCCTGTTAACCCCTAGTTAATAAGATCGCGCCAGACTTCCCTCACTGCTTCGTTACAGGGACGCAACGGATACCGATCACCGTCAATGGGACATCGCATATGAAAGCCTCCACACTCCTGCTCGCCGGTCTGATGATTGCCAGCTCGGGTGCAGCGTTCGCCGAAGGCGGCGCTGAACGCATGAAGCACTACTGGGATAACTTCCCCATCAGCCAGCAGATACCCCGCACCGATAGCGAACAGACGTCCTCCGAGAACGGGAAAAAACCCCAGGCACCCGCCGAGGACCCGACCCGCGCCAGCGCGCAACCGGACGCCTGAAACGCCCCGAGCTCTACTCCTCTCTGACGATCATGCTCCTTTGCCAGAGAGGATCTTCCGGCGCCCTTTCACGGGCGCCTTTTTTATTGCCGTCGATATCAGCGACATGACCATGGGCTATCAACTTTCTGACGTCAAAATGACAATTACGCCATCTAAGCAACCGTCATTACCGGCTGTATTAATATAAGTTTCCGCCAAACTTCGACATATATTGAAACAGTAAATAACACATGATCGGTTTGAATCACTTCACTTAGCTTGCTATTGGCCCAGCCAGCTAACCGGCTGTCGAAAACAGACACAAGCCATTGATATCAGGCACTTTAAATCTTGACCCTAAAGCCACTTCAGGCTTGAGCATTCCCCCGACCCAAACGGCTGAGGCTATTTATCAGCAGCAACTTCGCGGGTTTTATGGCTGGTCCAACAACAACTTCATATCCAGCGCCATTGAAATCGTATTAATGATCAAGAGGTCACTTTTCCATGCGCATTCTGGTTGTCGAAGACGAGCGTAAAACTGCCGATTATCTGCATCAGGGCCTGACCGAAAGCGGTTATGTAGTCGACCGCGCCGCCACCGGTGTCGACGGGCTTTACCTGATCGAACAGCAAAACTACGAACTGGTGATTCTGGACGTCAATCTGCCGGAAAAGGACGGCTGGCAGGTGCTGGAAGACATGCGCAAGGACAGCAACGCCCGGGTGATGATGCTCTCGGCGCGCGGGCGCCTGGCCGACAAGGTCAAGGGGCTGGACCTGGGGGCCGACGATTACCTGGTCAAGCCGTTCGAGTTTCCCGAGTTGCTGGCGCGGGTGCGCACCCTGCTGCGGCGCAGCGAGAACCTGCCGGCGACCGACACCCTGCGGGTCGCCGACCTGGAGCTCGACCCACGCCGGCACCGGGCCTATCGCGGCTCGCGGCGCATCGACCTGACCACCAAGGAGTTCACCCTGTTGCAGGTGCTGATGCGCCAATCGGGCGAGGTGCTGACCCGGACCCAGATCATCTCTCTGGTCTGGGACATGAACTTCGACTGCGACACCAACGTGGTGGAGGTCTCCATCAGCCGCCTGCGGGCGAAGATCGACGATGCCAGCGAGATCAAGCTGATCCACACCATCCGTGGCGTCGGTTATGTCCTGGAAGTGCGCCAATGAAAGCCGCGCAACGCACCGCCAGCAGCCTGTCCATGCGCCTGGGCCTGACCGTCAGCCTGATGGGTGCCGGCCTGGTGCTGCTGCTCGCGACCCTGGCCTACCTGGCCCTCAGCCACGAGCTGGGCAGCCTGGCGCGGGAAAGCCTGGACAGCAAACTCGAACAGATCCGCCACACCCTGACCAGCGACCTGAAGACCGGCGATATCGCCGCCCGCCCACATTCGCTGCTGGATCTGGTGATGGGCCACGACAACCTGCACCTGAGCATTTTCGCCGCCGATCCCCAGGCCGAACCGCTGCTGAACATCGGCAACCGCAACCTGGGCCCGCTGCCCGAAGCCCTGACCCAGCCGGAAAGCCCGGCGTTCCTCGACTGGCTCGACAGCGCCGGCAACCGGTTGCTCAGCGCCTCCAGCCTGATAACCCTGCGCAACGGCGAACAGGTGCGGGTGGTGCTGTCCCTGGACCGGGCCAACGACCAGGCACTGCTCAGTGCCTACCTGCGTTCCACGGTGATCGCCTTGCCCCTGCTGCTGATGCTGATCGGCATCGGCGCCTGGTGGGTGGTACAGCGTGGCCTGGCGCCGTTGCAGCAGTTCAGCCGGGTGGCCGCCAAGGTCACCACCCAGGACCTGACCCATCGGCTGTCGCCGGACAACCTGCCAAGGGAGCTGGCCGAGCTGGCCCACAGCATCAATTTCATGCTGCACCGGCTCGACGGCGGCGTGCAGCAGCTCTCGCAATTCTCCGACGACCTGGCCCACGAGCTGCGCTCGCCCATCACCAACCTGATGGGCAAGGCCCAGGTCACCCTGTCCCGGGAGCGCCCGCCCCACGAGTACAAGGCGGTGCTGGAGTCGAGCACCGAAGAGCTGGAGCGCCTGACCCGGATCGTCAGCGACATGCTGTTCCTCGCCCAGGTCAGCCATCCGGCCTCCCAGGTGGCGTTCGAAGCAATCTCCCTGGGCGAGGAAGCGCGGCGGGTCATGGAACTGTTCGCCCTGAGCGCCGAGGAAAAGCACCTGGGCATCAGCCTGTCCGGCGATGGCCTGGTGTACGGCGACCGCCTGATGATCCAGCGGGCGATCTCCAACCTGCTGTCCAACGCCATCCGCCACAGCCCGCGGGCGTCGAGTATTTCGATCCTGGTGGAGGAGCATGAATCGAGCGTGTCGCTGTCGGTGGGCAACCCCGGCGCCGGTATCCCGGAGCAGCACCTGGCGCACCTGTTCGAGCGCTTCTATCGGGTCGACAGCAGCCGCTCGCGCGCCGAAGGCGGTACGGGACTGGGCTTGGCGATCGTGCGCTCGATCATGAACCTGCATCAGGGCCGGACCGAGGTCAGCAGCGTGCCGGGCAGCTTCACCCTGTTCCGCCTGGTGTTTGCCCGGCTCAATCACCCGCCGCGCACCTGACGACGCTGGCCTCAGGCCTCCAGCAGCAGGCCGACGGCGCCACCGGCGAGCACCACCAGCCAGGGCGGCAGCTTCCAGCGCATCAGCGCGGCCAGGGCCAGCAGGGCCAACCCCAGGTCCAGCGGCTTGAGGATGGTGCTGGTCCACAGCGGCTCGTACAGCGCCGCCGCCAGCAGGCCGACCACCGCCGCGTTGACGCCGGCCAGCGCGGCCTGGACCCGGCCCAGGTGGCGCAGGTGCTGCCAGAACGGCAGGACGCCGACGATCAGCAGCATGGCCGGCAGGAAAATCATCGCCAGGCACACCAGCGCGCCGCGCCAGCCGTCGATGGCGGCGCCGAGAAAAGCCGAAAAAGAGAACAAGGGGCCTGGCACCGCCTGGGCAGCGGCATAACCGGCGAGAAACAGATCGTTGCTCAGCAGGCCCGGTGCGACCACCTCGCTCTGCAACAGCGGCAGCACCACATGGCCGCCGCCAAACACCAGGGCACCGGCGCGATAAAAACTGTCGGCCAGCAGCAGCGACAGGCTGGGCCAGAGCCCGGCCAGCAGCGGCAAGCCCGCCAGCAACAGGGCAAAGAGCACAAGGGCCAGGTAGCCCGTGCGCTTGCCGACCGCGATCGCCAGCCCGTCCTCGCGGTTGTCGATAGTCGGCTGGAGCAGGCCCGCGCCGATCATCCCCGCCAGCAACATCACACAGACCTGGCCAAGGGTGGTCGGCCAGAGCAGCACACTGATCGCCGAGACAAGCGTGATCAGCATACGCAGCGGCCCGCGGCACAAAGCACGGCCCATGCCCCACAGGGCCTGGGCCACCACCGCCACCGCGACGATCTTCAGGCCATGCACCAGCCCGCCGGGCAACCCTGTGCCGCTACCGCTCAGGCCCATGGCCAGGGCAATCAGGATCAGCGCCGAAGGCAAGGTGAAACCCAGCCAGGCGCCCAGCGCGCCGGCCAGCCCCGCCCGCGACCAGCCCAGGGCAAAGCCCACCTGGCTGCTGGCCGGCCCCGGGAGGAACTGGCACAGGGCGATCAGCTCGGCATAGGCCGCCTCGCTCAGCCAGGCGCGGCGCTGGACGAACTCGGTGCGGAAATACCCCAGGTGCGCCACCGGCCCGCCGAAGGAACTCAGGCCCAACCGCAAGAACACCAGGAACACCGTCCAGGCACTGTCACGGCGGGTCACGGGGGCATCCAGGGGAGATGAGTTCATCGGCCGGCGGGCTCCAGGGGCTTACAGGGTCTTGTTCCAGAACAGCATCCGGCCATGGCTCGGGTCGAGCCTGGCGTCGTCGAAGCCGAACTTGCGGTAGGACGCCTGGGCCACCGCGTTGCCCTCCAGCACTTCCAGGGTGATCTTGCAGCAGCCGCGCTGGCGGGCGATCTCCTCGACCTTGTGCAGCATCTTCTGGCTCAGGCCCAGGCCGCGGAATTTATCGATCACCGACACATCGTGCACATTGACCAGCGGCCGGCCGGCAAAGGTGGAAAAGCCCTCGAAGCAATTCACCAGGCCGGCCGGTTCGCCACCGACAAAGGCCAGCACGCTGAACGCGTGGGGGCGCTTGGCCAGTTCGCCGGGCAATTGCCGCAACAGATCGGCGTCCAACGGCTGGCCGCCGCCCATCGGGTCCTGGGCATAGTGGTTGAGCACCAGGGCGATCGCCTCGGCGTGTACCGGGTTGGTGTAGCTGGCCTGGAGTACCAATACGTCTGCAACGTCCATGTCTGTCCTCAACAGTTATTGATCCGGGCGGGTCCCCGGGAGAGCGATTGTAAACATCGGCACATGACCAAACGAGCAGCTAGCGCGTCAAGCGCTACCGTCCTTTTTCCTCGACCGCCTCCGCGCCCCAGATCTGCGCTTCGCTCCAGCCCAGCTCGGCAAAGTCCTCGGCGCGCAGGGCCGCCTCGCCCGCGCAGAAGAACTCATCCAGCTGCGGCGGCGCCACCCGGGTGCCGCTGAGCATGGCGTGCACCTGGCCACGGTGATGCAACTGGTGCTCGAACAGATGCGAAAGCATGCGCAGCCGGGTATCGCACTGCGGCTTTTCCCGGGCGATGGTGACGATGCGCGCAAGGTCCACATCCCGTTGCTGCTCGCAATAGGCGATCAGCCGGCGGTCCACCAGCGCCTGCTCGCGGCGCAGGTCGGCGGCCTGGTCGAAAGGTTCTTCGTCATCGAAAAACACATAGCAGTCGGCCCTTGGCGCCTCGCCGCGCAGCTCTCGCTCCAGCGCGTCGACATAGAACCAGTCGCAGGTAAGGATGTGGTTGAGGGTGGCTTTCAGGCTGGGAAAGAAACTCACCCGCGGCGCCGCCAGCTCGCTCGGGGTGAGTATTTCCCAGGCCTTGCCCAGGCGGTGATTGGCCCAGGCGTTCTGGTAAGCCATGGTCAGCAGATGATGAGACAGGGGCTGGTTCACGGTCAGGTCTCCCTTGTAATGATCAGGCGTGCTCAGCCGAAACGCTGCAGCTGCATCTCCTTCAGACGACTGAGGGTACGGCGGAATGGAAACTCCAGGTAGCCCTCGGTGTACAACGCCTCCAACGGCACCCGCGCTTCGAGGTAGAGCGGCACCTTGCGGTCGTAGCACTCGTCCACCAGGGCGATGAAACGCCGCACGCTGTCATCGTGCACCGACAGCTGCGGCAGCTCGCGATCACCCGCCACCACTCGCTCGGCGCCGTCCTCGGTACCCCGGGCAATCCGCCCCGGGCGCTGTTGCGCGCTGAGCTCGGGCACTTCGCTGAGCAGGATCGCGCTGAAGCGGTCGCACAGGGCCATGAAGTCCATGGCGGCAAACGGTTGCTCGCACAGGTCGGCGAAACGGCACCAGAGCACCCGCTCGCTGGCCTTGATCACCCGGACCTCGCGGTAGCCCACCGACAATACCGCGCTGGACACCGCCTGCCCCGCCGCCAGTTGTTCGAACGCCGGGCCCAGGGCGCTGGGCTGGCCGGCCGGGGTGACCCAATAACGCTGGGTGGCCGCCCCCGGGTGCAGGCGATGGTCCTGGGCGCCGTCCACCGCCACCACCTGCATATGCGCCTCGATCGCGGCGATCGCCGGCAGGAAGCGTTCGCGATTGAAGCCGTCGGCATACAGCTGTTGCGGCGGCTGGTTGGAGGTGCAGACCATCACCACGCCCTGTTCGAACATCACCTGGAACAGGCGCCCGAGAATGATCGCGTCGCCGATGTCGTTGACGAACAGTTCGTCGAAACACAGCACCCGCACCTCTTCGCTCAGCTCGCGGGCCAGGGCCTGCAGCGGGTCGGCGGTGCCGGTCAGCTGGAACGAGCGCTGATGGACCCAGCCCATGAAATGGTGGAAGTGCTGACGCCGCGCCGGCACCTCGAGGCTTTGATAGAACTGGTCCATCAGCCAGGTCTTGCCCCGCCCCACGGGGCCCCACAGATAAACCCCGGTGATCGAGCGTCGCCCTTCATGCAGGGCGACATGGCACTGCTGCAGGGCCAGCATCGCCCGCTCCTGGGCCTCGTCGGCGACAAAACCGCGCTCCTGAAGGGCGTACTGATAGGCGCTGAGGGGGGAATCGAAAGGCATGGGATCCACGCATCCGCAAAGGGGCCGCGCAGTATGCCATGCCTCACCTGGCGACCGTTGCGCGGTCGATCGGCAGCGGCTACAGGAAACACGGCGCCTGTGTAGCCGCTGCCGAGCAGCGCGAGGCTGCGATCGGCAACGCAGTTGCCGTAATCCGGGCCGCGCGTTCTATCTGATACACCGCGTGCCCAGGTTTTGCGGCAACTGCGTTGCCGATCGCAGGCTTCACCAGCGGCTACAGCGAGCGCGGGAGCGACGGCTACAACGAGATATCCAGCCGGGCGATCTTGCCCTGCTCGTCCAACCGGAACACGTAGCGCAATTCCAGCGGGCTGCCGGGAAAGCTGCCGGAGATCAGGTTATCCACCAGCACCTTGCCGGTGCGTTGCTGGACCTTGAGCACCTCGAGCCGGGGCTGGTAACGGCGGGCGCGGTCTTCCATCCATTGGGCGATGGCCCGGGTGCCGGCCTGGTGCTGGCCCTCATCGAACACCTGGGCGTCTTCGGCGAAGAAACTGGCGACGGCCGAACTGTCACGACCATTGGTGGCCGCGAGGTAGGCGGCGATGGCCGGTGCGAGAGAAAGGGCTGTGCTGGACATGGTGCTGCGGCTCCTTGTTTATCGTTGCTGGAGCCATGCTAAAACGCCGTCGCGTCAATTCTTGTCAGGAGTGAAACGCCCGGCATCGTCCAGTTGCATGCGCTGGCGCCAGGTGCGCAACAGGTCGCTGCGCCGTCCCGGATAACGCTGGCCCTGCTCGCTCGCGGCGGCGATGCGGTCGGTGCGAAAGGTGCGGAAATCGTCGCGCAGCTCACACCAGGCGACGATCACCCGCGCCTCGTTCATAAAACCCAGGGCCAGCGGCCAGATCAGGCGCTGGCTCGGCGTCTTGTTCACGTCGGCGTAATCGATGTGCAGCTTGGCCTGCTCGCGGATCGCCTGGCGAAACACATTCAGCGGCACCACGTTTTCCGGGTAGCGATACGCCGGCGGGCCGGGCAGCACGGTTGGGTTGTGCAAGGCTTCCTGGGCCGCCGGCGCCAGCACCGCGGCGATCTTTGCCAGGGCATCGGCGGCGGCCTTGCCGAGGACTTCGTCGCCACGCTGGTCGACATACCGCAGGCCAAGGACGATGGCTTCAGTCTCGTCGGCGTTGAGCATCAGCGGCGGCAGGAACAGACCGCTGCGCAGCACATAGCCGATCCCGGCCTCGCCATGGATCGGCGCCCCCAGGGCCGTCAGCTCGGCGATGTCGCGATACAGGGTGCGCTCGGACACCGCAAGCTCCGCCGCCAGCGCCGCGGCGGTCACCGGGCAGCGCTTGCCGCGCAGCACTTGCAACAGGGTCAACAAACGCGTGGTACGCGACACGGCATCAGGCTCGACAGGGAAAGATCGGCGCAGCTTAGCAGAGCCCCCTGTCAGGTTCTGTCAGTAGCGAGCCCCGTAGCCGCTGCCGCAGGCTGCGATCGGCCGCGAAGCGGCCGCAATCCGGACAATGCACTCTGTCTGATGCACCGCAGGCTCAGGTTTTGCGGCAACTGCGTTGCCGATCGCAGCCTGCGGCAGCGGCTACAGGGACCGGTGTGTCTGGGTGATTGTGAGGCTGGCCCTTCTGGCCCGGGCACCTTTCTGGCATCCTGCGCCTCCATTTTTCTGACCGGGTCCGCAGATTTTGCCTTACGTCCTCCGACAGCCCGCGTCGCGCCCCTTTTCTCCACGTGTTTCATGCCCTATTGACACGTCATTGGCAGGCTTTTCCCCATGACCGCACCTGATCGCTCCACGCCGCGCTACAAGTCCGACCTGATCTATGGCCTGGAGGACCGCCCGCATTTCAGCGCAGCGATCTTCGCCGCGCTGCAACATGTGCTGGCGAGTTTTGTCGGCATCATCTCCCCGACCCTGATCTTCGGCGGCGTGCTGGGCCTGCAGAACGAAACGCCCTACCTGATCAGCATGGCGCTGTTCGTCTCGGGCCTGGGCACCTTCGTCCAGGCCCGGCGTCTGGGACCGATCGGCTCCGGGCTGCTGTGCGTGCAGGGCACCAGCTTTTCCTTTATCAGCGTGCTGCTCAGCGCCGGCCTGATGGTCAAGGGCCGTGGTGGCAGCAACGAGGACATCCTCTCGACCATCTTCGGCATCTGCTTCTGCGCGGCCTTTATCGAGATGTTCCTCAGCCAGTTCATCGGCAAGCTGCGCAAGCTGATCACCCCGGTGGTGACCGGCACCATCATCACCCTGATGGGCCTGTCGCTGATCAAGGTGGCGGTCACCGACATGGCCGGCGGCTTCGGCGCGCCGGACCTGGGCGCCGCCAGCAACCTGGGCCTGGCCGCCCTGGTGCTGCTGACCATTGTCGTGCTCAACCGTTTCAGTCACCCGATGCTGCGCCTGGGCTCGATCGTCATCGGCCTGACCCTGGGCTTCGTGGTCGCCTGGCTGCTGGGTCGGGTCGACATGGCGGCGATGCCGGACGTGCCGATGGTCAGCGTGCCGGTGCCGTTCAAGTACGGTTTCTCCTTCGATCTGATCGCCTTCATTCCGCTGGCGGTGATCTTCCTGATCTCGCCCCTGGAAGCGGCCGGCGACCTGACTGCCAACTCGATGATTTCCCAGCAGCCGGTCAAGGGCCCGCTGTACATCAAGCGCATCAAGTCCGGGCTGCTGGCCGACGGTTTCAACTCGATGGTGGCGGCAGTGTTCAACAGCCTGCCGATGGTCACCTTCGCCCAGAACAACGGGGTGATTCAGCTGACCGGCGTGGCCAGCCGCTACGTGGCGTACTTCATCGCCGGCCTGCTGGTGCTGCTCGGGTTGTTCCCCGTGATCGGCGCGGTGCTGCAACTGATGCCCAAGCCGGTGCTGGGCGGCGCGACCCTGATCATGTTCGGCACCGTGGCCGTGGCCGGGATCAAGATCCTCGCCGAAGCCGGGCTGCATCGACGCAACGTGCTGATCGTGGCGATCTCCCTGGGCATGGGCCTGGGCGTGGCGGCGGTGCCGGAAGTCCTGCGCGAACTGCCCAAGGCGCTGCACAACATCTTCGAATCGCCGATCACCGTGGGCGCGATGTGCGCGATCCTGCTGAACATCTTCCTGCCGGAAGAGTTCATCGAGCTGGAAGAAGACGAGTTCGACCCGGAAGCAGCCACCCTCAAAGTCATGCAGGACCCGGATGTGAGCGCCAAGGCCAACGCCTGACCCCGAGCATCTGTAGGAGCAGCCGGTCGACGCTCGATTGCTCGCGATGGCGTTATTGGCCGCACCGCCAAACTGGCATCTGTAGGAGCGAAGCTTGCTCGCGATGGCGTCGGTGGCGACACCACCAGACGGCAGGCCTCAAGCTCACTACCAGCCCTGCCGGCCCAATCGCCGGCAAGCCTGGCTCCTACAGAAACCGGGCGTTCTTGACATCGTGGTTTGTGGTGCAGACCTGGCCGCGCTAGATTCATCAGTGCCTCCCTTCCCGCAGAGACGACCCCTGATGCGCAGATTCCTCGGCCTCACCCTTTCCTTGCTGTTGCTCAGCCTGAGCGCCTGCGCCCTGTTTCCCCAGCGCGATCAGTTGCACATCAATGTGGTCGGTATCGAACCCCTGCCCAGCCAGGACCTGGAAATGCGCTTCGCGGTCAAGCTGCGCCTGCAGAACCCCAACGAAACCGCGATCAACTACAACGGCGTGGCCCTGGACCTGGAAGTCAACGGCCGGCCGCTGGCCTCCGGGGTCAGCGACCAGAGCGGCAGCATCGGGCGTTTCTCCGAGGGGGTGCTGGTGGTGCCGGTCAGCGTCTCCGCCTTCGCCGTGCTGCGCCAGACCCTGGGCCTGAGCCAGACGCAAAGCCTCGACGACCTGCCCTACGTGCTGCGCGGCAAGCTCGCCGGCGGCCCGTTCGGCACGATGCGTTTCGTCGAAAAAGGCCAGCTGAGCCTGCCCAAGACCGCCAACTTCACCTGGTAATCGCACGCGCAGCACTCGCAAATACGCTTATCCAGACAGACCGCGGACTCAGGCTTTGCAGTTGCTACGTCGCAATGCCGCCCAAACCGAGCGCAGCCTCACAAGCTCGGCAGCGGCTACACAGACACCGCGTCCCTGTAGCCGCTGGCGCAGCCTGCGATCGGCGGCGTAGCCGTCGCCAACTCCCCTCCGCTAAAACACCGACCAGCCGATGCGCTGGCTCAGTAATTCCAGTGCCGCCATGCCCATCAGGGAATTGCCCGCCGCATTCAATTCCGGCGACCACACGCACACCGTGAACTGCCCCGGCACCACCGCGACGATGCCGCCGCCCACGCCGCTCTTGCCCGGCAGGCCAACGCGGTAGGCGAAGTTGCCGGCTTCGTCGTACAGGCCGCTGGTGGCCATGATCGAGTTGACCTGCTGGGTCTGGCGCGCCGTGAGGATCTGCTCGCCGCTGTGCTTGCAGAAGCCATCGTTGGCCAGGAAGCAGAAAGCCCGCGCCAGGTCGACGCAGCTCATGCGCAGCGCGCAGTGGCTGAAGTAGCTGCGCAGCACCGCCTCGACGTCGTTGTGAAAATTGCCGAAGGACTGCATCAGGTAGGCCATCGCCGCATTGCGCGCGCGGTGCTGGTATTCCGAATCGGCGACGCGGCCGTCCACCAGCACCTGCATATTGCCGGACAGGCGCCGCACGAAATCGCGCATGGACAGCGCCGGCGCGGCGAAGCGCGACTGGTTGATATCGCAGATCACCAGCGCCCCGGCGTTGATGAACGGGTTGCGCGGACGGCCACGCTCGAACTCCAGCTGCACCAGGGAATTGAAAGGCTGCCCGGAAGGCTCATGCCCCAGGCGCTGCCAGATCGCCTCGCCGGAATGCCCGATGGCCTGTACCAGGCTGAATACCTTGGAAATGCTTTGCACCGAGAACGGCGTATCGGCGTCGCCGGCGCTGAACACCTGGCCATCGTTGCCATACACGGCGATCCCCAGCTGGTTGGCCGGCACGTCGGCCAGCGCCGGAATGTAGCTGGCCACTTTGCCCTGGCCAATCAGGGGACGGACCTCATCGAGGATCTCGTTCAACAACGCTTGCATGTTCAGACTCGCACGTTCCGCCTCGCACCGCCGCGAAGCTATCGCTGCTAGACGCATCCCGCCGCGTCGAGAACACAGTTGTCGTGGCCATCCCTGGCGCGGCCCCTCGCACCGCCCCCGTGCGGGAAAAAAAACCGTCGATGAAAATCGCCCGCGGACCGCGCATTTTTGATCGGGCAGAGCCGCAGCTGATAGGCTTTCCACTACATTCGACAGGGAGCGCTCATGGATCTCAACGCCGCCAGGATGTTTGTCAGCGTGGTCCAATGCGGCAGCATTTCGTCCGCCGCCAACCTGCTGCAACTACCGCTGGCCACCATCCGCCGGGGCATTCGTGAACTGGAACGCAGCCTCAACGTGCAACTGCTGGAACGCTCCACCCGCGGCACCCGGCTGACCGCCGCCGGCAGCCAGCTCTATGAACACGCCAGCCGCGGTATCGAAGCCCTGGCCGAGGGCGAACAGGCTGTCAGAAATGATCGGATGCACTTGCAGGGCCGCCTGAGTGTGTCGGTGCCTGCGGCATTCGAGAGCTGGTGGAAGCTGCTGGCCGAGTTCCAGCGGCGCCATCCCGAGGTCCAGGTCGCGGTCTATACCAGCGAGCGGGAAAGCGACCTGGCGCAAGACGGCATCGACGTCGCCTTGCGCGCCGGGCCGTTGTTCGACGAGGAGCGCCCGGCGCGCCTGCTCGGCAGCTACCGGCATATGCTGGTCGCCAGCCCGCTGCTGCTGGAACGCCTCGGCACCCCGCAAACCCCCGCCGACCTTCGCGGATTTCCCTGTGCCGTCTGGTCGCGCCAGGCCGATGCCCGGGAACAGTGGCAGCTGGGCGACCAGTACTACAGCCCCGATCCGCTGTTCGCCGCCAACGATTACCTGCACCTGCGCCAGCTGGCGCTGACCGCCAAGGTGGTCACCGAGCTGCCAGCCTTTCTTGCCGCCGAAGCCGTGCGCGACGGTCGCCTGCAAGCCCTGCTGCCGCGCCTGCCAATGCCGGAACAACAGCTGCACCTGCTGTATCCGAACCAGCGCCCGCCCTCGAACATCGTCCGCGCCTACCTGGATTTCGCCCAGGCCTGGCTGGTGGAAAACCCCTTGCCACACCCGCACTGAGCAGGCGCTGATGCAGGTCAGCTCAGGACTGCCGCCCTGCCAGTAAAATACGCCCTCACCCGGCTGCGCCCTGACCCGCGCGCAGCCCACGACCCATCCTATGCGCCGACACTGGCGCCATCTTTCTGGAGGTGTCCCCCTTGAAAACCTGGTACTCGGTGGTCGGCGTCCTGCTGATCACCACCCTCACCGTGCTGCTGGAAATCCCCAGCGATACCTGGCTGACCTCCGCCACCCTGAGCCTGGTCCTCGGCGCCACGGCGCTGGCCTACATGGCCCTGTCCTGCCTGCTGGCCAGCCGCTGGCGCTGGGTCGAGCGGCTGTTCGGCGGCCTCGACCGGGTCTATGAAAGCCACAAGTGGCTGGGCATCTGGGCGCTGGTCTTCGCCAGCTATCACCTGGTGTTCAAGGCCAACCTGGATACCTGGCAAAGCGTGCCGATCATCGAGCTGTCCAAGTACTGGACGCGCATGGTGCGCCAACTGAGCTACGTCGCCCTCGGCCTGATCGTGCTGCTGGCGCTGAACCGCAACATTCCCTACGGCCAGTGGCGCTGGTGGCACAAGCTGTCCGGGCCGCTGTTCGCGATCGTCATCCTGCACTGGCTGAGCTTCAAGTCGCCGATTGCCCTGGATAACCCCTCGGGTATCTGGCTCACCGCGCTCTGCGGCCTGGGCCTGCTCGGTGCCCTGTACAAGCTGCTGCTCTATCCGTTGCTGGCCAAGGCCGGCGAATACCGGGTCAGCGCCGTGACCCTGGAGAAAAACTCCCTGCACCTGGAGCTGACCCCGCTGCACCGCGGTTTCGCCTTCAAGGCCGGGCAGTTCGCCTTTCTCGCCATGCGTGAAAAAGGCCTGCGCGAACCGCACCCCTTCACCATCGCCAGCGCCCACGCCAGCGACGGGCGCATCGAGTTCGTGATCCGCGCCCTGGGCGACTACACCCAGAAGCTGCGACAGCAGGTCAAGGTCGGCATGCTCGCCGACCTCTACGCGCCCTATGGCCGCTTCAAGCGCCGGCTCGATGCCGGCCGGGAGATCTGGATCGGCGGTGGCGTGGGCATCTCACCCTTTATCTCATGGCTGCAGGATGCCGCCGCCGGGCGCTTCGACCAGGCGACCCTGGTGTACTGCTGCAACCCGTCACGGGCTTTCCCCAGCCTCGAAACCTTGCAGGGCCTGGCCGAGCAGCGCGGGGTGGCGTTCATCGGCCACACCGACGGCGCCGACCGCCTGGGCGAAACCCTGCAACGGCTGGCCAGCGAAACCGATCCACGGCAGATCCAGATCAGTTTCTGCGGGCCCAAGGGCTTGCTGGCACGGGTCAAGGCGTTGATGCGCGAATACGCGATTCCCGAGCGCAACCTGCACTACGAGTTCTTCGAGTTTCGTTGAACGCTCTCAAGCCCGGCGCGGCTCATGCAGCATCAGCCGCACCACCAGCGCCGCGACCAGAGTGATGGCGATCAGCGCATACAGCAGCCAGGTAAAGGCCTTGGCATAGAGCCCGAGCAGCAGCTCCCGGCCCAGCTCGGGCAACAAGGCCGCGCTGGCCTGCAGGTTGCCGCTGGCCAGTTGCTGCGCGGCCAGCGACAGCTGCGGATGCTCCGGCAGTGCCGCGGCCATGGACAGTTGCAGCAAGCCGGCCAGCAGGGCCACCACCAGGGCCAGGGCAATGCCCTCGCCCGCCACCCGGGTGGTGCTGAAGATGCCGGTGGCCATCCCCGCCCGTTCCTTGGGCACCACACTGACCGACAGCCCGTCCATCAAGCCCCAGGGCAAGCCGGCACCGAAGCCGATCAACAGCATGGGCAAGACATTGGCCGCCGGCGCCTGCCCCGGGGCAATCCGGCTGAGCAGATAGAGCCCGAGCGCGGCAATCACCAGGCCGACGCTGGACAGGGTCCCGGCGCCGAACCAACGGGTCAGCCACGCGGCCAGCAACGGCACCACCACCATCGGCGCGGACAGGGCGATCATCATCAGTCCGGCATCGATCTCGCTGTAGCCTTCCACGCCAATAAAGCGGATCGGCAGCAGGATCAGCAACACCACGAAGCAATAGCAGGTGGCGATCGGCAGCAGCTGCACGCCGACAAAGCGCAGGTAGCGAAACAGCGACAGGTCGAGCATCGGCCGCTTTACCCGCAGCTCCACCACGATAAACAGCAGCAACGCCAGCAGCGCCACCAGCAGCAGGCCCCAGACCAGCGGGCTGCCCCAACCGCTTTGCGGCGCCTGCAAAATGCCCCAGGTCAGCGCCACCAGCGCCGCGGTGAAACTCAAGGTGCCGGGCCAGTCGACCCCCGCCGCGTCCGGGTCGCGGGACTCAGGCATGCGCGGCACGCCGAACAGCAGCGACAGGCCGCCGATCAAGGTCCCGGAGACGAAGATCGAGCGCCAGCCGTAGGCTTCGATCAACACCCCGGCGAGGATCGGCCCGAATGCCAGGCCGACGCCGAAGGTGGTGCCCAGCAGGCTGAAGGCGCGGGTCCGCGCCGGGCCCTCGAACGCCTGGGCCAAAGCAGCCGAGCCGCCCGCCAGCGCTGCCGCGCCGGCCAGCCCCTGCACCGCCCGCAACAGGTCGAGCCAGAGCACCGAAGGCGCAAAAGCCAGGGCCAGCGACGTCAGGGCGAACAGGCCGACACCGAGGCTGAACACGCGCTTGCGTCCGTACTCGTCGGCCAGGGTGCCGGCAGCCATCAGCGCGCTGCCGAAACTCAGCATGAAGGCATTGGTGATCCAGCTGAGGGCCAGGGGGCCGCCGCCCAGCTCGCGGCCGATGGCCGGGGTCGCCACGGCCACGCCGACGAAGGTCAGCGGCAGGATCAGCGCTGCCAGGCACACCGCGGCCAGCACGGCGTAGGAAGAGCCGCCGGCGACAGTGTGATCTAAGGCAGCAGGCACATCGGTTGGCGAACTCATCAGCACCTCAGGGGGAACGTTAGGGTGCGATCAATGGTAGATTCGCCGCAATCATCCACAAACAGGGCTAAAGTCCGTTCTTTACGGATATTAACGCTCTAATCGAGATCCCCATGGACAACCTCAGTGGCATGCTGG
The DNA here is from genome assembly GCF_059421865.1 of Pseudomonas sp. GW821-FHT02B10. Taxonomy (NCBI): domain Bacteria; kingdom Pseudomonadati; phylum Pseudomonadota; class Gammaproteobacteria; order Pseudomonadales; family Pseudomonadaceae; genus Pseudomonas; species Pseudomonas sp. GW821-FHT02B10. The sequence continues at coordinate 49,170 of NZ_JBWKVU010000009.1, read as the reverse complement.
CCTTTGTGCGCACGGTGCAGGCCGGCAGTTTTGTCGGCGCGGCGGAGCGCCTGGGCATCTCCGCTTCGGCGGTGGGTAAAAGCCTGGCGCGCCTGGAAGAGCGGCTCGGCGTGCGCCTGCTCAATCGCAGCACCCGGCGCATCAGCCTGACCGACGCAGGCACGCTGTTCTTCGAGCGCTGCCAGCGCATCGTCGGCGAGGTGGAAGACGCCGAAGCCGAGCTGGCGCGTATCAGCGACAAGCCCCGCGGCAAGCTGCGGGTCAGCCTGCCCGCCATCGGCTATCGCATGCTGCTGCCGATCCTGCCGGAGTTCGCCGAACGCTACCCGGAGATCGAACTGGACCTGGACTTCAACGACCGGCTGATCGACGTGATCGCCGAAGGCGTCGACGCGGTGATCCGCAGCGGCGAGCTGGCGGACTCCCAGCTCAAATCGCGCACCCTGGGGCCGTTTCGTTTCGTCCTGGTCAGCGCCCCCCACTACTTCGCACGCCATGGTGTGCCCCAGTGCCCATCTGACCTGGAGCGACATGCCTGCCTGCGCTACAAGTTTCCCGGCACTGTGCAATTGCAGGAATGGAAACTGCGCCTGCCCGCCGACGCCCCACCGCTGCTGCTGCGCAGCGCCCTGACCAGCAACAACCTGGAATCGCTGATCCACGCCGCCACCCAGGGCCTGGGCATCGCCTTCGTTCCAGACTTCGTGGTGCGTGACGCCCTGGCCGACGGCTCGCTGGTGTCGGTGCTGGACGACTATCAGATCGACAGCGGCAAGTTCTCGGTGCTCTGGCCCGGCAGTCGACATCTGTTGCCGAAACTGCGAGTGTTCGTCGATTTTCTCAGCGAACGCCTGGTGCTGGGCGGACGCTGAAACGCCCTTATAAGGCCAATCACAAGGAATGTACCGCAAGCATGCAACCGATACCCACCCTGTACACCGAACGCCTGATCCTGCGTCCGCTGGAGCTGGCCGATGCCAAGGCTGTCCAGCTGCAGTTTGCGCACTGGCAAGTGGTGCAATACCTCAACGCGCGGGTGCCCTGGCCCTATCCCGCCGATGGTGCCCTGAGTTACCTGCGCGACCTGGCGCTGCCGGCCATCGAGCGCGGCGAGGAATGGCACTGGTCGATCCGCCTGAAAAGCGCGCCGGAACAATTGATCGGCAATGTCAGCCTGATGGACCAGGCCGACAACAACCGCGGCTTCTGGCTGGCTCCGGCGTGGCAGGGCCAGGGCTATATGAGCGAGGCCAGCGCGGCGGTCACCGAGTACTGGTTCGAGGTGCTGGGGCATGAGGTCATGCGGGTGCCCAAGGCCGCGCCGAACCTGGCCTCGCGGCGGATTTCCGAACGCGCCGGCATGCGCCTGATCCGCAGTGACGAAGACGACTTCGTCTGCGGGCGATTGCCCCGTGATATCTGGGAAATCACCCGCGAAGAGTGGCGTCGCCTCAGATGAAACGCACGCCGGCCTTGGCCCGCTCGTCCACCGTCAGCTCGAACACATCCGGACGGGCATAGTGGCCGACCACATCGTAGTCGTAGCGCGCCCGCACCAGCTCGTCAGTATCGATCTGCGCCGTCAGCAGGCCGGCGCGTCCCACCAGCGGCCCGGCCAGGACCTCGCCCATGGGCCCGACAATCACGCTGCCGCCGGCAATCAGCGGGCGCTCGGCCGGCCAGTTGGCGATCTCCAGCCCCAGTGCCTGGGGTGACGCCTGCACCTGGCAGGCGCTGACCACGAAGCAGCGGCCTTCATGGGCGATGTGGCGCATGCTGACCTGCCACATCTCGCGCTCGTCCACGGTCGGCGCGCACCAGACCTGCACGCCCTTGGCGTACATCGCGGTGCGCAGCAGCGGCATCATGTTTTCCCAGCAGATCACCGCGCCGACCCGGCCGACCTGGGTGTCGAATACCGGCAGGGTCGAACCGTCGCCCTTGCCCCAGATCAGCCGCTCGGTGCCGGTGGGCATCAGCTTGCGGTGCTTGCCCACCAGGCCGTGCTGCGGATCGAAATACAGCGCCGTGCAATACAGGGTGCTGCCAGCGCGCTCGATCACCCCCAGCACCAGGTTGGCCCCGGTGCGTGCCGCCAGGCCGGCCAGGGCCTCGGTCTCCGCGCCCGGCACATCGACCGCATTGGCGAAATAACGGGCAAAGGCTTCACGGCCTTCCGGCAGGCGATAGCCGAGCTGGGTGCCAAATCCCTCGCCCTTGGGGTAGCCGCCGAGCAAGGCTTCGGGCATCACCACCAGCTGCGCGCCGGCCTCAATGATGGCGGCTTCAAAGGACAGGATCTGCTCCAGGGTATCGGCCTTGCCCCCTGGCAGGGAGCCGATCTGCAACGCGGCGACAACGGACTTGGACATCGGGGAAACTCCTGTGGCGATGAAGTGTTGCCCATTGTCCGGCCCTCGCCGATCATGCAGAAAGCCCCTCCTGATACTGAATGATATGAACCAGATGAATATCGCCCAGGTCGATCTCAACCTGCTCAAGGCCTTCGAAGCCCTGCATGACGAATCCAGCGCCAGCCGCGCCGCCTTGCGCCTGGGCGTCACCCAGTCGGCCATGAGCGCGGCGCTGCGGCGCCTGCGCGAGCTGTACGGCGATCAGTTGTTCGTGCGCACCGGGCGCGGCCTGGCGCCGACCCTGCGGGCCAACCAGCTCAAGCCGGTGGTCAGCGAGGCCCTGAACAAATGCCGGCAGAGCCTGGCCATGGTCGATCCCCATGCCAGCCATTATCAGGGCCGCTCGGTGGCGATCGGGCTGTCGGACGATTTCGAGATTGCCTACGGTCGGCGCCTGATCGAGGAAGTTGCCCGGCGGGCGCCGAAGCTGCGGCTGATCTTTCGCCAGAGCCACAGCCAGATCGTCGGCGAAGCGCTGTTGCAGCGCAGCATCGACCTGGCCATCAGCGCCGGCGGTTTCGCCGAACGCATGCTCAGCCGTCAGGTATTGGGGGAAGGCAGTTATCTGTGCCTGGCGGACCCGGCGAGCCTGGCCCCGGGACAGCAGGCCATCGACCTCGACGAATTCGTCGCCCGCGAGCATGTGCTGGTGTCGTCGCAAGGCTTTATCGGGATTACCGACGAGGGCCTGGCGGCCCTGGGGCTGAGTCGCCAGGTTTGCGCCTCGACCACGCATTTCGCCGCGCTGCCCCATCTGCTCAAGGGCAGCCAGGCGGTGGCGACCATTCCGGCCCACGCCGCGCGGAGCATCGCCGAACTGACCGGGCTGGTGCTGCTGCCCTGCCCGCTGGACCTGCCGCGCTACCCGATCGAGCTGGGCTGGCGCACCAGCACGCAGATCGATCCGGTGGTATTGAAAGTGCGCGAGGCGATCGTCGCCAGCTTCGAGCTTACTTGTTCGCCGCCATCAGGCGATTGACTTCACTGCGCACCATGTTGGCGTATTCCGGCGGCGACATGCCGTCGAGTTCGGCACGCACCCATTCGGCCCATTTGCCCTTGCGCTTGCCGCGCTCGCCGAACAACCGTGCGGCTTCGCCCTTGGCCTTGCCCAGGTTGCTCTGCCACAGCTCGAACAGACGGGACTTTTCATCTTCGATCTCTGCACGCTCGGCGAGAGTCTTGTTGGCCAGATTGAAGCTCATGGGAATTTCCTGCTGCGTAAAATAGCCGACATCTTACACTGTGACGGCTGGGGTTTTCCCGCCGGCATGGAGCGGGTGGAGAAAATATCTGCAACTTTTCGCCGGCCCCGCAACTCCATTGTTCATCGCATCACTGACCCGCAAGGAGTAACTCAATGGCTCGTAAAACTGCTGCGCAAGCGGCTGACGAACAAATCAAGGACCAGGAATTCAGCGAGCTTCAAGCGTTGATCGAAGAATCGGAAAAGCTCCTGAAAAGCAGCGCATCGCTGGTGGGTGAGGAAGGCGAGAACCTGCGCCAACAGGTCGGGTTGAAACTCAAGCAGGCACTGGACTCGGTGTCCAGCGTGCGTGAGCGCAGCAAGCCAATGGTGGACGCTACCGAGCAATACATCGGAGGCCATCCGTGGCAGACCGTGGCCATCTCCGCCGGCGTCGGCCTGGTGGTGGGCCTGTTGCTGGGGCGTCGTTCGTAACCGGTTTTCTGTAACGTCCAGCGCCACCCGCGACCGCTAAAAAAAGGACCAGGCTTGCAGCATGCTTGCCTGGTCCTTGCGTGTTGAAAGCGCGTTTTAAAGCCCCGCCAGTTCCCGCAACTGCTTGAGCTCCGCGGCGGCCAGGGCAATCCCCTCGCGCAGGGACTTTTCCCGCTGGCGATGCCGGCGATCCCCCGGCAGACGCTTGAGCCCTACGCCATGCATCTGGCGGATCAGCTCCTGGCTGCGCTCGGCGAAATTCTGCCCGGCGCCCTTGCTCGGATCGATGACGATCAACAACTGGCCGGTCCAGGGCGTCTTCGCGCCCGGGTGGTTGGACCAGTCGAACTCGAACGAGAAGTTGCCCCCCGTCAGCGCCGCCGCCAGCAGCTCGACCATCATCGACAGCGCCGAACCCTTGTGCCCGCCGAACGGCAGCAGCGCGCCGCCTTCGAGAATGGCTTTCGGATCGTCGGTGGGCTGGCCGAGGCCGTCCACGCCCATGCCCGGCGGCAGGCGTTCGCCCTTGCGCGCGGCGATCTGCACGTCGCCATGGGCAATGGCGCTGGTGGCCAGATCGAAGACAATGGGGTTACCCCCGGCCTGGGGCGCGGCAAAGGCAATCGGGTTGGTGCCGAACAACGGCCGATCGGCACCGTGGGGCACCACACAGGTCATGCTGTTGACCACGCTCAGGGCGACCAGCCCTTCCTCGGCGAACGGCTCGACGTCCGGCCACAGCGCGGCGAAGTGATGGGAATTGCGGATGGCTAGAATGGCGATTCCGGCGTGGCGCGCTTTCTCCACCAGCAACGCACGCGCCGCCGCCAGCGCCGGTTGGGCGAAACCGTTACACGCATCGACCCGGACAAAGGCCGGGGCCACGTCTTCGACCACCGGCACGGCCTTGCCGTTGACCCAGCCGCTGTTGAGAGTCGACACGTAACCGGGAATACGGAACACGCCATGACTGTGGGCGCCGTCGCGCTCGGCGGCGGCACAGTTCTGCGCCAGGCAACGCGCCACTTCGGCGCTGGTGCCATGGCGCAGGAAGATCGTTTCCAGCAGCGTCACCAGTGCCTCGAGCGACAGGTGTTCCTGCGGTGTTTCAACAACCGGGGGCGATACAGACATCTGGAGCTCCGGATTAATTATTGGAATGGGCTACAGCGCATGAGAAGGCACCCAGGTGAGTGCGCCCGACGATTAAACAACGCTTTGCGCGCGCCCTGTCAACCTCGGCCATGGCCTGGCACCGGCGATGCCAGCAAGAGACAGAGCCGCCACCAACACGCCGTCAGCCGAGGATGGCGCGCCGGAGCTCGGCAAGGTGGCAGTGGCGATGACCGCGGCCAGGGTGTTTTTGATCATTTTTTCACTCCAGCTGTGGATACTGCTGACAGAAGTCCTGTGTTTCAGAGGCTTTGCTCCAAAAATAACCTCAACTTTGATATGCATTAGCCATGACGGCGGTTCTCCAAGCCTGGCTGCGAAGGGTAGAATGCGCGAAACCAGGAAGAGCCAATGAGCGAACAGCACCTCACAGAAGCCGAATACGACGCCATCACCGATGCCGCCGCGCAGTGGTGCATGCGTCTGCATGCCGCGGACTGTACGGCCGCCGAACGCCAGGCCTTCGAGCAATGGCGCGATGCCCACCCGCTGCATGCCTTCGAATACGAAGCGATGCAGGAAATCTGGGAAGTCGCCGACCATCTGCCTCGCCCTCAAGCCACCACCGTCCTGCCCTTGCCGGCGCCGCGCAACCCCTGGCGCGCCTACGGCATGGCCGCGGCGATCAGCGCCCTGGCCCTGCCCCTGGCCGCCTACAGCGGCTGGAGCCTGGGCTGGCTGCCCTCCTCCTACGAACATTTCCAGGCCGACGGCAGCATGCGCCAGGTGACCCTGGCCGACGGCAGCCAGGTCGAACTCAACCTGGGCACCGAGCTGACCTACAGCAACTACAAGGACCAGCGCCGGGTCACCCTGAAAAAAGGCGAAGCCTTCTTCAAGGTCAGCCACGACAGCGCCCATCCGTTCGTGGTCAAGGCGGCCAGCGGCCAGGTGCGGGTCACCGGTACCGAGTTCAATGTCTGGATGTACGAGGATCAGGTGCGGGTCACCCTGCTCGAAGGTTCGGTGCTGGTGAGCAGCGACAACAGCCACCCCGACGCTGGCGTGCCTCTCGATCCGGGCATGCAGGCGCGTTATCGCCAGGGCGATTACCAGCCACTGATCAGCCAGACCGCTGCCAACGACAGCTCGCTGGCCTGGCGCCAGGGCAAGCTGGTGCTGGACAACCTGGCGCTCGGCGAGGCCCTGCCGCTGATCAACCGCTACCTCAGCAAGCCGGTGATGCTGGCCGACAGCGCCACGGGCAACATTCGGGTCGGCGGCATCTATGATGTCACCGCGGTCAAGAGCCTGGTGACCACGCTGCCCAAGGTGTTGCCGGTGTACCTGACCCGCAACCAGGACGGCAACCCGGTCATCAATTCGCTGCCAGGCACCGCGCCAAAAAGCTGAAGGCCGCTACCCTCGCGGGTGCGGCCTGCGCTTGACGGCAGATTGAACGCGCTTACTGGGTCGCGACCTTGCGCAACCGATCATCCACTTCGTGAATCACCTGCAACCGATACTGCGGGTCCACCTGGATCTGCTGCTCGGTGAACGGCAACACACTCCACTGCTTCTTCGAGAACGCCTCGGTCTGATCCCACGAGTGCGGCGACGCCGGATCGCTGGACAGGGAAAACGCCAGCAGGCCCTGGGCATGCGGGCCCTGCTCGTCGAAGGTCACCACTTGCAGGTAACTGGTGCCGCTGACCACCTCCCGCTTGCCGTCGGCCGCGGGGACGCTCTGGATCGCGTTGTACACGCCCAGGCTGGCCGGGCCGCCATGAATCGGCGTCTGCCGGCCGCCGCTGCTGACCACCTGGATATCGCCCCAACGGCTGTCGGCCTTCAGGCCCGACTCGGCCACCTGTTGCACCGAGGCCAGCATCGCCGCACGCAGCGCCTTGGCCACCGGCGGCCGGTCGATCGCCAGGCCGCGCGGCGTGTGCTGCGGGTCCCGCGCGTCGAAGGCCACGCGCCAGCGATTATCGACCGCCTCCAGCTGTTCCATGACGTTGCGAAAATGCACCAAGCCCACCCCGCTTTGCAGGTTGGCGCTGCGGTCCCAGGCTTTGAGGCTGGCGCACAGCGGCGCCAGGGTCTGGGCATCGCTGCCCAGGTCGGCGGCACAGAACTGCAGCAGGTCCGGCATCACCTGCCCGGCCTGGTACACCTGGTCGTCCATCACCATGTGCTTGAGGTCGGCGGCGCTCAGCGGCTCGCCCTTGCCCGTGCCGATCAGGCGATTCAGGGCAAAACGCGCGCGCTGCCCCAGCGGCAGGTCCTGCTGGCTGATCAGCGGCGAGAAGCCTTGCAGCGGCGCGGCCGGGTTGACCATCCACGCCGAGTCGTTGGAGTTCTGTACGTAATCGCTGCGCAGCAGTTGCGGCAGTTGGCTGGCCGGGTAGATGCCCTTTTGCGCGGCCGCCGGGTCGATGTCCCAGGCACAGGCCGCACGGGAACCGTCGAGAATGATCAGCTGGGTGCCGATTCGCGGGTCGCTGCAGTGGGCGAGTTTTTCCGTGCTGACGTTGGGCACCACTGATTGGTTCATGTACAGCGTCTGGCCCTGGTCATCCACGGCCAGGGTATTGACCCAGGGAATGCCCTGCAGTTGATGCACCGAAGCTTGTAACTCCTTGAGGCTGCGGGCCTGGTTCATCGCGTACCACTGTTGCAGCACCCGGTCGTTTTCCAGGTTGGCGTCGCGCAGGCTGTAGGCGAAACGGTTGTCCCAGTCCAGCTTGCCGGGCCACTGCACCAGCGGGCCGAATTGCGAACTGTAGACACTGTGGCTGACGGTCGTGAGCTGGCCGTCCTCGCCCTGCACCTTGACGCTGACCGCTTGTTTCTCCAGCGGCAGGGACTTGCCGTCGAGCAGGTAGCGGGTCGAGTCCTTGGGGTCCAGTTGCAGGCGGTACAGGGTGAAATGCTTGGAGGTGTCCACCGTGTGGGTCCAGGCCAGGTGCTGGCTGAAACCGATATTGATCATCGGCAGGCCGGGCAAGGCGGCCCCCATGACGTCCAGCTTGCCGGGAATGGTCAGGTGCATCTGATAGAAGCGCATGCCGCCGACCCATGGAAAATGCGGGTTGGCCAGCAACATGCCGCGACCATTAAACGAGCGCTCGCGTCCCACGGCCACCGCGTTGCTGCCACGGTCCAGGGCGAACCGCTGGCCGCGGGCATCCGCCTGGGCGAAGGCCTGGGCCGATGGCTTCAGCTGCGCCGTGGCGGATGGCGGCGTCGCGCCCACCAGGGCTTCGGCGAACTGGCCGACGCCACCCTCCACCAACAGCCGGCGGGTCAGCTTGACCAGGTCCAGGGCGGTCAACGGCCGCACCCAGTCACCCTGGCACTGCTCGGGCAGGCCCTGGGCCCGGCGCTCGGCCAGGGAGCGGTTATAGCCGGCGACATACCCTTCGATCAGTTGCCGCACCTGCGGCGTCTGCGCCTGCCAGAAGCCGAACACCGCCTGGGGCGTGTTCAGCCAGTTGAAGAACAGGTCGCTGGTGAGGTTTTCCCGCTGCTCGACGGTCTGCTGCTGCGGGCCGAAATACTTCGAACGCTCGCCGTTGACCGTCAGCACTTCGTTGGCCAGCAGGCACAGGTTGTCCTGGGCATAGGCATAGCCGATGCCGTAACCCAGCCCGCGCTCGTCGATGGCGCGAATATGCGGGACGCCAAAACCGGTGCGGCGAATATCGGCGCTTGCCTCGCCACCCTGGACCTCGCGCCCCTGAGCCGCAAGGCTCAGCCCGAGAAACAAACCCGCAAGGCAAAACCTGGGCAACTGGCTGGAAATAATCACGCCGACTCCTGATCGAAAGAAGATGCACAACCCAGGCTGGCGCGGCATGCCGATGAGCACACAGGGGATACGGATTCCAGCCCGGTAAAGGACGGCACGACCCGGCATCAGCCAAAGCCCGCCTGCCCTTACAGACGAAACCGCCACGGAAAATTTAGCGCCCTCGCGTCAGGCGCCGATCGCCCACCAACCTGTCGACGACAAAGCCCTCACAAATTTTCTACAACTGATTCCTCATGATTTGTGCGGCTCGTTCGTCTAGTTATGTGAGAGCACCCGTCATTTTCCTGATCAGGCTCTGAAAAGGAGTTTTTGCATGTACGACCCGCAACTGCCAACGGATGGCCACACCGCACAACCCGCGTCCTCCCTGAACGCCGGCGCCGGTGTCTTCGGCAAGCAAGCCGAGCGCAACCGCAACGAACGCATCAGGCACCTGCTCAAAAGCTTCGGCCTGCGCACCAGCCTGATTCGCCTGAAAGTCATCGATGCCTTGCTGCAGGCAGCCGAAAGCCAGCGCGCCCTGGGGGTGCGAGGCATTCACAGTCATTTGCTGGAGCTGGATATCCCGCTGTCGTTCCTCAGCGTGCGCGAGGTGTTGAAGCGGCTGTGCAGCGAAGGCGTGATCACCCTCAATGCGGACAAGAGCTTCAGCCTGCATCAACAGGCTGAAGCCATACTCGACGGCCGCGACTGAGGCCGCCTGTGGGTGTCTCTCAAGGCTTGACCTTGCGCCGCATCACGCCATTGATCACGACCACGGTCACCGCCACGCCAATGGCGATGTACTGGAACATTTTCTCGGTGATCATTCCAGCGTTCTGCAGGTAAGAAAGGCCAAGCATGATTCCCAGTACCACCAGGGAAATCACAATCGAATAGATCAAGCGTTGCTTCTGGGTCATTGCGGGTTCCTGAACCTGTAAAGGTGCGGCCTGAAAATGCCGCATGTGAATGTATCGACTCTGTATCAAAACAGATGCCAAACGCCTACCGAGAATCGGGGATGGGCGCGGGCGAACGGGGTCTCATGTTACAGCCGCCGAAGAGTTTTCGCTGCATCGCGGCGGTTTTAACCCCAGAGCCCTTTGAGGACTGCGCAATGTTCCGTCGAATCACCCGGCTGATTCCCCTGCTGGCGATGCTGGCCCTGTCCGGCTGCATCATCTTCCCTCACGACGGCTGGCATCACCGCCATTACGACGGCGGCCCCGGCTACTACTACCACCGCTAAGTCATCCAGAGCGCCAGTATTTCCCCCTTGTAACCCACCACGAAATTGCCCGACGCCCGCCTCGCCGCGGGCGTCTGTCTTTACTGTCGAGCTACGCCAGCCGGGTGTTGTGAATCCCCGGTTGGGCGAACAGCTCCACCAGCCAGTCGACGAACACCCGGACCCGCGTCGACAGGTGCCGGTGCGGCGGGTACAGCGCGCTCAACGGCATCCTGGGTGGCGGGATGTGCCGGAGCACTTCGCTCAGGCGACCTTCGGCCAACTGCTGGGCGACGTGATAGTAAGGCGTCTGCACCAACCCATAGCCGGCCTCGCAGGCGGCCAGGTAGCCATCGGCGCTGTTGACCGATACCTGCTTGGACAACTCCGGCAACAGCACCTGGCCCTGCACCTCGAACTCCAGGCCATAACGCTTGCCGCTGACGCTGGAGAAATACTCGATCATCTGATGCCCGGCCAGCTCATCCAGGCTCTGCGGCACACCGCGCTGGCGCAGGTAGGCGGGGCTGGCGCACGTCACTTGCTCCAGCGCCAGCAACGGCCGGGCCACCAGCGAGTCGTCGAGGCACAGGCCGCCGCGCAACACGCAGTCCACCCCTTCGCGGATCAGGTCCACCGGCCGGTCGTTGAGGCCGATTTCCAGGTCGACCAGCGGGTAGCGCTCGGAGAACGCCGGCAACGCCGGGATCACCACCAGCCGCCCGATCCCCGCTGGCATGTCGATGCGCAAGGTGCCGCGCGGGTTGTGGCGCGCGGCGGAAAACACCGCTTCGGTTTCCTCAAGGTCCGCCAGCAGCCGCACGCAACGCTGGTAATAGGCGGTGCCGTCCAGGGTCGGCGTGACCTGGCGGGTGGTGCGCAACAGCAGCTGCACGCCCAGATGCGCCTCCAGTTGTTTGATCAGCACCGTCACCGAGGCCCGGGGCATCTGCAGGCTGTCGGCGGCCTTGGCGAAACCGCCGAGGTCGACGATGCGGGTGAACACACGCATGGCATTAAAACGGTCCATTGGCTTGGCCTGTCGCGGATTATTTAGAAATTACGAATAGTGATAGCGCTTTTAGCCGGTTTATCTTGTTTTTGTCGAGGAGAACAATGGCCGCCACCCCATCCACCGGAGCTTCTCCTATGCAAACCCGTCAACTGGGCAAGAACGGCCCGCAGGTGTCAGCCATCGGCCTTGGCTGCATGGGCATGACCGATTTCTACACCACCGGCACCGATACCAAAGAGGCCACCGCCACCTTGCACCGTGCCCTGGAACTGGGGATCAACCTGCTGGACACCGCCGACATGTACGGCCCCCACAGCAACGAAATCCTGATCGGCCAGGCGATCCGCGGCAAACGCGACCAAGTGTTCCTGGCCAGCAAATTCGGCATCGTCCGCAACCCCGACGACCCGGCGGCGCGCGGAGTGAACGGCCGCCCCGAGTACATTCGCCAGGCGATCGACGGCACCTTGCAACGCCTGGGCGTGGACACCCTGGACCTGTATTACCAGCACCGCATCGACCCGGACGTGGCCATCGAGGAAACCGTCGGCGCCATGGCCGAGCTGGTGCAGGCCGGCAAGGTCCGCTACCTGGGGCTCAGCGAAGCCTCGGCGGCAACGCTGGAGCGGGCCCACAAGGTGCATCCGATCAGCGCCCTGCAAAGCGAATATTCGTTGTGGAGCCGCGACCAGGAAGACAACGGCTGCCTGGCGGCCTGCCAGCGCCTGGGCATCGCCTTTGTGCCCTACAGCCCGCTGGGGCGAGGTTTTCTCACTGGCGCCCTGAAGAGCCCGGAGGATTTCGCCGCCGACGACTACCGGCGTTTCAGCCCGCGCTTCCAGGGTGAGAACTTCACCAGGAACCTGCTGCTGGTGGAACAGGTCAAGCAACTCGCGGCGGCCAAGGGCATCACCGCCGGGCAACTGGCCCTGGCCTGGGTGCTGGCGCAGGGCGATTACCTGATCCCGATTCCGGGCACCAAGCAACGCAAATACCTGGAGGAGAATGTCGCCGCGCTGCAGGTCCGCCTCGGCGCTGACGAACTGCAGGCCCTGGAACGGATCTTCACCCCCGACGCCACTGCCGGCGAGCGTTACCCGCAAGCGGTGATGGCCTTGCTCGACCGGTAAACAGCCAGCCACAAAAAAGGCCCTCGACCGGTTTATCGGTCGAGGGCCTTTGTTTGTCGCCTCACGCCTTGGTGGAGCGATTCTTGTCGGTCACCGTGGTGCCGTTGCCCTTGCCGTAGCTTTGCAGGTTCTGCAGCACGTAGATGGCTTTCTTGTACTCGGGGATCAGGTAGCTGGCGTACTTGTTGCCCTTGAGGTTGTTGGTCTGGATGTTGTCCAGCTGGATCGCGAAGTACTCCAGGGCATTGAACTTGGCATCCGGGTCGGCCTGCACACCGAAGCGGTCGAACTTATCGCCGGCGTTGAGCAGGGTCATCGCCGTCACGTCGCTGATCAGGCCCTTCTGCTTGAGGAAGGTGCTCATGTTGCCCAGTTGCTTGGCGCTGACATTCTCCGGATCGAAACCCTTGATCTGCTTGTGCAGCTTCATTTCGTCCATCTTGAACACGTTCAGCGCCAGCGGGTTCTGGCCGACCAGGGCGAGCATCTGCTTGACCTTGGTGCTCTGGCTGACCGGCTTGCCCCGGCTGCCAGTGTCCTGCACCAACAGACCGGCCTTGCTGGTCCAGCCGCCGACATATCCGATTGTCATAAAAAGACTCCTGTGTACGGACTTTCGACATACGTCTTGCGCGGCCAACAAGAGGATCGCGCAAGTTCAACTAAGAAACGTCTGAAAAGCCTGATTGAGGGAAAACGATGGTCGCGAGTATCGACGCGCCAGAGCGCCTCACCAACAAATATTTCTGGTTTTTACAATTTCTGTACATTTCCGATACAAATGCCGGAAGGCCCGTTTTTGCTGGCCGAAACAATTGTTTAACAATCAAACCCATGACAACTAAGCAATAACTTGCGGCCTCTAGCGTAGCGACTGGCTAGTTGCCTGGACGGGCTTGTCCGAAGTCCGCCGAACGGTCTGTCCCACACCCCCGTGACAGGCGCAGGGGCAACTATATTTCAGGGTCCCTACACAAGGAGGTGCATCATGGAACAACGTCAGCAGCACCTTTTGGACGAGCTCATCAGCCATGAGCTCTACATCGACGCGCCGATCGATACCGTCTACTACTACGTGACTCAGCCGGATCGCTGGCATGAGTGGCATCCCGCTTCCCTGCGCGCCGACACCGGCCTGGCTGGCTCATTGCCAGCAGGGCATCGCTTCAGCAAAACCATCGACCTGCTCGGCCTGCAGATCCACCTGAGCTGCCGGGTGCTGGTCGCGGTGTTTCCCAAGGAGTTCAAGATCGTCTTCAGTTCTGCGCCAGCAGACGGCTCGATCCACTACCAGTTGTGCAAATACGGGGACGGAACCCTGTTCAAGCGCACCCTGCACTACTGCTCTGACCTCAACCTGCTCAGCCTGCGCCCGCGTATCGAGCACTTGTCCCAACTGGCGCTGGCCAACCTCAAGCGCAACCTGGAACAGATCGCCCACTGATCCGGCAACGGGTGGCGCCGCGCTGGCTGACAAATCTGTAATCTTCACCTCAGTTTTCTGACAGGCCGCGCCGCTTAAGGTCGCCTCATACCTGACACAGTAGGATCGAGGGAGCCTTGGGGCATGCATGTGAAACCCACACGACGCAGTTTTATCAAGGGCCTGGCCGCCGGCGGCGTACTGGCCGGCACCGGGCTGTGGCAACAGCCGCTCTGGGCGCGCAGCGAAGACGGCCAGCTGCCCGCCCTCAGCGGCCAGCAGTTCGACCTGTTCATCGGTGAATCCCAGGTCAACTACAGCGGCACGTCGCGCACCGCGATGACCATCAACGGCGGCCTGCCCGGCCCGCTGCTGCGCTGGCGCGAGGGCGACACCGTGACCATCCGGGTGCGCAACCGCCTCAAGGAGGACACCTCGATCCACTGGCACGGCCTGATCCTGCCGGCCAACATGGACGGCGTGCCGGGCCTGAGCTTTCACGGCATCGCCCCGGGCGGCCTCTACGAATACCGCTTCAAGGTCCGGCAGAACGGCACCTACTGGTACCACAGCCACTCGGGGTTGCAGGAGCAGGCCGGGGTCTACGGGCCACTGGTGATCGAGGCCCGCGATCCGGAACCCTTCCAGTACGACCGCGACTACGTGGTGATGCTCAGCGACTGGAGCGACGAGGCGCCCGAGCGCCTGATGCACATCCTGAAAAAGCAGCCCGGCTACTACAACTTCCACAAGCGCACGGTCGGCGACTTTATCGAGGACGTCAGCCGCGACGGCTGGGCGGCCACCCTCGCCGATCGCAAGATGTGGGCGCAGATGAAAATGACCCCCACCGACCTGGCGGACGTCAGCGGTCATACCTACACCTACCTGATCAACGGCCAGAGCCCGGGCGGCAACTGGACCGGGCTGTTCAAGCCCGGCGAGAAGCTGCGCCTGCGCCTGATCAACGGCTCGGCCATGAGCTACTTCGACCTGCGTATTCCCGGCCTGAAGATGACCGTGGTCGCCGCCGACGGCCAGTATGTGCAGCCGGTCAGCGTCGATGAACTGCGCATCGCCGTGGCGGAGACCTACGACGTGCTGGTCGAGCCCGGTTCGCAGGAGGCCTACACCCTGTTCGCCCAGGCCATGGACCGCAGTGGCTATGCCCGCGGCACCCTGAGCCAGCGTCCGGGGCTGAGCGCGCCCGTGCCGCCCCTGGACCCGCGGCCACTGATCAGCATGGCCGACATGGGCATGGATCACGGCAGCATGGCTGGCATGGGCGACATGCCCGGCATGGATCATGGCCAGATGCAGGGCATGGACCACAGCCAGATGCAGGGGATGGATTCCAGCAACATGGCCGGCATGGACCACAGCGGCATGGCCGGCATGTCGGGCATGGACCACGGCACCATGGGCGGCGCCATGCAAAGCCACCCGGCCTCGGAGGACGACAACCCGCTGGTGGACATGCAGACCATGAGCCCGACGCCGAAGCTCGCCGACCCGGGTATCGGCCTGCGCGACAACGGCCGTCGGGTACTGACCTACGCCGACCTGCGCAGCACCTTCGAAGACCCCGACGGGCGCGAACCGAGCCGCACCATTGAGCTGCACCTGACCGGGCACATGGAAAAATTCGCCTGGTCGTTCGACGGCATCAAGTTCAGCGACGCCGAGCCCCTGCGCCTGACCTATGGCGAGCGGGTACGCATCATCCTGGTCAACGACACCATGATGACCCACCCCATCCACCTGCACGGCATGTGGAGCGACCTGGAAGACGAACAGGGGCGCTTCCTGGTGCGCAAACACACGATCGACATGCCGCCGGGCAGCAAGCGCAGCTACCGGGTGACCGCCGATGCCCTGGGGCGCTGGGCCTATCACTGCCACCTGCTGTTCCACATGGAGATGGGCATGTTTCGCGAAGTACGCGTGGACGAAGCCGGGAGCGCCGCATGATGCCGAAAAACGCCTTGACCCTGTTCGCCACCCTGCTCGGCCTCGGCGCCGCCACCTTGCAGGCCGCCGAAAGCATGGATCACTCCAGCATGGATCATTCGTCCATGCCGGCCTCCTCCATGCAAGGCAACCCGATGCCGGGCATGGACCACAGCCAGATGACCGGGATGGACGGCGAACCGCTGCAGACTATGGAACCTGCGGCGCCCACCCAAAGTCGCACGCCGATCCCGGTACTCACCGACGCCGACCGCCGCGCCGCCTTCCCGCCGGTGTCCGGCCACGGCGTGCACGACAAGGCGATCAACTCGCTGTGGCTGGTCGACCGCCTGGAATACCAGGACGCCGATGACGGCAGTGCCCTGGCCTGGGAAATGAACGGCTGGATCGGCGGCGACATCGACCGGCTGTGGCTGCGCAGCGAGGGCGAGCGCACTAACGGCCGGACCGAAAACGCCCAGGTCGAGGCGCTCTGGGGCCATGCCATCGGCCCCTGGTGGGATGTGGTCAGCGGCGTGCGCCAGGACTTCAAGCCCGGCGCGCCGCAGACCTGGGCCGCCCTCGGACTGCAAGGCATGGCCCTGTACAACTTCGAAAGCCAGGCCACCGCCTACCTCGGCGAAGGCGGCCAGAGTGCCCTGGGACTCCAGGCCGAATACGACATCCTGCTGACCAACCGCCTGATCCTGCAGCCCAACGCAGAGGTCAGCCTGTACGGCAAGAATGACCCGCAACGGGGCATTGGCTCGGGACTTTCCTCGCTGGAGGCCGGCCTGCGCCTGCGCTACGAGCTGCACCGTCAGTTCGCGCCCTACATCGGCGTGACCTGGAGCCGCAGCTACGGCAAGACCGCGGACTACGCCCGTGAAGAAGGCGAAGACAACAGCGAAGCCCGCCTGGTGCTCGGTGTGCGCCTGTGGTTCTGACTTCCCTTCAATAGATAACTAAAAACATCACGCGGCCAATGCCGCCTGGAGCCTTGCATGTCCCACCTCAAGCATCTCGTCATCGCCGCCACTTTCGGTGCCGGCCTGTTACTCACCGGCGTCGCCCAGGCGCACCCCAAGCTGCTGGCCTCGAGCCCGGCCCAAGGCGCCAAGGGCGCGGCACCGGCGAAGATCGAACTGCAATTTTCGGAACCCCTCACCACCCAGTTCTCCGGGGCTCGGCTGCTGATGACCGGCATGCCCGGGATGAGCCACGCACCGATGCCGGTCAAGGCCAGCGTGGCCGGCGGCAGCGATCCTAAGAGCATGATCATCAGCCCCGCCACTCCGCTCGCGAAGGGCAGCTACAAAGTCGAATGGCGGGCGGTGTCCGCCGACACCCATCCGATCACCGGCAACCTGACCTTCGAAGTCA
Source organism: Pseudomonas sp. GW821-FHT02B10 (assembly GCF_059421865.1). Classification (NCBI taxonomy): domain Bacteria; kingdom Pseudomonadati; phylum Pseudomonadota; class Gammaproteobacteria; order Pseudomonadales; family Pseudomonadaceae; genus Pseudomonas; species Pseudomonas sp. GW821-FHT02B10. The sequence continues at coordinate 32,034 of NZ_JBWKVU010000009.1, read as the reverse complement.
ACTGAGCCATGGGCGAACTCATCAACCTCGCCCTGCGTTTTGCCCTGTACCTCGATCTGACGCTGCTGTTCGGCCTGGCGCTGTTCAGCCTTTACGGGCTGCGTGGCGCGCAGAGCCAATGGCGTTTTCGCCGGCCCCTGGCGACCGCCCTGGTGCTGGGCGCGCTGCTGTCGGGCGCCGCGCTGCTGCAGCTGGCGCTGTCGATGAGTGGCGCGACCAGCCTGGCCGAACTGGACCCGGCGCTGCTGCCTGCGCTCATGCTGGAAACCGCTGTCGGCCAAAGCTGGCTGCTGCGCCTGGCGGCGTTGCTGCTGGCGGGGGGGCTGCTTCTGTTCAGCAGTGGCTGGCCGAGGTTCACCCTCTACGGCCTGATTCTGTGCACGGCGGCAGCCCTGGCCACCCTGGCCTGGGGCGGCCACGGGGCGATGAGCGAAGGTGGCCGGCATTACCTGCACCTGGGCAGCGACATCCTGCATTTACTGGGCGCCGGCGCCTGGTTGGGGGCATTGGCGGCTTTCGCCCTGCTGCTGCGCCGTGGCGCCTGCGAAGACGAACCGCAGGCAGGCCACCTGCTCGATGCCCTGAAGGGGTTTGCCAGCCTGGGCATGCTGATCGTGGTCGTCCTGACCATCAGCGGCGTGCTCAACTACCTGCTGATCGTCGGCCCGGACCTGGCAACGTTGAGCGCCAGCACCTATGGCCTGCTCCTCAGCCTGAAGGTGGCGGTGTTCGCCAGCATGCTGGTGTTCGCCGCATTGAACCGCTTCCATCTGGTTCCGCAGCTGGAGCAAGCGCTGCACCAGGCCTCGCCCCAGGCAGCCCTGCCCGCCTTGCGTCGCAGCATGGTCCTGGAACTGGCGGCGGCCCTGTTGATCCTAGGCCTGGTGGCCATGCTCGGTATCCTGAGCCCGGCTCCCGAATGAACGCCTATCGCGGGCACGCTTCTGTAGGAGCGAGGCTTGCCCGCGATGAACGACAACGCGCAGTACCAGACAACCTGAACGGCCAGCGCTCGGTATAACGTTGAAACACAAGCGCCGCGCTCGAGAAAAGTAGCAAAATACGCCACCCTGTCGGCCCAACACCGCGCCCCAAGGCGCCCTGATGATCAAGAGACTTCCTATGAACAACACTCTGCGCCTGGCAGCCCTGTCTGCCCTGCTCGTCGGCTCCCTGGCCCAGGCCGCCGACCTGATCCCGATCGATGTGCACCGCGACGCCAATTGCGGCTGCTGCAAGAAATGGATCGAGCACCTGCAAGCCAACGGCTTCAAGGTCAACGACCACGTCGAAAGCAACATGAGCGAAGTCAAGCAGCGCCTGGGCGTGGCCCCGCGCCTGGCGTCGTGCCACACCGCGGTGATCAACGGCAAATTCGTCGAAGGCCATGTACCGGCGGACCAGGTGCTGGCCCTGAGCAAGCGCGATGACCTGCTCGGCGTCGCCGCTCCCGGCATGCCCATGGGCTCGCCCGGCATGGAAATGGACGGCATGCCCGCCGACGCCTACCAGGTCATCGGCCTGACCAGGGACGGCAAGGACGTGGTGGTCGCGGACTACCCGGCCCATTGATCCTCACCGCCTGCCTCGGTCTGTTCCTGGCGGCCTTCGGCGCCGCCACCCTGCTGCCGCTGCAATCCGAGGCCGTGCTGGTGGGCCTGCTGCTCAACGGCCAGCACCCGGTCTGGCTGCTGCTGGCCGTCGCCACCCTCGGCAATGTCCTGGGTTCCCTGGTGAACTGGTGGCTGGGCCAGCGCCTGGAACACTACAAGGACCGCCGCTGGTTCCCCGTCGGCCCACGCCATCTGCAACGGGCCCGCAGCCATTACCAGCGCTACGGACACTGGTCCCTGCTGCTGAGCTGGCTGCCGATCATCGGCGACCCGCTGACCCTGGTGGCCGGAATCATGGGCGAACCGCTGAAACGCTTCCTGCTGATCGTCACCCTGGCCAAGGGCGCGCGGTATGGCGTGCTGGCCTGGATGACCCTCGGCTGGGTGGGCTGAGCTGACGGGGCACGCCTCCAGGCTCATAAGCATGACCACGAAGGGAACGTTTCGCCCTGGCGATGGCCTCTGCTTATTAATGTCGCGCTAATCACGCCACGCCAGGATCGCCCCATTGCTCTCAGAGGTCATGTATGTCCCTAAGCCCCACCCGCTGGAGCCTCGCCCGCTGGTTACCCGGCCTGTTGCTGACCGCTGCCCTGCCCGCCCTTGCCGCCGAAGGCCCGGCCTACGGTCCCGAGTTGCAAGGCTTCGACTATCCCTACCCGCTGCAGCACTTTGCCTTCGAGTCCCAGGGCCAGGCCTTGCAGATGGGGTATATGGATGTGCCGGCCAAGGGCACGCCCAACGGTCGCAGCGTGCTGCTGATGCACGGCAAGAATTTCTGCGGCGCGACCTGGGACACCTCGATCAAGGCCTTGAGCGACGCCGGCTACCGGGTCATAGCCCCAGACCAGATCGGCTTCTGCACCTCCAGCAAGCCCGAGCACTATCAATACAGCTTCCAGCAGCTGGCGCAGAACACCCGGCAACTGCTGGACCGGCTGGGCGTCCGGCAGGTCAGCCTGCTGGGCCATTCCACCGGCGGCATGCTGGCCACCCGTTATGCCCTGCAATACCCCGAGCAGGTGCAGCAACTGGCGCTGGTCAACCCGATCGGCCTGGAAGACTGGAAGGCCCTCGGCGTGCCCTACCGCAGCGTCGACCAGTGGTACGCCCGCGAGCTCAAGCTGTCGGCCGAAGGCATCCGCAACTATGAGCGCAGCACTTATTACGGCGGCCGCTGGCAGCCGGAATTCGAGCGCTGGGTGGACATGCTCGCCGGCCTCAACAAGGGCCCTGGGCACACACGGGTGGCGTGGAACTCGGCGCTGATTTACGACATGATCTTCACCCAGCCGGTGTACTACGAGTTCAAGGACCTGAAGATGCCGACCCTGCTGTTGATCGGCACCTCCGACACCACGGCGATCGGCAGCGACATCGCGCCGCCGGCGGTCAAGGCGCGGATCGGCAACTACCAGGTGCTGGGCAAGCAGGTGGCCGGGCTCATCCCGCACTCGACCCTGATCGAGTTCCCGGGCCTGGGCCACGCCCCGCAGATGGAACAACCGGCGCAATTCCACCAGGCCCTGCTGGGCTGGCTGGCGTCACATTGATGCGTTTTCCCCGGAGCCTTCATGAGTGTGCAGATCGCGGTAATCGATGATTGGCAGGACGTTGCCCGTGACGTCGTGGACTGGTCGGTGCTGGCGGGCATCGGCCAGGTCAGTTTTATCCATGACTACCCCAGCGACACCGCCGCCATGAGCGAGCGCCTGGCGCCGTTCGAGGTGATCTGCGTCATGCGCGAGCGCAGCCGTTTCGACGCGGCCCTGCTGCGCAGCCTGCCGCGGCTCAAGCTGCTGCTCACCGGTGGCATGCGCAACGCCGCCATCGACCTGGCCGCCGCGGCCAGCCTGGGCATCCAGGTGTGCGGCACCGACAGTTACAAGCACGCGGCGCCGGAGCTGACCTGGGCGCTGATCATGGCCCAGACCCGCAACCTGCTCAGCGAAGCCAGCGCGCTGCGCGCCGGCCTCTGGCAACAGGGGCTGGGCGGCGACCTGCACGGCAAGACCCTGGGCATTCTCGGCCTGGGCAGCATCGGCCAGCGGGTGGCGCAGTTCGGCCAGGTGTTCGGCATGCGAGTGATCGCCTGGAGCGAGAACCTCACCGCCGAACGGGCCGCGGCGGCCGGCGTGACCTACGTGAACAAGCAGCAGCTGTTCGAACAGGCCGACGTGCTCTCGGTGCATCTGGTGCTCAGCGAACGCAGCCGCGGCCTGGTGGACGCCCAGGCGCTGGCCTGGATGAAGCCCTCGGCGCTGCTGGTCAACACCGCCCGCGGGCCGATCGTCGATGAAGCGGCGCTGATCAGCGCCCTCGAACGCGGGCGCCTGGCCGGCGCGGCGCTGGATGTGTTCGAGCAGGAGCCGCTGCCCCTCGATCATCCGTTGCGCCGCCTGCCCAACGTGCTGGCCACGCCCCATGTCGGTTATGTCAGCCAACAGAACTACCGGCAGTTCTTCGCCCAGATGATCGAAGACATCCAGGCCTGGGTCGCCGGCCAGCCGATCCGCCAGTTAGGCTGAACCACGCCAGGGCATTGCGCCAGCACTGCCCTGCACCATCATCGAGCGTCGGCACCTTCGCCCCGCACCGCTCGCTTGCAGCCCCTCACCGTTTTCGCGCCAAGGCGAAAAAGCCTCGCCCCCGGCCGGTGCGCGAGACTGCCTTTCGTCGGCTTTATTCCGGGGCAGCGCAACCTTCGTCCCGAGAAAACCTAATCGTCACGCCCGCGCTCTAACTTCTGTCCTAGACTGGAATTCGAAAAGTGACCGGACAGTCACTCCCAGGGAAATAAAGTCGAAACTTTTGGCTCACGCCTTGGGTCAGGTTAAAGGTAGGGCCTTCGCGACTGGTGCAATCCTTGCAATGGCCCCTTCACCCTCTTTGCGTCGACGCATGAGGCTGCGTTCGGCTTTCGCATGCGCAACGTTTTTTGTGCCCGGCCAGCGGATTGGCCTTTTGACACCGCCGGCAGATGCCAGGAACAGATCAATAAAACGGGAGAAACAGATGACCAGTGCCGTATTGCAAACCCAGGGAAAGCATCCTCTGCCGCTGGCCGGTGAAACGGTCTCCACATCGATTCTCGCCCCAGGTGGCAAGACGTCACTGCCCTTGATCCGCCACAACCCCAATCGCAAGAAGGTCCTGTTCGTCACTTCGGAAATCGCCGACCTGGTCAAGACCGGCGGCCTGGGCGACGTGTCGGCCGCCCTGCCCCGCGCCATGGCGCACCTGCACGATGTACGCCTGCTGATCCCCGGCTACCGGCAGGTGATGCACAGCGAAAACCCGATTCATATCATTGGCGAGTTGGGCGGCCACGCGGCCCTGCCGGCCTGCAAGATCGGGCGCATGGACATGCCCGACGGCCTGGTGATCTATGTGCTGATCTGCCCCGAACTCTATGAGCGTGAAGGCTCGCCCTACGGCGCCAACAACGGCCGCGATTGGCCGGACAACCATATCCGCTTCGCCCGCCTGGGCCTGGCCGCCGCCGACATCGCCGCCAACCTGGCACAGATCCACTGGTGCCCGGACCTGGTGCACGCCCATGACTGGCCCGCCGGGCTGGCGCCGGCCTATATGCACTGGCGCGGGCAACGCACGCCGACCCTGTTCACCATCCATAACCTGGCGTACCAGGGCGTGGTCAGCCTGGCTTCCTGCCCGGAGCTGGGCATCCCCGAACATGCCCTGCAACAGGAAGGCATGGAGTTCTACGGCAAGCTGTCGTTCCTCAAGGCGGGCATGGCCTACGCCAGCCACATCACCACCGTCAGCGCCACCTATGCCCAGGAAATCACCACCCCGGCCTTCGGCTGCGGGCTTGACGGTTTCCTCGCCAGCAAGACCCAGCAAGGCCTGCTCAGCGGCATCCCCAACGGCATCGACGAAAGCTGGGACGCCGCCACCGACCCGCACCTGTCCACCCCCTTCGCCATTGGCGACTGGCAAGGCAAGGCCGCCAATGCCGCCCATGTGCGGCGGATGTTCGGCCTCGACCCCAGCAGCGGCCCGCTGTTCGCGGTGGTCTCGCGGCTGGTCTACCAGAAAGGCCTGGACCTTACTGAAGGGGTGGCCGAGTACATCGTCAAGTCCGGCGGTCAGATCGCCATCATCGGCCGCGGCGAGCCGGAGGAAGAACAGGCCATGCGCGCTCTGGCCGCGCGTTTCCCCGGGCGCATCGGGGTGAACATCGGTTTCAACGAAACCGACGCCCGCCGCATGTTCGCCGGCAGCGACTTCCTGCTGATGCCTTCGCGCTACGAGCCCTGCGGCCTGAGCCAGATGTACGCCCAGCGCTTCGGTTCGCTGCCGGTGGCGCGCAATACCGGCGGCCTGGCCGACACCATCGAGAACGGCGTCACCGGTTTTCTGTTCGACGAATCCACCGTGGCCAGCTACGAAGAGGCCCTGGGCCGCGCCTTCAAGGTGTTCGCCTATCCGCAGTTGCTCAACGCCATGCGCTGCCGGGCCATGGCCGCACCCTTCAACTGGTGCAAGGCGGTGGAACCCTACGCCGAACTCTATGAACAGCTGGTGGCCAAGGCCTTGGGAAAATCGGCCAAACCCTGAGAGGGCACCTGGATGCCGTCAAGGACTCTGGAAACCTGGCCCCACGGCGCTACTGCGCTCGATACCGAGCGCACCCGCTTTGCCCTCTGGGCGCCGGACGCACAGCACGTCAGCGTCGAACTCGAAGACGGCGTGTCGCTGCCCATGCAGCCCCAGGCCAACGGCTGGTTCATGGTCATCGGCCAGTGCCCGCCCGGCACCCGCTACCGCTTTAAGATCAACGATGACCTGCGCGTGCCCGACCCGGCGTCCCGGGCCCAGGACGGCGACATCGACGGCCCCAGCCTGGTGGTCGATCCCCGGGCCTATCGCTGGCGGCACCCGCACTGGCAAGGCCGGCCGTGGCACGAAGCGGTGATCTACGAGCTGCATGTGGGCGTGCTCGGCGGTTACCGCGCAGTGGAAAAACACCTGCCACGCCTGGCCGAGCTGGGCATCACCGCCATCGAGCTGATGCCCCTGGCGGAGTTTCCCGGCGATCGCAATTGGGGCTACGACGGCGTCCTGCCTTATGCGCCGGAAGCCTCCTACGGTTCGCCCGACGACCTCAGGCACCTCATCGACAGCGCCCACGGCCTGGGCATGGCGGTGATACTCGACGTGGTCTACAACCACTTCGGCCCCGACGGCAATTACCTGCACCACTACGCCAAGGCCTTCTTCAGGGAAGACCGGCACACGCCCTGGGGCGCGGCCATCGACTTCCGCCGCCAGCCCGTGCGCGACTTCTTTATCGACAATGCCCTGATGTGGCTGCTGGAGTACCGCTTCGACGGCCTGCGCCTGGACGCCGTGCATGCGATCGACGACCCGGGCTTCCTGCATGAACTGGCGCAGCGGGTGCGCCGCCGGATCGACCCGGCGCGGCAGGTCTGGCTGACCGTGGAAAACGAGTACAACCAGGCCAGCCTGCTGGAGCAGCACTTCGACGCGCAGTGGAACGACGACGGCCACAACGCCCTGCATGTGCTGCTCACCGGGGAGACCGACGCCTACTACGCCGACTTCGCCGAACGCCCCACCGAGAAACTGGCGCGCTGCCTGAGCCAGGGCTTCGCCTATCAGGGCCACGTCACCCGCCACGGCACCCCTCGCGGCGAACCCAGCAGCCATTTGCCGCCCAGCGCCTTCGTGCTGTTTTTGCAGAACCACGACCAGATCGGCAACCGCGCCTTCGGCGAACGCCTGGTGCGCCTGGCCGAGCCACAGGCATTGCAGGCGGCCACGGTGCTGTTGCTGCTGTCGCCGATGATCCCGCTGCTGTTCATGGGCGACGAACTGGCGGCGCCGCAGCCCTTCCTGTTTTTCACCAGCCACCACGGCGAACTGGCGGACGCGGTGCGCGAAGGCCGGCGCGAGGAATTCGCCGCCTTCAGCGCCTTCGCCGATCCGCATAAACGCGAGCAGATTCCCGACCCGAACGCGCCGGACACCTTCCTCGCGTCGAGGCCGCAGGCGGACCCGGCCCAGGGCGAGCAGACCCTGGCGCTGTATCGCCAGCTGTTGCAACTGCGCCGCGAGCACATCGTGCCCTACCTGCCCGGCGCCGAAGCCCTGGGCGCCGAGGTGCTGGCCGAAGGTGCGCTCTGTGCCCGCTGGCGCCTGGGCAATGGCCAGGAACTGCGCATCGACCTCAACCTGAGCCCGCACAACGTCGCGCAACAGCCGCCAAGCGCGGCGCAGCGCCTGTTCGAATACCCGGACCAGGCGTTCGAGCGGTTGCGCCAAGGCACTCTCGCCCCCTATAGCGCGCTGGTCAGCCTCGGCGCAGTCGCCCCCACGCCAGACCTTGACGGAGAACACCCATGAGCGACGCGCAACTGGAAATCCTCGCCAGCCGGGCCGGCCTGGCCGTCGACTGGATCGACGCCAACGGCCGCCCGCAACGGGTCGAGCCACGGGTGCTGCGAGCCGTGCTGGCCAGCCTCGGCCATCCGGCCGACAACGACCGGCAGATCGAAGCCAGCCTGCGCCAGCTGCTACAGGTGCAGCAGAGCCGGCAACTGCCGCCGCTGCTGACCGCCGACGCCGGCCAGGGCCTGGACCTGGGGCATTACTTCGCCCCGGATACGCCCTGCGAAATCCACCTCGAAGACGGCGGCGTGCTCAACCTCAAGCTGGACGCCAACTCCATGCTGCCGGGCCTGGTCCCGGTGGGTTACCAGGAGGTGAGCATCGCCGGCCAGCACTTCACCCTGGCTGTGGCGCCCGAGCGCTGCTACAGCGTCGCCGACGCCGTGGACCAGGCCACGCCCCGTGCCTGGGGCCTGAGCGTGCAGCTGTATTCGCTGCGCCGCGCAGGCGACGGCGGTTATGGTGATACCCAAGCGCTCGAAGACCTGGTCCGGGTCGCCGGCGAACGGGGCGCCGAGGCCGTGGCCATCAGCCCGCTGCATGCCATGTTCAGCAGCGACACCGGCCGCTACAGCCCCTATTCGCCGTCCAGCCGGTTGTTTCTCAACAACCTGTACGCCGCGCCCGGGACCATTCTCGGCGAGCGGGCCTGGCGCAGCGCGATCGATGCCAGCGGCCTCGGGCCGCAACTGCAACAGCTGGAACAACAGCCGATGGTCGACTGGCCGGTGGCGGCCCAGGCCCGGCAGAAAGTCCTGCGCGCGCTTTATGACGGCTTCTGCCAGGGCGAGCATCCGCTGCACCAGGACTTCGCCAGCTTCCGCCATGCCAGCGGCGAGGCCCTGGAAAACCACTGCCGCTTCGAAGCCATCCAGGCCCAGCGCGCGGCCCGCGGCGAAAGCCTCGACTGGCGCGAATGGCCCGACGCCTGGCGCACCCCACGCAGCCCGGCGCTGGCGCAGTTCGCCGAGGAGCACGCCGCCGATATCGGCTTTTATGCCTTCTGCCAATGGCTGATCGCCCGTTGCCTGGAGCGGGTGCAGGCCACCGCCCGCAGCAGCGGCATGGGCATCGGCCTGATCGCCGACCTGGCGGTGGGCGCCGACGGCGGCGGCAGCCAGGCCTGGAGCCGCCAGGACGAACTGCTGGCGGCGCTGACCGTCGGCGCGCCGCCGGACATTCTCAATCGCCAGGGCCAGGGCTGGGGCATTTCCGCCTTTTCCCCGGAGGGCCTGGTGCGCAATGGCTTCCACGCTTTCATCGAAATGCTCCGGGCCAACTTCGCCCATGCCGGCGGCCTGCGCATCGACCATGTGATGGGTTTGCAGCGGCTGTGGGTGATCCCCCTCGGCGCCCCGCCCTGCGACGGCGCCTACCTGTATTACCCGGTGGACGACCTGCTGCGCCTGCTGACCCTGGAATCGCACCGGCACCAGGCGATCGTCCTCGGCGAGGACCTCGGCACGGTGCCCGACGGCCTGCGGGAAAAACTCAGCGCGCGGGCCATGCTCGGCATGCGCGTGTTGCTGTTCGAGCAGGAGCACGGCACGCATTTCCGGCCGATCCTCGACTGGCCGGACAACGCCCTGGCCACCACCAGCACCCACGACCTGCCGACCCTCAACGGCTGGTGGCAGGGCCGCGACATCGACTGGAGCGCGCGCCTGGGCCTGGTGGACGCAAGCGGCGAAACCCATTGGCGCGAACATCGCCAGCGCGAACGCGAGGGCCTGCGCCACGCCCTGAGTCGCGACCCGCAGAATTTTCGTGAAGACACCCACGAAGCCGACCAGGTGGTGGACGCCAGCGTGCGCTTCCTCGGCCATACCCGCGCACCGCTGGTGCTGCTGCCCCTGGAGGACGCCCTGGGCATCGACGAACAGGCCAACCTGCCCGGCACCCTCGACAGCCATCCCAACTGGCGTCGGCGCCTGGCCGGCAGCAGCGCGGCCTTGCTCGACGACCCGGACGCCGCGCGTCGCCTGGAGCTGCTGGCCTGCGCCCGGCAACAGGCCCACGAGCGCGACCGATGAAGGATTCCACGCACCACAGCCCGCCCATGCGGGCCACCCTGCGCCTGCAGTTTCATCGCGGCTTCACTCTCGACGACGCGGTGCCGCTGGTGCCCTACTTCGCCCGCCTGGGCATCAGCCACCTGTACGCGTCGCCGCTGCTGTGCGCCCGCGCCGGCTCGATGCATGGCTACGACGTGGTCGACCCGACCCGGGTCAATCCCGAGCTGGGTGGCGAGGCCGCCCTGGAGCGCCTGGTCCGCAGCCTGCGCCAGCACGACATGGGCCTGCTGCTGGATATCGTCTCCAACCACATGGCGGTCGGCGGCGCGGACAATCCCTGGTGGCAGGATCTGCTGCGCTGGGGCCGCCTGAGCCCCTACGGCGAATTCTTCGATATCCAGTGGCACTCCCCCGACCCCTTGCTGGAAGGCCAGTTGCTGCTGCCGTTCCTCGGCAGCGACTACGGCGTGGCCCTGCAGAAAGGCGCGCTGAGGCTGTGCTTCGATGCCGAACGGGGCGAGTTTCATGTCAAGCATTACCAGCATCATTTTCCGATCTGCCCCAGCGACTATGGCGAGCTGCTGCGGCTCCAGGGCGAGACCGACGCCGCGCCGGCCGAACGTCTCAAGCCATTGGCCGATGCCTTCAGCACCCTGCGCTACCAGTCCGACGCCCACACCCAGGCCGAGCCTCTGCAACAGCAGCTGCAGGACGCCGCCCGTGAACCGCTGGTCCGCGCAGCCATCGAGCAGCACCTGGCGCGCTACGATTCGCGCCAGCCGCAGGGTTTCGCCCGCCTGCACGCCCTGCTGGAGCAGCAGAGCTACCGCCTGGCCAGCTGGCGAACCGCGGCGGATGACATCAACTGGCGGCGCTTCTTCGACGTCAACGAGCTGGGCGGGCTGCGGGTCGAGCGCCCGGCGGTGTTCGAGGCCACCCACGGCAAAATCTTCCAGTTGATCGCCGCCGGCCTGGTGGACGGGCTGCGCATCGACCATATCGACGGCCTGGCCGATCCCCGCGGCTACTGCCGCAAACTGCGGCGCCGGGTCGACGCCCTGCGTCCCGGCCAGCACTTGCCGATCTATGTCGAGAAGATCCTCGGCGCTGGCGAAACCCTGCGCCGCGACTGGGGCGTGGACGGCAGCACCGGCTATGAGTTCATGAACCAGCTGTCGCTGCTGCAACACGACCCGCAAGGCGCCGCCCCCCTGGCCGAACTCTGGAGCCGGCACAGCGAACGGCCGGCGGCGTTTCTCGAAGAGGCCCGACTGGCGCGCCAGCAATTGCTCAACGGCTCGCTGGCCAGCGATTTCGAAAGCGTGGCCCAGGCCCTGCTGCAAGTGGCGCGCAACGACGTAATGAGCCGCGACTTGACCCTCGGCGCCATTCGCCGTGCCTTGCAGGAACTGATCGTGCACTTCCCGGTGTACCGCACCTACATCGGTGCCTGCGGGCGCTCGGCGACAGATGAGGTGTTTTTCCAGCAGGCCCTGCAAGGCGCCCGCGACACCCTGGGCGAAGCCGACTGGCCGGTGCTGGCCTACCTGCAACAGTGGCTTGGCGGCCGCGGCTGGCGCCAGCTGCCACCGGGGCGCCCGCGCAAGGTGCTCAAGCATGCCTGCGTGCGCTTCCAGCAACTGACCTCGCCGGCGGCGGCCAAGGCGGTGGAAGACACCGCGCTCTATCGCTCGGCGGTGCTGCTGTCACGCAACGACGTCGGCTTTTCCACCGAGCAGTTCTGCGCCCCGGTGGAAGACTTCCACGCCGCCTGCCGCGAGCGCCTGGAGGCTTTCCCCGACAACCTGCTGGCCAGCGCCACCCACGACCACAAGCGTGGCGAAGATGCCCGCGCGCGCCTGGCGGTGCTCAGCGAACTCGGCCCCTGGTACGTCGAACAGGTGGAACACTGGCGCAGCCTGGCCCAGGCCCTGCGCAGCGATCCCCAGGCGCCCGGCGCCGGTGACGAGCTGATCCTCTATCAGGCCCTGCTCGGCAGCTGGCCGCTGGAACTGCACAGCGACGACCGCCAGGGCCTGCGCGGCTATGCCCAGCGCCTCTGGCAATGGCAGGAAAAAGCCCTGCGCGAAGCCAAGCTGCACAGCAGTTGGGCGGCGGCCAACGAGGCCTATGAAAGTGCCGTGCACCACTTCATCGAACGCCTGTTGCTCAGCCCCGAGGGCCTGCCGTTGCGCAGCGCCATCGGCACAGCCGTCCAGGTCATCGCGCCCGCTGGTGCCCTCAACGGCCTGGCTCAATCCTTGCTGCGCATGACCGTGCCCGGCGTGCCGGACCTGTATCAGGGCAACGAGTTCTGGGACTTCAGCCTGGTGGACCCGGACAACCGTCGCCCGGTGGATTTCGCCGCCCGACAGCAGGCTCTGGACCCTTGCGGCGAAACCATGGAACTGTTGGCCCACTGGCGTGACGGGCGCATCAAGCAGGCCCTGATCGCCGCCACGCTGGCGCGCCGGGGCGAGTACCCGCAGTTGTTTCGCCGGGGCACTTACCAGCCGCTGCCGGTACAGGGGCGACACGCTGGCAAGGTGCTGGCCTTCATGCGCGAACACCAGGGCCAGCGCGCCGTGGTGATCGTGCCCAGGCTGGTCGCCGGGCTGCTGGAAAGCGGCGCGCAACCGCGGGTCGACGCGCCGGATTGGGGCGATACGCGTGTGCATCTGCCATTCGCCGCGCCAGGACAACACCTGAAGGGACTTTTTTCCACGGGGGCAGTCACACCCCACAAGGATCTGATGATCAGCAGCGCATTGCGGGATTTCCCGGTCAACCTCTTCATCCAAACTTGAGTTCAGTTCAGGAGCATTGCGATGAGTACCGACGACAAACGCATTCGTGAGTTCGCCTATCAAATCTGGGAATCGGAAGGCCGGCCCGACGGCCAGGAACACCGGCATTGGGAAATGGCCCGCAAGCTGGCCGAAGCCGAGGCCCTGGCCCCGAGCAAGCCGCCCAGGGCGACCCGTGCCGCCAGCGCCAAACCCGGCAAGCCCGCGGCAAAGCCCAAGGCCGTCGCCAAACCCGCGGCGGCGGCCCCCCTGGTACCTCCTGGAGAAAAGCTACCTCCTGGAGAAAAGGTGCCGCCCGGAGGCAAAAGCAGCGCGGCGAAAAAGCCGCGGGCACCGCGCAAGCCAGCGACCAGCTGACGCCTCTGCCGCGAGGCGTTCGCGCCACCCTCCACTGCCGACCTTGCCCATGTGCGTGGCGCGCCCGAGCGCCACAGGGAGCCCATTCGCCCATCTGATTCGCAGGAGCACCCATGACCACCGCCAAAGCAGCCGCCACGCCGAAAACCCCGCAAGCCACCGAGCCCTCGCGCATCCGCGAAGGCCTGCCCTTCCCACTCGGTGCGACCTGGGACGGCCTGGGGGTCAACTTCGCCCTGTTCTCGGCCAATGCCACCCAGGTCGAGTTGTGCCTGTTCGATGCCACGGGCGAAGTCGAGCTGGAACGCATCGAACTGCCGGAATACACCGACGAGATCTTCCACGGCTACCTGCCCGACGCCCACCCTGGGCTGATCTACGGCTATCGGGTGCATGGCCCCTACGACCCGGCCAACGGCCATCGCTTCAACCCCAACAAGCTGCTGATCGACCCGTATGCCAAGCAGCTGGTGGGCCAGCTGAAATGGTCCGAAGCGCTGTTCGGCTACACCATCGGGCACCCCGACGCCGACCTCAGTTTCGACGAGCGCGACAGCGCGCCCTTCGTACCCAAATGCAAAGTGATCGACCCGGCCCACACCTGGGGCCACGATCATCGGGTCAGCGTGCCCTGGGACAAAACGATCATTTATGAGACTCACGTGCGCGGCTTCACCATGCGTCATCCCTCGGTGCCGGAGGCGGTGCGCGGTACCTTCGCCGGGCTGATGGTCGACGATGTGCTGGAACACATCCGCAAGCTCGGGGTGTCGTCGGTGGAGCTGTTGCCGATCCATGCCTTCGTCAATGACCAGCACCTGCTGCACAAGGGCATGACCAATTACTGGGGCTATAACAGCATCGCCTTCTTCGCCCCCGACCCGCGCTACCTGGCCAGCGGCAAGATCGCCGAATTCAAGGAAATGGTCGCGCACCTGCACGAAGCCGGGCTCGAAGTGATACTCGACGTGGTCTACAACCACACCGCCGAGGGCAATGAGCAAGGCCCGACCCTGTCCATGCGCGGCATCGACAACGCCTCCTACTACCGCCTGATGCCCGACGACAAACGCTTCTATATCAACGATTCCGGGACCGGCAACACCCTCGACCTGAGCCATCCCTGCGTGCTGCAGATGGTCACCGACTCGCTGCGCTACTGGGCCACGGAAATGCACGTGGACGGTTTTCGCTTCGACCTGGCAACCATTCTCGGGCGTTACCACGATGGCTTCGACGAGCGCCACAGCTTCCTCGTGGCCTGCCGCCAGGACCCGGTGCTGCGCCAGGTGAAGCTGATCGCCGAGCCGTGGGACATCGGCCCCGGCGGTTATCAGGTGGGCGGCTTCCCGCCGGGCTGGGTAGAGTGGAACGACAAGTTCCGCGACACCGTGCGCGCCTTCTGGAAGGGCGACGACGGCCAGCTCGCCGACTTCGCCGCGCGCATGACCGCCTCCGGCGAGATGTTCAACCAGCGCGGCCGGCGGCCTTATACCTCTGTCAATTTCGTGACTGCCCACGACGGCTTCACCCTGCATGACCTGGTGTCGTACAACGACAAGCACAACGAAGCCAACGACGAGGACAACCAGGACGGCAGCAACCACAACCTGTCGTGGAACCACGGCGTCGAAGGCCCCACCGACGACCCGCAGATCAATGCGCTGCGCCTGCGCCAGATGCGCAATTTCTTCGCCACCCTGCTGCTGGCTCAGGGCACGCCGATGCTGGTCGCCGGCGACGAGTTCGCCCGTACCCAGCACGGCAACAACAACGCTTATTGCCAGGACAGCGAAATCGGCTGGGTCAACTGGGACCTGGACGAGGACGGCAAGTCGCTACTGAAGTTCGTCAAGCGCCTGGTCAAGCTGCGCATGACCTACCCGATCCTGCGCCGCGGACGCTTCCTGGTGGGCAACTACAACGAGGATATCGGGGTCAAGGACGTCACCTGGCTCGCCCCGGACGCCAGCGAGATGACCATCGAACAATGGCAGGACAGCCACGGCCGCTGCCTGGGCATGCTGCTCGACGGCCGCGCCCAGGAAACCGGGATACGCCGCCCCGGCGCCGACGCGACCCTGCTGCTGGTGGTCAACGCCCATCACGACATCGTCAACTTCAGCCTGCCGGAAGTGCCCGACGGCGGCTTCTGGACCTGCATGATCGACACCAACCAGCCCTCGGTGAAAGGCCAGGAACGCTTCGAGTTCGGCCACCGGTACTCGGTGACCGGGCGCTCGCTGCTGCTGTTCGAACTGCAGCACGAGGATGACGATTGAGCAGGTCATTGGCCATTTGCCGGATTGAATGGCGGGCAGTGGCCAGCCCATCAGACACATGTACGATGGTGCCGGATATCCATTCCCCGCTATCTTGAACAGCTGAGCGTCGCCATCGGAAAAAATCGCTGCCCCCTGCGACGGTGGCCAACGGCTGTGTATGATTGAACGCTCTTGCAGGACGGCAATCCAAGGTATGGAGCGCCGGCACCCGGACCGATACCGGGTGCGAACCCAAGCGGCCCGGTCCGTCACCGCGCGCCGACTGCCCCGGAACAAGGATGTGACACCCATGAGATCCATACCCCTGAGCGACAACTGGCCGGAGCAGGTCTGGAACGGCGCCCGCCAACTGCTCGACGTCCCCTCCATCAACCTTGCCAGCCTGGTGCCGCCCGGATTTCGTGCGGTGGTCATTGCCCCGCACCCCGGCGACGAAGTGCTGACCTGCGGCGGCCTGCTGCAGGTACTGGCCCACCATGGCCATCCGCTGCAACTGATTTCCATCACCGACGGCAGCGCCAGCCACCCCGGCTCCGACCTGTGGTCGGAGCGGCGCCTGAGCGTGTTCCGCCCCCAGGAAAGTGTCGAGGCCCTGCGCCGCCTGGGTTTGCCCCTGCACAGCCTGCAGTGGATTCGCGGCGGTTTTGCCGACAGTGGGCTGCAGGAACGCGAGCATCAGTTGAGCCAGTTCATTGGCCGTTACCTGCGCCCCGATGACGTGGTGTTCAGCACCTGGCGCGAAGACGGCAACGACGATCACGACGCCGTCGGCCGGGCCAGCGCCAAGGCCGCGGCCCAGGCTGGCGTGGCGTTCCACGAAGTGCCGGTGTGGGCCTGGCACTGGCCGGCGCGCGATGAACAGCTGCTGCCCTGGCACCGCGCCCGCAAGTTGCGCCTCGACACCTGGACCGTGGCCCGCAAGCGCCACGCGGCGCATGCCTATGCCAGCCAGTTGCAGGGCGATCCGGGCATCGGCCTGGCCCCGACCCTGACGCCGGTGGTGCTGGAGCGGCTGCGCCAGTCCTACGAAATCTTTTTCATGTAGGGCTGCCCCGATGCGGGCAGACCGGGGGAAAACCTGAACTGACCGGCAAAGTGTCAGTCGCATGAGTAACCGCCCTGATTACGAGGAGTGAGCGTGAGCACCGATTCAACCAGGCGTCCGGTCACGTCGGCAGCGCCAGACGAAACCCCGGCGGTCCATCGCCTGCGCATCCTGACCGTCAACACCCACAAGGGCTTCACCGCCCTGAACCGCCGTTTCATTCTCCCGGAGCTGCGTGACGCGGTCCGCAGCACCCAGGCCGACCTGGTGTTTCTCCAGGAAGTGCTGGGCGAGCACGACCGCCACGCCAGCCGCTACGGCAACTGGCCCCAGCAGTCGCAATACGAGTTTCTCGCCGACAGCATGTGGAGCGACTTCGCCTACGGGCGCAACGCGGTCTATCCCGATGGCCATCACGGCAACGCCCTGCTGTCGAAATACCCGATCCGCCAGTACCGCAACCTCGATGTCTCGATCACCGGCCCGGAGCGCCGCGGGCTGTTGCATTGCGTGCTGGATGTACCGGGGCATGCCGAAGTGCACGCGATCTGCGTGCACCTGAGCCTGTTGGAAAGCCATCGCCAGCTGCAACTGGCGCTGTTGTGCCAGTTGCTCGAGTCGCTGCCGGACGATGCGCCGGTGATCATCGCCGGCGACTTCAACGACTGGCAGTTGCATGGCAATGCCACCCTCGCCCGCCGCGACGACCTGCACGAAGCCTTCGAACGCCACCATGGCAGGCCGGCCAAGACCTACCCGGCGCGCTGGCCACTGCTGCGCCTGGACCGCATCTACCTGCGCAACGCCAGCAGCCACGCACCGAAGATCCTCGGGCACAAGCCCTGGACTCACCTGTCGGATCACCTGCCGCTGGCGGTGGAAGTGCACCTCTGATGCCTTCGCCCAGGCATCGAGGATCATCTGTCTGGCGGCCCACCAGGCCACTCTCGCCTCTCCGGCAACCGCGGTCGCCGACCTGATGGACGAAGCGGCCAGCGCGCTGGCCACGGCCCTTGGCCCAGGAAAATCACCGACTCGCCCGCAAAGGACGAGTCGGTAGTGGGCTACCGAAAATTGCTTTCCCCCGTCTCTTCCGACGTTTTTTTGCACAAACAAGAACTTAGAGAATCGCTTTTTTTCAGTCGGTTACAGCGCCTGAATTACCTACGCCATTGGTCGGTCATTTTCTTGACGATCGCGGAGTCGTCTCCTTAGCTACAGCTTACTACCCCCGGAAATACAACCAGGGGCAAGCCTCGGATACCTGCTCTAGAGCGGGCCGCCGAGCCTTGCCTCAACGAACTCGGTCGCCCCTCATTCGGGGTAGGAGAGACGCCACGGCGAGACACGGCATGCGATTGCAAGGTAGCCCTCCATGAAAACTTCACTCACCCCACAAGAGATCAAGATCATTCTGTGCACAGTTTCCGCTTCGGTATTGCTGTGTTCTTCCATGGAGGTACAAGCGTCCCCTGCCGAGGACGAGGCGCAGCTCTGGTATCGCCAGGACCTGCTCCTGAACCGCCTGTTGACACCCGCGCCCTCCGCGACGCCCATGCCGGCCAGCCAGCCCCGGGGCAACAGCCTGGGTATCGTGCAAGGCAGCCCGCAGGTCTGGGACCCGCTGTACGGGCCCGCGGCGCGGCAGACCGAAGTCGGCTACCTCGGTTCGCGTTTTGCCAGCAGCATCAACGACACGCCCGACGGCCCGGTGCTCTACACCCTGGAAAGCAGCAGCGGGCATACCCAGCGCATCGGCCTGCTGGGCGGCCAGAGCCAGTTCCAGGCCAACGGCCAGGGCGTGCCCGGCGGCTTCAGCGACCCGCGTAACGACCGTTTCAGTGTCCAGGGTCAAAGTCTTGGCGCGTTCTGGAGCCTGACCGGTCCGCAGGGCTGGCACGTCGATCTGTCGGCCAGCGGCGCCCGGGTCAGCGGCTTCAGCCGCACCGAGCAAGGCCAGCGGCAAGCCGCCGAAGGCAGCGCGGTGACCCTGTCGGTGCAAGGCGGGATTCCCATCGGCATCAGCGACAACTGGGTGGTCGAACCCCAGGCGCAATTGATCAACCAGCGCGTCAGCCTGGACAACCCGAATGCCGACAGCAGCACCCACTCCGCCGGCAACCTGAACGCCTGGAGCGGCCGCGTCGGGGCCCACTTGCAAGGCCGTTACGACGTCGCCGGGCACTCGGTGGAACCCTATGTGCGCACCAGCTTGTGGCACACGGTATACAGCGGCGACACCCTGACCCTGGACAAGGTCGACAAGATCAGCAGCAGCCGCAAGTCCTCCACGGTCGAAGTCGGCCTGGGCCTGGTGGCCAGGCTTACCCCCGTCGTCAGCCTGTATGTGAGCGCCGACTACAGCAGCGACGTGGACGACAACGACCTCAACGGGCTGATCGGCAGCCTGGGTGTGCGGATGCGCTGGTAAAAACCTGTAGCCGCCGCAGGCTGCGATCGGCGGCGCAGCCAACGCAAAGGGAGCATCGGCCATACGCGTCGTCCGGGTTGCGGGCTCTGCGAGCCCGATCGCAGCCTGCGGCAGCGGCTACAGGGATTGGGTTTTCAGGGACAACTTGAGGGTGTCTGGGCGGATGTCATCGCGAGCAAGCTCGCTCCTACAGGGAACACGCAACCTCTGTAGGAGCGAGCTTGCTCGCGATCCGCTGCGCGCAGCGGGCAGTCGATATCACGCTTCGGGTTGCAGGATCAGCACCGCCAGCGGCGGCAGGTTCAACGCCAGCGACAACGCCTGGCCGTGGCTCGCCACGTCCTCGGTGAACACCCCGCCGCCATTGCCATAGTTGGACCCGGCATAGGTATCGGAGTCGCTGTTGAACAACTCGCCCCAGCGCCCGGCGAAGGGCACGCCGATCCGGTAGGCCTGGCGCGGCACCGGGGTGAAGTTGGCCACCACCAGCAGCGGCTTGCCGTCCTTGCTCCAGCGCAGCCAGGCGTAGACGCTGTTGATCGCGTCGTCGCCGATCAGCCACTGGAAGCCCTGGGGCGCGTCGTCCTGGTCGTGCAGCGCCGGCTGTTCGCGGTACAGCCGGTTGAGATCGCCCACCAGCTTCTGCACGCCGCGGTGCTCGGGGTATTGCAGCAGGTACCAGTCCAGTTGCTGATCGTGATTCCATTCGCGCCACTGGCCGAACTCGCAGCCCATGAACAGCAGCTTCTTGCCCGGGTGGGTCCACATGAAGCTCAGGTAGGCCCGCAGGTTGGCGAACTTCTGCCAGCGGTCGCCGGGCATCTTGTCGATCAGCGAGCGTTTGCCGTGCACCACTTCATCGTGGGAGATCGGCAGGATGAAGCGCTCGGACCAGGCATACACCAGGCCGAAGCTCAGTTCGTTGTGGTGATGGGCGCGGTACACCGGGTCCTGCTGGATGTAATGCAGCGAATCGTGCATCCAGCCCATGTTCCATTTATAGGCGAAGCCCAGGCCGCCTTGCTGGGTGCCCTGGCTGACGCCCGGCCAGGCCGTGGACTCCTCGGCGATCACCAGGGCGCCCGGCGCCTCGAGGGACACCACGTCATTCAGGTGACGCAAAAAGTCGATGGCTTCGAGGTTCTCGCGTCCGCCATGGCGGTTGGGCACCCACTCCCCGGCGTTGCGCGAATAGTCGCGGTAGAGCATCGAGGCCACGGCATCCACCCGCAGGCCATCGACATGGAAATGCTTGAGCCAGTGCAGCGCCGACGCCAGCATGAAACCGTGGACCTCGGTGCGCCCGAGGTTGTAGATCAGGGTGTCCCAGTCCTGGTGGAAACCTTCCAGCGGGTTGCCGTACTCGTACAGCGCGGTGCCGTCGAATTGCGCCAGGCCGTGGGCGTCGGTGGGAAAGTGCGCCGGCACCCAGTCGAGAATCACCCCGATGCCCGCCAGGTGGCAGGCGTTGACGAATGCCGCGAAGTCGTCGGCGCTGCCGTAGCGGGCGCTGGGGGCGAACTGCGACAGCGGCTGATAGCCCCAGGAACCGCCGAAGGGATGTTCCATGATCGGCATCAGCTCGATATGGGTGAACCCCAGGTTCTGCACATAGGGGATCAGGCGTTCGGCCAGTTCGTGCCAGTCGTACTGGCGCGCCACCTCGCCCAGATCGTCCACCTCGCATTGCCAGGAGCCGGCATGCAGTTCGTAGATCGACAAGGGCGCGTCGGTGCGCTGGCGTTCGCCGCGGGCCTGCATCCAGTCGAGGTCCTGCCAGTCGATGCTCAGCGGGCTGGCGACTTTCGAGGCGGTATCCGGCGGCAGCTGGGTGGCCAGCGCCACCGGGTCGGACTTCAGCGGCAGGATGCCGTGGGCGCCGAGGATTTCATATTTGTAGGCTTCGCCCGGGCCCAGGCGCGGCACGAACAGCTCCCAGACCCCGGACGGATGACGCAGGCGCATCGGGTGCCGCCGTCCGTCCCAGACGTTGAAGTCGCCGACCACCGAGACCCGCCGGGCATTCGGCGCCCAGACCGCAAAACGCACGCCGTCGACGCCCTCCACGGTTTTCAGCTGCGCGCCGAGGCAGGCGCTGAGGTCGCGGTGGTTGCCCTCGGCGAACAGGTACAGGTCCATCTCCCCCAGCAACGGGCCGAAGCTGTAAGGGTCTTCGCCAATATGCTCGCCACCGGCCCATTGCGTGCGCAGCAGATAGGGCTGGGCCTGGGCAAAGTGCCCGACGAACAACCCCGGCACCTCGGTGCCTTCCAGGCTGCCCAGCACTGTCCCGCCATCGCGAGCCAGCACCTGCACACTCAGGGCGCCCGGCAGGAAGGCACGGATGAATTGGCCGCCGGCGCCGTCGCCATGGGGGCCGAGCACAGCAAAGGGGTCCTGGTGCTCGGCACGCACCAATGCCTCGACATCCCGCGCGGCGGGCATTGCCTGTTTGACCTCACCCTGTTCCTTGTTCGAGAAACTCATGACTGCTCTCCAGCACTTTTTGTATCGGAAAAGGGTTTCACATCACTCAACCTTCATATCACTTAGCAGCACATGCAGCCCCCGCAGCGGCACCGCGAGCCAGGCCGGACGGTTTTCCGCTTCATACGCCACTTCGTAGGCTGCTTTCTCCAGGCTGAACAAGGCCAGCGCGGCGTCCTCGCCATTCTTTTCCTGCCAAGCATGAGCAAGACTAGCTGCCGCCAGCCGGTACGCCTGGACAAACGACTCGCGGGCTTCGCGCAGATAACGCTCGGTGACCCGCTGCCGGGCCGCCAGGGCGTGGGCCGAGGCGTCGAGGCTCTGGCCGCCGAGGGCCAGCGCCGCGGCATAGTCGAAGGAGCGCAGCACCCCACTGACGTCCTTGTACGGACTGTGCTTGCCCCGGCGCTCGTCCAGCGGCCGGGCCGGTTCGCCCTCGAAATCGATCAGGTAGGCGTCGCCCTTGATCACCAGCACCTGGCCCAGGTGCAGGTCGCCGTGGACGCGCATGCGCAGGCCGCCGACCGCCTGTTTCGCCAGGCCCTGGATATGCGCCAGGATCGCCGTCTTGTGTTGGCTCCACGACGCCACGCGCTGTCGATCCTCGGCCGTCAGCTCAGCCTGATGCTGCTTGAGCAAGTGCAAGGCCCGTTCCAGTTGCGCGCCAATCTGCCTGGCCCAGGCCTGGGCGTCCTTGTCGGTACTCGGCCGCGCGCGGAAGGCCGGGTTGGCGGTCGGCGCCGCGAGGACCTGGTGCATTTCCCCCAGGCGCTGGCCGAGCATGCCGGCAAAGTCGCGCAGCTCGCCCAGGGCGTTGTAATGCTGGTCCTGCTCGGACATGGCGTCGGCCAGTTCGTCGCGGATCGCCCGCTCCAGGTTGTTCTGGGTCCACTCCCAGGCATCGCCCTGATTGCTCAGGTAACCCTGGGCGATCATCAGCAGGCTGTCCTCGCCCTGCCCGTCCCGGCGGATCACCGAACCGAGCAAGGGTGAAATGTGCTGGAAGCCGGCGGCGGTCAGGTAGGCGCTCATCTCCAGTTCCGGGTGCACGCCGCTGGCCACCTTGCGGATCAGCTTGAGCACCAGGCTGGTGCCGATCACCACCGAGCTGTTGGATTGCTCGGCGGACAGGTAGCGCACTTCGGATTCCGCGCCCAGGCCGAGCCCGGCCAGTTGCTCCGTGGCCTCGAAGCGGATCTCGCCCTCGCCACACGGCAGCACGGTGTGCGTCTGGATCGCCTGCAGGACATTGTGCACAAAACTTTCCAGGGCAAAGGCGTCGGTGATCAGCCCCACCTGGCGGCCACGGCGCACCCGCGCCAGGGCCAGTTGCTGCGGCAACGCGGCGCCGATCTGCTCTTCGCCGAGCAGGCCGAACGGCAGCTGGTAGCGCCCGCTCTGGCCGCCGCCGCTGACCTCCAGCTCGCTGAGCAACACCGGATGCTGCGGATCGCCAAAGCGCACGCCATAGGCGATGTGCACCTGTTCGATGGCGCTGTCCTTGCCGGCGAACCAGCGACGCTTGGGTAGCCAGGTCGGCAGCGAACTCTGCTCCAGGGTGGTGCGCGACGGCGCTTCGAGCAATTCCTCGAGGCGTTTTTTCAGCACCAGGGTGGTGAAGTCCGGCATGCTCTGGGCCGGCTCCACATGCCAGCTCGGCATCTGGTTTTCCGTCGCCAGGACAAACCAGTAGAAACCGTAGGGCGCCAGGGTCAGGAGGAAATTCAGCTGGCCGATCGGCGGGAAGGCATTCCCGCCGAGCATCTCCACCGGCACCATGCCGGCGAACGCCGACAGGTCCAGTTCCGCCGCCTGGGCGCTGCGCGACACATTGGCCACGCAGAGGATGATTTCGTGCTTGCCGTCCGGCCCGGTGTATTCGCGGGTGTAGGCCAGGATCCGGCGATTGCTCGGCGACAGCATCTTCAGGCTGCCGCGGCCGAAGGCCTTGGACTGTTTGCGGATCGCCAGCATGCGCCGGGTCCAGTTGAGCAGCGAATGCGGGTCGCCGGCCTGGGTCTCGACATTCACCGACTGGTAGCCGTACAGCGGGTCCATGATCGGCGGCAAGACCAGGCTCGCTGGGTCGGCCCGGGAGAAGCCGCCGTTGCGGTCGATCGACCATTGCATCGGCGTGCGCACGCCATCGCGGTCGCCCAGGTAAATGTTATCGCCCATGCCGATCTCGTCGCCGTAATACAGGGTCGGCGTGCCCGGCATCGACAGCAGCAGGCTGTTGAGCAACTCGACCCGGCGCCGGTCGCGCTCCATCAGCGGTGCCAGGCGCCGGCGAATGCCCAGGTTGATCCGCGCGCGGCGGTCGGCGGCGTAGTAGTTCCACAGGTAGTCGCGCTCGCGGTCGGTGACCATCTCCAGGGTCAGCTCATCGTGGTTGCGCAGGAAGATCGCCCACTGGCAGTTGGCGGGAATCTCCGGGGTCTGGCGCAGGATGTCGGTGATCGGGAAGCGGTCTTCCTGGGCCAGCGCCATGTACATGCGCGGCATCAATGGGAAGTGGAAGGCCATGTGGCATTCGTCGCCGTCATTGCCCTTCACATCGCCAAAATATAATTGGGTGTCTTCCGGCCACTGGTTGGCTTCGGCCAGCAGCATGCGATCCGGGTAGTTGGCGTCGATCTCGGCGCGGATCTGCTTGAGCACGTCGTGGGTCTCGGACAGGTTCTCGTTGTTAGTGCCGTCGCGTTCGATCAGGTAAGGAATGGCGTCCAGGCGCAGGCCGTCGATGCCCATGTCCAGCCAGTAGCGCATCACCGACAGGACCGCCTTCATCACCTGCGGGTTGTCGAAGTTGAGGTCCGGCTGGTGGGAATAGAAGCGGTGCCAGAAGTACTGGCCGGCCACCGGGTCCCAGGTCCAGTTGGATTTTTCGGTATCGAGAAAGATGATCCGCGTGCCGTCGTACTTCTGATCGTCATCGGACCACACATAAAAGTCCCGCGCCTTGGAGCCGGCCTTGGCCTTGCGCGCCCGCTGGAACCAGGGGTGCTGGTCCGAGGTGTGGTTGATGACCAGCTCGGTGATCACCCGCAGCCCGCGCTTGTGGGCCTCGGCGATAAAGCGCCGGGCGTCGGCCAGGGTCCCGTAGTCGGGACTGACGCCGCGGTATTCGGCGATGTCGTAGCCGTCGTCGCGGCGCGGCGAGGGGTAGAACGGCAGCAGCCAGATGGTGTTCACCCCCAGGTCGGCGATGTAGTCGAGCTTGGCGATCAACCCGGGAAAGTCGCCGATCCCGTCGTTGTTGGAGTCGAAATAGGATTTGACGTGAACCTGATAGATCACCGCGTCCTTGTACCAGAGCGGGTCCTTGATGAAGGTGGCTGACCTGTGTTTCTTCGCCATGGGTAACTCCTGAAAAATTCATTGGTCCGTGGCTGTGTAACTGCCCTGTAGCCGCTGCCGAGCCTGCGAGGCTGCGATAAGGTCCGCAGGACCTTCGACGGCCCCAAGAGCGCGTCCCGTTCCGGGCCGATCGCAGCCTGCGGCAGCGGCTACACCGATCGCGCCTGTAGCCGCTGCCGAGCCTGCGAGGCTGCGATAAGGTCCGAAGGACCTTCGAGGCCGCCAGGAACACGTCCCGTTCCGGGCCGTCCGCAAAATCAGGCAACGCTGATGCGCCAGATACCGAACGGTTGCTGCCAGGGTTCGATCCGCATGAACTGGGTCTTGCCGTACCAGGTCCAGCGATGGCCGTTCATCAGGTCCTCGCCCTGGGTCTGCGCATCGTCGGGCAGGCCCAGTTCCCACAGCGGCAACTCGAAATGCGCCTCCTGGGCGTTGAACGGGTCGAGGCTGACCGCCACCAGGATGAAGTTGCTGAGGTCGGCGGTACGCTTGCCGAAATACAGGATGTTGTCGTTCCAGGCGTTGTAGACCTGCAAGCCCAGGTGCGTCTGCAGCGCCGGGTTCTGTCGGCGGATGCGGTTGAGCTGGGCGATCTCGGCAATGATGTTGCCGGGGGCGCTGAAGTCCCGGGGGCGGATCTCGTATTTCTCCGAGTCCAGGTATTCCTCGCGCCCCGGAACCGGCGCCGCCTCGCACAGCTCGAACCCCGAATACATGCCCCACAGGCCCGAGCCCATGGTGGCCAGCGCGGCGCGGATGAGAAACCCCGGGCGCCCCGAGTCATGGAGAAAGAACGGGTTGATGTCCGGCGTGTTGACGAAAAAGTTCGGCCGGTAGCATTCGCGCCACGGCGACTGATTGAGTTCGGTGAAGTAAGTCGCCAGTTCGCTCTTGGTGTTGCGCCAGGTGAAATAGGTGTAGCTCTGGGAATAACCGACCTTGCCCAGGCGCGCCATCATCGCCGGCGTGGTGAAGGCCTCGGCGAGAAAGATCACCTCCGGGTAGCGCGCCCGCACATCGGCAATCAGCCACTGCCAGAACGGCAGCGGCTTGGTATGCGGGTTGTCCACGCGAAAGATCTTCACCCCCTCCTCGACCCAGCCGACCACGATGTCGCGCAACTCCAGCCACAGGCTGGGGATGGCCTCGATGGCATAGAAGTCGACGTTGACGATGTCCTGGTATTTCTTCGGCGGGTTCTCAGCGTATTTGATGCTGCCGTCCGGGCGCCAGTTGAACCAGCCCGGATGCTGCTTGAGCCAGGGATGGTCCTGGGAACACTGGATGGCGAAATCCAGGGCGATCTCCAGGCCGTGCTCGGCGGCGGCGGCCACCAGGCGGCGGAAGTCCTCGCGGCTGCCGAGCTGCGGATGGATCGCCTCGTGGCCGCCCTCTTCGCTGCCGATCGCATAGGGGCTGCCCGGCTCGTCGGGGCCGGCAGTCAGCGAGTTATTACGGCCCTTGCGAAAGCTGCGGCCGATGGGATGGATCGGCGGGAAGTACAGCACGTCGAAACCCATGTCATGGATCATCGCCAGGCGCGAGTGCACATCATTGAAAGTGCCGTGACGGGCCGGATCATCGGTGATCGAGCGGGGAAACAGCTCGTACCAGCTGGCGAACTGCGCGCGTTCGCGCTCCACGTCCAGCGGGTATTCCGGGCTCAGGCTCAGGTAGGGACGGTGGTCGGACTCGGCCATCAGCCGTGCACTGCGTTCGTGCAGGAACAGCGCCACCTGCTCGGCTTCGAGCAGCGTCGCCAACTCATGGTGCAGCGCCAGCAACTGCTCGCGCAGCGGCCCTTCGCTGCGCTCGGCGGCGTGCAGCACATGGCTGCGGCCCTCCTGCAATTCGAGGCTGACCGCGATGCCGGCCTGGTGTTTCTTCTGCAGGTCGTAGCAAAAGCTGGCGAACTGATCGATCCAGGCCTCGATGCAATACAGGTAGCGGCCCTGGCTGGGCACTGTGAACTGGCCTTCCCAGCCGTTGTTGCCAAGGTCTTCCATGGTTTCGCTGTGCCAGTGGCTGTCGGCTTCGGCGCACCAGCGGATGCGCACGGCCAGTTTGTCGTGGCCGTCGGCGAACACCTTGCTGCTGACCCGCACCACCTGCCCTGCCACCGCCTTGACCGCGAACTGGCCACCGTCGATCAGCGGCCGGGTGTTCTCGATGACGATACGCGGCAGCAGCAAGGCCTGCGACAGGGGCAGGTTCGGGTTGTATTGCAGTTCAGTCGGTCTTTTTTCGGCAGTCATCGAGCATCACCCCTTACGCCCCATGGACGCTCTGTTGCTGGTCTATTCCGGCGCGGGCCCTCTCTTGGGAGCGGCCCCCAGGGTCGGCGACGACCCGCGCGGATCAGCGAAGCACTTAGGTTCCGAGACACCAGGGCCGGGAAAGTTCACCTGGATTTGCCTCCCTTCGCGCCGGGAATCAAATCACCGGGGCGAGGGTCCACCTTGGGAGACTGTGCAAAACCAAGCACAAAGGAGGCCATGCCGATGAGTATCCCGATCCCTGCGGAAACGCCCGACCCGAACATCGACCACCCGACGTTGCCGCCCACCGAGCCGCAACCGGTGCCCGAAGAAGATCCACCCGAAACTACCCCACCACCCAAGGAAGAGCCGCCGATCGATCCGGCACCGGTCATCGCTTGCGGTCACAGCATTACGCCCAAACCATGACAAGCGTAGACAATCGGTTGCCCGTCGCTGCCGTCGCCAACCGGCAGCGGGCATCCCTTCGTTGCTGGCGGCGAGTGTGCCCGCGACGCTTCAGGGCGTTCATCCGGGCGGTTCATCGTCGCCTTCCAGCTTGCGCACTATCCAGGGCATCACGCTGAAGACCGCCAGCGCCAGCAGAGTGCTGAACACCGCCGTGGCTTCGCGGCCGACGCCCGCCGAGACGCCGATCGCCGCGGTCATCCACAGCCCGGCCGCGGTGGTCAGGCCCTTGACATGCCCTTCCTCGTCCTGCTTGCCCTTGAGAATGGTGCCCGCGCCGAGAAAACCGATACCGGCGATCACCCCCTGCACCACCCGGCTCATGGCATCGGCCTGGGCGCCGGACATCTGCGGCACCAGCACGAACAGCGCCGCCCCCAGCGCCACCAGCATATGGGTGCGCACCCCGGCGGCCTTGCCCTTGTGCTCGCGTTCGAAACCGAGAATGCCGCCCAGCAGCGCGGCGATCAGCAGGCGCACGGTGATCTGGGTGAGTTGCCGGGCATCGCCGATGTCGGCGAACTCCGCTTGCAGGGTGACCCAGACTTCATGCCACCAGGCGTTCATGCGCAGGTCCTTTCGGTTCGGGTTCTCAGGTTCTTATTGGCGGGCGGGCGGACAACGAGGCAGCCCTCCTTAATGAAAGGACAGCGACGCCGGGCAAAAGGTGCGATCCGCCAGCGGGCGACCATTGATCGGTCGAGCAGAACCCCGGACGGCAGCCGGGCCCTAAAAACCGTACCCACCGCACAACAGGATTCGACCATGAGCCTGCGCATCGAAAACCGGATCTGCCATTTCGACACCGAAGACCTTCACGCCCGCCTGCCAGCGCCGTGACCGTGATCACCGACGCGGCCAGGTCGATGTCGGCGGTCGACCTCGAAGGCCGGCGTATCTACATCACCGAAGCAGAAGCCGACGCATTGACCGTAGCAGGCGCCACCGACGGCCGGCGCCATCTGCGCGCCAGCAACAGTGATTCGGTGATTTGACTGATCTGCATCACGGTGCCTCGCGTAGGCTTGTGCCAGACGCCGACGGCGCCCGATAGCAGGCGCCTGGCCGGGTATGGCAAGTTGTCGCAGGGCGGCGCCTGACGGGCATCTGATCTGCTTTTTATTGCGATACCTGAGTCTGTTATGCAAACAGATCGCTGGGCATAGTTCGTCTGCCTGATGGAGGCTGATGAGCGAACGACCATGAGCGAAAGAATCCCCGTCCGATTAGTAGAAACATTCGAGCCTGCGCGCCCAAAGACGAAGGCCAAATCCAGCGACAACCTGATCCACACCCGCAGTTTCACCGGCCTGTTCCGTACCCTGCGCATGAGCGGCGCGGGCTTCCTGTTCCTGCTGTTCTTCGGCACCGTTTGGCTGAACTGGGGCGGCCGCCAGGCGGTGCTCTGGGACCTGGCGGAAAGCAAGTTCCACATCTTCGGTGCCACCTTCTGGCCGCAGGATTTCATCCTGCTCTCGGCGTTGCTGATCATCTGCGCCTTCGGCCTGTTCGCCATCACCGTGTTCGCCGGCCGCGTCTGGTGCGGCTACACCTGCCCGCAGAGCTCCTGGACCTGGCTGTTCATGTGGTGCGAGAAGATCACCGAGGGTGAGCGCAACCAGCGCATCAAGCTCGCGGCCGCGCCCTGGAACCTGAACAAGCTGATCCGCCGTTCGGCCAAGCACACCCTGTGGCTGGCCATCAGCCTGCTCACCGGCCTGACCTTCGTCGGTTACTTCACGCCGATCCGGCCGCTGGCCGAGGAGCTGCTGACCCTGCAGATCGGCGGGGTCAGCCTGTTCTGGGTGCTGTTCTTCACCGGCGCCACCTACCTCAACGCCGGCTGGCTGCGCGAGGCGGTGTGCATGCACATGTGCCCGTATGCGCGGTTCCAGAGTGTGATGTTCGACAAGGATACCCTGACCATCTCCTACGACCCGGCCCGCGGCGAAATCCGCGGCCCGCGCAAACGCGGCGTGAAACCCGCCAATATCGGCCTCGGCGACTGCATCGACTGCCAGCTGTGCGTGCAGGTCTGCCCGACCGGCATCGACATCCGCGACGGCCTGCAGATGGAATGCATCGGCTGCGCCGCCTGCATCGACGCCTGCGATTCGATCATGGACAAGATGGGTTATGCCCGGGGCCTGATCAGCTACACCTCGGAACACCAGTTGCAGGGTGGCAAGACCCACCTGCTGCGCCCACGCCTGATCGGCTACAGCGCGGTGCTGCTGGTGATGATCGGCGCCCTGGCCCTGGCGCTGGTGGAGCGACCGATGGTGTCGCTGGACGTCAGCAAGGACCGCGGCCTGTTCCGCGAAAACAGCCTGGGCCAGATCGAGAACATCTACAGCCTGAAGATCATCAACAAGACCCAGCAACGCCAGGATTACCGCCTGCAACTGGTGGACGGCGACGGCTTCCAGCTGCAAGGCAAGACCGAAGTCAGCCTGGCCGCGGGCGAGATCGTCGACCTGCCGGTGTCGGTGGCGATGATCGCAGACCAGCCGCAGAGCAGTTCCCAGGAGCTGAGTTTCAAGGTGGTCGACGCCGACCAGCCGCAGATCTACAGCGTGGCCAAGAGCCGGTTTGTTGCGCCCTTGAACCGTTGATCCCTTAGACTGGGCGCCGCTTTGCGGCTATCGCGAGCAAGCTCGCTCCTACAGGTGCGCATTGGTCCTTGTAGGAGCGAGCTTGCTCGCGATAAATCGCTCAGCCACCGCAGCCTCCAACCCGAGCCGCCCCATGAAACGCTACGAAAAATTCGCCGACGACATCGCAGAACTGATCCGCTCCGGGGTGCTCGGCCCCGGCCAGCGCGTACCTTCGGTACGTTATGCCAGCCAGACCTATGGGGTCAGCCCGTCCACGGTGTTCCAGGCCTATTACCTGCTGGAACGGCGCGGCCTGATCCGCGCCCGGCCGCGCTCCGGCTACTTCGTCAACACCCATGCGCCGAGCCCGTTCTCGGAGCCGGTGATCAGCAGCCAGGTCAACGAGTCCACCGAGGTCGATGTCAGCGAACTGGTGTTCTCGGTGCTGGACTCGATCAAGGACCCGACCACCGTGCCGTTCGGCTCGGCCTTTCCCAGCCCGACCCTGTTCCCGCTGCAACGCCTGTCGCGTTCCCTGGCCAGCGCCAGCCGCGAGATGGACCCACGGGTGGTGGTCACCGACATGTCGCCGGGCAACCCGCAGCTGCGCCGGCAGATCGCCCTGCGCTACATGGTCGGCGGGCTGATGCTGCCCATGGAAGAACTGCTGATCACCAACGGCGCCCTGGAAGCCCTGAACCTGTGCCTGCAGGCGGTGACCGAACCCGGCGACCTGGTGGCCATCGAGGCCCCGGCCTTCTACGCCAGCCTGCAAGTGCTGGAGCGCCTGAAACTCAAGGCGGTGGAAATCCCCGTGCACCCGCGGGACGGCATTGATCTCGGGGTGCTGGCGCAGACCCTGGAACGGCACCCAATCAAGGCCTGCTGGTGCATGACCAGCTTCCAGAACCCCATGGGCGCGACCATGCCCGAGGCGAAGAAGCAGGAACTGGTGGCGTTGCTGCGCAGCCATCAGGTGCCGCTGATCGAGGACGACGTCTACGCCGAGCTGTATTACGGCCAGCAGGCGCCGAAACCGGCCAAGGCCTTCGACACCGAGGGCCTGGTGATGCATTGCGGCTCGTTCGCCAAGAGCCTGGCCCCGGGTTACCGCATCGGCTGGGTCGCCGCCGGGCGTTACGCGCAGAAGATCGAACGGCTGAAACTGATGACCTCACTGTGCGCCTCGATGCCGGCCCAGGCGGCCATCGCCGACTACCTGCAACACGGCGGCTACGACCGCCACCTGCGCAAACTGCGCTATGCCCTGGAAGAACAACAGAGCGCCATGCTCGCCGCCATCGCCCGCTACTTTCCGGCGCAGACCCGGGTCAGCCAGCCGGCCGGCGGCTACTTCCTGTGGCTGGAACTGCCGGCGCAGATGGATTCGTTGAAGCTGTTCCAGATGGCCCTGGCCCAGGGCATCAGCATCGCCCCGGGACCGATCTTCTCGCCGACCCAGCGCTTTCGAAACTGCATCCGCCTCAACTACGGCAGCCCGTGGAACGAAGCGGCGGAACAGGCCATGGAAACCCTGGGCAGGATCGTGCGGTCGTTCTGAAGCCGGGCCAGCGCTCCACGTAAACGCGGAACCTGTAGCCGCTGCCGAGCCCGCGAGGCTGCGACAAGGTCCGCAGGACCTTCGACGGCCTCAAGAGCACGTCCCGTTCCGGGCCGATCGCAGCCTGCGGCAGCGGCTACACCGATCGCGCTCCCTGTAGCCGCTGCCGAGCCCGCGAAGCTGCGACAAGGTCCGCAGGACCTTCGACGGCCTCAAGAGCACGTCCCGTTCAGGGCCGATCGCAGCCTGCGGCAGCGGCTACACCGATCGCGCTCCCTGTAGCCGCTGCCGAGCCCGCGAAGCTGCGAC